>JAKSKZ010000003.1 GCA_024401475.1 Paludibacteraceae bacterium | reverse complement strand
AACATCGACGAGATCGACAAGTTCTATGTCGGCCACTTCACGTTGATGAGATAAATAATTGAAGATTAAATAGGGAAGAGGGGAGTGATGGAGAGTCATTCCCCTCTTTGTCGTTTAGCAGTTTGTTGTCGAAGCTGTGGAAAAATCTCTTCCGCTAAATTTTCGATTAATATAAAAACATTTTATCTTTGCGTTTCGTAAAAATTAGGATTGACCACATTTGTACGTGGTTAGAAAATAAGAAATATGATAAAGGTAACATTTCCAGATGGTTCTGTTCGTGAGTACGAAAACGGAACAACAGGTATGCAAATCGCAGAAAGCATTAGCCAACGTTTGGCTCAAGAAGTGCTTTCTATTAGTGTGAATGATGAGGTGCGCGACTTGAATCGTCCTATCAATGAGGATTGTTCTATCAAGTTGCATAAGTTTGAAGATGAAGAAGGAAAGCACACCTTCTGGCATACTTCAGCCCACTTGATGGCGCAAGCTTTGCAAGCTTTGTATCCGAATGTCAAGTTCGGTATCGGACCTGCAATCGAAAACGGATTCTACTATGACATCGATTTGGGTGACGTGGTTTTGAAGGAGTCTGATTTCGCAGCCATTGAGAAGAAGATGGCAGAAATTGTTGCTACAAAGCAATCTTTGACAAGAAAAGACATTACGAAGGCCGATGCAATGAAATTCTTCGGCGATAAGAATGAAGTTTATAAGACAGAGTTGATCAGCGAGTTGGAGGATGGTAAGATCACTGTTTACGAGCAGGGCGATTTTACAGATTTGTGCCGTGGCCCACACTTGGCAGATGTTTCTCCAATCAAGGCAATCAAGATTACATCATTGGCCGGTGCTTACTGGCGTGGTGATGAGAAACGCAAGCAGTTGACGCGTTTGTATGCTATCACCTTCCCTAAGAAGAAGATGTTGGATGAGTACTTGGCACTTATGGAGGAGGCTAAGAAGCGTGACCACCGTAAGATTGGTAAGGAGATGGGCTTGTTCATGTTCACCGATATGGTGGGTAAGGGATTGCCTATGTGGTTGCCAAAGGGAACTGCACTTCGCCTACGTTTGGAGGATTTCTTGAAGCGTATTCAAAAGAAGTTCGGTTACCAACAAGTTATGACTCCGCACATCGGTAACAAAAATTTGTATGTTACTTCAGGCCACTGGGATCACTATGGAGCAGACAGCTTCCAACCTATCACTACTCCAGAGGAGGGCGAGGTTTATTTGTTGAAGCCGATGAACTGCCCTCACCACTGTATGATTTACAAGTGGCAACCTCGTTCATATCGTGACCTTCCTTTGCGTTTGGCAGAGTTCGGAACAGTATATCGCTACGAGCAAAGTGGTGAGTTGCACGGTTTGACACGTGTTCGTTCGTTTACACAAGATGATGCGCACATCTATTGCCGTCCTGACCAGGTGAAAGATGAGTTCATTCGTGTGATGGATATCATCGCAATTATTTTCAAGGCTTTGGATTTCAAAAACTTCGAGGCTCAAATTTCATTGCGTGATCCAAACAACAAGACTAAATATGTAGGTTCTGACGAGAACTGGGCAAAAGCAGAGGCTGCTATTGTCGAGGCTTGTAAGGAGAAGGGAATGCCAGCAAGAGTTGAGTATGGAGAGGCTGCTTTCTATGGTCCTAAACTTGACTTCATGGTGAAGGACGCTATCGGTCGTAGATGGCAGTTGGGTACTATCCAAGTCGATTACAACTTGCCTGAGCGTTTCGAGTTGGAGTATGTCGGCGAGGATAACCAAAAGCACAGACCAGTGATGATTCACCGTGCCCCATTCGGTTCGATGGAGCGTTTCGTTGCTGTGTTGATTGAGCATACAGGCGGTAAGTTCCCATTGTGGTTGACCCCAGAACAAGTGGTGGTTCTTCCTATCAGTGAGAAGTATAACGACTATGCACACAAGGTGGCTGAGTATTTGGATGCCAACGATGTACGTGCAGTTGTTGACGACAGAAACGAGAAAATCGGAAGAAAGATCCGTGATAATGAGTTGAAGAGAATTCCTTATATGCTCATTGTAGGAGAGAAGGAAGAAGAAAATGATGAAGTTTCTGTAAGAAAACAGGGCGAAGGTGATAAAGGTTCGATGAAATTTACTACCTTTGCAGATGAATTGAAGGAAGAGGTGCGTCAAATGATGAACCAATTTTAATTCAAATAATTAATTATCAGTAAGTTTAAGTAAAATTAGGAGGATTTAATTATCGCAACTAAACCATTTTTTAAGAAACCGGATGCAGGAACTTCCCCTACAAGTGGTAGGAATGGAAGTGCAAATTCCAATGGTGGCAAGGAAATGCAGCATAGAGTGAATGAGCGCATCCGTGTAAAAGAAGTCCGTTTGGTAGGAGAAAACGTAGAGCAAGGTGTTTATACAATTGAGCAAGCTCGTCAAATAGCGGAAGAACAAGGTCTTGACTTGGTCGAGATCTCTCCAAATGCGGAACCTCCTGTTTGTAGAGTTACTGATTACCAAAAATTCCTTTATCAGCAGAAGAAGCGTGAGAAGGAGTTGAAGGCGAAGGCAACAAAGGTCGTTGTGAAGGAGATTCGTTTCGGACCTCAAACAGATGACCATGACTACAATTTCAAATTGAAGCACGCCATCGAGTTCTTGAACGACGGTTCTAAGATTAAGGCTTATGTCTTCTTCAAGGGACGTTCGATTTTGTTCAAGGAGCAAGGTGAAGTTTTGTTGCTCCGTTTCGCTAATGACTTGGAGGAGTATGCGAAGGTTGACCAGCTTCCTCTTTTGGAGGGTAAGCGTATGATCATCCAACTTTCTCCAAAGAAAAAAGCAAAATAAGAAAAATCAGCGGTGTTGAGCCGTGTAGTTAAATAAAAATTAAAAATTAAAAAAATGCCAAAAATTAAGACTAATTCCGGTGCCAAAAAGAGGTTTGTCCTTACCGGATCAGGAAAGATTAAGAGAAAACATGCATTTAAGCGTCACATCTTGACGAAGAAGACAACAAAGCAGAAGAGAGCTTTGACCCACATGGGCTTGGTTGCAGCTTGCGATACTGCTGAAGTTAAAGCTTTGCTCGCAATGAAGTAATTGCTTAAATACAAGGAGTTAATTTTTAATTTTATTAATCGAATGTTTAGCATTTAAGACCTTTTAGGCGCTAACATTCAAAATACTAAATAAAATGCCAAGATCAGTAAATCACGTTGCTTCAAGAGCAAAAAGAAAGAAAATTTTAAAGTTAACAAGAGGTTACTACGGTGCAAGAAAGAACGTATGGACAGTTGCAAAGAACACTTGGGAAAAGGGTCTTTTGTATGCTTACCGTGACCGTAAGAACAAGAAGCGTAACTTCCGTGCATTGTGGATCCAACGTATCAATGCAGCAGCTCGTTTGGAGGATTTGTCATACTCAAAGTTGATGGGTCTTATCCACAAGTCTGGTATCGAAATCAACCGCAAGGTTTTGGCCGATTTGGCTATGAACCAACCAGAGGCTTTCAAGGCTGTAGTTGATAAGGTAAAGGCTAACGCTTAATCTTGTAACAAACAAGGATAAAGGAGGGTGTATCGATGATACGCCCTCTTTTTTTTAGGGAATTCGTGGTGCGTCGGCAATTTGCCCCTTTGTTGTCTGATGAAATGTAAGAAAGGATTTGCTGTTTGGAAGGTTATAATAATAATTCTCTTTCCAGATTAATTTTATCCTTTACCTCTTTTAGTATGTGGGTGTCGAGGTAATGTTCAAGTAGGGCATTGGCTAGTTCAAGCCCTCTGTATTCAGGATTAGACAATGTCGTGTACAATAGAATTGGTCTGGCGGCGTGGAAATATTCGCACCTGATATGGTAGGCGAATTCCGTCATCATGTATCCATACAAAGAGGTCTTTAGCGCTCGTTTTTGTCCATTGACCTCAATTTGCATCATATCGGCATCAGAGGAATGAAGATGTTCTTCCAAGCCTAAAAGAACGGCCAAGTTTCGATTCTTGTTACCGTTGGCGTTGAGGGCATTTTTGACGTCGGCAGGAGTCCATGACGCTTTTGCGGCCTTGTCTCTGATTGTGTAGAAAAAGTGTCTGGTTTTCTTTTCTGCTTCCGAATAATCGTTATCGATAGCGTAGTTTCTGTTGAAGAAAGCGGAAACTAAGTATGTTTGATAGCCATTCTCCTTTAGCCAATTTTTGAGGCATTCCTTTTCTGTGTTTACGTTTCCCCCGTTCTCATTGGTTGCCTGGGCTATGCTGTTATAGATGCCGTTAAAGGCGCGCCAATAGTAGGTGAATTTGTCTTCTTCACATATTTTCGATTTTGCGTATATGTAGGAGAAAAGGGCGGCAATGCCAGATTCGTATTTGCTCCTTACCCATTTCATCAGGTATTCGGCGACAAATCGTTCGTCTTTAAGGGCGGGCAAATCAACCTCAATGTTGCTTGGGATAAGGTTATATATTCTTGGCTCTTTGATGATTCCCATGTTGTCAGCGCCTCGTTCTTTGATCATCACTTTTTCAAATGCGCAGTTGTGTCCGAAGAAAATCAATTGGGCCAATAAACATTTCCTGATGCCGTCTTCTACCACATTACTTTTCCAAATTTCCTCAGGTGTCTTTTGGACTCCTGTTTTGTAAACCATGACAAAGCTATTTGAGGCAATCAACACCTCAACATTCATTCTGCTGTAGGTATATTGAAAGCGATGGTGATAATTATCTTCAATCCCATTTATGATGATGTTGTAGATGTGTTCCATAAAGACGAATCGTTTTATTGTTAGTAAGACTTTTTCTCAAATTTAATCATTTTTTTGAAATGAGTTTTTGTAAATGTGAAAAATCGCAAAGTGGTTTATGTATTATTTCTTAGCCAGAGTGGCGTCTGATAAAAAAAAGCGATAGCGTATCCTTAACTATGCAAAGATATGGAAATCATATAAATTTCTAATTACAGTTTTATTTGTCCAATCGAAAAAATATAGTAATTTCGTATTGCATTTTTAAGAAAATCATTTTTTGAAATATGTTTTTTGCAAAAAAGCCCGTACCTCTTTATTGCCGTGTAGAAGGGACAGGCTGAATGTAGAAATTCAAGTTGGTGGATTGCATTATTGTATATCAACTATTCCAGTCTATGTTATTTTCTTTCGGAATTATATACTTTAGGCTTGTAAAGACACTTCCCCTTCACAAACTTTGATTAAATTCTATTTTACACTACAAAAGTGTATTTTCCACTTTATCACAAAACTCTTTATTTTCTTGTTCAAATTTCTCCGAACAAGAATTGTAGAGATTACTAATTTGATTGTATAATTGAAGATCTTCAGTTTTTCTAACAATCAACAAGTCTATTATATTAAATTCATTTAGTAAACTAGTAAATTCTTTAGCAATTGAACAGTAATCTTTTACATTTTGATAATTAAGATTATGGACTCTATTTACTAAAATAACGAATCTCCTCTCAATTTTTTCTCTCTTTTTACTTCTCATAGTTATTTTGTTTCGAAATTATACACTTGAGGCTTGCGTTCTGTGATTGCCTTAAGTGTATGTGTATGTTTAATTAAAAGTTTCGACTATATATTCGCCGACTCGTAAAATTCTTTATTATTTTCTCTATATATATTGTTGAGTTTATGAAAAGTAATACTAATACGTCTTTTTAAATCAGTATCTTCTTTAGATCCAAAAATAATATCTATCCAGCTGAATTCATTTATAAGTGCTTCTAATTCTTCTGCAATGGGGAAATATTCCTCCATATTTTTATAATTAGTGTTTTCTATCACTTTCTCTACTATAGAAAATCTACGTTCGATTTCTATTCTTTTATTTTTTCTCATATCTTTTTAGTTTTTATATAAGGCTTTTATCGGTTACTATTCGTTTTGTTTGGGTGAAATTGTATTGGCCAGGTACTCTTCCATCCAATTTTTTCCTGTTGCTTGTAATTATCTAACGCATAAGATAGTTTTCTTTTAACAATTGCTGAGCAGAAGTAAGTCCTTTTCTTGCTGCATCAACAAACAAATCTAAAGCAACTTCTTGATTCTTGTCGACACCATTCCCATTTAGATAACATAGTCCTAAATGATACATAGAGTCTGGTTCTCCTAATTCTGCGGCCATTTCAAAATAGCGAACAGCATTTTTGAAGTCTGGTTTGCCATTGTCTAAAATACCATTGTAGTATAAAAGACCTAAATTGAACATACAATCCGAATTCCCTAAATCAATTCCAGCAAGGTAATACTTTTGTGCCTTTTTTATATCTACTGGCACCTCGTTAATACCTTTCTCATAAACGACACCAAGATTTACAGCGCAAACTGATATACCTGCATTCAATCCTTTTTGATAAAAGGAAATGGCCTTCTCCATATCAATTTCAACACCCTCACCGAACCTGTACATGACGCCTATATCATAATATGCTTTCTTAAATCCTTGGTTGGCAGACTCTTTGAATAAGGAAAGAGCTCTTTTTTGATCAATTCCGCATCCCCATCCATTAATGTAACAAAGAGCCAAATAATAACTTGCCTCACCATTCCCCGAATCACCTTCATGAATTTTATTAAGCCAATAATACCCCTTGTTAAAATCTTGTTCCGTACCAATGCCGTAGAGGAGACAGCAAGCGTATCGCACTTCTACCCAGTCCAACTTCTCTTGCATATATTCATACAAAGCAAATCCTTGCCGTTCGTTTTTTGGCAATCCGTAACCATCGAGAAAGCAATCGGCCAAAAGACGATTGTAGCGAGGATGGTTTAATAGACGTAGAGTTTGGAGTGCGTGTTTCGATTGGTGGATTTCATTTTGATCCCATACTTCAATAATGTCACGAAGGTCTTGATATATTTCCTTAAAGTTTTCATCAAGGACTCCAGGCGAAGAAAAACAATTCTTCAAAGCATCTATGGCATAAGTATAGCCTTGCTCTGCTAAACTTCTAAATATCTCATACGATTCATATAAATTACGTTGAATGTTGAATCCATAAAGGTAATGATATCCCAAAATGATTTGAGATGAGACATCTCCCTCTTTAGCCTCTTTTTTTAGTGAATTAATATCCTTTTCTATTAGCATAATGAAAATATTGAAAATCTACTAAATCATTCAGTTTGAGTAGATTGTAAATTATACATATCAGTAGTTCAAAATAAGATTGCCGACAGTTGACTATCTTGATCTCTATTTTAAGTGTCATTCCACTCCGTCATATAGACGGTACGGGCATGTGGGAATTCGAGAGCGGTGGAATCTCTTCTAATTTTTCAAACAACTAATCGGGACAACATAAATTCCATCGTCTCTTCTGTAAGCAATATTTCCAACCGCCGTAAGAATCATTTTAAAAGAAGGAGACTTCATCTTATCGACATCAATCATAGAAGCAAACTTATTTAAAGTTTTGGCTCCTTCTTCAATAAGTTGTTGACCTCCAAGTTTTATCTCAACAAGTCCATACTTGCCATTTCGTAGATGAATGACAGAATCACATTCCAATCCATTGCTATCTCTATAATGAAACAACTCTCCATCAAGAGATTCGGCATAGACTCTCAAATCTCTGACTGCCATTGTTTCAAATAAAAGTCCCATTGTATTAAGATCGTTTATTAAATCTAATGGTCCAACACCCAAAGCGGCAGTTGCAATGGACGAATCGACAAAATACCTTGTGTCAGCAGATCTAATAGCTGCCTTAGAACGCAAATTTGGATTCCAGGCTTCCATATCTTCAATTACAAATATTTTTTTTAACGCCTCTATGTAAGAAGATATGGTATCGACATCTAATGATTCCGTATCATTTGAAGACATATCAGATTTGATTCCTGACAATGTAACCTGACTACCCTGATGACGAGCAAGAGAACGCATTAATCGTTTGGCTCGAGTCGTATTACGTTTGACTCCATCAATTCGTGAAATATCAACTTCTGTCACAGCCTTATAATAGGAGAAAGCAGTCTCAAGAGCATATTCTTTTTCCAAAGTAGTTGATATAGGCCAACCACCTCTACATATAAGAAAAGCAATATCTTCAATAGAGGCACCCGACTCACTGAAAATTACTGCATTGGGATTATCAAATAAATACTCTAAACTTACCTCTCCATTGCTATCTTCAGACTCCCACAAAGACATAGGACGCATTCTAAGCGTTGTTATTCGACCTGTGCCTGTATGATTAATTTTCTTTTGTTCTTCAGCATCCACTGGAACTGCAGAACCAGTAAGTATGAATTGCCCGATTCCTTTACTATGATCTACCGCAAAACGCACTGCATCCCATAATTGAGGGATAATCTGCCACTCATCCAATAATAATGGCTTATCACCGTCAAGCAAAGCATTTATATCAACCTCTGCAAGAATCATGTTTCTGTGGAGATTGACAGGGTCTGAAATATAATTCACACTATTTGAATGCTGTTCTGACGTAGTTGTTTTTCCACACCATTTGGGTCCCTCCACCAACACTGCTCCAGAAGATTTTAATTTCTTCTCGAGTATTCCATCTGCTATACGTTTTTTATATTCAAAATTTGACATTTCCATCCGTTTTTTACACGACAAAAATATTCAAAACAAACTGAAAATCAAAAATAAATATCAAAATTCCGTGATTTGAAGCAAATTCATTCCGTCAAATATGGCGATTTTATTCCGTGATTTGAAGTAAATTTATTCCGTCAAATATGGAGTTTTCATTCCGTGATTTGTGGCAAATCCATTCCGTCAAATATGAAATTTCATAAAAAAGCCAGTACCTTCTCAACGTCGTGTAAACGGTACGGGCTGAATGTGGAAATTCGAGAGAGGTGGATTACATTATTGGGGTAAAATCAAACCGACAAAAGACAATCGGAAAGATCTTTTATTGTTTCGCAATGAATAATTTCTATGTCGTCTTGTTTGAGGTCTCTTGTTTTGAAGCGGCTCACAGAAACAACATTCATCATTTTTTGAACAAACGGTTCCATATTTGCCAATACTACATGATAATCGCAAAACGAAATATTGAACAATTCATCTGCCACAGAACGTGAAATAAATGATACGCCAGACATATCGAACAAATACTCATCTTCTTTTGTCAATGTCTTTGCAAAATTCTCAATTATCAAACGCGTTGATAATTCATTGCCTAAACTATCTGAAATTTTTATGATATGTTTCATATAATCCTAATAAATATAATCATACATATTAAATTGAGAATTGTCCAGCGACAATCTAGCAATAATGATTGTCCCTTTCCATTCAATTCCTTTGGGCAGAACTAATATCTTAGCTTTGGGGCCATCCTTTAGAAATAATGCATTCCCAGAACAAATAGAAAACACACCATCTAAGACATCTGTAATAATTTTCATATTGGTGGATATCCCAAATCCACGATTCTCTGCCTCAGGTCTATTTTTTGTGGAGTATCCACACCTAGCTATGTTTATCGCTGACGCATCTCCATATTCAAGTTTATCACAATAGACATTATTTTCGATATAGCTTCCGTGAATTGATATCCCATCGTCAACAACACACAGTTCAATACAATTCAAAGCATTGTTATACCAAAGATCTACCCATGCATTATTCGCTTTTGAATGTTGCTGAATATTACATATTAATTCACCTAACAAGTAGTGAATATAAGAATGATAACAAACCGGAGCAAACTGTTTTATGTTTTTAATAAGTTGTTGTACTATTATAGAATCATTAGCATTTTTCAATTCATAAGGAATTGAAATTTTCGAAAAATACTTTTTCGTATTCCATATAGACAACAACATATTAAACAAGTTTGAGTTTACTTGGCTATTATCAAACTTTGTTTCTTCTTCAACTATATTGAAAAAGGCGTTCAAAATGGTTTCTACAGAATCACATTGACCTACGCCAACTTTTACGCTTTCCATACATAACAACGCTTTTTGCAAAAATATAGAATTTTCAATGAATTATTCACATATAAAATCAAATCTTCGTGTGGCATTGATCAATTCCATCAAATATAAAATTCTAAAAAAACGTTTTTTCACTGCTGTATAGTCGGTGCGGGCTGAATGTGGAAATTCGAGAGTGAGAGAATTGCATTATTTAGACAATTGATCTTCATTATAAAAAGACATGATATCCTTCTCTTCCTTTTGGAAGAAAGAGACAGCGATATCCTTAATATCTCTGCCAAAGCTACCTTCCGGAAATATCTCATCGACGACGCAATCCATCAAGAGCCTCTGGTGCGACACCAATTTTCCGCATCTGCACCAGTTGGCGAAGTGCTCGCAGTTGTTGCTGAACAGATTGTAAGAGCCAAGTTTTGTACCGATTGACTTGCGTGCACGGCGGACTATCTCATCCCGTTCAAACAAGGGAATCTCCTGCGTATCAACAGAAACGAAGTCGCCTTTGGAGAATCGAGAGAACGATGTTTCTATAACATCAGCGGAAGCCGCGTTGAGTTCATCCTTGCCCGTAGCGCAGAAATGAACCACTCTGTTATTCCCTACATAAACGCCGTAGTGAAAATATAAGCCGCGAGCAGCTTTTAGAATATCGCCTGGATGGAATGTTGCGTGTGTCATATATTTATTGTTTAAATTTTATATCTGGAGACTTAAAACGAATAGAGGAGTGATTCTCTTGATTCGCCATTGCTATTTCGCCCGATTGACAGAGTCTGTGCACCTCGTTGTTTATGTAATCACATAAGTCGGAGACATTTCCCTTGTTGGCGCCAAAATTCAACAGATTGAGCATGGAGCGCGAAGAAGACTCAATGACAACCTTGCAACTTTGTGTGCCCGTTGCCACCACTTTCAGTTTCACATTCTCGCTGAAGGGCGAAAGCAGGGCACCGTGACGGGCTTCAACGACGAACAATTCATCATGGCATTCAACGGAAGAGAACTTCGTCTGTTTGCTAAAAAGTCTCTTTGTCGCCGTATAGACGGTGCGGGCGTTGTGGGGGAATTCGAGGGTGGTTGTTTGCATAAATTATATTAATATTTTGTCGATAAGATCAAAAACTATCTCGCCGAATCTATGATATGATGTACATATAAAGGGGGCGTTATTTCTGATTGCTTCTTGCATGTTTCCTTAATACGGGACGGATAAATTTTGCAGTTGTCCAACCATGTTTCCACCAAGAACTCATCGAACTTACAAAAGTTTCATCAACAGCACTATTTTTAAGGATATAGACTTTTCTATCTTCTTTATAAGATTCTGAATAAGATGACCAATATTCAACACCGTATGGAAGGAAAATTGAATTCCCATTTGATTTGCTGACAATCTTCCAAACGGCAGACTCTCGTGTACTAGACCAAGAGCATTCATATATTAATTCCCGAAAATCAAATTTAGTAGGCATTTTCCATTTGTTTCCCCAATTTTTGCTTGCTGCATCATATGTTGCTATAAGGAAACCATTAGAATCTATTAAGCTATCCACATGGGTATAATCTTTAGGATTTATACCTTGTGGTGCGGGATTTATGTCTCCCCATTCGAAAGGATTACCGAAATCTTCTGGTTTTGAAGCTCCTACATTGCAATCGGCCCACAATAATCCGCTTGGAAGTCCAAGGTCAACATAATGAACATATTCGAATTTAATTTGGCATCCTATCGTTTCAAACGCTTTTTTAATAGAGTCTGCTTCGTATTTTGTACATGCTTCTTTGATGAGAGCCGGTATTCTCTCAACGATAAGTTTTGATTCCGTTAAGTTATACTTGCAAACTTCGTGTAATATATTAATAACTTGTAGGTTGCTGGATCCTACTGATTCCAAGCTGACTTGGATAAATTGTTCTTCTGCACCTGCATATTCGAGCTCCACTTCAGCACCTGCCTTTTCTAATATTTCTTTAATAGATAGTGCCTCGTTTTCTGGAACATTTTCCTTAATAGTAAGGGGAGCGCAATTTACAGTTTCTTTTGCGTATTCATGGTCGAATCCACAAGATTCCAAAACTGAGATAATCTCCTTGGTGTTCTTCTCTGCGTATGCTAAAGTTACATCAAGTAGGATATTTGATGTTTCGGTACGGACAGTAGTTGATTCTTCCTTTTTTTCTTCTTTGTTTTCCTTGTCAAACTTTGTTCCGCACTCAGGGCAAAATTTTACACCGGGTTTCAACTCTATTCCGCAGCCTGAACATACCAATTTCTGAACTGCTACCTTGGTGCCACACTCGGGACAGAATTTTACGCCAGGCTCCAGTTTGTTGCCACAGTTGGCACAGGTAAGAACTTGCTCGTCTTTATCAACCAGAGTGTTTCCACATTTCTTGCAGAATTGGCCAGCCTCATATTCTATTTCACAATTTTTACAAAGTTTCATAATGCCAAGTAATAAAAATAAAAAAAATAAACAATTGAATTCAAATGCATTCAATCATCGCTATCATCTTCGTCATCAGGTTCATCCCCATGCCAACCACATTCGAAGCAGACATACTCACCATCATCACTTACATAGTAAGCCGTTTCATCACATTCTGGACAGTCGCAGGTGTCGTCAGGGTCATATTCTTTCCCTTGCCAGTCACAATCAGAACACATATAACTATCAGTTCCTTCTTTTAGATAGGCAGTTTCGCCACATTTAGGACAATCTATAGTGTCTTCCGCCTCAAAATTAGAGTGGCAGTTACAGCATTTGTACATGTCTGTGATTGTTGTGCGATAGATTGTCTCTCCACAAGAGGGACAGTCAATTGCGTCGTCAGGATCAGACTCTTCGCCTTGCCAATCGCAATTGGTACATTTGTAAACATCATCCTCATCTATAGAATATGCATCCTCTCCACATGCTGGACATTCAATTTTATCGTCAGGGTCATATTCGGACTTACACTTACAACATACATAATATCCATCTGTCATATAAGCGGTTTCGCCACATTTAGGGCAGTCAATAGAATCGTCAGGGTCATATTCGTTACCCTCCCAATCACACTTGCTGCATTTATAGTCGGGAGAACCGACTGATCTATAAAACGCATTTTCTCCGCATGCTGGGCATTCTATATGTTTTTGTCCATGCCAACCACATTCGGCACACACATACTCATCATCATCACTTACATAGTAAGCCGTTTCGTCGCATTCTGCACATTCACAAGTGTCGTCAGGATCATATTCTTTCCCTTGCCAGTCACAATCAGAACACATATAACTGTCAGTTCCTTCTTTTAGATAGGCAGTTTCGCCACATTTAGGACAATCTATAGTGTCTTCCGCCTCAAAATTAGAGTGGCAGTTACAGCATTTGTACATGTCTGTGATTGTTGTGCGATAGATTGTCTCTCCACAAGAGGGACAGTCAATTGCGTCGTCAGGATCAGACTCTTCGCCTTGCCAATCGCAATTGGTACATTTGTAAACATCATCCTCATCTATAGAATATGCATCCTCTCCACATGCTGGACATTCAATTTTATCGTCAGGGTCATATTCGGACTTACACTTACAACATACATAATATCCATCTGTCATATAAGCGGTTTCGCCACATTTAGGGCAGTCAATAGAATCGTCAGGGTCATATTCGTTACCCTCCCAATCACACTTGCTGCATTTATAGTCGGGAGAACCGACTGATCTATAAAACGCATTTTCTCCGCATGCTGGGCATTCTATATGTTTTTGTCCATGCCAACCACATTCGGCACACACATACTCATCATCATCACTTACATAGTAAGCCGTTTCGTCGCATTCTGCACATTCACAAGTGTCGTCAGGATCATATTCTTTCCCTTGCCAGTCACAATCAGAACACATATAACTGTCAGTTCCTTCTTTTAGATAGGCAGTTTCGCCACATTTAGGACAATCTATAGTGTCTTCCGCCTCAAAATTAGAGTGGCAGTTACAGCATTTGTACATGTCTGTGATTGTTGTGCGATAGATTGTCTCTCCACAAGAGGGACAGTCAATTGCGTCGTCAGGATCAGACTCTTCGCCTTGCCAATCGCAATTGGTACATTTGTAAACATCATCCTCATCTATAGAATATGCATCCTCTCCACATGCTGGACATTCAATTTTATCGTCAGGGTCATATTCGTTGCTTGGTTGTTCTCCTCGTGCTTTTTTTCTGGTGCTTTTGCTGCGACGTTCTATATCTGACTTCTTGTTATGTGCACTCTTTTTCTTCGAATCTTTTTTCGTTGATTCTGTAGTTGAGTGACTTGTTTCTTGCTCGTCCGATACTTGTTTTTCTTCCTTTGTTTCCTCAACCACCTTTGTTCCGCACTCGGGGCAGAATTTCATATCCGGCTTCAGTTCCATGCCACAGCGTGAGCATAGCAATTTCTGAGGTGCTACTTTTTTGCCGCACTCGGGACAGAATTTCACGTTGGGATCCAACTTTTTGCCACAGTGAGAGCATGCAAGAGTTTGTTCTTCCTTATCAACGAGAGGTTCTCCACATTTCTTGCAGAATTTGCCTTCTTCATATTCTATGTTACAGTTCTTACAGATTTTCATGATATTACTTGTTTAGTGGAGTGCCGCAATTATTACAGAACAATGCATCTCCATCGTTCTCGGTACCACATTCGGGGCAAATTTTAGTCTTGGGTTTGTTCCCCTTAATGATTTTCTCTCCACAGAAAGGACAGAATGTAGTATCCGGATCGATTGTTGCATTACAATGCGGACAACGGAACGCGTCGGCCGGGAGCAACTGCTTGAAGAATTCGTTGACGGCCTTCTTCATGGCATTGCGGATTTCATCGACCTTTTTAATATTGCGTTCGTCTTGATTGGAATAATCCTTCCAGAATGTGGAGAAATCCACGTCAAAGTCAAGTTCCTCTATATTCGTATTGTTAGAACGCCCCCCTGATTTATACTTGGAATAGTAATTGCCCCCCGAGGATGAACGTGCGTCTTCCAATTGACGCTCCATTTTGTCCTTGTATTGTTCAATACGAAGCCTCAGTTCCCTCTCTTTTGCCTTCTGTTCCTTCAACTTTGCAAGGTCTTTCTCAATGCATTCTTTGTAATCGTCGAACACCTCGTCTATTTTGTCATTGATCTCGGTGCAGCGTTTGTTGATATTGATGAGAACAGAATTTTGGCTCTTGATGAAATCGAAAACAGAAGTCTCGTTTTCCTCAAACATATATTCCTCACCCACAAAACTGTCTATCAGTTTCTTGTTTTCTGCGTTTCTCACTTCCTTGGAAGCATAGGCAGAGATACCGTCAATCTCAATTCCATTTTCCTCCAATTTGTCACGGACCTCAGCCATTACTTTCTGAATCTGCGATTTGGCAAGATCGGCCTTGGTGCAGACTACATATATTTTTTTGTTCGGGTCGTCTTCCTTTATTTTGTTGATAAACCCGACACTCTTTTCATGGATAGTGCCGTCCTTAACATTGATAGCCCATATGATGGCACTCGAATCTCTTATGGCATCGAATGCAATAGATGAATCTTCCTCAGCGTTATCACCGGATGGATCATATCCAGGAGTATCAATAAAACACACATTCTGCAGTTGTTCCGCCAAATTCTCCTTGAAATTGGTGGCAACCGTTACGTATGGCATGATATTCTTTAAGTTGAATCCCAAAGAATCTATCATGTTATGATCTATCTTGGCAAAAATATCCGTTGGTATCTCAGCTCTGCGTCCGTCATTGGTAAAAGCCACTACTTTAGAAGCCTTGTCGGATACTATATACGTTGGAATGGCAGTAACAGGCTTGATGCCAATGGAAAGTTTAACATCGCAATTTTGAAAAAACGTATTCAAAAATTTTGACTTTCCACTGGAGAATCCTCCCGCCACCGAGATTATATTCTTGGTGTAGAGCATCGGAAACATTGACACGCTTTTTAGTGTCTGTTCCAAATGTTTTAATTCGCTCAATGCCCATGCATCCTTGGGGTATGTGTGTTCGTCGCTTGCGAATTTGGCAAAATCGATATCCAAAAGGTCGGAGAACCTTTTCAAGCACTGACTGCTGTCATTGTTCTCCGCCTTGGCCGACAGTACCGCAGCAACGAATTTCAACTGATTTTGAGAATTCTCATAATCAGAGGTCAATTGCTTAATGTCTATTTCTTCCATTACTTAGCGTTGTCAATCTCGTTTTTAATCACCATTACCTCTTCTTTGACTTTTTGCAAATGATAAAGAGTCTCCTTTTTGTTCCTTACCTTATCCTCCATTTCGGCAATTTGCTTTTGCATTTTTTCGAGAACCATGTTTGTCATTTCGGAAGGATTGAAAGAATCTTTCAATTGGTCACAATAGGCCCTTATCTCATTCTCACAAGTGCGCTTCAAATCCTTGAGTGCATCGTTGGCTGCGTGGTTGAACTCCACCGCCTCATCGTCTTCCAACGTTCCTCCCGTCTGCAAGTCGGACGGAAGTTTCCAATCGATATCAAAGCTGACCTCTGGCATGTTGTTAACTATTGCGCCTGCTTGTGACGACCTTACTGCTGAACTACAATAGTCAGTAGCCTCGTATTTGCCCCAAACCTCAAGCAAAATACTCTTGAGTGATATCTTGAATTTTCGCTTCAAATGCTCCACATAATCGTTCATGATATTGGAAATATCCATAGCAAAGTCGTTGATGGAGGAGCAAACCTTGTGACAGTTCACGGTATCCACATTGACCACATCCACTGTTTCGTATGGCACAGTACGCTCCACATAATGGTATCCATCGTCTCCAGACCCCCAAAAACGGTCCCACATGCCACCTAATCCACTGTCTTTCACACGGTCGCGCTCCACGCGTGTGTGCTTGCTGACAATCTCCTTTTCTGTGGTCCCCTGACTATTTTCCATCCCAGACTTGCTTTCCTTGTAGGCACTGTTGACAATTTCTTTGAGATTATCTTTCGCATTATCAATGAACACTTCCACACATTCCTCGAACGCATCAATAAAATCGGATTGAAGGTTCCCAAAATTTTCAGACTGTTTCTTTTGCGCTTCAATCAATGAATCAAGATCTGCACTCTCTATATCGGATTTTTGAGCGTCAATACCATTGGCCAATGTAGAGATTACATCTTTTACGCCATTGAACTTAGCATCCATGAAATCCTTCTCTCGCTTGGCAAGAATCTCCTCTTTGGATTTGGCCACTTCCTGGATTTTAGAGCGGACGGCATCCACATTGCCGATAATCTTGAGAAATTCTCTTGCAGTCTCATCCTCAGAGGCAAAAAGGTCGGGATAAGTCTCTATAAGACGGCCCCATACATCAGACTGCTCATCGTGCCAACTGTCGCGGTTGTCCCAATTTTCGTATAGTGACTGACACATTCCAGAAGTGTAGAGAAGGTTTGTTCCTGTACTTGCCGCCAATTTGTTGATGAGGTCCAAAGAGACGTCGTTGCGGTTCTTCATATTCTCAAGCATGCGTTTCAATGTGCCCGAAATGCTTTCCACAATCTTCTCAAGTTCTTGTTTGATATCCTCTCCGTCATAGAACTCGTTACCGAGGTCTTCATCAATTCGGCTTGCAATCACGTAAACCTCTTGAATTCCTTCTCCTTTTTCTATTTTGGCAATGTTGTTTCTGTCTTGGTCGTTACAGAAACTACCCGATGGACTCAATACGAAAATTGCGTCACAAACCTTAAGCGCTTCCCTCGCCAATGTATCTCGCGAAGGCACAGGATCATCGAATCCAGGAGTGTCAACTACAGTGATATCCCTAAGTTGCTCGTTAGGAAAACCAATCTCAACATTACTTGTAATGGCAGTATATTTGCCAGTAGAACCCACGTAATTGCCAAGTTGATCAGCAATATCCGACATCTTTTCGGGATTTATCTCAATAGGTTTACCAAGATGGTCTTTTACATCTTGAGGAGCATCAAGATACATTTTGTATTGCTCTGCTGCTCCAGAAAGAATTAGATTGTTCTCTCTGAGGTCGTTTACAGCCATTCTTTCAGAATTCTTACGGAGTTCCTGCTGTTCTGAACTACCAGGTTCTTTCTTGTTTTTCTTGACATAAATTTCAACCTGCTTCTTATATACATCCTCAATCTTTGATTTAAGGATCCTCTCATAATCAGCCGACTTTTTCTTTAATTCATCAATGTCTGATTGCTCAAAAAAATTGATTTTCACAGTAAGTTTTTCACTGTAATACAACTTGGTAAGAGCAGCAGTCATTGGAGTGGCTGCTTTAGGCAAAACATCCTTACCATCAAACAGCAACGAGTTCAAAAGCGACGACTTGCCGGCCTTCACTCTGCCTACGATTCCGATGTGGAGTTGACGGTCGGGATTTACCTTCTGTGCATACTCCTTTTTTATCTTTTCAGCGCTATCGAGCACCGTGCTGTCGCAGGACTGAAACAACTCCTGCAACTCCTCGGGATGAGCATCCACGAGTGTCTGTATCTTTTCGCGTAATGCGATTATTTGTTCTATATTCATAGTAGTATGTTCTTATTAGTTATTGTATAATGTTTTTATTAGTTATTTTGAAGCCATTTTTGAGCAGCCTCATATCCGTTATTTGCGGCGTTTTGGATCAATTGACGACCATACTTTTCATCCTTTTGACATCCATTACCATAGATGTGGCATAAGCCCATACGGTAAGTACAGGGATGAAGCCCTTTTTCGTGCCCTTTCTTGTATAAATCAAAAGCTATAACAGGATTTTTTAGACAACCCTCTCCATGTTCATAGCAGAAAGCTAACCACCATATAGAATCCGTATAACCCCATATAGGATCATTCTCCATCACCCACAGAGGATTTTTATCTCCTTCGTCAACAGATTTTTTGAAATAGGCAAATGCCTTAATCCTATCTACAGCTACACCTCTACCTAAATAATATAGTATGCCTAACCAATAATATACTGCTGGATCGCTACTGGCGATTTGTTGTGCTTCAAGGAAATACTTAATGGCCTCTAAATAATTCCCATTTTCAAAATGGACACGTCCTAAACAAAAATATGCATTCTTGTTGTTGGCTAAGTCAAGTGCTTTTTCAAAATATGTTTGAGCCAAAGATAAGTCAACATCAGTGCCTTCACCTAAGAAATAGCATAGCCCCAATCTAAAATAAGCCGAAGGAATTTCTGCTTCTTCTGCTTTTTTGTAATACTTAAATGCCTCATCATAATTTCGCTGGACACCCCGGCCATATTTATAACATGAAGCCAAATCTACATACGCTTCTGCATTTCCCTGTGTGGCAATAGCCTTAAGCATTTCAAAACCTTTGGAAACATCTTTTGTTTTTCCATTCGTTCCTTTTATTGTATCTAAAGCCTCTTTTAGTGCAAAATCAGATGCTTCAGTTTCTATCTTTGTGCCGCATTTAGGACAGAAATTTTTTCCTGCCTTAATCTCTGTTCCGCATTGGGGGCAAGTACAAGATTGAGGCTGAGTTTGAATCTTTGCTCCACATTCGCTACAGAACAATGCACCTTCCTCCAACTCTGCTCCACAGTTTGCACAACGTGTTGGACCAGAAGTTTTATCTATTAGTGCTGTTCCGCATTTCTTACAGAACTTGCCGCTCTCAAACTCGGCATTGCAATTCGGACATATTAGCATAATCGTGTAATGTTAAATTCCTCGTATGAATCATACAAGATTCACTCTTGTATGATTCTGTTTTTTTCAATAGCATCTCTCAATATAAGCTATTGCATCTCCCACAGTAGAGATCCTCTCAGCTTGTTCATCTGGAATGGTGACGCCGAACTCTTTCTCGAACTCCATGATCAACTCAACGGCATCCAATGAGTCTGCTCCTAAATCGTTAGTGAAACTTGCATTGTTAGTTATCTCATACTCATCTACGCCCAACTTATCTGCGATAATGGATTTCACTCTGTTTACAATCTCATTGTGTGACGAGTTGTAATTTGAGGAAGACGAAGGTGAATATGACGACGATGATGAGTAATTGTTGTTGCTGGACTGATTGTTGATCTCATTCAGCCACTTCTGCGCACTTTCAACCCCATTATTAGCGGCACTGCGAACCAACTGAAGACCATAGTTCTCATCTTGAGGACATCCAAAACCATAGTAATAGCACTGACCTAAGTCATAGGTGCAGTACACATCTCCACTTTCATGCCCTTTTTTGTAAAGATTGAAAGCTTTAACAGCATCTTGGGAACAGCCAGTTCCATTTTCGTAGAACGAAGCCAACCAGAACAAAGAACCATTGTCACCGCTATCGACAGACTTGTTGAAATACTCAAAGGCTTTGAATTCATCTTTCTCTACTCCGTTTCCCGAATGATAGGCTATACCTAACCAATACAACGCTCTTTTATCTTTTTTCAGTTCGGCAGTCTTGAAACACTTAACCGCCTCACGATAGTTTTTGGTGTTATAATTTACTCTACCTAACCAGTAAAATGCACCATCATCTTTTGCTATGTCACGAGCCATTTCGAAGTGTTTTTTCGCTTGTGGATTGTTGACTTGGATGCCAAGTCCGAGGAAATAACAAATACCTAATTCAATATAAGCATCTGCATCTCCGCTATCAGCTGCTTTTTGGAAATATTTAAATGCAGTTTTGGCATTTTGGTCGCATCCCTTACCGAAATAATAACAATCGGCCAACCAATAATAGGCTGCAGTATTACCGTCTCTCTCTGCCTGTTTTAGGAGTTCAAAGCCCCTTTTAGGGTTATCACCATCGATATAATTGATAGCTTCGTCTATGATATCCTCTTGGGAAACCTCTTCTGCTACTTCTTCAATCTTCGCTCCGCAACTTACGCAGAACTTTTTTCCTGCCTTCACCTCTGCGCCACACTTTGGACAAGTGCAGGTCTGTGGTTGCTGTTGAACCTTTGTCCCGCACTCTCCACAAAACGTAGCGCCTTCCTCCAACTCTGCGCCACAATTTGCACAATGAGCAGGACCAGCAGTTTTATCTATTAATTGAGTTCCGCATTTCTTACAGAACTTGCCGCTCTCAAACTCGGCATTACAATTCGGACATATTAACATAATTGTATAGTATAATATTAAAGTATCATACAAGGGTCTCGCCTGCATGATACCGTTTATTTTGATAATAAAGAGAATTAGGCAAAAATCCTCTTAGATACAGCACTGACAGCTGTTTTTGCATCTGTAAGAAGTGCCAATTGAGCAGCAATCTCCTCGGCCTTCTGTTGTTTCTCCTCTTCGGCCTTCTCGATCTCTTGTTGCTTAGATGCAATTATGTCAGCGTACTTTTGGCTAATCTCTGAAATCATGTTGTTGACATGCTCATTGAGAATGCCTGTGATTTCAGCATTTAACTTACGTTTGATGCTTGGAATAACAACCGTAAGTATTTGCGATCTAACATCTGCTTTTGCCTGTGCGATTTGCTGTTCTTGTTTTTTTCTCTTAAAGAAGTTGAGAATCTCTGGCAAGAAAACAATCACAACCTCAAGTAGTGGATTTACAACATCGGTAAGGATAGCGAGCAATCCTGTCACCATCTCGTAGGACTTGCCATTTTTTTTAGTGCTTTGTTCCACGGCAGTGCGAAGTTTTCCTACGGTGTTGTTAAGAAGAGACTTGGCATTTTCCGCCATCTGCTCTGCAAAATTGCCACCTGAATACGTATCCATCTCATTGCCCAACTCTTGTAGTTCCAAATTGAACTTTGTGGTAATGTTGTCTGTTATATTGGTAAGACTGCTCTTAACGTTGCTTACCAGCGACGAGTGAATGATATCGCTTATTTCAGAAGACAAAGCATCGGTTCCACTATTGATCGCAATGTTTACAAGGCTATCAACCGAATCGGAAAGATCCTTGCCGACAGCCGTAACTATCTTACTGACGTTTGTGTCCACAAGGGTGCCTTTAGCATTTGCCTTCATGCTTTCCTCTTCCATTTCAATCTTCTTAAGAGAAGACTTAAGTTTTTCGATAACCTTGTCGTTCTCGGCCGTGTTCTTGTTGAATGCAGCTATTTTTACATTTATTGAAGACTCTAAATTGTAGATGGTATCCTTCATTAAAGGTAAGGCAACATTGTGGAAAAGGTTATTAGGATTCAGATGCGAGAGGATATTTTTGATGGCTTCTTGACCGTCTCGATCAACGGAAACAGGAGTCTTGGACTCACCAAAATTCATTTCCATCTGTTCAGATATATGTTTCTTTACCTTCTCCAAGTTATCTTCAGTCACCAAATTCTTCTTGCTAAGCACTAAGGTGAAATCTCTGTCAAACTCGCAAATGTCATTGAGGTGACGCATAGATGTATTCTTTAGTGTGCCATCTTTAGCGCTAACCAGAGCGATGAAATGAGCTCCTTTGTTCAAATAACTTCTGATTGCAGTATTATGTGCATCGAGAGGAGACTCAAATCCCGGCATATCTACTAACACTAAGGGTTCTATACTGCGGATAGAATCGTTGTTGAGGTATACTCGCAAAAAAGAAAATGACGCAGCCTCTGATCCTATAGTAGAAAACTGGTCAAGAGCAAATTTCTTTGCCACTTGGCCTTCTGAATTTATAGCTTCAATGCGCTCGTCGGTGTCATAACGAAGTTCGGCGGCAAGAGCTGTTTCTGGGGCAATGCCAGTTGGCAATACATCCTTTCCAATAAAGCTATTTAGAAGCGAACTTTTTCCTGCACTAAATTCACCAACGACAGGGATTAACAACTCCATATTAGAAATTTCTTCATGAAGTTTGTCTATGCTTGTGGTATCAAGATTAACTTTTTGAATAGCGTCCTTTATAGTCGAAAGGTCATCTAAAAAATTTTTTTGAGATGTTATCATAGAATTAATATATTAAGATTAGAAATAACAATTACTTATCTTCCTCTAACGAAATGAGGGGAGTTTAGGTCACCCTACCTTCACCACTTCCAAATCCGCCATATTCAAACACCCTGCTTTTTTGATGTCGATGCCGTAGATACGCATGAACGCATCTGCTACGGGTTGTCCTCCATTCGTACAAACGGGGTTGCTGAAACTTTGGGTTACCACTTGAACCGTCATTCCTGGCTCAATCAGAATGCCGTTGACATTCTTGCGATGCTTTGTTGTTATTTGAAATGTTGGCATATTTTTTTTATTTTGTTCGTTTTTGTTTTAACTCCTATAGGCACAAAAAAAGCGTGGGAACTTCCGTTAACTCATTCCGCAATTTGAGGTCTTCGAACTTACCTTTACACCGAAATGAGCAACAGAAATCCCCACACTATATGTTATAGCAGCGCCAGTCCTGACGGACTGACACTACTGTTATCCACACAATATGGACTCTATCGTTGCACGGAAAAGGGTGTAAAATCTGAAGTGTTCGAAGTTTCAAATTGCCAAATCCGAGCGCACAATATACGCTTCCTCTATTTCCCCTGACCTTCTTTCCTCGCTTGGAGAAGAACAGGTTACCTGTCTAACCATAAGGTTATAGACAAATTTAGTGTAAATTCTGAAAATGTCAAATATGCGACTGCTTTTTTATACCATTGTTTCAAAAATATCTTTTCTTTTTAATCATTTTCCTTAATATGTGTAAGCACCTGCCGTCGCTTTCCTCTTGATGTAGATGAAATGTCCGAAGTCTCAAATTGTCAGATTTGAGCGAACGGCAGGTGTTGCGCTTTATTTAAGTTTGCTCAGCCACCCTAACATTTCCCCTATGGCTCCATTTGTGTGGTTGCATTTGGGGCATTTCATGTTGGGGGGCATATAGATGAAGCCTCCTGAACAGGCGGTGAATTTATGGCCGCACTTGGTGCAGACTATGGTGTGAAATTGTAGCATACGCTTCCGTTTTTTGATTTATAATTTGAATAGAGCTTTGCTTATCAACTTGCAGGCTGATTCGGCGCTGCTTGTTGCGATGGCCTTCACGATGTCGCGGATGATCGTAGGGTCGATCTCATCCGAGTGGTCCAAAAAGTTGAGCAGGTTGGCGGCGTATTCCTCTTCCGTGATACGTTGGGGGCGGGTTGACTCGCCATAGACGTTGGTGTCGGGGTAGTGGTTGACGTTCCCTTCGTCATTCGTTTTGGAGATGACGGAGATCTCTACCCCTCGTCTCAGCCTGCCCTCCTTGTCTAACATATCAGCGGGGAAATGGACTTTGCTATGCATCGCCTTTTCGGATATGGTGAAGGTGTAGTGTTCGTGCAAAGCCGTTAAGTGATATGCCCCCGTTGCGCAATAGTCAACCGAGGCACGAAACCTTTGAATCTTTGCCATAAGTGAATGTTTGTTAAGTTGATTTCAAGGCAGATGGGTCTGCAACAACTATTGGATGTTATGTTTTCCTTTTTCATGGGCTAATCATTTTTAATAATTAAAAAATTATTTTTTATGATGATTCAAGCCAACTCTTTTTACGACCTTCCTCCTTTTTTTGAAGAGTCGTTTTTAGTGAATGACTTGTTTCTGATGCAATTTTACAATAACTTTGTTGTGTGATAAAGAAATGTATTTAATTAATTTTCAAAAAGATATAAAATGTATTCCGTTCGGTAATAGAGTACGGATTGCAATACACGAAGTGCTATGAGCAGAGAGTCAAAAGATCGGAAATACGCAGAAATGCTGAATGTAATAGCCAATACTTGTTTGTTGTTTAACGACAGATCGGAATTAGGCCAGCACATAGATTATAACATGGAGGCCAACAATGCCTCTTCGATGAATAGTTTTCGAAGAAAATCCACCTTTTGTGAGTTGTCCAACGAGGTTGGCGAGTGGTATGGCAGAGAATTCGATTTGGAGCGTTTGCTCGATGCTTATAAAGAGGTGAGCGATGTCTTTGTCCCCCATTTCAAGCGGAGTTATTCCATGGATTTGCAAGATTTGGACGAATGCCAAGGCAAGAAGGAGCAGCAGATATTCAAGATGCTCAATTACCTGTATGCTGATGATAAAGAGAAGGCGTTGGATGACCTCCGGTTTTTGGGCGATAGCAAGCGCGACATCCTTGCTTCGTGGCTGGGGGCGGATAACTCCAACTGTTACTACGCCCTTTTCCTTCTTATGATGATTGGCGTCTTACCCACCTACAATTCCAAGAAGGGGGCAGCGGTGAAGATGGGTGAGACTTTTCGCCTTTTGATGGATTTCCTTCGCCGATACGGATTGCAAGCCCCGATTGATGATATCGCCAGGGATGCCCCGATTCTTACCGGTTTCGAGACGCGGGCGAAAGGGGGAGAGGAGAAACTAACGCGTATCGATTTGATTCACATGACTTATCTTTTTTTGAATGTGATACAAGGCTATTCTTCGCCCGATGCCGCCTTTCGCTTCAACCAGCAGTTTGACCTCGTGTTCTTTGATTTGGAAGGCATTTGGACGGATTCGGAGATAGCCGGCACTCGTTTTTGGCAGTTTGAGGAGTTGGCGAACGGTTATTATTTGCACGAATATAGGCAAGTCTCTTCCGACGGAAGGTATGAGTTGCAACACACCCAATGCGAGTGTTATCTCTACGATGCACCGGAGGGCGTCTCTTTCTTTGTCTGCCATCCATCCATGATGAAGCGGTTGGTAAACTATCAGCGGGCCGACCATTTGCGGGAGTGGGGCGACTGTGAATTCTCATGCGATGAGACCCCAAAAACAAAGCAGTTCATTACGAAAATAGATTTTCAGCCGACGATAAGAACCCACGAAGCACTTCTCCCTGCTCGCTTGTTCAGGGTCAAGGATGATGCCGTTTATATGGCAAAATTGGACAGATATCCTATCCGAAATATGTTCCCTGAAGATGAGTACCATTTGTTTTTTAGAGGTTTTGCCGTGACGAATGATTTTCTCTATGTTGCCTTGAGCGACGAAGATTGCCGCAAGATGAGTGTTGTGCCAACGGAGCGACAACTCTTTTTGAAAGTGCCCAAATCATTGGACGAAAACTTGCTGTATCTGACGTTGTCGGACGGTTGGGGAATGTGTGACTTCGTGCAGGGCGACATCTACTTTGTCGTTCCCAACAGCCTTTTGTTTTATAAAGTGACGAGGGTAGAGGATCGAAAGAACTTGGGGATTGAGGTCGTGGATACCATTTTTGAGTAAAAATTTTCACTAACTTCAAACGCTTATTCCTTTCTTCCCCATTGGTGGTTCAATAGGAAATTGCGATATTTGTGGTAAAATGTGGAAACGTCAAGGGAGGGTACTCTTCCCAGAACACATAGAGAAATTGTTATGGATAGCAATCAATATCTTGATCAGTACGAAAATAATTTGCACGCTTCGTTGTGGCAATACTTGTAGGCTAAGCAAGCGGTGGACTTTATAGAACCAAATTCAACGGACTTTGACGAAGTTTGGGAACAAGTGTGTACGTCTTATTTGCCCGATGGAATACGTGAATTTGAAGGCTATCCAACCGTCTCGGTCGGTTGGATGATGTATGTGGGGATGGCGCTTGCGCAGCAATGGGATCAAGATTGGGAAGATTTCTTGAAGAATACAGACCTTTATGCCGTCTTGCGTGACGGGCGAGGGTTCGACTATATGGACGAGCATATCAGCGAGGATTATTTGGAACTCGACGCAGAGGAAAGCAAGGCATTGGCAAAGTTGATAGGTGCTTGTGCGCAGATGGCAGTTCATGCCCTGCAGCGCGAACAGATAGAGCCTGGCACACAGTTGGCCTTTGCCGCTTATGTAAGCACATTGCACCAGATGTATCATATGGGAGTGGCCGTCCAACTATTCAGAATGGGCTATAAAATGCACAAGATGGATATGCCTCAAAATTAGGCATGATGATTGCCTACTTAGTTGTTTTTTTAGTAATTTATGGTTTAATATATATTATTTAAAGTATGGATAATTTTTCGTTTCAAATGTCAACGAAGTATGTCTTCGGAAAGGATTCTCAAAAGAAGATTGGTGAGTTGGTGAAACCGTATGCAGATAGGGTTTTGTTGGTTTATGGTGGAGGTAGCATCAAGCGTAATGGCTTGTATGATGATGTTGTTGCATCATTGGCTGCAAATGGAGTTTCATTTGTTGAATTGTCTGGCGTTCAAGCAAACCCTCGTTACGAAACCGTTCTTGATGGCATTGAGTTGGTAAGAAAGGAAGACCTCAAGTTGGTTTTGGCTGTTGGTGGTGGTAGCGTTATCGACACCTCCAAAGCGATAGCTATGAGTGTAGGTGCTGACGATGTTTGGGAGTGTTTCTCTGCAGGCAAAAAGTTGTCGAGAGCCTTGCCTGTTGCTACCATTCTGACGATTCCTGCCGCAGGAAGTGAAGTGAGTCCTGATGCGGTTATTTCATATAAAGGAAGAAAATTAGGTTTCTCAAGCCAAAAAATACGTCCGGTGGTAAGTGTTGTTAATCCGGATATTTTCATCACATTGCCTAAAAATCAGATTGCCAATGGCGTGTGCGATATGATGAGCCATATTTTCGAGCGTTATTTCACGCAGACGCAGCACACGGATTTGATTGATTCTTTGGCGGAGAGCACGTTGAAAACTATTATGAGAAACGCTTTGTTGTTGATGCAAAATCCAGCCGATTACCAAGCATGGTCGGAGGTTTCTTTGGGCGGTTCGTTTGCGCACAACGGTTTCTTGGGTTGCGGAAGAATGCAAGATTGGGGCTGCCACGCCATGGAGCATGAGTTGAGTGCGCAAGACGAGAAGGTGGCTCACGGAGCTGGTTTGGCGGTGCTTACTCCTGCTTGGATGCGTTATGTTTATAAAGAAA
This sequence comes from Paludibacteraceae bacterium, assembly GCA_024401475.1. Lineage (GTDB taxonomy): Bacteria > Bacteroidota > Bacteroidia > Bacteroidales > Paludibacteraceae > RGIG10190. The sequence goes on along the minus strand of JAKSKZ010000003.1, from coordinate 88,829 downwards.
ACCCTAAGATGTTCTATCAGTTTGCTGTAAATGTGATGGACATCAAGGCAGATAGGGATGAGGAGAAGGTGATTTTGGCAGGTATAGCCAAGTTGGCTTGCTTCTTCCAATCTTTGGGTCAACCAAGTTCGTTGAGGGAGTTGGGCTTTACGGAGAACTCTCCTTTGGAGGAGATGGCGAAGAAGTGCTCTGGCGAAGGCTTTGTTGGTAACTTCAAACCATTGTATTGGAAAGATGTATTGAATATCTATAAGGCTTGTCTATAAGTTGTTGCACCTATAGGTTATGGATAATGAAGACCGGTTTCGATTGTGGAATCGGTCTTTTTTGCGAAGATTTCGTTTTGTAGAGATGTGGAATATTGCTTCTATGCAAACTCGATTTCTCATCATAGCCTTGGCGGACTATGCTACTACGTATCGGGGTGTTTCCCCTTGTGCGTCGCCATGCGGGGAAGCTGTATTGTCGATGAAACCGTTCATTTCCAAAGTTCAAGATAGAAGATGGTTACTGGTATGTATCCTACGACGAAGGTGCAACATGGACGAAGTTGGACAAGGCAACCGGAGCCGCAGGACAAGACGGCAAGACCCCAGAGTTCAAGGTTGAGAATGGCAATTTGATGATTTCTACTGACGGAACCACATGGTCTGACCTTGGCAATGTGACAGGTGCTACACCGGTCATCAAGGTGGAAGACGGCAAGTGGAAGGTCTCTACGGATGGTGGAACGACTTGGACGGAGATTGCAGGAAGTAGTACGATAGGAACAGGTTCAGGTACGTCATCAACTCTCGGTGCTCCAATCACTGGATATGTAGATAGTCATGCTTATGTAGATTTGGACTTGCCAAGTGGAAAGAAGTGGGCTACAATGAATGTCGGAGCCATGACGGAGAATGCAGAGGGTGATTACTATGCTTGGGGAGAAACCGATACTAAGAGTGATTATTCAAGCAGTACATCTACAACATACGGAAATTCGGTTTCAACACTGAAATCGAACGGAGTGTTGGATGAGACAGGTACAACGCTTACAGCAGAGTATGATGTCGCTACAGTAAATTGGGGTACAAAATGGAAGATGCCAACAAGTGCAGATTTTTCTGAACTGTTGGAAAATTGTAATTGGAACTGGACTGAATTAGGAGGGGTGAAAGGTTATAAAGTGATAAGTAAAAAGGATACTAATAGTTGGATTTTTCTTCCTGTTACAGGTCACAGAACTAGTGCTTCTTCGAGCTACAATATGCAAACTGGCTACTATTGGAGTTCTACTGTGCACGAAAGCCGTACAGGCTACGCTTACGACTTCCACTTCGATTCGAGCGGTAAGTACCGTAGTTATGCCGACTATTACGGCAGTACCTACTATGGTCATCGTGCCTACGGGCAATGTGTCCGTCCAGTCTCAGAATAAAGTAATTAAAATTCAAGTGGGCGCAAGCCCGCTTGAATAATGTTTAATTTTAATATTTAGCACTATGATTATTGGTGATTTTCACAAACTTGTGAACGATTTTTTTGATCATGTTAAGAAGAATAACATTCGTTTGTATAATGAGTTTTCGCTTCAACATGAGTTGGGAATTTTTCTTAGAGCAACATTCCCTGGTTATTTTGTAGAGTTCGAGAGAAATGTCTCTTTCTTCGGAATAACATCTCCTACAGTAAAGAAGGAAATAGATATAGTCATATATAATGCTGACAAGTCCGAGAAGTGTGCCATAGAGTTGAAGTATCCAAGAAACGGACAGCATCCAGAGGAAATGTATGCCTTTGTTTTGGATGTGAAGTTTATGGAACAGATGAAAGCCAATGGTTTTGAAACTCATGTTTTGACTCTTGTGGAGGATCCAAAATTCTTCAGTACAGGAAGTAAGTTATCTGGAATATATTCTTCTTTTAGAGTTTCTCCGAACGTGATACCTAATAAGGTCTATAAGCCTACAGGTGTATCCAAAGGTAGAAAATCAATATCCCTTTCAAAGAGTTATTCTTTTAATTGGATTTCTGCATCTTGGAGTGATGGAGATAAATTGCCAAATGAAGACCAAAGATATTATTGTATAACATTATGATTGTTGATTAAGACAACAATGGAAGGCGGCAGCAATGTCGCCTTTGTTGTTTTTATGAGGCATTCCCAAAAACGCACCCCCTTTCGTGTGTGCTGTAGGGGTGTGGCCTTGTCTCCACCCCTTGGTGAATAGGGCAACCGAGGGTCAGGACAACCACAAAACAGGGGCACCACAAGACAGGGCAACCACAAGGAATTGCCCCTACAGAGGTTCGGCGTGGCGTGGGTGGTACGAAGGTTGATTTGTCGTTTCATGTTCTCTTGTTTTGTTTCCCCAAAAACGCACCCCCTTTCGTGTGGACTGTAGGGGTGTGGCCTTGTGTCCACCCCTGGTGAATAGGGCAACCGAGGATCAGTCATAACGCGATAGTTATATGAACGAAGTCATATAAACAGGGAGAAGGATAGTTTGCTCGTCCTTTTTCAGATCTTTGGTATAAATCAAATATCTTTTATCAATGATGTGTGAGAATTTTTCACAAAATGCATCTAAAGAGGCATGGCTGTTGTAACCTGAGGATTTTACTTCTATAGGATACAATTTCGCACCACGGGATAAAAGAAAGTCAATCTCGTAGTTATGTGTTTCGTCTTTAGCCCATGTGTAGTAGAAGAGTTTGTTTCCTGTGGAAACTAACATTTGAGCAATAATGTTTTCGTATATATACCCAAGATTAGCGCTGAGCTTGTCATTCAGTAATTTCTGGTATATGATATTTTCTGTCACATCTTTATCCCAAAAAGCAAGTGTCACAAATAATCCTGTATCAGCACAAAATATTTTATATTTAGAAATATCTTTTGTTAGAGACATGCCGACTTTAGGATCATTTGAATGGTAAGAGAACAATGTTGTTTTGCTATCTTCAAGATTTTTCATCAATTCAAACAATTTGTTTTCATCTATATCCCCAAGGACAGAGTATGGCTTAAAACGATTGCTTGTCTGGCTTAATTGAGAAGGAATTTCTTTGAAAAGAGTTTCTAAACGTCCAGTAGGATCCAATTTTTGAAAATCATCGAGATATAGTTTGATAATATTGCGTTTTGCATTATCCACTAAACTGAAATTGTTTGTCTCTATATATGTGTTGACTGCTTGTGGCATTCCTCCGACTAACATGTATAGACGAAAATCACGGATTTTGTCACGATGTGCTTTGTCCAATGGAAGTTTTTTATCATAAAACATGCGAAGTAAAGATACGGAAGCGTCATCTCCTAATGCCCAACGAAATTCTTCATAATCCATTGGATAAAGAGTTACTCTTTCTTCTTCACTCGGCAGAGTAATATTCTTTGTGTTTTTCCTTATGCTTATAAGAGATCCTGTTTCTATATAGTCATATCTGCCATCTTTGACAAGGTATTTTATAGCTTGTCTGGCTAATGGACAATTTTGCACTTCATCAAAGATGATGACAGACTTACGTTCTTTTAAAACAACATTATAAATGGATTGTAATTGAAGGAAAATATAATCTTTATTCATCAAATCGTTGAATAACGATTTGACTTCTTCAGAAGCTTCATTGAAGTCAATGATGATATACGACTCGTATTCGTTTTGGGCGAATTGCTCTACAAGAGTCGATTTGCCCACACGTCGAGCCCCTTCAATCATTATAGCAGTCTTGCCGTTTTGAGTCTCTTTCCATTCAAGAAGACGGTTATATAGTTTGCGTTTAAATATTCGTTCCATTTGCGTTATGATTTATGGTGCTAAATTAATAATTTTCTTTTGTTTATATTAATGCTAAGTGTGAAATATCCGAAAATACGGAAATGTTTTGTAGTAAAATATCCGAAAATACGGAAATGTTTTATGATGAAATATCCAAAAATACGGAAATGTTTGGGTTGGATGCAAACTCGCCTTTTTGATTTTTATGAGGCATTCCAAAAAGAAGCACCACCTTTCGTGTGTGCTGTTGAATTTGTCTTTTCGTTCTCCATGATGATTGTGATTTAAAATCTAATGGCTCTGTCCTACTTTAAGACAGACAATCTGGCTGGAAGCCAGTCTTAGTAGTAACCGAGCACGGAGTGCTCGGTAGAAGAATTATGGTGGCAAGTGGCTGGAAGCCACTACTTTCAAATCAAGTGGAAAGCATTGGCTTCCAGCCAATAGGAAGACGCCCACCATGATCCCAAGGCGTTGCCACGAGTTACTAATAGGATTGGCTTCCAGCCAAAACTCTGCTCTGAGAACAATGTGGTCACTACATTGTTGATTAGGTATGTAGCCATTTTTTTTGTTACAAAAATCAGTCATAAACTGGGACAGAGCCAATCTAATCTTATCTTTGTCGTAAATTATAAAATTGAGTACATGAAGAACAAAAAGATAGTTGCATATTCTGTTTTAATTGTAATCCTTGTCGTGCTATCAGGATGGGTGTTCCGTTTGTTTTATGAGTCCAGCGATGTTTTCATAAAAAGAGGCTCTACATTGATTGTCAAGGAGGGAGTGACGGAAATTTCGGCGAACGATTTGAAGTGTATAGGTAGCATCAAGAGGGTGCAGCTTCCTTCCTCATTGAAGAGAATTGGCGATTATGCGTTTTCCGATTTTGACGAACTCTCTGCTATCACCATTCCTGAAGGAGTGGTTTCGATTGGTCGAGGGGCTTTTTCTTCTTGTGATGGACTTACTTATGTCCAACTCCCTAATTCTCTTGATTCAATAGGAATCATGGCATTCATGTTTTGCCGAAAGCTAAGAACGTTGAAAATACCACCGTCAGTTTCTTCAATAGGAGGTGATGCCTTGGGATTTACAGCCATCAATCAGATTGTTTGTTACGACAATGGCAGAAAATGTTATGGTTGGGCAGGAGTTGATTGTGATATGCCGTCCGTGGTGGTTGTTCCCGAAGGCGTAGTTTCCATTGATGATGAGGCATTTAGTGGGGGTGAGAACCTTCAAACTGTTGTTTTCCCATCTACTTTAAGGGAGATAGGACTTAGTTCGTTCTTTTCTTGTCGTAATCTGAAAGAGATAAAGGGGTTAGAGTATGTGACCTCCATAGAGAAATTAGCCTTTGATGAATGTTTGCAATTAAATAGATTGTTATGTTATGACAAAGGTCGCAAATGTTACGGCTGGGCGGGATCGGATGCTTTGTTTCCTCAAAAAATGGTTATTCCCGAAGGCGTGGTTTCTATAGACAACGGTGCTTTTTACTCGAACAAGCGTCTTCACGAAGTTGAATTTCCTAAGAGCCTGAAGAAAATAGGCTTGGGTGCTTTTGAGGAGTGTAGGGCGCTTGGGAAAGTGACATTGCCCGAAGGATTGGAGAGCGTGGAGTCATATGCGTTTGATAGTGATATTGAGATTGCCAATATACCGAAATCGCTTACCTCTATTGGCAATAATGCTTTTAAATTGCCTTCAGGTTTGTTGCTTTATGCCAATGGAACGAAGTGTTATGGTTGGGTGGGGAAGAAAGACTCTTGCCCTGCTGTTGTCACAATTCCTAAGGGCGTGAAATATTTGAATCCGGGCGCATTCGCAGGTTGTTCTAATCTTCAGCAGATTCAGATACCAGAAGGTGTTACGGCGATTCCTCCATCTGCATTTGATGGATGTGATAAACTGACGGAGTTGGAACTCCCTAATTCGATTGACACTATTGGCAGTTACTCGTTGCGATGCTCGTCATTGGTGAATATAAAAGGGTTGTCGAAAGTCCGTTGCATAGATAGAGACGTCTTTGACGACAATAAGAAAGGGTTGCTGATTTATGACGATGGAAGGAAGTGCTACGGATGGTTGGGCGATGAAGCTTGTCCCGATACGATCGTATTGCCACAGGGTGTGATTTCTATTGATTCCTTTGCTTTCAAGGATTGTTTCTCGTTGAAGGTTGTGGTTTTGCCGCAAGGGTTGCAGTCTATCGGCAAGGATGCGTTCCGTTATTGCGAACGTTTATCAAAGATCGAGTTTCCTCAATCGCTAAAATCCATAGGGGATGGGGCGTTTCTCCTATGTTACTATTTGAATGGTGTGAATCTGCCCGATTCGCTTAAATCCATTGGTGATGAGGCATTCCAAGGGTGTACCTCTATTTCGGAGATAAATCTTCCTTCGACGCTTACTTCGTTAGGGAATGGCGCTTTCCGTGGTTGTGCTATGAAATCTATAACGATTCCGGAAGGAATTGGCGTCTTAGGGGAGAATCTGTTTTCTGGTTGTGATGAGTTGAAGCGAGTGGAGATTCCAAGCACGGTTACCTTGATAGGTGATAATGCTTTTTCTAAGTGTCCTAAATTATCGTCCATCCAAGTTCCAAACTCAGTCACTTCGATAGGGAAGGAGGCTTTTGAAGGGTGTGGGGCACTCTCTTCTGTGGTCCTTTCTGACTCGGTTAAGGTTATTAAGAATGCTACTTTTTCTGGCTGTCGGACGCTTAAGGAAATTCACTTGCCAGCTTTGTTGGGGGAGGTAGAAGCTTATGCGTTTGATGATTGTCCGAAAATTGAGAAACGTATAGCGCCCAATGTGAATGTGCATAGGGATGCGTTTGGCATGAGTTGGCGGACTCGTTTTTCTTCGTGGAAGGAAGAATATGGAGATTCTGTCCTAACTCTTGTATGTGTGTGTGCATTGTTGTTTGTGTTGAGGAAATGTTTCTCTTGGAGAAAAATTTTGATAGGGTCGTTGATCTTATTGGTAGTAGTCGCAGTTATAATTGCGATTGTCTATGCCATTTCCATCTATGAATTATGTTCTGGGGGCAGGTTGCATGGATGACGGAAATCCTTTGTGAAAGGTGATTATGTAGAGTTTGGCCCAATTAGACATAGTTTATGGTTTTATTATAGAATGCTTCATATACAATCATAATGTCGACTCAAACTGTTTGATTGGACTTGGCTGGAAGCCAATCCTATTAGTAACCCGTGGCAACGCCACGGGTCTTGGCGAGTGACCTACTATTGGCTGGAAGCCAATGCTTTCCACTTGATTAGAAAGTAGTGGCTTCCAGCCACTTGCCACCATCTGTTCTTCCACCGAGCACTCCGTGCCCGGTTACTACTATGACTGGCTTTCAGCCAGATTATCAGTCATAAAGTAGGACAGAGCCACATTAATTTGAAATTATTGCTGTCCGCTAAACATTAAAAAGCATAAAACTCCAGTCCGCTAGGCCTATAAATACGCGTAGCGAACTGGAGTTTTGAAAAACAACCCCCTCAATCGAAAAGAGATGGTAAAGTCCGTTGAAATGTGTACTATTGCTCATCGTTTATGGGATTTTTGTGGTGAAAACAAAGTAAACGAAAAAGGCTGAATTCGGATTCCGAATTCAGCCTAAATATTTCTAACTAAAAACTTTTACCGGATAGCAATAATTTAGATATTTGTTTGATTTTCATCAATATATAATCCAAAAAGGAAGGTCGGTTACATTACGCCGTTAGGCGTTTAATGTCGGTAGAATCACAATGCGTTGAACAAGCCGATTCCCCGTTAGGGGATTAACCTTGTGTGTTATCGGTCACAAAATAGGGCACAGCCTTTTTTATGTCAGTTCAAAAGGTTTAGCGGACACCAATGATTTGAAATTAATGAATAAATTAATGGACGATTAATGAGAATTAATGTTTAAAACTGACAATTATATTTTGGGCCAAATTGTATGTAATTCCCTAGTGAAATTTATCTTCTGCTTGCGTCGTTTTTAGATGACGCCAAACTTGTTGAGGGAGGCTATTAGGCTGATTACGGCAAGGAGTACAAGGATTAGGCCTGTGATTTGATTGATTCTGTTAAGGCGTCGTAGGTTGATTCTCTCACGGAACATGTTCACTACGTTGACGACGATGGTCCACCAAATGAAAGCGCCTGTCATGATGAATACGATTCCGCAAATGTTTTCAAAGAATGTAGTCTCTTCCGTGACGAACGAGAATTTTGCAAATAGAGCTATGAATAGGAAGATTACCAGTGGGTTGGTAATGGTCAAGCAGAAAGAAGTGATGAAATCCTGGATGTAATTCTTGTTAGCCTTGTCTTTCTGGGCTTGCTTTTCCAAATTTCGTGTCGGGTTGTCTCGAAAAGTATGAATTCCGAAGATGATAACGATGATGGAACCTATGATAGACAGGGTGAACTCGTTTTTTTCGATGAAATCGATAATTATGGACATACTAAATATGGCGACTATAGCATACACCAAGTCGGAAAGGGATGCGCCCATAGCCGTGGCTATGCCGGATGCCCTTCCTTTGTTCAGCGTTCGCTGTAGGCAAAGAACTGCAATCGGTCCTACGGGAGCCGATGCAATCAATCCAATTAATAATCCTTTTAAAAAAATCGATAACATGGTGCAAATATCGGCATTTTTCTTAAAATAATAATCAGATTATTGTCGATTTTATCGGTCAAATGTGGTTTTATTAGGATTTATTATAGTTGTAAGGGAAAGTTTATGAGGAATGTCTATTGGTTGGCTGTTAGGCGATAAAAAAAGGAGGGATGTCAGCACCCCTCCTTCTCTTATGGAAATCTGTCGTTTATTCTACGGTGACGGATTTTGCCAAATTTCTTGGTTGGTCCACGTCGCAGCCCTTCACCACTGCAATATGGTAGGCCAAAAGTTGAAGCGGAATTGAGGCAAGTAGAGGAACTAAGCACTCTTCCGTTTTAGGGATTTGAATGCAGAAGTCGGCCATTTTTCTAACAACCTCATCGCCTTCCGTGATGATGGCAATGACTTTCCCCTTTCTCGCTTTAATCTCCTGAATGTTGCTGACCACTTTTTCGTACATGCCGGCATTTGTCGCAATGACCACGACAGGCATCTCTGCGTTGATGAGGGCGATAGGTCCGTGTTTCATCTCGGCAGCAGGGTAACCTTCCGCATGGATGTAAGAAATCTCCTTCAGCTTGAGGGCACCCTCCATGGCAATAGGGTAGTTGTAGCCACGACCCAAATAGATGAAGTTGCTTGCGTAGGTGAAGATGTGGGAGAATTTGCGGATATCGTCGTTTAACGCCAATATTTGATCAATCTTTCCCGGAATCGTTGTGAACTCCTTGATGATGCTAAGGAATTTGCTCTCTTCTATGGTTTTCTTCTCTCTGGCAATATTGAGAGCAAGCATGAGCAATACTAACACTTGAGCGGTGAATGCTTTTGTTGAGGCCACACCGATTTCCGGACCAACGTGAGTGTAGCATCCACTGTCTGTGGCACGGGCTATGGAAGATCCGACTACGTTGCAAATACCAAAGATGAAGGCTCCGCTTTGTTTGGCCAATTCAATGGCAGCAAGTGTGTCGGCTGTCTCTCCCGATTGGGAGATGGCAATGACGATGTCGTCTTTGTTGATGACAGGCTTGCGGTAGCGGAACTCAGACGAGTATTCCACTTCTACAGGGATGCGGGCAAACTCTTCGATGGCGTACATGCCGATGAGGCCGGCGTGCCAAGAGGTTCCACATGCCGTGATGATGATACGCTTGGCTTTTAGGAAACGCTCCTTGTGGTCGATGAATCCAGACAAGGATATGTTGTTTGCCTCTACGTTGACGCGGCCTCTCATACAATCGGCCAACGTGGTTGATTGTTCGAAAATCTCTTTCAACATGAAGTGGTCGTAAGAACCCTTCTCCAACTGACTGAGGCTCAACTCCAATTGTTGGATTTGAGGCGTCTTTTCTATGTTGCCGATTGTCTTGATTTTGAGTGATTCGCCTCTTTTGATGATGGCGATTTCCTCGTCGTTCAAATAGACTACCTTGTTGGTGTATTCGATGATAGGAGTTGCGTCCGAAGCAAGGAAGTATTCGTCGTCGCCAATGCCGACTACCAGCGGACTGCTCTTTCTCGCCGCAATAATCGTGTTGGGATTACCTTTCTCGATAACTGCGATGGCGTAAGCTCCAACCACTTGGTTGAGAGCCATTTGAACGGCGGAGAACAGGTCTGTATTATGAAGCTTTTTGATATACTCGATCAATTGGACTAACACCTCAGTGTCTGTGCTGCTTTGAAAGACGTATCCATTAGCTTTGAGTTGTTCTTTAAGGATGGCATAGTTTTCTATGATTCCGTTATGGATGATGGCCAACTCTTCAGATTGAGAATAGTGGGGATGGGCATTTTCGTTGTTAGGCTCTCCATGGGTAGCCCAACGGGTGTGACCGATGCCTATCGTTCCGCTTGTGTCTTTGCTGTCTGCAAAGTTCTGTAAGTCGGAAACTTTCCCTTTTGTCTTATAGACATTGAGTTCTTTTTTGTCGTTAACAAGAGCAATGCCGGCACTATCGTATCCACGATATTCCAATCTTTGCAATCCTTTGATAAGGATTGGGTATGCATCTTTGCTACCGATATATCCTACAATTCCGCACATAGTATATTATGAATTATGGCGTTTCTAAAAAGATTTTCCATTGTTTTATCTGATCTGTAGAAATCGCCAGTTGTTGATTAGTTTACATTTTTATTTTGTTGTTGAGCCTGCTCATGGCCTCTTTCACTTGATCGTGCTTCGCAAATCCCGTGAAACGAACGTAGCCTTCTCCGCCGGGGCAGAAACCCACACCAGGCGTACAAACGATGTTGTACTCGTAGAGCATTTGCTCGAAAAATTTCCACGAAGATACACCATTTGGCGTTTTTACCCAAACATAAGGGGAATTTGTTCCGCCCCAAACTTTGTAGCCGTGTTTAGTTAGAGTCTCTTTGATTAGCTTTGCATTGTTCATATAGTAATCGACCAACTCTTGTCTTTCTCGCAGGCCTTGAGGCGAATAAGCTGCTTCTGCGGCAAGCAACGAGTTGTAAGGTATGCCATTGTATTTGGATGTGTGGCGGCGTTGCCAAAGCTTCTGAATGGAAACTTGTTCGCCCAACTGAGTGTATGCCATGACTTCGTTAGGCACGATGGTGTATGAGAAATTTGTACCCGTGTAGCCCGTTGTCTTGGACAAAGTGCGAATTTCTATGGCCACCTTCTTGGCACCTTTGATTTCGTAGATGGAGTGGGGAACGTTATCTTCAGTGATGTAGTGAACATGAGCGGCATCGAAAATGATGAGTGCGTGGTTGTCGATTGCATACTTCACCCATTTTTTTAGTTCCGTGCTGTTCATTGTGATGCCCATTGGGTTGTTGGGCAAGTTTAAGTATATGACGTCCAATTTCTCTGTTGGGATTTTTGGGGTGAAGCCGTTCTCTTGGTTGCATGGGATGTAAACCAAGTTGCTCCATCTTCCGTCTTCCATTTTTTCGCCTGCTCTGCCGTTCATCACGTTGGAGTAGATGTAGGCGGGGTAGGAAGGGTCCAATATACCTATAATATTGTCGGTGCTGAGAATTTCGTTGAAGTCTTCAGCCGCATTTTTGGCGCTGTCGCTTAGGAAAATTTCCGAGGCGGAAAGTTTTACTCCTCGTGGTTCGAATTCGTTTTTAAGAATTCTGCTTATGAGCGTTTTGTGGTGCTCTTCTGCGTTGAAATCTCTGGTTCCCTCAATATCTGTCGATTCGTCTAGCGAGCTGCGCAATGCGTTGCAGACTTCACCGTGAAGAATGCAGGAGGTGTCGCCCGCATCAAGGTTGATGACTTTGGCGTTGCCTCTAGTTGCTTTGAGGATATTAATCTTTCTGGCAATCTCGGTAAAGAGATAATTGTCGGGAAGTTTGAGATAATCTTCGTTTATTAGGGCCATCCTATTCTGTTTGGAAATGAAATTACTAATTGTCGCTTCCTCGCAACCTTGAAAAATAGTTTACGAAAAGCATACTGCAATTTGAAAGGCGGTCAAGCTGCTTCTTACGCCTTGGGGATAAAGCAAAAAGTAAGAAGATTCGCTATTTTCCGATTTTTTTGTCATTGTTTATGGAGTTTGACACACCTTCTAATAAGAGAAAATTTATACAAATTTAAATTTAAATGCATTTTTTCTTGAATTTATATGTAATAAATATAGAATAAGTAATCGTGTATTTGTCATATTAACGTAAATATAGCTATTTTATTTCTTGTTTGATTAAAATAATTGCAAGAAAATGACAAATTGTTAAAAAGTTAATTTTGACAGTGCGATTTTTGTTCAAAAATTTTTTTGTTTCGGTTGGAAAATATTACCTTTGTCATCGTGTCGGGGGTAAAACTGAAAAAATGTATTCGTTTCGGCTCGATAATGTGACTTTTTGTAAGAAAATCATGTTGTTCCTCGATTTCACATTTTGATAGAGAGTAATTTAAAATAGAGAGTAATACTAACAACAATTAAATTTAAATCCTATGGATGCAAAAGTAAAAGAGTTCATGGATAAGGTGATCGCTAAGAATCCAGGCGAGGCTCCTTTTCACCAAGCAGTTCAAGAAGTAGTTGAGTCATTGTTGCCATTTATCGAGGCAAATCCTAAGTACAAGGATGCAAAGATTCTCGAGAGAATGTGCGAGCCAGAAAGAGTAATCATCTTCCGTGTTCCTTGGATCGACGATAAGGGTGAGTATCAAATCAACCGCGGTTTCCGTGTACAAATGAACAGCGCAATCGGTCCTTACAAAGGTGGTATCCGTTTGCACCCTTCTGTAAACTTGGGTCTTTTGAAGTTCTTGGCTTTCGAGCAAGTGTTGAAGAACTCTTTGACTACTCTTCCAATGGGTGGTGGTAAAGGTGGTTCTGACTTCGATCCTAAGGGTAAGTCAGACAACGAGGTTATGCGTTTCTGCCAAAGCTTCATGACTGAGCTTTCTAAGCACATCGGTGCTGACACTGACGTTCCTGCAGGTGATATAGGTACAGGTGCTCGTGAGGTTGGCTACATGTTCGGTCAATACAAGAGATTGAGAAATGAGTTTACTGGCGTTTTGACTGGTAAGGGTCTTGAGTTCGGTGGTTCTTTGATCCGTCCTGAGGCTACTGGTTACGGTACAACTTACTTCGCACAATATATGTTGGAGACTAAGGGTGACTCTTTGAAGGGTAAGACAGTCGCTATCTCTGGTTCTGGTAACGTTGCTCAATACGCAGTTGAGAAGTGTACTCAATTGGGTGCTAAGGTTGTTACTGTATCAGACTCTAACGGTACAATCTACGATGCTGACGGTATCGACGCTGAGAAGTTGGCGTTCATCTTGGATTTGAAGAACGTTAAGCGTGGTCGTATCAAGGAGTATGCTGCTAAGTATCCTTCTGCTAAGTACTTCGAGAACCAACGTCCTTGGAAGTTGGCTAAGTTCGATGTTGCTATGCCTTGTGCAACTCAAAACGAGTTGGACGGTGACGACGCTAAGGCTTTGTTGGCAAACGGTGTTATCTGTGTAGCTGAGGGTGCTAACATGCCTTCTACTATCGATGCTGTTAACGCATTCATCGACGCTAAGATCCTTTACGCTCCAGGTAAGGCTTCTAACGCTGGTGGTGTTGCAACTTCAGGTCTTGAGATGTGTCAGAACTCTGCTCGTCTATCATGGACAGCTGAGGAGGTTGACAACAAGCTTAAGGGCATCATGAAGGACATCCACGACAACTGTGTTAAGTACGGTAAGGATGAGAAGACAGGTGTTGTTAACTACGTTAAGGGTGCTAACATCGCTGGATTCGTTAAGGTTGCTAACGCTATGTTGGCTCAAGGTTTGGTATAATAAATCATTCCCAATAATAGAAAGTTCCCCGTTTCGACGGGGAACTTTTTTTAAATTAATCTTTGATATCTGGTTTTGTCTGACCGCAGAATCCTAATGTTTTTAGTTTGATTCCTATAAAAAAAGGCTCTTTGTTTGTGATTGAACATTCATATTTGAATCCTAATTTTCTGGTTTTAATTGAGTGTATTGGATGGTACATGTGTTGTACGTTTTGATTTGAATATAATTAATACTAAATATATAAAAATGGATAAGATTAAAGTTGCAGTTGTCGGTTACGGTAACATTGGACGCTTCAGCGTAGAGGCTGTTCAAGCAGCTCCAGACATGGAATTGGCAGGCGTTGTTCGTCGCGACGCATCTTCAAAGCCAGCTGAATTGGCTGATGTTAAGGTTGTTTCTAATATCGACGAGTTGGGTAAGGTGGATGTTGCTATCCTTTGCTCTCCAACAAGAAATATCCCAGAAGTGGCTAAGTCTATCTTGGCTAAGGGTATCTCTACCGTTGATAGTTTCGATATCCACGGCGAGGTTTGGAACCTTCACGAGTCATTGGATGCTGTTGCTAAGAAGAACAATGTTGCTTCTATCATCTCTGCAGGTTGGGACCCAGGTACAGACTCTGTAATCCGTACGCTTTTGATGGCTATGGCTCCTAAGGGTTTGACTTATACTAACTTCGGTCCTGGTATGAGTATGGGCCACTCGGTTGTTGCTCGTGGTAAGAAGGGCGTTAAGAATGCTCTTTCTATGACAATACCTAAGGGACAAAGCATCCACAGCCGTATGGTTTATGTAGAGTTGGAGCCTGGTTTTACTGCTGAGCAAGTTTACAATGAATTGAAGGCTGACGATTATTTCGCACACGATGAGTTGCACGTTATCCCAGTTGATAGCGTTGACAACTGTAGAGATATGGGTCACGGCGTTTTGATCGAGCGTAAGGGTGTTTCTGGTAAGACTCAAAACCAATTGTTCGAATATCGTATGCATATCAACAACCCAGCTTTGACTGCACAAGTTTTGACTTCGTGTGCTCGTGCCGTTCTAAAGCAACGTCCTGGTTGCTACACTTTGCCAGAAATCGCTCCTATGGATTTGTTGGCTGGTGACAGAGAAACTTTGGTTAAGAGCTTGGTATAGTAGTAGATGTTTACTTCTATCGAAAATAATAAAAGGACGGGTTGCTTGCAATCTGTCCTTTTTCGCTTGAAAAGGTTCTCTTGCTTGAATCTTTTGCTTTATCTTTTCTGTTTGTCGCTCATGGCGTTGGTGGCCGCTGATGATTGCATTAAGGAATCTACGAAGGAGTCCATGTTCGTTTCGGTGGGTGATATTCCGAAAAATCGTGTGGGACTGCTGTTGGGTACCTCTAAATACCTCTCTAAAGGATCACTGAATCATTATTGGAAGTATAGGATTGAGGCTGCTGTTGAATTATTTAAGGCGGGGAAGGTGGACTATATCATTGTGAGCGGAGATAATTCGAAGGATGATTATGATGAACCCACTAATATGAAGGCCGATTTGATGGAAGCGGGCGTGCCCGAAAATCGTATCGTATTGGACTATGCAGGTTTTCGAACCTTAGATTCTGTGGTCCGTTGTAAGGAGATATTTTCGCAAGACTCTTGCACGATTATTTCGCAGCGCTTCCATAATGAACGAGCCATTTACTTGGCACAACAAAATGGGATAGTTGCAATAGGTTATAATGCCAAGGATGTCAACGTCTTTTATGGCTTTAAGACAATGCTGAGAGAGAAATTGGCGAGGGTCAAGTTGTTTGTAGATTTAATGGTGGGCAAGAAACCAAAGTTTGGTGGCGAGAAAGTGAAGGTGGGGGAGTGATAGGAATGGAGAAGGAAATCGGTTTGTTTGCTGTTGTTGCACCTAATGAAGAATGTGTCTGCAATTTTTTTTTTCTGAGAGGTAATAGTATCATGAGATTTTGATTGGGCGGAAAACATTTTCTTTTGTGGTGTGTTGTGTCGAACATCAAATGAATTCCATAAATATATCGGCAGTATTAATTTAAAAAATTACGTTTTTTTTGATGTTTTATATGATTGCCTTCGTTACTTTTGCATTGTAAAAATGAATGTGATGTTCCAAGCAAAAAAGGTTCAATGTTTGGAACTTAGGAAATGAACCTATTGAAATTAGAAATGGAAAAATAAAAAAAGAGGTTGATATGGACATCCGCTTATAGTCGAGATAGAACTTCTGCAATCGTTTAAATAATTTATAGTTATGAAAACATCGAATTTATTGCATGTCACTTTGTTAGTATTGTTTTCTGTTGTATTAAATTCTTGTATAGCGACAGAGCCACCTTTCTATTGTCTTTATTTGGAAAATCAAACAGAAGATGAATTATATACTATTTTTAAATTTTATCACATGAATGGAAATGATTGTTTTACAAAGGAGAAGGCATTGTCAAAAGATGTAAAGTATCGTCATCAGAAATCATTTCCAGATAGATATACAACTCTTTGGAGCTTCGATTATCGCCCAGGAGATTTTCTTAAACCAACAGACACTCTTACCATTTTTATATTAGATAAAGAGGAGTATGAAGGCAGGACTTGGTCTCAATTAGTGGATTCAACCCATTTTCGACAGGTGTATCATCTTTCAGGAGACGACATTCGGTTGATAGGTAAAGACATCCCATACCCACCAAGCGAGAAGATGCGGTACATGGATATGGAGCCACCTTACGAGGAGGCTGTGAGGAATTAGGGATGGTACGAATCTGAGGCAAGTTATTATGGCAAAAGATATTTTACGCAAAAGTATGGGGACGATATTTGGAAAATAGAAATGGAGGATGCTCATCCTACTCACAAAAAATGACAATGATTAATTAATATTTTAATATTTTATAGTTATGAAAGCATTT
This sequence comes from Paludibacteraceae bacterium, assembly GCA_024401475.1. GTDB lineage: Bacteria > Bacteroidota > Bacteroidia > Bacteroidales > Paludibacteraceae > RGIG10190. The sequence goes on along the minus strand of JAKSKZ010000003.1, from coordinate 72,225 downwards.
AATATAGCATTTAATATGTTGTGTGTCTCTTTATTAATGTTGTTTTCTGTCGTGCTAAATTCTTGTCTAACATTAGAGGCTCCAATATATTGTATTTTTTTACAAAATAAAACAGAAGATGAATTGTTCACTATTTATAAAATGGGTAGTAATACCTTTACCAAGGTGAACAAATTATCAGAAGATTCTTCATTATATAATAGTCACAGAATGTGCCCAAATTGGGCTCCCACACTTTGGTGCTTCGGCGACCAGCCAGAAGATTTTCTCAAACCAACCGACACCCTTACCATTTTTATTTTAGACAAAGAGGAATACGAAGGCAAGACTTGGTCTCAATTAGTGGATTCCGCCCATTTCCGGCAAATCTATCACCTGTCTGGTGACGACGTACGACAAATAGGTTCGAAGATTCCTTACCCACCAAGTGATGTGATGCGGTACATGGATATGGAGCCACCTTACGAGGAGGCTGTGAGGAATTAGGGATGGTACGAAATCGAGGCAAGTTATTATGGCAAAAGATATTTTACGCAAAAGCACGGGAACAATATTTGGAAAATAAATATGGAGAAGGTTCATCCTATTCACAAATAAATAATTAATAATCATGAAAACAAAAAAAATGTTGTATGTTAATTTGTTGGCGTTGCTTTCTGTTATATTGAAATCTTGTATAACATTAGAGGCTCCAATATATTGTATTTTTTTACAAAATAAAACAGAAGATGAATTGTTCACTATTTATAAAATGAGTAGTAATACCTTTACCAAGGTGAACAAATTATCAGAAGATTCTTCATTATATGATAGTCAAAGAATGTGCCCAAATTGGGCTCCCACACTTTGGTGCTTCGGCGACCGACCAGAAGATTTTCTCAAGCCAACAGACACCCTTACCATTTTTATTTTAGACAAAGAGGAATACGAAGGCAAGACATGGTCTCAATTAGTAGATTCTGCCCATTTCCGGCAAATCTATCACCTGTCTGGTGACGACGTACGACAAATAGGTTCGAAGATTCCTTACCCACCAAGTGATGTGATGCGGTACATGGATATGGAGCCACCTTACGAGGAGGCTGTGAGGAATTAGGGATGGTACGAAATCGAGGCAAGTTATTATGGCAAAAGATATTTTACGCAAAAGCACGGGAACAATATTTGGAAAATAAATATGGAGAAGGTTCATCCTATTCACAAATAAATAATTAATAATCATGAAAACAAAAAAAATGTTGTATGTTAATTTGTTGGCGTTGCTTTCTGTTGTATTGAAATCTTGTATAACATTAGAGGCTCCAATATATTGTATTCATTTAAAAAATAAAACAGAAGATGAATTGTTCACTATTTATAGATGGAGTAGTGATGATACCTTTACAAAGGTGAACAAATTATCAGAAGATTCTTCTTGGTATATTACTATGAAAACGGATCCAAATTGGGCTCCCACACTTTGGTGCTTCGGCGACCGACCAGAAGATTTTCTCAAGCCAACAGACACTCTTACCATTTTCATTTTGGATAAAGAGGAATATGAAGGAAAGGCTTGGTCTCAATTAGCGGATTCCGCCCATTTCCGGCAAATCTATCACCTGTCTGGTGACGACGTACGACAAATAGGTTCGAAGATTCCTTACCCACCAAGTGATGTGATGCGGTACATGGATATGGAGCCACCTTACGAGGAGGCTGTGAGGAATTGATGTTGCTACCAAAGTAGAAATTATGGGTATGTGTGGACGGATAAGATCGAAAAGGAATACCCAACTCGTTAATCATTTTTTTTGTTTATTTATGAGATATTTGTATTATTTATTTATTGTACCGATGTGCAGTTCGTGTATAGACATTTATATGGATCGCATGGACGATTTAGATGGAGTCAATCAGTCAGGTGATACTATTGTCACATGTGGTATATATGTGTCTTTGACAAGTGACCCTCGCTTAAAGAAAAAAGATTATCACACCTTTATATATAATGATTCGTTATACGAAACAAACTCTCCTTATGATATAAGTATATTGTGTCCTCACGAAAAAAGAGAGATATCTTGTTTTAATTCTATTAGTCCAGAACGTTATTTTAAGGAGATAGACACTTTTTCCATATTTATTTTCAACAAGGACACATTTGATGCATATAGTTGGGATGAGTTGCGCAATGGGAAACGGGTGTTGCGTAGGTATGATTTATCAGGAACGGATGTCCGTACGTTAAATTCGGTAATACCGTATCCGCCTACAGAGGAGATGAGATATATGAAGATGTGGCCACCTTATGAAGAGTAAGTTTAACCACCAATATGAGAAGGGAATCGCCATCGGCGGATGCAATAATGGTGATGGAACCCTCCTATGAGGAGGGACCACAAACATAAATGGTATGAAATTCAGGCAAGTGCATATGCTAAAAGATATTTCACTCGAAAATATGGTAATGACATTTGGACCAGTTATATAGAAGAAAGGCATCCTACATCAAGATAAAGTCAAACGATTACTAAATATGTACAGTTTTATGTCTTGGGGGCGTATATTCCCGTATGACATAAATTGTTGCTGAAATTAAATTATTCGAAACATGAAAACAAGTCATTTGTATATTTTTATAACATCAGTCATTTTAGTTATTGCAATGACATCATGTCCAATGGACATTAATTATGGTCTCTCTATAAAAAATAATTCGAAAGATACTCTTTATACATTATGCAGGTGGGATGATTATTATTTAAGTAATGACACTCTATATTATGATTCTACAAGATATGTTAGAGAAAAGGTATTCCCTTACTGTCATACAGTATTTATTGGATATACGGGGGAAGATCCAGAAGAATTCCTTAAAACTACAGATACCATTACCGTATTTATTTTAGATAGAGATGAGTTCGAGAGCAAAACATGGAATCAATTGGTTGGTTCTGCACACTTCCGACAAATATACCATTTATCGGGGGATGATATTCGACTTTTAAAATCGGAGATTCCTTACCCGCCCAGTGATGCCATGCGCCACATGGTGATGGACCCCCCTTATGAGGAGGCTGTGAGGAATTGATGTTGGACTCGATGAGAATGGGAAGGGCGGATATGATGTTTGCCCTTCTTGTTCTTAGTCTTGATTTTTTTGATTGTTATTCTTATGGAGCAGATTGGCTATTCAAGCAACCGGATATATCAGACTATTTTAGATGTTGATAAGCAAGGATTACTTACATCTGGACAGAATCAAATAAGAATAATGCAAAATGGTTATCAGATGGAAATTCGCCTTTATATAAACTCAAAAGGAGAGATGATGACATTTGATGCCTTTGTACAAACAAGTTCCAACCCAAGAAATATGGGTGGAAATCTAATTATTTTAGAAAGATAATGATGCAAGAAGTAATAAAGGAGTTAGAGTATTGGTACGCCTTATATACAGAGGGGGATTACGAAGCTATTGATGATGTGCGAATGGAAGAATTATGGATTCAATTGTACGAATCGAACAAGTCAAATGCTGATTATGCTCTTGGGTATGCATTATTTATGATCGGAATTGATGATATTGGAGACTATATAAAGGCTTCAAAAATACTGGAACCTTTTGTAGATGACCCGCGTTGTGCTATTGTCAGATGTGAATCATTAAGATGGTATTTAGGGAATGAGAGGGAAATAGAAAAATACGATCTGGCACAGTTATTAGCGAATGCGAAAACGAGACAGGAAAAATCTCTTTTGTATTATTATAGATCTTTGGCTAATCCACAAGATAGGACATATATTGATAAATCTCTGTCTATGTATCCCTATAATGTGGCAATTCTATCATTAATACGTAGAGGGGAGGAGAAACGATATAAAGAAATCTTCTTAGACAGCGAGAAATTTTTCTTGAACTTGTGTCGTAGAGATAATATTAATAAATGTCTGTTCTATAAACCATACCTTTATCAGAATATGGGATTGGTAAATATTTCGTGGGTATCTACTTTAGAAAGAAGAAAATATTGGGAGGTGGCTAAGCAAGAACTTCCTCCTATAGATTTAACTGAATGTGCCAAAGAAAAATACTTCTGGAAATTTGTTGACCAGTACAAGGATTGTTGTTCTATTATTGTGGACGGCAAATTGATTTGATTAATGAGTAAGGTTATAATTTCTACGATTAAGCGACTGCCGATCTTAGTAGTAACTCGGAACTTGGCGATTGTCATTTTAGTAGATAGAAACCAATGCTTGTTGAATTCAGAGTAATCCGATTTAATACAAAAACAAAATAAAATATGGCAAACGAGGCTAAAAAAACATAGAAAAACAAATTTCGTTCGTAGGGGATTATACCAGAGATGATTAAAGAGATGAGTCAGAGTATATTATTTGCCTGAATTTTGGCACATGGCCATATCTCCAGTCAAAACAAAAAAAGGGCAGATTGAAAAAATCCGCCCTTGTTCAGTGAAAATCATATTATCTCCGCCACTACATAGGTGCTGCCGCCTACATAGATTAAATCGTCGGGATCGGCTTCGGCTTTTGCTGTGTTGAGGGCTTCCTCTACGGAAGAGAAGCAGCGGCCTTTTAATCCAGCCACTCGTTGCGCCTTCTCTTGCATCTCTTCGGCTGGAAGGGCTCGTTTGCTGGCTGCCTGTGTAAAGTAGTAGATGGCATCTTTTGGAAGAAGCGGAAGAATGTGGTCGATGTCCTTGTCGCTCACCATGCCATAGACCATTCGAAGTTGCTTGTGGGGCGTCTCCCTCAACTGTTGGCAAATGTATTCGATGCCCGCGATGTTGTGGCCCGTGTCGCAGATGACGCAAGGCTTGTCTTGTAGTTTTTGCCAGCGGCCTAAAAGATGCGTTTGCTTGATCACCCCTTTGAATCCTTTCTCAATTTGTTCGTCGGTGATGTGGTATCCCAACGATTGCAACTTCTTGGCGGCACACCAAGCCGTTGGCATATTCTTTTGTTGATAGATGCCTAAAAGAGGCGTCTTTATCTTTTGCCCGTTAATGGAAAAGTGTTGGTAAGGCACCTTTCTGAAACTCTTGGTCCCTTCGTAGTTGACCGTCGTGTCCTCTTCTGCGAAGATGATTTCCGCCTCCATCTCTTTCGCTTTTCCAATGAAAACAGAATCGGTTTCGGGGTGTTTCTCTCCGATGACAACGGGGATGCCCTTTTTGATGATACCCGCTTTCTCTTTGGCGATGGCACCGAGGGTGTTGCCGAGAATGTTGGTGTGGTCGATGCTGATGTTTGTGATGACGCAGAGGTCTGGCGAAATGATGTTGGTGCTGTCCAGTCGGCCTCCGAGTCCGACCTCAATGACGGCCACATCCACTTTTTGCTCTTTGAAATACTCAAAAGCCATCGCCACGTTCACTTCGAAGAAGGAGGGGTAGATGACGTCGAAGAAATCCTTGTGCTGCTCAACAAAGTCGATGACGAACTTTTGACTGACCGGTTTGCCGTTGACACGAATGCGCTCGCGGAAATCCTTGAGATGGGGCGAGGTGAATAGCCCCACCTTGTAGCCGGCCGATTGAAGGACGGAAGCGATGGTGTGCGAGCAAGAACCCTTGCCGTTGGTGCCAGCCACGTGGATGGTGCGGAAACTCTTGTGCGGATGTCCGAGTCGTTCGTCGAAAGCCATCATTCCGTCCAGCCCCTCTTTGTAGGCCGCAGAGCCGACCATTTGAAAAAGCGGCATCCTATTGTATATGTAATTTAGTGTTTCAGAATAATTCATCATTTTCCGAGTATTTTTTTGCTTTTATATTGGTTTATTTAAAACTAAAATATAACTTTACATAAAGCGAAGTTAAAGAATTTGCTTTTTATAGGATAATAATAAGGTGTAAAAAACGATAGAATGTCTTATTTTATCCCTTAAAACAGAGTTCGGACACTTTCTTAGAAAAACACAGATGATTTTTTTTGTTGAAAAACTTTAAAACTAAATATCATGGGAGCAAAGAAGAATTTCGTTTTGGATACGAATGTTATCCTTCACGATTACAAGTGTATTTACAATTTTCAGGAGAATGATATTTATTTGCCAATTGTTGTATTAGAGGAGTTGGATAAATTCAAGAAAGGCAACGAACAAATAAATTTTAACGCAAGAGAATTTGTAAGAGAGTTGGATGAGATCTCCACTGACGATATGTTTACAAAGGGTGTGGAGCTTGGTATTGGTCTTGGTAAGTTATTCGTGTATACAGGTTCTGAATATCCGGAGAAAATTGCAAAGGCATTTTCCGAGAGAATTCCTGATCATAAGATATTGGCAGTTGTAGAAGCCTTGGCCGAGGCTCATCCTAAGACAAAGAGCATTCTTGTATCAAAGGATGTAAATTTGAGGATGAAGGCTAAGTCTTTAGGGCTTTTGGCTGAAGATTACATTACGGACAAGGTTACAAACGTGGATGTCTTCGACAAGGCACATGAGGTGTTTGAGGATGTTGATGCGGATGTAATCGACCGTCTATATAGTTCAACGGCGGGCATCTCTTTGGATGAGTTGAAGTTGCCAAAGCATGTTGAGTCTAATGAGTGCTTTGTTTTGAAGAGCAGCCGTTCTACGGTGCTTGCTAAGTATGACGCAGCATCTCAAATGGTGGTGAAGGTGAAGAAGGGCAAGGCTTTCGGAATCGAGGGCAGAAATGCAGAGCAGACTTTCGCTTTGGATGCTTTGATGAATGAAGATTTGAAGTTGATAGCCGTTACAGGTAAGGCAGGTACAGGTAAGACGTTGTTGGCGTTGGCAGCAGCTTTGCAACAGCATGAGGCTTATAGCCACATCCTTTTGGCTCGTCCTATCGTGGCCATGTCTAACAAGGATTTGGGATTCCTTCCTGGCGATGAGAAGCAAAAGGTGGGTCCGTACATGCAACCTTTGTTCGATAACTTGAATGTGATTAAGAATCAATTCGGCCCAACAAGCAAGGAGTTGCGTTTGTTGGAGGATATGCAAAAGAGCGAGAAGTTGGTGATTGAGGCATTGGCCTTCATCCGTGGTCGTAGCTTGAGCAACACTTATGTTATCGTTGATGAGGCTCAAAACTTGACTCCTCATGAAATAAAGACAATCATTACTCGTGCAGGTGAGGGTTGTAAGATGGTCTTCACGGGCGACGTTCAACAAATCGATACTCCATATTTGGATATGCAATCCAACGGTTTGGTTTATATGATTGATAAGATGAAGGGTCAAGACATCTTCGCGCATGTTAATTTGGTGAAGGGTGAGCGTAGCCATTTGTCTGAGTTGGCAAGTAACTTATTGTGATGAATTTTCATAAAATAGAGTTTTATAGTATTTAATTAGGTTGGAGGCAATCCTTTTTAGGGTTGCTTCCAATCTTTATTTTAAAAAATAGTGGTGAGAAATTTAGGTGTTTTAGGAGCCCTCCTGTTAGGCTTGAGTTCTTTGGGAGCACTCTCTTGTCAGAATGGTGCTAATGCGAAAGGGGCGGGTGCCATTCAAGATTCGTTGAATTGTGTTGAGAAGGGACCGGATACGTTGACTGTTCATTTGACGGCAGTCGGCGACCTCATGGCTCATCGTTGGCAAATGGAGAGGGCTTACAATAAGAAGGATTCTACGTTTGATTTCTCTTGCGAGTTTGCCTCAGTAAAGCCTCATTTCGACAAGGCTGATTATCTTGTGGGAAATTTGGAGACGACCTTCGCTGGCCGTAATAAGGGACGTGCTAAAGCGACTTTCGGCTACTCTTGCTTCCCTTTTTTTAATGCGCCGGAGGCTTTCGGTGAAGAGTTGAAGAGTATTGGTTTTGATCTGTTGTCGACGATTAATAATCACTCGCTCGATTCTCGAGTTTCAGGACTACGTTCCACTTTGCACTTGTTGGACTCGTTGGGGGTTAAGACCGTGGGGACGGCCGATATGGGTGAAAAGGCTCCGCGCATGGAGGTGGTTGATGTGAAAGGAATGAAGTTGGGCTTCTTTGCCTTTACAATGTCTTTGAACGGATTTACATTGCCTGATAGTTTGGAGTACAGTGTGAATATGATAGATCGGATAGATGCTAAAAATATGGCCCGTTTGCGTTCTGATGTCGCTTCTTTGAAGTCGCAGGGCACGGATGCCATTGTGGCCATCGTTCATTTCGGAACGGAGTATCAACGCAAGCCGAATGACGAGCAACGTCGAATGGTAGATTCTCTTTTCTCTTACGGTGTGGACGTGGTGTTGGGTAGCCATCCCCATATTCTTCAACAAATGGAGGTGCGTACTGTCGTGCGTGAGGATAGCGTTCCGCGCAGATGCGTGGCTTTTTACTCAATGGGTAATTTCATCTCTTGCCAACGTTGGAAGCCAACGCACAACTTGTCGAAGGATTTAGGGGTGATAGCCGATGTGGAGCTTCAAAAAGTTGATGGAGTTACGCAAGTTAATAGTGTGACTTGCAAGCCGACTTATACCTATTGGCATCCTCATTGTATCGGTGTGGTGCCTGTGTTTGATGCTTTGGCAGACTCTTTGCTATATAGTACAATGAATGATTATGACAGGAAAAGAATCCACTTTGCCGTGGATGAGGTTCCTGGTTTTCTTTTCCCAAAGGGCATGAAGTTCAAACAATTGGATGATTGTTATTTGATTGACGGGAAAGATCAAGACGAATGATTATATGGAAAAATAGAATGATGGTTATGGAAGATGTGAATTTGACTTCGTGGATGAACGAATTGTTGCTGTCGTATGGTTTTGATTCGGAACTGGCTGATACGACAGATCGTTATCTGCTTCTTGGCGGTATGCTGCTTTTATCGGTTGCCTTGTATTTCTTTATGAAATATGGCGTGCTGAAATTGTTGGCTAAGATTGTAGAAAAGACGGAGAATAAATGGGATGATATGTTGTTGTGCCCTCCGGTTTTGGATAGCATAGCGATGTTGGTTCCTGTCATCGCATTCTATTTTATGGTGCCTTTGGCTTTTGAGGCAGATGATGTTCGGCAGACATTGATTATCCGTATTGCATTGGTCATTATGGTGTGTTCGTCTGCACTGCTTTTCAATAATATCTTTGTCTCGATGGACGAAGTCTGTAACAAGATGCAACGGTTTAAGGGCCATGTGTTGACTGCGATATTCCAAGTTTTACGAGTATTGGTCTTCTTCTTGGCTGCCATAATGGTGATTGCTGTAATAATGGGTAAATCGCCTTCTACGCTTGTTGCAGGTTTGGGAGCTTCGGCGGCTATTTTGATGTTGGTGTTCAAGGATACCATTGTAGGATTTGTTGCTGGAGTTCAGCTCTCTGCCAATAAAATGCTTCGGGTGGGAGATTGGATCACGGTGCCTAAGGCCAATGCCAATGGTGTGGTGACGGCTGTAAATTTGACAACTGTCAAAGTCCGCAATTATGATAATACGATTGTTACGGTTCCTCCATATACATTGGTGAGTGACTCTTTCCAAAACTGGCGTTTCATGCAGGAGTCGGGTGGACGACGACTGACTCGTTCCGTCAATATAGATGTGAATACGATTCGTTTCTGCACGCCGGAGATGATGGAGAGATTCAAGAAAATACCAATGATGAAAGCCCATATAGATTCGTTGATGAATGCAGCCCAAGAAGCGGGGAAGACGGATGTGAATCGTCCTACGAATTTAGGATTGTTCAGAGCTTACCTCGGATTCTATTTGGAGAGTTTGCCGGTAGTCAACACCGATTTGCTCTATATGATTCGTCAGTTGCAGCCTTCAGAGAGCGGCTTGCCGTTGGAAATCTATTTCTTTTCACGTCAAAAGGAGTGGAAGAAGTTTGAGGAGGTCTCTTGTGATGTCTTCGAACATCTCTATGCAGTGATTCATGAGTTCGATTTGCGCGTCTATCAAAAGCCAAGTGGTTACGACATGCAACTTTTGAGCGGCGTTTTGAAAAATTGATTTTCAGGGGAGTAGAAACTTTTTGAGAAATCCTTTTTCCAAGGGAGTTTCCTCTACTTAAAAATGATTATCTTTGTCGCCCCTCGATTAGGAAGGGGATAATGAGTTGAACGAAAAAACAGTTAAAGTTATGATGAACAATTGGTTCGAGTGTAAGATAAAGTACGAGAAGATGGACGATAAGGGAAAAGGCAAGAAAGTGTCAGAGACCTATTTGGTGGATGCCTTGACTTTCTCTGAGGCAGAGACTCGTATCAGTAAAGAGGTGGCTCCGTTCATGACGGGCGAGTTTTCCATCGCAGGCATGAAGAAGGCCGGCATCAACGAAATCTTTCCAAGTGAGGAGGGTGACCGTTGGTATAAGTGCAAGATGAGCTTCGTCTCTATCGACGAGGTGAATGCTAAGGAGAGACGAGTTTCTAGTACGGTGTTGGTGCTCGGCTCAAACATCAAGGAGGCTTGGGATAATTTGGCCATAGCCATGAAAGATTCTATGGCAGACTATGAAGTGTCAAGCATTTCTGAAACTCAAATCATGGATATTTTCCCTTACACCGTTGATGAAGAGGAAGGCGAGAAATCGGCTGAGCAAGCAATGGCTGAGGAAATCAGTGAATGATTAAATTAGAAAAGAAGAGATGAGCGTAGCGGAAAAAATCGAATATATAAACAGGAGATTGCCCGAAACGACCAAGTTGTTGGCCATCTCTAAGTTTCATCCGTCCTCTTTGATTCAAGAGGCTTACGATGCAGGACAAAGACTTTTCGGCGAGAGTCGTGAACAGGAGTTGTCTCAGAAACAGGCGGAGTTGCCGAAGGATATAGAGTGGCATTTTATCGGCCATCTACAGACAAATAAAGTGAAGTATATCGCTCCATACGTGTCGATGATTCACAGCGTGGACAGCGTTCGCTTGTTGGAGGAGATTAACAAGCAGGCCCAAAAATGTGGACGAGTGATCGATTGCTTGTTGGAACTCCATGTGGCGCAGGAGGAGACCAAATTCGGTTTTTCATTCGATGATGTCCGCCAATTGTATGCTGAGGATCTCTTGTCGAAATATCCCAATGTCCATGTGCGCGGTTTGATGGGAATGGCCTCTCATACGGACAATGATTTGCAGGTCCGTCGGGAGTTTGCTTCTATTGCGGCTTTTTTTGCAGAAATGCAACAAAAGTATGATGCCACCGTTGACACTTTGTCCATGGGTATGACAAACGATTGGAAAATTGCTGTCGAAGAGGGTAGTACAATGGTTCGCATTGGAAGTTACATCTTTGGTGACAGGGTATATTGATAATAGCTTTAAATAGATTATTATATGGAAGATATAGATTTCATAGATAACGAGTTGATCGACTTCATCATCAAGCATTTGCCGAAGGAGATGAAGACCTCTGTAAATAGAGACGACGTTGATTACCTTTTGGATTTGATTTACGACTTTTACGAAGAGCAAGGTTTCTTCTCGGATGAAGAGGCAAGTGCCGAGGTTGAAATCAACGAACAAGATATGATCAATTATGTCTCAGACAAGGTGGCTGAAGATGGTCGTTCGGAGGATATCTCTTATGAGATGATTGCGGCTGTGCTCGATGGCGAATACGAGTACGGCAAAAGCAAAGGCATATATTGATGCTTGTCTGCAGGTATGGAGCAGTTGTTTAAGGTAATTGCCAAGATTTATACAGATTTCCCTTCTAAGTTTGGGCTGCCTCGTCAAAGCGGCATGTCCGAAGCTTTGAAGGGAACTATTGTTTTTGAGCCTGAATATAGGCGAGAAGAGGCGTTCCGTGGTTTGGAAGGTTTTTCGCATATTTGGCTGTTGTGGGAGTTTTCGGCTGCCAAGCGAGAAGATTGGTCTCCGACGGTTCGTCCTCCACGCTTGGGCGGAAATACGCGCTTGGGCGTATTTGCCACGCGGTCGCCCTTCCGTCCTAATCCGATTGGTTTGTCTTGTGTCAAATTGGATTCGATAGAACAGGTGCCATCCTTAGGAACGGTGTTGCATGTTTCAGGAATAGATATGATGGATCAGACGCCTATTTATGATGTAAAGCCCTATCTGCCTTATACGGATGCTCACCTCGATGCTGAGGCTGGGTGGACGGCTTCGGCGGATAATCGTAGCTTGACCGTAACCTTTCCTGAAAATCTTTTGAATCTATTGCCTGAAGAGAAGCGGGAAGGGGCTATTGCTTTTCTTTCTCATGACCCTCGTCCAGCCTATAGTTCTTCAGATCGTATCTATAAGGTGGAATATGCAGGCTATGACATCGCTTTTTCGGTTTTCCCCGACCAGACGTTGGTGGTTGCTGATGTAAGAAAAGTTAATCACCTTAGGTGAATTTAGTGGTGGCCCATGCCACCGTCGTGCGTCATCTCACTCTTACCTTTTCTCCATTTACCACATATATTCCCGAAGGAAGGTGAACGAGTCTTTGCTCATGATTGGTTAATCGTAACCAAGTACCCTCTCCGTTGAGATTGTAGATGCTGATGTTTTGATCCTCTTCCGCTTGGATGAGCAATCCTCCCTCTACGCTTAGGATGTTGAGTTGTGAGTTCGGAGTCTCGTGGCAAATAGTTTTATCTGTCGTCTTCTCCTCTTTGCAGAATTGGTTTTGGTAGAAAACGTCAAGGGCGGGAAGTGCTTTCCCTTCAAAATCAAAAAGAGTGGTGTTCTCTACGACGTTGGCATCTGGCGTGTCCCAGTTCACGAAATGGGCCCAGCCAGTCTTGTTATTGCCCCATTCGTCTTCCACATGAATCATGACGGGGTCCCAATAGAGCAAACCTACGCATTGGTTGGCCGTTCCTTCGCCTATCTGTTTCAATCCGTTGATAAGTTCTGTGAGATAGCCTTTTTGTCCAATGGGCGTGCTTGGGTATTTGTTTTTGTATTCTTCTGCGTTTTGATTGAGTTGTCCTTCGTAACCGTCTTTGCGAGTTTTGTTCCAGTTGTAGCCACTCTCCATGACGAGAATATCCTTGTGGAATTTGCGGATGAGGTTGTTGCAATAGCCAACCATATCGTCAACAGTCGATTGACTCCAAGAAGGGTAGTAAGAAGCTCCGATGACATCGTATTTTCCACCGTTTTTCTCCAACGTACTGAAAAACCAAGAATAGGTGTAATAATCAACCGTGGAGCCGTGTTTTTTGAAATCTCCCGTTTGGTCTGCCAAGTGTATAACCACCTTTGACTCAGGCGAGACTGACTTGACAGCTTCATATCCAGCATTAATGAAACTTTTTATGGCACCCCAGTTGGCATAACCCTCGGGCATATCTTTAGTGGCAAAACTAGCTTTCACGTCGTAGGAGTAGCCGTAGGGAAAGAGCAGGCCTCCGTTTATTTCGTTTCCTAAAGAAACATATTCGGGGTGGATGTCCTTTTCTGCCAATTCTTGCATGACACGTTTCGTGTATTCGCCCAATAGTTGTGACAATTTCTGAACGATGGCATTATTGTCGTTCATCCACTCAATTTGTGATTTCCAATCAGCAGGGATGTTTTGACGTTCACCGTTCGACCAGTAGTCAGAATAGTTGAACGTGAATTGTATCTTCAAGCCAGCCTCGTGGGCAAGTTCGGCAAGCAGCAAGCAATCCTTTTCGTCTTGAAACCCTTCTGGGAGAAAGTAGGTGTTGGTGTTGTCTGGTTGTGATTTGCCAGGTTTGTTCGTTAGGCGGATGCGCACCATGTCCATGCCTTTCTCTTTGAGAAAACGGATGACGTTTCTCGCCTTAACTTCCAATGGGTCGGAGGATTGGTATAGTTCGTTGCCCTCTTCGTCAAAAAAGTTGCCGCCATAAGAGAGGACATAGTTTAGTTCGGTGATGTCGCCGCCTTGACCGAAAACAAACGGCTTTTGCTCTTGCTCGATTTGTATGTTGTCGATAACTAAATCGTGTGTTCCGTCGTTCTCGAAGCCAACTTCTAACCAACCATCATTGCTTTTCACGCCTTTCACAATGACTTTTTTGAACGAATGGTCCGATTGTGGAATTGCCGTTGAGGCTGAGGTGTAGCCTTCGCCTTTGCCATAGATTAGGCAGGTTCCTTCGCTTGCTGACGATTGAGTTTCCGCTTTGACAAGGTAGCTACCTTGCCTAATTTTTGTCTTTTGGGAAACCTTCGTTTTCTCCCCTGCATAGATGTGCAGTTTCCCGTTTTCGGTGGAGGCTCTGCCTCCTTCTATCGTCCAACCATCAAGCGAATTGAAATCAAAGTTTTTCAAATCTTGGGCGGAGAGTGTTACTGTGAAAAAAAGCGAGAGCATAGGGATTATCCTTTTGCCCGATGATATTTCGTTGAACAAATTATTAGTGTGCTTTCCCATGACGAATGTTGGTTAAATTGTTGCAATATACGAAAAAAGGGGGAGATTTGTATGTCTAAAATTATATGTTCGTGAACATGGTTTCGATTCGAAATTGTTGATATTGGATAAGAATGAACAGTTATGAGGAGCTAAGGTTGTCTTTGTTAATTATTTTTTTAGAGTCTTCACCCTCGAAAATTGCACATTTTTTTTCTTTTTGTGTAATTTTTTATATTTTTGCTCGAATTTTATAACTAAAAGCATGGCACAAGAAAACTTCATTAAACTTTTCGAGAAGTCGTTTAAAGAGAATTGGGATCATTTGGCAATGACAGACTATGTCACCAAAACCGATTACACATACAAGCAAGTAGCAGAAGAGGTGGCGAAATTACACCTCCTATTTGAGGAATTAAATATTAAGCCTGGTGATCACATTTCATTGGTGGGTAAGAATACTCCGATGTGGGCCATGACTTTCATTGCCGTTATGACTTATGGCGCAGTGATAGTGCCAATCTTGCAAGATTTTCATCCGGATGACATTCAACACGTTGTCAACCATTCGGATTCTACATTTCTTTTCTTGAGTGACAATGTTTGGGAAAATATTGATGAAAGCAAGGTTTCTGATTTGAGAGGAATTTTCTCTATCACGGAGTTCAGATGTCTCTACCAGGGTCCAGGTGAAAGCATCCAAAAGGTGATGAAGCAGTTGGATGCTCTTTTTGCAGCCCGTTATCCAAATGGATTCTCTAAGGAAGATGTGAAGTATATTGACAAGGACAATTCTGAGATGGTGGTACTTAACTACACTTCTGGATCGACAGGTTTCAGCAAGGGAGTTATGTTGAACGGAACTAATTTCATGGGAAATATCGAATTCTGTTTCAATCACACAAAGATTACAAGTAAGACGGGCGATAGAAAGAAGATTTTGACCTTCTTGCCGTTGGCCCATGTATATGGATGTACTTTGGATTTCCTTGCTCAAGTGACTTCTGGTTCTCACATCACATTCTTGAATAGGGTTCCTTCACCAAAGATATTGCTAAAGGCCTTTGAGGAGATTAAGCCGGACGTTATCTTTACAGTGCCTTTGATTGTAGAAAAGGTATATAAGAGCATGGTTCTTCCTTTGTTGGAAAAAACTTCTACACAGACAGCTTTGGCTATTCCGACGTTGAACGAGAAGGTTTATTCCGAGATAAGAAACAAGTTGTACAGTGCTTTCGGCGGACGTTTCATCGAAATCGTTTTGGGAGGAGCGGCTATAAACAAAGAGGTTGATGAGTTCTTGGCAAAAATCAAGTTCCCTTATACTGTAGGTTACGGAATGACCGAATGTGCTCCGCTTATTAGTTATTGTTCTAAGGACGAGCATAAGATTGCTTCAGCAGGAATTTTGCTTTCTAATATGGAGGCTAAAATCATGTCGGAGGATCCTGCTAATATCGCAGGTGAGCTTTTGGTCCGTGGCGATAACGTGATGATTGGTTATTACAAGAATGAGGAGGCGACACAAGCTGCGTTTGATGGTGAATGGTTGCGTACGGGTGATATGGCTACTATGGATAGTGAAAATCACATCTTCTTGAAAGGTCGTTGCAAAAATATGATCTTGGGTGCGTCTGGTCAAAATATCTATCCAGAGGCCATAGAGGCTAAGATGGTCAACTTGCCATTCATCTCAGAGTGTGTGGTTATTGCAAGAGATGCCAAGTTGGTGGCTTTGGTTTATCCTGACTTCGCTGCGATGGATGAAAGCAATGTCAATCGTGAGGAGTTGGATGTGATAATGGAGGAGAATCGCAAGACAATTAACAAGACGCTTGCTTCTTACGAGGCTATTAACAAGATCGTCATCTTCCCTAACGAATTTGAGAAGACTGCAAAGAAAAATATTAAGCGTTATTTGTACGAAGGTCTATAATTTGTACAAGAATATGCAAATAGTATTCACGTTGTTCGTGTGTTGAACTAATTTCGTGAATCGTCCATAAACAAAGGGTTTGACAAATGTCAAGCCCTTTGTTCTTTCCAAAATTTGTGCTTCGATAGGCCTTTATTGTGTATGAAAATGCGGAAATGTAAAATAGACGCCCCTTTTTATGTTTTTTTTACATTTGGACTATTAAAATACATTCGCTAATTGATTTGGAGTACAAAAAAATATCTAATTTTGTGCCGTCTTAAAAAAGACAAACAAACACGGTACGTTGTTTAATTTATTTTATTAAAAAATGAAAAAAGTAGTTTTATTTTTCGCTGCAAGTGCTGCTTTTGCACTTGTTTCTTGTACTAACACTTGTAACAAGCCAGCTGAGGGCGTAGTTGCTGATTCAGTAACTATAGTTGAGGAGGCTGTTGCTGTAGTTGACTCAGCTGCTGTTGTTGTTGATTCAGTTGCTGCTGCTTCTGTAGATTCAGCTGCTGCTGTTGTTGCTGAGGCTGCTGAGACTGTAAAAGAGGCAGTTAAGTAATTACGAGAGTAGTGAAAAGATAAAAGGGGTTGGGGTTTCTCAATTCCTTTTTTTTTGCCTAATAGTGACCTTATCCCGACGGACAAGACTGTTGAGTGTCGTGTTTTCTGCGCTGGGCGTGGGGTTGTTCGAGAGAAAATCTTAATTCTTCACCTCTTAATTCTTAATTCTTTTGGGTAGATAGTCAGTTTGTATGTTTGTCATGGCGTTCCACATGCTGCTACGCATCTCTGGTGCTATTCTTTCCATTTCTGCCATCAGTTTCTTGACGTCGTCGCGGTTGCTTTCTTTCTCATAAGGGCAATTTTTGTGTTGTTTTTTATATTGTCTTATGCTTTCCAACTCTTTGATTTCGCTCTCTTTTATTAGTGAAAGAGGACGGATAATCTCCATGTCGAACTTATCCATTTTGAGCAATGGAGGCATTGTACTAAAAGAGCCTTGGTACAGCAAGTTCATGATGAGGGTGTGGAGAATGTCGTCTTGGTGATGGCCTAAGGCAATCTTGTTGCAACCCAATTCCTTTGCCAAGTCGAACAATGCTTTTCTGCGATACCATGAGCAGAGAAAACAATGCGATTTCCTTTTGTCCGTACTGTCGTCAAATGATGTTGTGTGGTGGACAAATGTCACACCATGTTTCTCGCAATGTTCTTTTAGGTAGTCGCAGTCTGATTGATAACCGATGTTGCTGACAGAGATATGTGCGGCAATGACCGAGAAACGAGGCTTGAAAATTTTCTGTCGTTCGCCCAAAAGCTCGACGAGAGCGAGCGAGTCTTTGCCTCCGGATAATCCAATCAATATCTTGTCTCCTTCCTTGATAAGTCCATAGGTGTCTATGGTTTTCCTTAGTTTTCTTTGGAGTGAATAGATTAGTTTTGCCTCCTTTTTCTCTTCCGCTGTCATAATTCAGTTCTTTTTATGAAAAAGGCGAGTTGTTAAAACCCGCCTTGTTTTTTATGTTTACTTGCCTTGGAATGCAACTTTGAATCACTTTTTATCTATAATGCATGTCAATTATCTCTATAATCGGGATAATGAGACCATTGTTGTTCTCTTCGCCCAACCAATTGAATCGGACCATTACTTCGCAATCGTGGGTGAATGGTTGGAGAAGGTTTGTGGGCCTGCAAATCATGCCCATATAGGGATTCTCTCTCAAAACGACTGCGTATCCAAAGTTGGAACCTTTCCACTCTATGCGTGCTGAATAGAAGTGCTTGTTGTCCCATGCGTATGGGTGTGTGTGGTAAGGGTCTTCATAATAAACGCCATTGTAGTAATAGTATGGGCGATTGTTGTAATATGGATAGGGGTATGTATTGTACCCGTACATGTCGTGGTCGTGGTCGGAACTGCATGATGAAAGTATGCTAGTCAACGCTAATAGAATGAAGAATAGTTTTAAACGCATAATACTACTTTAAAATCTTTTTCCTGATTGAAACAAAAACTAAGCCAAACTCACTTGCTCATAGTGTGCAAAAGTGAGTTTGACGTGAAAAATTTGTTTATCGTCTCCAAAAAGATGGCGAAAGGATGAATAGCACGGTGAAAATGTCCAAACGGCCTGCGAGCATAAAGAAAGACATTACCCATTTGGCTGCTACAGGGAAATGGGCGAAGTTTCCAGCAGGCCCTGATTCTCCTAAGCCTGGACCGACATTGGAAACACTAGTGATTGCGGCTCCGATAGCTTCCTCCGGTTCGACGCCAATAAAGAGGAATATGAGTATGCCGGCCAAAATGGTGATGGCATAAAGTACGATAAACGCCAACACGTTGGTGATGATGGTCGGTGGCACTACTTTATTGTTGAATTTCACAGGAATGACCGCGTTAGGGTGGAGCAGACGCTTGAACTCGAAATAGCTATTTTTGATTAGTAGCACAATTCTCACGGTTTTGATACCTCCGCAAGAAGATCCCGCACAACCTCCGAATGACATGATGATGATCATTAGTATAGAGAGGAATGGCGCCCATGTGGTGTGGTCGGAGAGTGCAAATCCCGTACCTGTCATCAAAGAGAAGGATGAGAAGATAGAGACTCTGACGTCCTCTTCGGAAAAACTACCTTCTCGCACAAAGTTGTAGCCGACGATGATGGCCGCAATTACGAAGCCGATGATCAGATAGTATTTAATCTCCTCGTTGTGAATGAATTTCTTCATGTTGCCTTTCAAAGCCGTATAGAGCAACGTATAGTTTATTGCGGCAATGATCATGAATGTTGTGATGATGTAATCGATGAATGGCGAATCCCAGTAAGCGATGCTTGCGTTTTTCGTGGAGTAGCCTCCTGTGGCAATGGTTGTGCATGCGTGACAAAACGCATCGAAAGGATTCATGCCTGCGATGAAAAGCAGAATGGCCTCAATCAGTGTGATAGAAGCATAGAGGCTCCAAAGTAGCTTGGCGGTTTGGGTTACTCGTGGACGTAGTTTGTCCTTGGTTGGTCCTGGCACCTCGGCTGCATACATCTGCATTCCTCCGATGCCGAATATCGGCATGACGGCCAAAGAGAGTACGATGATACCCATTCCTCCCTGCCATTGGGTGATGCACCTCCAAAATTGAAGGCCATGAGGCAAAGCTTCAATGTCTGTGAGAATGGTGGCCCCTGTAGTGGTATAGCCGGAAATCGTTTCGAAAAATGCGTTGGTGTATTCGGGGATGTACCCACTTAAGTAAAACGGGAATGTTCCGAAAATAGAAAAGAGCACCCACACAAAAGCCACGATGAAATACCCCTCCCTCTTTTTTAATTGATAGTTCTTTGCATTTTCTTTGTCTCTCAAACAGAAGAAAAGAAAAGAGGCTACGGAAGTTGTGAGCCCTGTGGATATCAAGAGTGCTTTTAGGTCGTCTTCTTCGTAAAAGGCTGAAATAATGGTCGATAAGGCCATGAATCCAGCTTCGAAGAAGAGGAGTAGACCCAAAGTGGCTCCTATAAGTTTAAAGTTAAGTAAACTTTCTTGTCTCATATTTTGATAATACGGTCGTTGCTTGTTAGACCAGCATACAATACTATACGTTTCTAATTGAATAGTTTGTCTAACTTTTGGATACTTGAAGATAGACAAAAGACGATGACGTTGTCGTTAGGCTCAATGGCTGTGTTACCATTTGCGATGTAGCCAACTCCGTTTCTCACGATTCCACCTATGAATATATTCTTTGGAATGTGAATGTCCTTTAGCTTGCCTTTGGTGATGTCGGAGTTTAATTTTGCTGTCACTTCCACCACCTGTGCGTCCACGTGAGTAAGGCACTTTACCTTGCTTACATCTGCATCGAGCGTATATTGGTATATTGCACTGGCTGCGATCAATTTCTTATTGATGACCGTGCCGATGTCGAGGTTTTCTGCCAATGGAATATAGTCGATGTTTTCTATTTCGGAAATGGTCTTCTTTAGCCCGAAACTCTTGGCGGCGATACAAGCAAGGATGTTGGCCTCTGAATTGTTGGTGAGGGCTACGAATGCGTCCATGCTTTCGATTTCTTCCTCACGGAGAACTTCCAAGTCGCTGGCGTCGCTATTGATGACGAGCGTTCCGTCGGGAAGTAACTCGTTTAGTCTGTTTATCTTGACAGAGTCTTTTTCCAAAACCTTTACGCTGATGTTGTCGGGAAGTGTCTCCACTGTTTTTACCGTGATTCGGCTTCCTCCCATAATCATGAGGTCTCTTACGTTGATGACATCTTTGCCGGCTACCTCCCTAACCTTGGGGATGAACTCTTTGGTCGTGATAAAGTAAACGATATCGTTTGGCTTGATTTCATCTTGTCCGTTCGGAATGATGGTGTCCATGTCGCGGCGGATGGCAACGATACGATAACCGTCGCTATCTTTCAAGTCCATCAATTTTTGTTTTAGGATGGGGGCATTTATACGGACTTTCATACCGATTAGCGTCAACGCACCGTCGTTAAATTCCATCCATTGACGTACCCAGTTCATTTTGAGTGAGTTGACGATTTCTTCGGCAGCCAACATCTCTGGGTATATCATAGCATTGATACCTAATTTCTCGAAGAATGCTTTGTTCTCCGGGAGCAAATATTCGTAGTTGTCAATCCTGGCAAGCGTCTTTTTGGCTCCAAGGTTCTTTGCTAATATGCATGCTGTTATGTTTTGGCTTTCAATGGGGGTGACGGCAATGAAGAGGTCTGCCTTCTTCACTTGTGCATCGATGAGTCCTTTCAATGAGGTAGGAGAACCTTCGACGGTCATCACGTCGGCACCATCTTGTAGGCGAGATATTTTCTCCCTGTCCTCGTCGAGAAGAAAAATATCGTGTTTCTCCTTCGACAACATCTTTGCTAAGTGAGTACCTACCTCTCCAGCTCCTGCTATTGTAATTTGCATTTTTTTATCCTTAATTTATAGTATAGTTCCTTGTGTTTCTTTTTCTGTAATGTCAATCTTAGACCATAAATGTTGAACATCATCCTTTCTTTGGAAACAATTAATCTCAGAAATTCAATTACTTGTTTTATTGTGTAAGATTCGACTCCTCTTTTGAGGCATTACTTTAATTTCGCAGAAATTTATTAACAAGGATTCTTTAAGAATTCTGAACTGCAAATTTAGTCATAATTTTCGTAATAAAGTTGTCTTTTGTCAAAAAGCGGAAGATGGTGACTCTTTTCGTCTGATTTATAGGTCTTCCTTCCTATCGATAGTTAGGTCTTGATTTAAAAATGGGGTGTTGATTTTGAACTTTTATGGTATTGGCGTACTTTTGTAAAAATTTCAAATGGAATAGCAATGGAGCAATTGTTGGCATTAGACCGTGAATTGATGGTCGCACTGAATTTGAGTGGTTCCCATAATGGATTTATGGATGGATTTATGTGGATGTCTTCCCAAATAGCAGTTTGGACTCCGGCGATACTATTTCTATTGTATGTCTTGTATAAAGCGAAGGGCAAGCAGGCGTTGTGGATAGTTCTGATGATAGCAATGGTCTTTTTGTTGTGCGACCAGATTTCGTCTTCGATTCTTAAGCCGTGGGTGGCTCGTGTTCGCCCAAGCCATGATCCATTGGTGATGGATCTTTTGCAATATGTTCATGATTATCATGGTGGACAATTCGGATTTCCCTCCTCGCATGCTGCAAATTCCTTTGGCTTTGCCGTTTTTACTTCGTTGCTTTTCCGTTATCGTTTCTATACGGTCTTTTCTTTGATTTGGGCATCCGTGTGTGCCTATTCTCGAATCTATTTGGGGGTTCATTTCCCTGGCGATATTCTGGTGGGAACAGTTTTGGGCGTCTCTATTGGTTGCTTGTGCTATTTCTGCTATAGAAGATGGTTGGGCGAACCTTTCCGAACTTCCAACTCGGTCTATACTATCTCGGGATTCCAAACGGCAGATTTGAACCGTCTTGTCTTTTTGTTGTTAGGTATATTTGTGGTGTTCGCTCTTGTCGCTTTGTCTCCTGTTTGGCAACAATGAAAATTACGATCTGTATACTACGATTTCTGGAAGTCTATGCTGATTTGTTAAGCATTAATTACCATTGATTAGTCGTTAATTTGATGATTGATAGAATGTTTTATGAAATACTGATTAGATATTAATGAATAAATTAGTGGACGATTAATGACAATTAATGTTTAAAACTGACAGTTATATTTTGGGCCTAATTGTTTGTGATTCTCAAATTAAGAATTAAGCTTGACAAAAGTGTAAAACTTCCACGCACTTTTGTTGTACGCACGCAAGAAACCATTGTTCACTTTTATCAGACGAATCACGTTGAAAGGCGTTTCACTTTCAGCCTTCACCGTTTCCTTCATTGTGGCCATAAATAAAATCAAAGAAATAATCAAATAATCAAATAATCGGATACGCTCTTCGAGCGGCACCCTATTCTGAGACAGGACGCACACTGTGACCGAGGTCGCGGTTGGTGGTGACGAACCAATCGAAATAGTCTGAATCGAAGCTGAAGAGGAACGCGTATCCGCTATTGTCGCCAGCCGTCGAGCTCCAATAGCCGCCGCTACTGTCGACGCTGTAGGCTATTTTATGGGGCTTTTGTCGGGCGCGGCCGTAGGACTCTATGCCCGAGCGGTAGCCAGCAGTAGGAAGAAATATGGACTTGCCACTTGGGCCTGTTACTTTGTAGCCTTTCACTCCGTTCATGGTAGTCCAGTTCCAACGGCAACGGCTCTTCAATTCTTTAATCTCGTCGAGTGTCGGCATTCGCCATCCTGCACCCCAGTTGGCAGTTGCAGCATCGTATCTTGCTGTCAGATTTCCACGGCTGTTGATTACTCCTTTTGACCTGAGCACATCATAGTCAACACCATACCAGTTGCTGTTATCTTCTGTATATTTTGTCTTTGGCATTGTCTCGCCCCATGCGTAATAACTGCCACAACCCTCAGGCTTTGAGGCGCCAAGGTTGCATGCCGCCCACTTCACACTGAGGCCTAAATCGACAGCTGTTTTTGAAGAATCAATCGAAAGACTATATTCAATATTGTTTTCATGTTGAGTTCCACCGCAAGATGAAAGCATCGCCATTAACAGAATACAATTGCAGGCAAATAATGTAAATTTGTTTTTCATTTTAATGAGATATTTAACAATTATTGAACCTTTAAAGAAAAGTAAACATCTATTTTATTAATTTCATATATACAAATATAGCCTAAAAACGCTATAAAACGATAAAATCAGCCCGAAGGTTGATTCTAAAACATTCAACGTCTCTTTGATTCTGTCTGGTGTCAGTTTTTCGTAGTCCCATAGTCATTAGTTAAGGCTTGAAAACAAGAACTTCGCCCTCGTGTGTGCAGCAGAGCTATCTGTTCCCCGCCTACTAATTGCAATCCCAATTATAGAGAACGTTAGAGAAGTCTCGTCTCTTCAACTCATCAGGAGTACAGAAGAAGTTGCAGACGCCGCCATCGCCCCAAATCGTCTTGTTCCTTTCTCCGTCATAATCACTATCAATCTGCAATAATAGGACAGTTTTGTCTGAATCTTCTTCTCGAGGGTCTTCTTGACAAAAGGTTGGATATCCTCCGATTTTATGTCCATCGCCACTTATGGAGTCCCAAATCATTTCGTTAGCTTCGCCTGTGAGTTCAAATCTATCTTCTATGGTGTTCTCTCCTGCTAAGGCGTTGTACAAAGGAGTGAAGATTGGATTGAAATGAGCATCGGACAAAGGCATGGCTTCGTTATCATTCTCATAAGCAAGGCCGAATTCTCCATCGACAGGAGAATACTTCTTCTCGGGTTGAGGTAGTTCTGCAAACCAAGAGCGGACGTCCGCCTCCGAAATCTCCTCGTCAATAGTCTCATACCAGACTACACGAAATCCCTTGTCGTCAAATAGACCGAAACTTCCATCTTGACCAATCCAGAATTGTAGCAACCCTGTTTGAGGAAAATCGGGTAAGTGCGAGAGTTCAGCGCAATTTATCTGTGCCAACATTTGAAGCGGCATTCCTTTCGCATCAAAGGGAACAGCTTCTTTGGATGGAATATAAGGGAGTCCGCCGACTTTGTTTCCTGTCAAAGAAACGGATTCGTCTGTAAGTTTTAGACGCAAAAGAGGCTTGATGGTTTTCTCCTTCATTTGTGCGAGTACCTTCTGGGATAAGTCCATTTCTCTTTGAATCTTAGCCTCATCTATCTCCTCGTCAAGAGGTTCGTATTCGTTAGGTGTGGTTTTTGACGTGCTACCGAACACTCTTTTCAACCAATCAAAAAAACTCATATTTCTATACAAATTTAGAAAACGTCTATAGGATAGGCTGTGTCCTATTTTGTGACTGATAACACACAATGTTAATCCCCTAATGGGGAATAGTTTTGCTAATGCATCGTCAAGGAAACAAAAAAGGATGCTTCTCGGCATCCTTTTTTGTTTATATGTGCTGTAAATTGATTACTGCAATTTGAACATAACTGGCAAAGTGTATCTTGCACGAACTGGCTTACCACTTTGTTTTCCTGGCTTCCATGCTGGCATGGATTGAACGACTCTGACAGCCTCTTTGTCCAAGCTTTCGTGAACACCTCTTACAACTTGCACATCTACGATCTTACCGTCCTTGTTAACGACGAATGATACAGTGACACGGCCCTTGATTCCAGCCTCTTGTGCGATAGTAGGGTACTTGATGTTCTTAGAAAGATATTCCATCAATGCCTTGTCTCCACCTGGGAATGAAGGTTTCTCCTCTACGATAGTAAAGATCTCTTCAATTTCCTCAGTCTCTTGTGGTTGCTCAACAACAGTTGGGATTTCGACTACTTGGTTTACGTCCTCTCCCTTTATTTCTCTTGATTCAACAACTTCTTCGTTCTTTACGATTTCCAACACTTCGTTTACAACGGCTGCTGGTGGTGGTGGTGGTGGTGGCGGTGGAGTGTTCTGTTGCACGGTTTGTTGGACCATCTCCTCCTCAATCTCTATCTGATCGCTGACAGCGATCTCGACCTTTTTTACCTCTGTTTCTGTCCACTCAAAACAGATGTACATAAAAGACAAGGCCAATACCAAACCCAAAAGAACATACGTCGAGCGTTTGTTCTCCAAGTCCGCTTTAGCTGATTTTTTAATTTCCATCTTATATGTTTTTCTTAATTGTTACTTATTTTCACTTCACGATGACAAATGTAAGATAAAAAAACCAAAAAATGACCTTGTTTGCTCTGCTTTTTTTTAGAAAAAATAAAGATTGTTGCTTTTGTTGTGGACAATTCCATTTGAGGAAACAAAAATCCCACAAATGCCGAAAGGTGGGCGCTTGTGGGACTATAGTATAGTGAGGCTTGCTGACTTGCTTGTGTTTTTAACCAAGTTGATTTGTGAACTTCGGCTAAAAATGTTCAAGTGCCGCTATGGGTATCATATATTTATTTTCCATCCTTTTCCGAGAAAAATGGCGGATATGGTCGATTAAATCATCGAAAACTTGCCCTGTTGATTTTTCTCGAATTTCGGAACGTTCCAAATTGTTCTCAAAAACCAAGGTGTCGTTGCGGTTGACCTCCATTGGTGCGGTACTCATAAAATAGATACGGTTGTTTTCTTTCTGATAGTATATGGTGGGGTCTTCCACATTGTCTATTTGCTTCTTAATCTCCATAGTGATGACATCCGCTTTGTATAGTTTTCTATATGCCCCATGTAAGATTCCGATATATTCGACATTGGTCACTTCTATCAGATAGTCCGTGTCGGTTCTATACTCAACATCGACAATCGGTGGCTGATAATCGGGGTCCTTTTTTGCTTGTTCCGATTCATATACTTTATAGATTATCGTAACCACAATGCCCAACCACAATAGAATGAATGGACTTGCGACTAAAAGGATAGGAGAGAAAGATTTTTTACTCATATTCTACCATTATACAATTCTCAAAAATCATATAGGGCTATAAAATATTAGCCCTACATGATATTGGTGAAATTTAGTTGATGACGGGGAGGTGCGAATGCTCTTTCCCGTAACGGAGCATTTGCTCGGTATATCCTTCGTCGTATTTGACTTTGACATCGATGATTTCGCCGTTTTTGTCCATCTCCGGTTCGTAGATTGGGTTGACGAAACCTTTGTATGGGGCAAGATTTAGTTTCGCATAGCGCTCTTTCACCTCTTTGTGTAGGGTGGAATCAACTTTCACGGCGTAGGTCTCTACGAGGTTTTTCGCTCCTTCGAAGTCTCCCTCTGATTTGATGCGTTGGATTTCGGCAAGCAGTTGTCCTACCAAACCTCTCATCTTTTGATAGTCGTTGATGACGACGAATGTCTTTCCGTCTCTCTTCTTGAGTTCGACTACCTTCTCTGCGGCTCCCTTTTCAAGGATCCAACGGGCTATCAACTGTCGGTTGCGCATGTGGGCCTCTTCTATGTCATTGCCTAATTCGATGCGCATGAGTTGCGTCATCAGTCCGTTCATCATATAACTGTAGTATTCAGCCTTGAAAGCCTCTTTGTTAGGCAACAAGCCGAGTTCGACAAGTTTGTCGTCTGCTTCGTAGTAAAGTCCGAATAGGTCGGCGCGTGCCTCTTCGATGGTGGCTCCGTAGGCGCGGAGTGCATCTTGGCTGACGCCCGGAAGCAGTTGGCCGGAACCGTGTCCGAGGCATTCGTGGAGGTCGGTGTGCATATTGCCTGTGATGAATCCGTATTGGTTCATCAAATCGATTTCCGTTTGGCTCCAAACGAACTCTTCTTTGAATCCATTGCCTTTGGCTGCCTTGTCGTAGGCATCGGTGATGTTTTCGATGGTCACGGATTTTGAGCCGTGGATCTGTCTAATCCAATTGCTGTTGGGCAGATTGATGCCGATTGGGGTGGCAGGGTAGCAGTCGCCTGCTAAGATGGCCGCCGTGATTACCTTGGCGCTTACGCCCTTCACTTCCGGTTTCTTGAACTCTTTTGCAACTGGCGAATGGTCTTCAAACCATTGTGCGTTTTGGCTGATGACCTCTGTGCGGTGTGTCGCCTCGATATCTTTGAAATTGACAATAGATTCCCAGCTTGCCTTCAACCCAAGAGGATCTCCGTATGTTTCGATGAATCCGTTGACAAAGTCGATTCTTGAGTCTTGGTCTTTCACCCAAAGAATGCTATAATCGTCGAATGTCTTCAAATCGCCAGTTTTGTAAAATTCGATAAGTTTTTGGATGACAGCCTTTTGTTTGTCGTTTTCTGCCACACCTTCTGCTTTTCCCAGCCAGAAAAGAATTTTCTCGATTGCGGCGGTGTACATACCTCCCACTTTCCAAGTCTTTTCGGTCAACTTTCCATTCTCTTTGGTTAGCTTGCTGTTGAGTCCGTAGGAAATTGGAGTTGCATCAGTTGTGTCACGCATGGCATCGTAGAAAGCATCCACCTCTTTCTCAGTCACGCCTTCATAGTAGTTGTTGGCAGAAGTGACGATTAGGTCTGCACCTTCTGCTTGGTTGACGCGCTTTGCGTAGATGGTCGTGTCGAAAATGACAGGGACAATGGCGTCGAGCAACGACTTCTTGTCGTTTCCGTAGGCTTGAAGCGGAAGTTTGTCGTCGTTGGTTTGCATGACCGCGTCGCGGAAGAACTTCTCCGAGAAGTCTGGACGGAATTTGTCTGTTGCGTAGTGGTGGTGAATACCGTTGGAGAACCAAACTCGTTTGAGGTATGTCTCTAAAGCTTTGAACTCTTCGGAATTTTTGTCTTGATAACTTTCGTAAATGCCTTCCAAAGTCTTGCGAATGATGAGGTTGTATTTATTGTTTTGGTCGAAGAGGATGTCTCTTCCCTCCAATGCGGCTTGCGAAAGAAAGTATATCAGTTTCTTTTGGTTGAGAGTGAGCGACTCGAAACCTGGCACTTTGTAGCGCAAAACTTCGACATCGGCGAATTTATCGACAGAATAGCAAAATTTCTCTTCTGTAGGAAGGCTCGTGTCATTGCTGACGCCACCTCCACATGCTGATAAAAGATATGTCATGGATGTAAAAATTAAAAATTTCTTCATTTTGATAGAACCGTTAATTGTCGTTTTTTAAATCGATATTTTCCACCATGATCCATTTCCCTTTTTTCAACTCGAAAGCGTCGTAAGTGAAGTCTGGACCATAGTATGAGTATATCTTGTTATAGATGGGTTCGGAAGGGACCAAGTGGTCAAACACGATTCTTTTCCCTTTGGTTTCGTAGTTCAAGTTGACCTTGGCTTCGGAACTATATTCGAGCACGAATCTGTGTAGTGTTCTGCCTTTGGGCTTTATTACTGTTTTCCCGAAATTGGGTTTGCCCTTTCCGTCGAAGTCAACTGGTTCGATCACTTTAAAAGTCGAAGCGGCATTGTTGCCTCCCCAACCTAAGAGGACATAGTAGTTGCCTTTGCTGACATGGACTGCCTTGTAGTATAGGGCGCCATACCAATCTCCGGCTGGAATGCGTTGACCAGCACCTGGGACGCGCGCTTTCCTTTTCATGGAAAGGCGAGTGACGACCAACTCTTTTTTGTTTTTTTTATATTGAATGAGGCCGCCGTAGCCGAAAGTTTTGTCGTAGAGAGGGTAGAGCCAAGTGTAAACACGGACTTTCCCGTCGTCGGATGTAACCTTCCCGATATATTTGAGGCTGTCGAATGCGTAGCTGAAAGATTCTTGAGATTGGAGAACCTCCATCAATTCAGATTCTATTTTTTGACTGATGGTTTGTTTTTCGGAATCATCTTCAGATGATTTTAGAGATTCGAAAAGTAGTGCGATTGCCTGTTCCTTTTCGGCAATGTTCGGTTGCCCAAAAGAGAAAAGGGGGAACATGAGTATGAGTAGTGATGCTATTATTGTCTTCTTCATAATCTTATCGCATAATTATACTTTGCAAAATACGCAAATTTTGGGCAGATTAGGAGAAAAATAGAGTTAAGAATTTACAATTTCTCATTGCTAAATAGGGACATTAAAAAAGGAGCAGAAAAAATCTGCTCCTTGTGATGTGTCACCATAACCGCCGGAACGGGGATGGGTTGTTAATACTCGAGTGAAATTTTGTTTTCTTCTGCCATTCTTCGAATGTTCATCAATGCGTAACGCATACGGCCGAGTGCGGTGTTGATGCTCACGCCTGTCATGTCAGCAATCTCCTTGAAAGAGAGGTCTTCGAAGAATCTCATCCTCAACACCTCTTTTTGATTGTCGGGCAAGTGCTCCATCAATTTCACGATGTCGGCGAAAACTTGATCGCGAACCATATCATCTTCGATGCTGTCGTCGTAGAGCTTGCAGTCGTTGAAAAGGTCAACTTCAGAATCCTCATTAGAAATCGTATTCTCGCTCTTGTCTTTTCTGAAGCAGTCGATGATAAGATTGTGGGAGATGCGCATGATCCAAGCAATAAACTTGCCCTTTTCCGTGTATCTTCCTTGCTTGATAGTC
Source organism: Paludibacteraceae bacterium (assembly GCA_024401475.1). Taxonomy (GTDB): domain Bacteria; phylum Bacteroidota; class Bacteroidia; order Bacteroidales; family Paludibacteraceae; genus RGIG10190. Next base: position 42,569 of record JAKSKZ010000003.1, on the reverse strand, counting down.
GTAATCGCTTTGATGAACGTCTCTTGGAAGAGGTCGTTTGCAAGATCTCTATCCTTGACGGCAAGGTAAATGTAAGAAAACACCTTGTTCTTATGCCTGTTGAGCAACAAGTCAAATGCCTCGTTGACATCATTGGCATACAATTCAACCAACTCTTCGTCAGTCAATGTCTCTAACGCTTCCATTTCCTTTTTTGTTTAAATGTTCAAAAAAGTAAGTGTTCGTCTATAGGCTGTGCGTTTTTAGTTAGTAATAATTTTTAATTTGTAGAAGCATCAAAAAATGATGTTAAGCGACCAATTCTTGTCTGCTATGATGCAAATATATGTGTTTTTAATTTGGTTTGCTCTTCGTTTTTTTGAGATTTTTTGTGTTTTATGTCGTATAACATAAAAACGAGGCTTTTTTAGACCCTTTTTTACTCTTCCCGCCTAAAAAAGTCTCGTTTTTGTTGCGTAGTCTTATTCGAAACGCATACCCTCTTCAAGTTTGAATCCTCTAAGAAAATCTTCGATTGGCAAGCGTTTCTTTCCTGGGATTTGCAACTCTTTTATGCGTAAGAAACCATTGCTTGTGGCTATGTCCAAACGCTTTTTGTTGTCTGTGCTGATGCTGCCAGGCTGGAGTTGGTGTACGGATTCGATGGTCTCGGTTTCGTATATTTTTGTGGCCAAAATCTCTTTCCCTGTATTTAGAGAGCACCAAGCGGCAGGGTAAGGAGAGAGTCCTCTAACCAAGTTGTGAATCTCTCTGGACGGTTTGTTGAAATCGATTTTGCAAGTCTCCTTGAAAATCTTTGGAGCTGGCTTGAGTTCCGACTCTGATTGATATAACTCCTCTTGTGGCTTGGCTTTTACAGTGCCTGCGATGATGGCGTTGACTGTTTCTAAAATTAGGGCACTTCCTTTGTACATCAATTTGTCGTGGATGGTACCTGCGTTGTCGGTGTCGAGGATAGGTTCCTTCTCTTGTTGGATGATTTTACCCGTGTCGATTTCGTGAGTTAGGAAGAAGGTGGTTACGCCCGTCTCTTTCTCTCCGTTGATGACAGCCCAGTTGATAGGTGCGGCTCCACGATATTGAGGTAGGAGGGAGGCGTGAAGATTGAATGTTCCAAGCTTAGGCATGGCCCAAACCACTTCGGGAAGCATACGGAAAGCCACTACGATTTGCAAGTCTGCTTGCAACGAGCGCAACTCTTCTACGAATTGCTCGTCTTTCAACTTCTCGGGTTGCAGTAGGCGGAGGCCTTGCTCCAATGCGTAATTTTTAACAGGGGAATATTGAATCTTATGGCCTCTTCCTGCAGGCTTGTCGGGCATGGTGATGACGCCAACGATGTTGAATCCGTTTTCGTGCAACACTTTCAATGGCTCGACAGCGAAGTCGGGCGTACCCATATATACGATTTTCAAATCTTTCTTGTCCATAAGTGGAAATTTTGTTTTTGTTGAGACGTGGCTCACAGTCTTTTACTGAATGTTATATTGTATATCTTCGATTGTCGGAACCCCACATCAATTTGCTTCTTAGCGTATTGAAGAAATCGTTGTTCTCTCGTTTGATGGCTTTGACATTGAACGAAGCCTTTTTGATGGTCAGTTTTGTCTTGTTGTCGAATACGTTGTTCCTGCCGTCAAGAGCGATGAGAAAATGCTTGTTTCGGCTCTCCACTTGCAACTCGATTTCCCAATCATCAGGGATGATGAGAGGCCTGACATTCAAACTGTGTGGGGCTACGGGCGTGATGATCAAGCTGTTGGATTGAGGTACGATGATGGGGCCTCCAACACTGAGCGAGTAGGCGGTTGAACCCGTTGAGGTTGCAATCAGGAGACCATCGGCTTGATATGAATTGAGAAATTTACCATTCACCCAAGCATGTATGGTAATCATAGAGGAGGAGTCTTGCTTTAAAACGGCAACCTCGTTGAGAGCATAGTTGAAGTCGGTATAGACTTTCTCTTGGGTGTGCAGCCTGAGCAGAGTTCTGTCTTCTATCGTGTATTGTCCTTTCGCAATTTCTGCCACGGCAGTTTCGATATCTTCGCCATGCACGTCGGCAAGAAAGCCTAATCGGCCTGCGTTGATGCCGAGAATAGGAATCTCCTTCTTGCCTATTTTGGCAGAACTGCGAATGAAAGTTCCGTCACCACCGACACTAAATGCAATGTCAGCATCGAAATCTTCCCCCTCTTCAAGTTTTTGAGTGGCAAAAGATGTGTCGAATCCTGAACTTGCCATGTATTTAGCGAAGTCTTTCTCGATGATGATGTCTTTGTAATCGTTTTCTTGGAGAGCATAGATGAGGCGCATTGTGTAGTTGGCAATGTCCTTCCTAAATTTGTTTCCAAAGATGATGACTTTCATACGCATTCAAATTTTTGCAAATGTAGCGAAAAAAAGATAAAGATTGATGAGGGGATGATTCCTCAATTGTGTCACTCGTTATTAAAAATTAGAAAACGGTGAATTTATAGAGGTCACCTTAAAATTGTTAATCGAATAATAGACCAAGGTCTAATGGGTCTAACTATATCAAGAAATGCGAAAGGCATAGATATCGGAGAGTTGATAGAGGTCCCTTAACTATTTTTATGCGGAGTACGTTACCTTTCTAAGTTCAAAATATGCTTATAAACCACTACCTTTGTCGGCGATTTGAAAAAGGAAAAGATGAAGCGTCAAATAGACATGTTGAATGGTCCGTTGTTGGGCAAGATGTTGATGTTCGCATTGCCGATAGCGGCGAGCAGCATATTGCAACAATTGTTCAATTCTGTGGATGTAGCCGTCGTGGGTAAGTTCTCTTCGCCACAAGCGTTGGCGGCGGTGGGTAGTAATGGTTCGCTCATTAATTTGATGATTAACCTTTTCGTCGGAATATCCATAGGAGCCAATGTGGTTATTTCTCGTTGTGTGGGTAAACATGATGACGAGGGAATTAAGAGGGCTGTTTCGACGGCCATAGGTGTTTCTCTGGTGAGCGGTGCGTTGTTGTTGCTGTTTGGCGTTTCGATGGCTCGTGTCATTTTGGAGGCGATGGATACCCCTTCGGATGTCATCGATTTGTCCGTGCTGTATTTGCGTGTCTATTTCTTGGGTATGCCCGCCATTATGCTTTTCAATTTTTCGTCGTCGATTCTCCGAAGCGTAGGAGACACTCGTCGTCCGCTCTATTGTTTGGCGGCAGGTGGGGTGGTCAATGTGGTGGTGAATCTCGTGTTGGTCATATTCTTTCATTTAGATGTGTTGGGGGTGGCCGTGGGTACGGTTATAGGAAATATAGTGGCGGCTACGTTAGTCTTACGCATTTTAGGCCGAGAGGCGGAGCCTTTCCGTTTGCAGTGGTCGGGCGTGAGATTTTTTCGCAAGGAGTTGTCCCATATGCTTAGCATAGGAGTGCCTGCAGGTGTGCAGAGTATGGTTTTTTCGTTTGCCAATGTCTTTATTCAAGCCACGATTAATAGTTACGGTGCCATGGCGGTGGCTGGTTCAGCGGCAGCACTCAATTATGAACATTATTGCTATTTTGTGATAGCGGCCTTCGGTAGTGCGGCGACGACCTTTACGGGACAAAACTATGGAGCAAAGCAGGGAGCTCGATGTCGGGTGATTTTCCGGCATGCCATGTGGTTGAGTGTTTTGGGGTGTGGCTTGTTGAACGTGCTTTTTGTCTGGCAAGAACGGTGGGCGATAGGGCTCTTTTCTTCTAATGCAGAGGTGCTTGATTTTGCATTTGTCCGTATGGAGACCGTCTTGCTGTGGCAGTGGATTGCTTGCAGTTACGAGATATCGTCTGCCTCTTTGCGAGGTTTGGGCTATTCCTCCTTGCCGGCATTGCTGACTATCGTCGGAACGTGTGTGCTACGTCTTTGTTGGATCTATTTTTATTGCCCATATCACCCCGATTTCCAATCGTTGATGATTGTATATCCTATTTCTTGGATATTGACGGGAGCAATGGTCGTGACGGCCCATCAGATAGTGTTTCGGAAGAAATTGATTGGATGATAGATCCTGCAAATTGTGCCACTCGGAAAACTTCCGAATGTTAGAATTCCCGACGTTGTCACCCAAATTGGAGCGTTGGCATGGAGAACTATGTTTCGTGAGGGCAAGGTGATGTATACAAAACAGGGCGAACCGTAAGGTCCGCCCTGTTTTGTGAAAATCCGAAAAGTGGATTATTTCTTTCTGTTACCGTAACGGCTAAGGAACTTATCAACACGACCAGCTGTGTCAACCATCTTTGCCTTACCAGTGAAGAATGGGTGAGATGAGCTAGAGATTTCAAGCTTAACCAATGGCAAAGTCTCGCCGTCGATTTCGATAGTGTCCTTTGTGTTAACTGTAGAACGTGTGATAAATACGTCACCATTTGAAAGGTCCTTGAATGCTACAGGACGGTAATTTTCTGGATGAATGTCTTTCTTCATTTCAATCTATGTTATTATTGTTTTTTACTTTGTTTAATTTGTTTGGTAACCTTTTGTGTAATTGCGTCGCAAAATTATATAAAAAATTTGTACTGAAAAACATTCTTTCTAATTTTGTCATTGAAAAATAATCAACAATTTGATTCTTTGCTCGCGTTTGGGCGATTTTTCGGGTTTATTTTTACTAATTTTGTGGTGATTTAATTTAATGACGTTCAGAGGTCGCGGTTGATTGGTTGAGTTGAAGTTGATTGTCGGGGGGTCATTGCTAATTTTCAAGCTTATGCGTATATTAAAGTTATTTGTATCAATATTTTTAACAATGTCTTTTATGGCTGCAAGTGCACAAACTTCTGAGCAAGAAAAGGTGGTTGTTCTAACTACCGAGTACGGAACAATGAAGATTAAATTGTATAACGACACCCCTTTGCATAGGGACAATTTCTTGAAATTGGTGAAGGAGGGTTTCTATAATGACCTATTGTTTCATCGTGTGATTGGCAATTTCATGATTCAAGGAGGTGATCCGGAGTCAAAGAATGCTCCTGCTGAAAAGCGTTTGGGGGCTGGTGATGTGGGTTATACTATTCCTGCGGAGTTCGTTTTCCCTAAGCATTATCATAAGAAAGGTGCTTTGGCAGCGGCTCGTCAAGGAGACCAAGTCAATCCACAAAAGCGTTCTTCTGGATGTCAATTTTATATCGTACAAGGTAAGAGAATGTCAGACGCGGAGTTGGATCGTTGGGAGACAATGATGCAACGTAAGGTACAGGATGCTCGTTTCTACGAAATTGTAAGGGAGAAGACTCCTGAAATCAAGAAACTTCGTCAAGCGAAAGATTCAGTTGGTTTGGCTGCTTTGCAAAATGCAATCGCTGCACAGATCAAGTCTGAATTTACGGACGATAAACTTCCTAAGTTGACTCCAGAGATGCGTGAGGACTATAAGACTATCGGTGGTACTGCTTTCTTGGATAATGATTACACTGTGTTTGGTGAGGTTATCGAAGGCATGGAGATTATCGATAAGATAGCAGAGGTAAAGACAATGCCAGGTGATCGTCCGGAGAAGGATATCAAAATGAAAATTGAAGTTGTAGAGTGATTCCTTGATAATTAGGCGGATGGATGTTATTCGTCCGCTTTTCTTTTTTTTATGATTGAATGTTCTGTTTGCAAGTTTTGATTATTATGGTATTCCGTGTGAAGCGGAAATGTTTAAAGTATAAGAATGGAAACGATTTCAGTTGTGCGCACAAAGCATAACGCACGTAGGGCTTTGCTGGCCCAGTATTTTTTGATGGGTTTTGTATTCTCGTCGTTGTTGTCTCGCCACCCAGGCATCATAGATATATATAATATGTCTATGACTCAACTCAGTTTAACAATGTTTTTTATGTCTATCGGTTCTGCTTTGGTGATGCCTTTTTGTGGCTATTTGCAAGGCAAGTATGGATGTAAGAAATTGTCGGCCATGGGCTATGTCTATATGTCGATGCTGCCGTTGCTGGCAGTTATGCCGAATATAATTGTATTGTACATTTATTGTATGTTTTATGGTGCGTCTGTAGCTATTACGGATGTCTCCATCAACGGCAATTCCATCATTGTGGAGCATGCCTATAAACGTCCGATTATAGCGATGTTCCATGCCTTCTTTTATGTGGGTATGTGTTCGGGAGCGTCGTTAGGTATCGTGTTTATGTCGATGGGCGTTTCAGTCTTTGCTCATTTGTTGGCGGTCTCTGCCTTTGCCCTCTGCACTTTCTTTTATATTCGTTCGTTTTTCTTGAAGGAGACCCCTTCTAAAAATTATCGTTCCGCTGGGTTCAGATTTCTTTTCCCGAAAGGCATTTTGCTTTTGATTGCATTTATTGCCTTGATGGGTAGGGTGGTTGAAGGTGGGGTTTCCGACTGGAGCACGGTTTACATGAAGAGTGTCATTGATTTTTCGGAGAATATGGCGCCTGCTGGGTTGGCCATTTATTCGGCATTTATGGCGTTTGGCCGATTCTTTGGTGATTCTGTTCGTCGCCGATACACCTCGGCAACGATATTGTTAGGCAGTTGTGTTATCACCGCTTTGGGAATAATTTTGTTGGTGTCGAGTCTTTCTGCTTGGCTCTCCATCGCAGGATTGCTGGTTTCTGGTTTGGGTCTATCTTGCCTTGTACCAGTGATTTATAGTTTGGCTGGGGATCGAAAAGAGGTGACTCCGGCTATGGGGCTGGCAATGGTCAACACGATAAGCGGAACGGGCTTTTTGTTTGGCCCGTTCGTGATTGGATTGATTGGAGATGCTTCGTCCATGCGAGTGTCGTTCCTCTATGTCTTAGGCTTGGTGTTGATAATGATGACGCTTTCCGCCATCCTCAAGTCGAAGACAAAAGCTAGCGTTTAGTATTTTAGAACCTTACCCTTTAGCCGAATAGAGATTCTAAATTAGTCTGGCTTACAGATGAATAGACAGCTTGAATATAGAAATATAGGAAGGTGATTCCTAAGGCGAGTTTCGCCCCCGTGGTCAGAAGAAATCCAACGAAGGATCCGAGTCCGGAGCGAAACGCGCTTGACGAATCTTTCCCTTCGAGAAGTTCGCCTATGATTGCACCCGCAAATGGTCCGATGATAAAGCCAAAAGGAATGGGGGAGAATATTCCGACGAATAGTCCGATGATGCTTCCCCATACGCCTTTTTTGCTTCCTCCGAATTTCTTGGTGCACCAGGCGGGAACGAAAAAGTCGAGGACGAAAACAGCCACGCAAATGACAAATGTGACGATGAGAAACTCAAAGGAATATTCTACTTTTTCGGTTAGGTGCAGTAGAATCAGACCGATATAACTACAAGGACTTCCTGGAATGCCTGGCACAATGCTGCCGATTACACCTAGAATCATTAATAGTCCTGCTGCAATGAATAGAGCTATATCCATAATTAGTTGATTTGATTGTTATTAAGCTGTTTTATATTCAAGTGTAAAGGTAATCATAAAAATCGGAATGTTGGTACATACTTTTTATCAGTTTTATAAAAAGGATTTCGGTGGGCTTTGAACGTATGCATCTTAAAATTCAGTCGAGTATCTATGCGAAAAGCCAAAGTTAGGTGAGTGTAAAATAATTGCGTTGGATGGTGCGTATTACGAAACTTTTTATAAATTTGCACCTATAACTCTTGCATCAAAAAAGCAGTAGAGATAGATAATAATTGAATGTTTGGAAAACTTGCTGAAGCTACGTTTGGGCGGATGAAGGTTTTCGTTAAAAAAGGAAAAACTAATGGACATACTTGATCAGAAGGATTCTCAACAAGTAGAAAATGAGGCAGTTAATGCCACAAACGACCAGATTGAAAATCAAATTGTGATGACTGTGGATGAGTCGGATGACGACTCTGACGAGAATGTGGAAGTGGAGGATTTCAGTTCCTTGTCGATGGCGGAACTTGTCGCTAAGGCTGAATCTCTTACGGCAGACGGACTTGAAGAGTATGCTCCGTTGAAGGCAAGTTTGGATTCTATCAAACATCTTTTCTATAGACAATTAAAGATTAACAACGAGGATGCTAAGAAGAAATTCTTGGAGGCTGGTGGCCTTGAGGAGGACTACAAGGCACCTATTGAACCTTTGGAGTCTGAGTTGAAAAACATTCTTTCTGCTTTTAGGGAGAAGAGAAATGCAGAACTGCAACGCATCGAAAAAGAGAAGAATGATAATTTAGCTGCCAAAAACCGTATTTTGGAGGACTTGAAAAATTTGTTGGCCAATGCGGAAGATTTTGGCAAAAAGGTGCCAGCATTCCAAAAATTGCAACAAGAGTGGAAGGAGGTTGGACAAGTTCCTGCTTCTGAAATTGCTGGTCTTTGGAAGAACTACCAGTTGTGTGTTGAACAATTCTATGATAATTTAAAGATAAACAACGAGTTGCGTGAGTATGACTTCAAGAAGAATTTGGAGGCTAAAACGAACTTGTGTGAGCAGGCAGAGGCTTTGGCTGATGATTCTGATGTGGTAGGTGCCTTTAAGAAATTGCAGGCTCTTCATGACGAATGGCGTGAGGTTGGCCCTGTTTCAAAAGACAACCGTGAGCCGATTTGGAATCGCTTCAAGGCCGCTTCTACAGTGGTGAACAAACGTCATCATGACTATTTCGACGCAATGCGCGAGGAAGAGGTGAATAATTTGGCTAAGAAGACTGCTCTTTGTGAGAAGGTTGAGGCTGTCGATATTGATGCTATTTCAACCTATAAGGAGTGGCAAGAGAAATCTGACGCTATCGTTGAGATTCAGGCAGAATGGAAAAAGATTGGCTTTGCTCCAAAGAAGAATAACGTTGCTATTTATGAGCGATTCCGCTCGGCATGTGATAGGTTCTTCAATGCAAAGAATGAGTTTTATAAGAATTCAAAAGATAAATTGACCGCTAATTTGGAGAAGAAGATTGCTTTCTGTGAGAAGGCTGAAGCTTTGAAGGATAGCGACGATTGGAAGGGCACTACCGATAAGTTGGTCCAATTGCAGAAGGAATGGAAGAGTATAGGTGCTGTTCCTAAGAAGCATTCTGACGCGGTTTGGAAACGTTTCGTTGCCGCTTGCGACTATTTCTTCGATAGAAAAAGCAAGCAACAAAAGGCAATGAAGAACGACCAAGATGAAAACTTGAAGAAGAAGAAGGCTTTGATCGCTCAAATCAAGGAGATTCAAATCGGAGAGGATCACAACGCAGCTTATAAGATGTTGAAGTCTTTGATAGCTGAATGGAACGAGGTGGGTCATGTGCCATTTAAAGATAAGGATAAGGTTTATAAGGAATATAAGGCTGCGATAGACGAAAAGTTCGACAAATTGAATTTGGATCAGGCTGCAAGACGCATGGATGTCTTCAAGTCTAATTTGGAGGAGATGGCTGAGAAGGGACAACAAAAGCTTCTTGGCGAGCGTAAGCGTCTTGTTAAGGTGTATGAGTCTTTGGGCTCTGACATCACAACTGCAGAAAATAATATCGGATTCTTCGCTAATTCGAAGAATGCGTCAGGTTTGATCAAGGAGATGGAGCGTAAGATTGAAAAGTTGAAGGAGGAGCGAAATCTTGTTCTTGAGAAAATCAAGATGTTGGAGGAATCTGTAAAATAAGATGTTGGGGGAGGGTGTCTCGTGCATCCTCCTTGTCAATCCCAATAAACCTGTCATTATTCATTTGTCAGTGATGACAAGCATTCTGAAGATGTTTTTTGTATATACATTTATATAGTACTAATTTAAAAAAAGAAAAAAAATGAGACCTTTTGACGAAAATTGGCAACAGGATTCCGGGAGGAATTACAATGCCGACCGTGATGGTGATAATCAAGGAGAAAAGAAGAGTTTTAACCCGAATTTTTCAAGTGATAATAGGTTGAACTCTGGAACTAAGCGTCCAAGAAAGAGAATTAGCGAAACAAGGTTTAACGTGGAGAACGATTATTCGGCAAATAATAGGCCAAATTATCGCCCAAATAACGACTACCAACCTCGTCGTAACAATCAAGACGGTGGTGAAGGTGGCTATCAACCACGCAACAACTATAACAATAATCGTGGCGGTTATAACAATAATCGTGGTGGTGGCTACAACAATAATAATCGAGGTGGCTACAACAACAACCGTGGCGGTTACAACAACAATAATGGCGGCGGTTATAACAATAATCGTGGCTACAACAACAACGGCTACAATAACAACTCGGGTTATAACAACAATAACGAGGGTGGCTATAACAACGAGGGCGGTTACAATAACAACGGCGGTTACAATAACAATCGTCGCCCTGCTGGAAATGGCGGACATAGACAAAACGGTTACAACAACCGCAACAATAACGGAGGATTCAACAACCGTGGCAATAACAACCGTGGTGGTGCTCCTAAGCAAAAGGCTCCTAAGTACAATCCGCAAAGACAGATCGAATATCGTTCTATCGTTGTAGATCCAAATGAGCCAATCCGTTTGAACAAGTTCTTGGCTAATGCTGGTGTTTGTTCAAGACGTGAGGCTGATGAGTTGATTCAAGCAGGTGTGGTTTCTGTAAACGATGTTATCGTTTGCGAACTTGGTACTAAGATTCTTCGTGGCGACAAGGTTATGATCCACGATCAATTGGTGGCTCCAGATAAGAAAGTTTACATTCTTTTGAACAAGCCTAAGGATTGTGTGACAACAAGCGACGATCCATACGCAAAATTGACTGTTATGGATTTGGTGAAGAACGCTTGCAACGAGCGTATCTACCCAGTAGGACGTTTGGATAGAAACACGACTGGTGTGCTTTTGTTGACCAACGATGGTGATTTGGCTGCTAAGTTGACTCATCCTAAGTATAACAAGAAGAAGATTTATCAAGTTGCTTTGGATAAGCCTTTGGAACAAGAGCATTTCGACCAATTGTTGGACGGTATCGTTTTGGAAGATGGCGACATCAAGGTGGATGCATTGAACTTCATCGACGAGGCTGATGCTAAGAAGGTCGGTGTCGAAATCCACTCGGGTAGAAACCGTATTGTTCGTCGTATTTTCGAGCATGTTGGTTATCGCGTGACTCGTCTTGACCGTGTTTATTTCGCAGGTCTTACTAAGAAGAACTTGCGTAGAGGTCAATGGCGTTTCTTGACAGAGAAAGAGGTGAATATGCTTCGTATGGGTGCTTTTGAATAATCGATTAAATTCATAGAATAGGAAAGGGCGAGGATTTTTGATCTTCGCCCTTTTTTATAAGATTGCAATAAGTGGTACTATTACAGTGAAACAATGTTATGATGAGTGGTTCTTCCATGTCTCGAACAAGGCTCTTGTTGAGGCGAAAAGTGTTGTTAGTAGCACTCTAATCAATAACGTGTAGTTTAGTGTATTTTTGCGATAAGCGATAATCCGATACGTTCGATGATGCCAGTTACAAGGGCGTTGCCCATGAGGAAAGCTCGGCGCATTTCGCTTGCTTCGTGTGTGTGGTTGTCTGGAAACATATTAAGGCGTTCTAGTTCAACCGGTGTGAGGCGACGATAGCGACCGCTAGAAGTAAGTATCACGTGCTTGAAACGAGAAGCACCTGCACCGCCTTCGCCTGTGATGATAGTGCGTGAAGGACGGTCGAGGAAGTCAGGGAAGGCCATGCTGCCTTCACTGTAATTGTATTCAAATCCTGTTGCCTTGTTGACACGTTTCTCACTCTTGCTACCTTTGAGATATTGCCATTGTGAAAGATCTTCAGGTTTGATGAAAAACTCGTCGGGTACATCTTTTTCATTTATTAGTATATCTCCAAGATTGATGCGTGGACCGTTGTATAAAGGTTCGTAATCGAACGAATAAACATGACTGTTAATCATGATGCCACACTCTCCAAAGGGACTATCCTTGTGTCCTTTATTGAAGTTGTCAGAAACCTCTTGAAGGTTGCCTTCGATAACAAAATCGCTTATGTCGGAATAAGTGTCTTTCATAGGGAAAGCTTTTGCAATAGTGCCGTCATCCTTGATCCATCGCCAAGGGTCATTTATGTTTCGTGCAATTGCTGTGTCGTTTTTGTATGCAACGATGTATGTGCGTCGACGACGTTGGGGCATGCCGTATTCGGCCGCATTGATAACGCGCCATTCAACGATATATCCGAGTTCGGAAAGTGACTGTAAGATAATTGCAAAGTCACGGCCTCGTTGAGTGGCTGGTGATTTTAGAAGTCGGTCGACGTTCTCTAGGAACAAGTATTTTGGTGCTTTAGTGTGTGTCTTTAGTATACGGTAAATCTGCCACCAAAGTACCCCTTTCTTACCCTCTATGCCGCCTGAATTCTTTAATGTTGTTGCAACCGAATAGTCTTGACAAGGAAACCCGCCAACCAAAAGGTCTCCATTTGGAATGTCTTCTACAGGTACAGTTGAAATGTCAAGATTAGAGTGTCCTGCTGTACCAAATCGTTTTTGATAAATGATAGAAGCGTCCTGTCGTTTTGTTGATGGTTCCCACTGGTTGTTCCAAACGGTTTTATAGTGGCTGGATGCTCTTTCCAAACCGATACGGAAACCGCCTACACCAGCGAATAACTCAATAACACGAACGTCGTTTGCATTGGTCTCAACCTCCTCGTCTGGGAATAGCCTTAGTTGCATATGTTGTTGAGTGACCTTGCAGTAGTCTAATAATGGTTCGCAAAGTGAATCTATGTTGATTTCTTCGTTCTCTATTTTATATTGCTTAATCATTTAGCGTATCTTGTGAGTTTATGATAGACTGGACATATTGAGCATTGAACCAATAGCAATATCTGTCAGCCGATCCGCCGTGCGGATTGACGTCAGTGTGATAAGATTGCTTTGTACCCTTGGGGCGTACATGAAAATTCTTATTGTCAGATATGTTCCAGAAATATTTAAGTTCTATATGATTGTCAACGACATTATTGCGGATATGTTGCCAATATTGTTCGGCCAAATCGATATCGTTTTGTGGCATAGTCCAAAAGAAAACCTTGTCGAGAACATATTCGTTTTCTTCTTTGTCGCTGATTTTGATTGTTGCTGACTTATGCTTGTGCTTGAATACCACAAACATAAAACGGCTCGTGAAAATCTCGAACAACTCGGAGTCAGTCCACCTGTCGCAATTAAAGACCTCTTCGTAGTCGATATTCTTGAAAGCCATGCTTTCCTTGATGGAACCAGAATGCTCAACACGAATAGTCTTTAGTCGTATGCCCGACTTTTGAAACTCTTCGGAATCGTTGATGTCGTTGATATTGCATTGTGAAGCGATGCGGTTAGCAATTAGAGAATATTTGTGTTTTGCATTTGATATCTTTTGTCCTAAATCTTTTGCTATTTCTAGATAGTTCTTGCCAAAGTATGGATTGAAACGTTCAAGAATGATATCTTCGAAAGATTTCCTTTTGAGTTCATCAATGCTGACAAGTTCAGATTTGTCTTGCACGTAAGCGCATAGACTCCGATTGGGGCTTTTCTTGACTTGCTCCAATATCGTGCGCATATATGCAGGCTTTAAACTAAAAGCTCTGCGTTTTGCTCCAATCGATGAATGTGGCTGCTCGCGTAAACTGTCTCCTTTTTGCCCCTTGCGACAAGCTCCAAGATACATGGTGTCTCCCTCGGAAAGAGTGTGTGCTAATCCATTATGAATCTTGTTGTAAATGATTGCATAATCCTGCTCGATAATCAATCGGTCTTTTTCGGGGAATGCCCAAAGAACACGATAAATGAAAACGAGGTCGCACAAAAGACTATGTGCCTGATGTAGATAAAAGACAAGAAGCATGTGTTTACACTTCTTCCAAAAATGAGATTCTGCAAGTGTCTTTTGATTGTCGGTTTCTACATAGTCAATCATATTGCAGACAAGGCGTTCTTTTATTGCATAGCCTTGTTTGTCTTTTTTGAGTGGGGTGCACTTGAGTTCTATTCCTGCATCGGCGAAATCTGGACCACTTATGGAGTTGGGTGTATAATGATAATGGATTTCTTCTACCATTTGCCCCAAGCCGCCTTTTCCTTTACGCTCGTGAAGTTGGGCATCAGGGTAAAGCATATGTAACGACTTGTCAATGAGCAATGAAGCGTGCTCGTAGATTGACATTGCGTTTTTAGGGTCGTATGGTAATAAGTCGTTCATGTATATGCACATTTTTCATTTTAACGTGCAAAAGTACATAAAAAAGTGGAAATAGGTATGTTTTTGAGCGGGGTTTATCAATGAAAATGTAGTAAGCCGTTTTGTGATAGAGATTTTCTTGCCTTTTTGTTGCAAATTTATGGAGGGAACTGTGTTGGAAAAATCCACTCAGGAAGAAACCGTATTGTATCCTTTCGCACGTTTGCGAATGTTCTCTTTGATGTTTTCGGCAAAGAGCCACGAATCGGCAAAGTGAAGGTTACCTAAAGGAAATGGCTCTTTAATTTTCTCGTCATAACAAACATAAGGATCCACCTCTTTGCAGACGAGGACGTGATTCACTATCTGAACACTTGTATAATTGGGCGTAGAGAGATAGCCCTTCTTCTCCTTGCTGTAGCGGATGATGCCTTTGTGCATCTCTTTGGTGGCAATTTCGCCATCGGTCCTCCAATTGACAGGATTGATGCAGACGACTGTACGGGAGAATAGGTGTGAAATGGCTTCTGTTGAAGTGACAGAGTTGTAGGAAATGACAACGCCCTTGTCTAACTCGCCTGTTGCGGGTTTCAGTCGGTGAGGGTATTTGATCAAATCTTTTTGGGTGATTTCGAAGCCCATGAGATAGGCTGCAACCATTTGTTGATGTTGGGCGTCGGTCATGCCTCTTTTTATCAATTCTAAGAGCATTTGTGATCCTTGGCTGTGGCCTAATAGAATAAATGGACGACCGTTGTTGAACTGGCTCATATAGTATTGAAAGGCATCCTTGACATCGGATATGGCGAGCTTGGATTGACGTTTGCGTTCCTTGTTGCTCATGGCGAATACCTTTGTCGTCATTTGTCGATAGTAGGGGGCGAAGAAGTTGAAGTCGCCCGCTGCATAGACCGACTTGTTGTAGGATTGGTTTTTGGTGGCGGCTTTCCGTACCGACGGGTCATAGATGTTGGTGTGGGAGGGAACGTCTCCTCTGTTGCTGAGGGGTTCGGAGTTGATGGTGGGATAGACATAGAAAATGTCCACCTCTTTCCCTATGAATTGGGAGGAAGCTTCGAACCAATATTTCTCTTGTGAATAGTCAATGTCCATGCTTGGATGTGTTTTGTTGCAAAATTACCAAGATGATTTTGAATTTGCTATTGGGAGGTTTATAATTTGTTTGTTTTGTGCTGTTGTTTATGTGGACAAATTGAAAATTCATGTGGACAAATTGCAAAAAATACCCATTTCATCGAAAAATCCACATTGTTTTTCGAATATTGAACATCGTTCTTCCTTTTTCTGCTTAAAATTGCAATGTGGTTGAGAGACAAACGATCTCGAATCCATTTTAGATTTGACCCTATTATATAAATATACTATATCCAAAACCTTTTCTAATACCTGTATTGAAAGACACACACGGCGTGTAAAAGCGCCAAAAAAGCTTCGGAAGTGATTTCGAAGCTTTTTTTGTGGCTTCTCCTCTTCTAATGGGTAGCCAATCTTCTTCTCAAAAAAATCCGTCTGAAAACCTAATAAACCATTATTTGAGAATGAACAGATCCCATGTGTTTACTTGTTCTGTAGTGTAATGGTTAAAAAAATTCAGTAGTATGATAAAACTTGCATTTTTTGTGACGCTATTGGTGGCTATAGCTGCATATCGTATTGTGTGTATGTTTTGCCAAATGTTGAAAAAAGTTCTGACGTTTCTTCCGGATTTGCCAGACTGGGCGAAATCTATAGTTTTCCTTTTGATTTGGATCCCTATATTTCTTTTCTCTCTTGTTTTTATAGGTATTTCTTGGGATTGGATTGTGAGAGGCTGAGATGCTTCTCTTGTTGGAGAGGACTATATTAGGAGTTCCGAGTTGCAGCAAAGTTACCAATGGAAAAGAATATTGGACGATAGAAAAGAGGGCACAAAAAAAGGCTGCCATTAGCTGACAGCCTTTGAATATAGAGCAAAATCTTTTATTCGTTAAGAATTATGCCGTTTGTTGTCTTGCTTAAGTCAATGTCGAAAGTTTGAGGAGTTTCGGTCTCTCCTATGATAGTGACATGGTACTTCTTAGGTGAGACACCCGAAATTTGACTTGTTATGTCGTAAGTGCAGATGCACTTGCACAATTCCAATGAAGTCTCCTTCAATTCAATGTTGATGTTGTCTCCGTCGATAGATACTTCTGAAACTGCTTTTCCGCAGCAATTGAATAGGCGATTGACAGCAGTAATTGTACCAACGCGCTTCTCCATATCAAAAGAGTAAGTAGCAATGGTGTCATTGTTTATTCTTACTGATCTTAGATCATCCTCTTCTTCTTCAAATGCATCATTTTTGCAAGCACTTCTTGAATGGAACGTTCCGTTCAACTCTTCTGATTCTTCTTTGATGATAAATCCATAGGAATGAATAGTAAGATCTAGGTCGAATGAATTGATAGAGATTCCTTCTTTCGTGAATACGCTAATGTTGTATTTCTTAGCATCAAGTCCTGTGAATTTGTAGGTGAAGTCTCGATAAAGAGGGGCTCCGCAAACGGTATTGTCAGGAGTGTCGTCAGAAAGCGTGATTTTAATAGAGTCGTTCTTGAAGTCGAATGTGCTACTGTATTTCGCATTAGGGCATGATGGCCGAAAGACATCCAACAATTGGAGAGTTCCCTCTTTCTTCTGCATGTCGAAAGAGTAGGATGCCATAGTGTCTTTATTTACAGCATTCTCTCCTGGGTCGCTTGTGTCAACCAAACTACCCTCCACCTTCACATTGTTTGAGGAATCTCCACCGTTGTTGTCGTCGTCATCGTCCTCACAGGCAACAAAAGAAAACGCAACCATCAATGATGCTATGCCGCAAAGTAATAATTTCTTATTCATAATGATTCGTGTCTTAAATTAGATTATTTGATGAATGGACAAGAATTTTATTCTTCTCACCCAATGTTTTATTATTCCTTGATGATAACGCCAGAAGTACTTTTGCTCAAGTCGATATTGAAGGATTGGCCTTCTATTTTTCCAAAAGTAATTTCATATTCTTTCGCCTCAATACCGGTAAATTGGCTTGTGATGTCATATCTACAAATGCAGTTGGCGTGTAATTCTATGGTGTCGCCATCTTCTGTGATGTAGATAGGGTATTTAGTGGTTGGCATTATTGTTATGGCGTTTCCTTGAACGGAAATTTCGGCTGAATGTGTAGTTTCACATTCGTCAGTATAATTGACGAGTGTGATGGTTCCTGTATTCTTTTCCAAATCAAAAGAGTAGGAGGCTATTGTATCTCCGCTTAGGGCGTATGCTGAACGAAGTCCATCGCCTTTGCAATCGGAGCTACTAAGAAATGATCCGCTTATTGTCATTTCTCCTTCTGTCTTTTTCCCGTCGTTGGCATCGTCATCGTCATCGCAAGCAATGAAACCAAAGAGTGCTACGAATGGCAATACTCCGAATAAAATCTTCTTTTTCATGATGTTTTTTCTATTAATAAATTGCTGTTGTTAAATCTGTACTATCTATCTCAGTTATTTTATCAACTTCTTTTTCGGTCAATACACCAGATGTGCTCTTACTCAAGTCTATTTTAAAAGTGTATATCTTAAAATATTTTATGACTTTGAGTGTGTATTCCTTTGCCTCGATTCCAGTGAATTGGCTGGTTACATCGTAGGTGCACATGCAGTCAGCCATAATGAAGATTGTATCGCCTTGTTCCGTAATTCGGTATGAGGGTGTTTCATATGGCGAGATGCTGATTTCATCACCTTCAATTGAGACGGAAGATGAAATGTTTGTAGCGCAAGATGCATTGAAGTTGACGTATGTGATGATTCCAGTTTTTGTGTCTAAGTCGAAAGAGTAGGTTGCTACCGTATCTATATCATCTATATCCGAAACTTCACCTGAACGTAGTCCGAATCCGCTTCCTTTGCAGGAACTGTGGGAAAGAAAACTGCCCTTCAACTCTCCTTCCTTTTTCTCAGCTAAAATCACACCGTTGTCAAATTTGGAAAGATCGAGGTCGAATGAACTGATAGAGATTCCTTCTTCCGAGAATACGCTAATGTTGTATTTCTTAGCATCGAGTCCTGTGAATTTGTAGGTGAAGTCGCGCAAAAGGGAAGCTCCACATACGACATCGTTTGGCGTGTCGTCTGAAAGCGTGATTTTAATAGAGTCGTTTTTGAAATCGACTGAGCTACTGTATTTTGCGTTGGGACATGAAGCCAAAAACACATTCAATAATTGAAGTGTTCCCTCTTTCTTTTGCATGTTGAAAGAGTAGGTGGCCAGAGTATCGTGTTCTATAAAAGTTGATGTTACAGGATCGCTGGTGTCAACCAGGCTGCCCTCCACTTTAATGTTTGATTGATTTCCTCCGTTGTTGTCGTCATCGTCCTCACAGGCGACAAAGGAAAACGCGGCCATAGTAGATACTATGCCACATAGCATTACTTTTTTGTTCATAATTGTAAATTTTTTGTTTATTACCCTATTAATAAATTGGAAACGATTAGGTTCTAATTCAAAAGCAAAAATAGTGATAATTTTTTCATTTGTAAGTGTAATGACGGAAATAATCGAAAAATAAGAATTATAAAAGAGAGGGTTTCTCTGTCTAAAACTTTGGATTTCGTATGTTGCACATGTTTTTTTAGAAAACTCGGTATGAAAATGTGTGTAAATGTCTAAAACTCGGTATGAAAATGTGGTATATTATTATAAAACTCGGTATGAAAATGTGTGTAATTAATATGAAAGTCGGTATGAAAATGTGCATATTTGCAGATAATCAGATTAGTAGTAAGATATGTATAAACGCAAAATAGAAGCAGAATTTCAATTGTGGCTTGATGAAAAGGGCCATAAACCTATCGTTGTTAAGGGGATTCGGCAGTGTGGGAAGACCAGCAGTGTGATAAAATTCGCAAAGGAGCATTTTAAAAACATCGTATATCTTAATTTTCACGAGCATCCAGAGTACAAGACATTCTTTACTCCTAATGTTGACGTTGATTCTGTCATTCTACGAATTACAGCTGCATTTCCGCAGGGGAAAATAGAGGAAAATCAAACTTGTTTCATTTTCGACGAAATCCAGGACTGTCCTCGTGCCCGCGGAGCCTTGAAGTATTTCGCTCTGGATGGGCGTTATGAAGTGATGTGCACAAGTTCTCTTTTAGGTGTTAATGGTTATAAAACTATAGAAGAAAGGAGAGAAGAGGAACTTGCATCAATACCTGTCGGATTTGAGCATATTGTCACCATGTATCCTATGGACTATGAGGAGTGGCTTTGGGCGAATGGAATTAAAGATGCCCACATCGATTATTTGCGTAGCCAATTACAGAAGGAAGTGCCAGTGGAAGAGGCACTTCATATCCGTTTCCGAGAGTTACTTCTTCAATATGTTGTCGTTGGCGGAATGCCAGAAGCCGTTAGAACTTTTCTTGAAACGAAGCAAATAGGGAAAGTGCTTTCTGTGCAGCAACGCATTGTGGACGAATACAAGGCAGATATGGTTAAGTATGCGATGCCTGCCGACAAATCGCGCATTAGGGAGTGCTTCGAGTCTATACCTAAACAGTTGGCTCGTGAATATAAAAAATTTAGTTACTCATTAGTGCGTTCTGGAGGGCGTGGTCGTGACTATTTGGGGAGTATTCAATGGATAGAAGATGCAGGCATTATTCGTCGTTGCCACAATACGGAAATTACTGAATTGCCGCTCGATGGCAATAGTATTCAAAGTGAATTCAAAGTGTATATGTCGGATATCGGGTTACTTGTTTCTATGCTTGAAGAAGGTACGCAACTAAGTATTTTGGAGGGTAATCTGCTGACTTATAAGGGGGCTATTTTCGAAAATCTTTTGGCGGATATCTTTGGCAAGATGGGTAGGAAGTTATACTATTACCATAAAGATGGGGGTGTGGAACTTGACTTCCTTTTGCGTTACAAAGGGAAGTGTATCCCTGTTGAATGTAAGGCGACTGATGGGAATGCAAAGTCTCTTCGGACAGTGTTGAACCATCCAGAAAAGTACCATGTGGAAAGTGCGTTCAAACTGGGAGACTACAATATTGGGCGAAAAGACAATTTGCTCATTTTGCCAATGTATATGGCTTTCCTACTTAGAGAGGTATAAAGCCTTGGGTTTGCCATGATGCTGTACGAAAGAAGCCGCAGAAAAATTCCGCGGCTTCTTTAAATTGTAGAGGTGACTTACATGCCGAATTTTTTCATCTCTTCGGCACGTTCAAGTTCCAATTTTTCGTATTCTTCGGGCTCCATCACCTTGATGCTGCCTTCTGGGTTGACATTTAGGATGCGAGCAAATTCGTTCCAAAGGATGTCGTTGGGTAGCGGAGCTTCGATGCCAATCAATTTCTTAGAAACTGGGTGGATGAACTCCAAATAACGTGCATGGAGCGAAATGCCTCCGTCGGGGTTGGTCCTTTGAAAACCATATTTGATGTCTCCCTTGATCGGACATCCGATGGTGGAGAGTTGGCATCTAATTTGGTGGTGTCTTCCTGTCTTTAAATCTATCTCCAACAAGTGATAGTTGTCGGAGTCTGCTATGCGTTTCAACGATAGAATGGACTTTTTGGAGCCTTCCGTGCGCTCGTTGCTGGCGAAAGTCTTGTTCAATCGCTCGTTGCGCGTCAGATAGTGGACGAGTGTCATCTCCTCTTCTGGCGGAACGTTTTTCACGATGGCCCAGTATTGCTTCTTCAGATTGCTATGGTATCTGAACATGTCGTTCAGTCTGGACAAAGCCTTGCTTGTCTTGGCAAAAAGAACGGCACCGCTTACGGGTCTGTCAATACGGTGTGTGACGCCTAAAAAGACATTGCCTGGTTTCTGATACTTCTCTTTCAGATATTCTTTTACCATCTCGCTTAGAGGCTTGTCGCCAGACTTGTCAGCCTGTACAATCTCCGAACTTGATTTGTTGACAACAATTACATGGTTGTCTTCGTAAAGGACTTCCATAATATTTTTATTCTTGGTTTTGTCTAAGTATCTCGTAGATGAATACGCCCGCAGCAACAGAGACGTTGAGTGACTCGATCTTTCCTACGATAGGAATTTTCACCATTTCATCGCAAATTCTCAATACTTCGGGCGAGATTCCAGAGTCTTCTGCGCCCATGACGAGAGCAATCGGTGCGCTCAAATTGGTTTGAGAATAGACCTTCTCCGCTTTCTCAGTTGCGGCAATGACGCGGAGCCCGCTATTCTTCAAGAATTTGATGGTCTCCACCAAATTTGTCTCTTTGCAGACAGGGAGGGTGTGGAGTGCTCCTGCCGAGGTCTTGATGGCGTCTGCATTGACAGTTGCTCCTCCTTTGGCAGGAATGATGAGTGCGTCAACGCCTGCACATTCGCACGTGCGGGCAATGGCTCCGAAGTTGCGAACGTCGGTAACTCCGTCTAACACAACAACGAAAGGACTTTTGCCCTCCTCGTAAAGAGTAGGGATGAGTTGGTCGATGTGTTGATAGGTTGTTTGGCTGATGAAGGCGATGGCACCTTGGTGATTTTTTCTAGTGTAACGATTGATACGTTCGATAGGAACGCGTTGCACTTGGATGAAATCGTGGTTGCGTAGAGCCATGAAAAGTTCGTGAGACAAGTCGCTTTGCAAATCTTTCTTGATGATGATCTTGTCGATTTCCTTGCCTGCCTCAATGGCTTCGATGATGGCTCTAATGCCAAATATCATTTCATTTTCCTTCATAGAATAAAATATATTGATCGTTTTTTATTTCATTAATTAATGTGATTGGGGAAGGGCGCCACATTGGTTACAATGCCGTTTCGTTTTTTAGATTCTCCAACTCTTCTGAGAGAAGTTCCCACTCATACATTTTCTGCTCCAACTCATGTTGCTTCTTCTTGTATTCGTCAAACAAGTTGGTGTTGGTTGCATTTTCTGGATCTTCGAGCAGTTTCTCAATTTCCTTTATGCGCGATTCGATGGCATTGATGGCCTTCTCCGCATCTTCGACATTTCTTTCCGCTTTCTTGATTTTCTTAGCAGCTTCTTTGCGGGCTTCGTAGGATAGTTTGTTGTCGGAAACTGTTTTAGGTGCGGAGTCCTCTTTTTTGTTGATGCTTGTATCCAACTCTTTGAGGGATTCCATTTTCTTGGTTTGCAAGAAATCGTAGATGCCCCCCAAGTGCTCAACAATCTTATGATTGGTGAATTCGTATGTTTTTTCTACCAATCCATCGAGGAATTCGCGATCGTGAGATACGACGATCACAGTTCCGTCGAAAGCCTTGATGGCCTCTTTGAGGACATCTTTCGAACGCATGTCGAGGTGGTTGGTTGGCTCATCGAGTACGAGGAAGTTGACTGGTTCGAGCAAGAGGCGAATCATGGCCAAGCGGGTACGTTCTCCTCCAGATAGGACCTTCACCTTCTTTTCGGAAGCTTCGCCGCCAAACATGAAAGCACCCAAGATGTCATTGATCTTTGTTCGGATGTCGCCAGTGGCCACATCGTCGATGGTTTGGAATACCGTTCGGTTCTCGTCGAGAAGAGATGCTTGGTTTTGGGCGAAGTACCCAATCTTGACCAAGTGTCCCAGTTTGAGCTTTCCTTGGTATTCAATCTCCTCCATGATACATTTCACGAAAGTAGATTTACCCTCGCCGTTTTTTCCCACGAAAGCAACTTTCTGACCTCTTTCGATGATGATGTCCACATCGTCAAGGACGGTCTTGTCTCCATATCTCTTGGTGAGATGTTCAGCCTCAACGGTGATGGAGCCGGAGTGGGGAGCTGGCGGAAATTTGAGGTGTAGGCTGGAATTGTCTTCTTCGTCCACCTCGATTCTATCTATTTTCTCAAGTTGTTTGATTCTTGATTGGACTTGCACCGCCTTGGTCGCTTTGTAGCGGAAGCGTTCGATGAAGTCTTCTGTGTCTTGAATCTGTTTCTGTTGGTTTTCGTAAGCTCGAAGTTGTTGTTCGCGGCGTTCCTTACGAAGTTCCACATATTGAGAGTAAGATACTTTGTAGTCGTAAATCTTGCCCAATGAAATTTCTATCGTTCGGTTGGTGACAGCGTCGATGAAGGCGCGGTCGTGCGAAACGAGGATGACGGCACTTCCGCTGGTGGCAAGGAAGTTTTCCAACCATTGGATGGACTCAATGTCGAGGTGGTTGGTCGGCTCGTCGAGCAGAAGTACATTCGGACGTTTTAGCAGAATTTTTGCCAATTCGATACGCATTCTCCAACCACCGCTGAATTCGCTTGTTTGGCGGTCGAAATCTTCGCGTACGAATCCAAGGCCGAGCAATGTCTTCTCGATCTCTCCTTTGTAACTGTTGATACCCATCATGACCAACTGTTCGTTGGCGTGGGTGAGTTTGTCGATGAGATTGTGATAACTTTCAGATTCGTAGTCTGTTCTGTTGGCCAACTCTTCCCCCATCTTGTTGATCTCTTCTTGAAGGCGGAACAGTTGGTCGAAAGCCTTTTCGGCTTCTTCCATTACGGTTGCCCCGTCGTTGTGGATCATGTGCTGAGGAAGGTAACCGATAGTTACCTCTTTGGGTACGGAAATTGAACCTCGGGTAGGAGGTTGTATGCCTGCAAAAATTTTGAGCATAGTGGATTTCCCCGCTCCGTTTTTACCTACGAGCGCGATCCTATCACGTTGGTTAACAACGAATGAGATGTCGTTGAAAAGTGCTACACCACTAAATTCAACCGAAAGTTTGTCAACAGAAATCATTTTTGTATCTAATCTGCTTTTTTATGAATTGCAAATATAGTCATTTTTGGAACAAGTTGAGGAGTTTTTTTTGTATGGACAAATTGGTTTGACGGACGTATGTTGACATCGAAGGCGAGATTTTTGTTTTGACTATTGGTGATAACCTGACATTATTGATCTTCGGATTGCTTATATACATTGACTAACAAAGTCATTATTTTACTGCAAAATACAAATGTTATGTGGTAAGATTTAGTGTGGCATTTGGCGGAATTATAAAATCTTCCGTTAAAATTGGCTTGCCTTGGCATTTGCGAATTATGCATTATGAATTAATTAAGTATCTTTGCGACGTCGGAATAAAGAAAGAAGAAAATGAAGAGAATTGCTACAGATATATTTACATTTGAGAATCTGCGTAACAACGATTGTTTGTATGTGGATAAGACAAGATATATATGGGAGATTGCCAAGTCGGAAGGCAGTTTCTTCCTATCTCGTCCACGTCGCTTTGGCAAAAGTCTGTTGCTTTCCACTTTTAAGGCTTTCTTTCAGGGCAAGAAAGATCTGTTCAAAGGTCTTGAGATTGAACGTCTTGCTCCTGAGGTGTGGGAGACGTATCCTGTGATTCATCTGGATCTGGCAAGCGGGTCGTCGTATCTAGGATTAGATGAAATTTCACTGAAAATCAAGGATGAGTTGTTGTCTGCGGCTCGTCAGCTAAAAGTGTCTATTCTTGACGGAAGCATATCACGTATGCTTAAAGACCTTATAGAAAAGTCGTATGAAAAATATGGCAAACAGGTTGTTGTCCTTGTCGACGAGTACGATAAGCCAATTCTTGACTCTTTCAAGACTTCTTATCAGGAAGATGTAGTGAAAATGATGGCAGAGTTTTATCAACAACTTAAATCCGCCAACGACAAGGAGCGTTTTGTATTCATTACTGGTGTCACTAAATTCGCTCATGTCTCGCTTTTTTCTGGCTCTAACAATCCTACGGATCTGACAAGGAACAAAAATTATGCTACTATGTTGGGATATACGGAGGATGAACTTCGTGCAAATTTCGCCGAACATATAGAGGAGACAGCCAAAGAGTTGGAAACTACTCCTGATGTGCTTCTTGCTTATATGAAGCAATATTACAATGGTATGAGATTCGTCAGCAGATGTGAATCTGTATATAATCCTGTGTCAGTTGGAAAACTATTCGTAAATCAACGATTTGATAATTATTGGATTGCTACGGGCACACCTCGTTTCTTGCTCAACATGGTGAAGGATAATCCGTTCAGACTTCAGGATTTGACGAGGGAATGGGTGGCTGACGAGAATGACGACAAATATGATTTGAATGAGCTTGACCTTAGATCCGTTGCATTCCAGTCGGGATATCTTTCGATTGCCGAGTGGAAAAGGGTCTCTTTGACAGAGTGGAAAATCAGATACGACTTTCCTAACCGAGAGATTAGAGACAGCTGGTATAAAAACGTGCTTACCACTAAGCCTCACACATACGGTTTGCTTATGCCTCTACTTGTCTCTTTGCCAGAAGCTCTTGACGATAAAAACGTTGAATCCTTCATGGAGAAGGTGTGCAACTTCTTCTCTGGCATTCCTTACGAGAACGCTGGTGAAATCACGGAGGTCTATTTCCGCAACCATCTTCGCACTTTATTCTGCTTGTTCGGCATTCCAAACCAGTGCGAGATTATGGAGGCTAGCCAACGTGTCGACATTGTTGCGCAAACGGCAAAGATGGCTCTCGTGTTTGAACTGAAGATGTTGAATAAAGATGAGGCAGATCCCGAGTCGAAGAAGATTGAACTGCTAAACGAGGCACTTGAACAGTTGAAGCAGAAAGGCTATGCGGAAAAGTACAAAAACGAAAGCGAGGAGGTCCATTCCGTCGGCATTGTGTTTGATGGGAAGACTCGCAAAGTGGCGTGCTGGAAAAGCTTATAAAATGCTAAATGCGAATCAGTGCCTAAATCCCCTAAAGGGGACTTTGGGCAGGTGCGGTTTCCCCTTTAGTGGAATTAAGGGGGCTTGCTATGAATTAATTGATTATCTTTGCGACGTCGGAATAAAGAAGAAAGAAAATGAAAGAAATTGCAACAGATATATTCACATTTGAGGATTTGATCAAAAGTGATGCTTTGTATGTCGACAAAACGGCATTTGTGGCAAAGATAGTGATGGGAAAAACGAAAAGTTTCTTCCTATCTCGTCCACGTCGTTTCGGCAAGAGTCTGTTGCTTTCCACTTTCAAGGCTTTTTTTCAGGGCAAGAAAGATCTGTTCAAAGGTCTTGAAATCGAACGTCTTGCACCTGAGGTGTGGGAGACATATCCTGTGATTCATCTGGATTTGGCAAGCGGGTCGTCGTATCTAGGATTAGATGAAATTTCACTGAAAATCAAGGATGAGTTGTTGTCTGCGGCTCGTCAGCTAAAAGTGTCTATTCTTGACGGAAGCATATCACGTATGCTTAAAGACCTTATAGAAAAGTCGTATGAAAAATATGGCAAACAGGTTGTTGTCCTTGTCGACGAGTACGATAAGCCAATTCTTGACTCTTTCAAGACTTCTTATCAGGAAGATGTAGTGAAAATGATGGCAGAGTTTTACCAACAACTAAAATCCGCCAACGACAAGGAACGTTTTGTTTTCATTACAGGTGTCACTAAATTCGCTCATGTCTCGCTTTTTTCTGGCTCTAACAATCCTACGGATCTGACAAGGAACAAAAATTATGCTACTATGTTGGGATATACGGAGGATGAACTTCGTGCAAATTTCGCCGAACATATAGAGGAGACAGCCAAAGAGTTGGAAACTACTCCTGATGTGCTTCTTGCTTATATGAAGCAATATTACAATGGTATGAGATTCGTCAGCAGATGTGAATCTGTATATAATCCTGTGTCAGTTGGAAAACTATTCGTAAATCAACGATTTGATAATTATTGGATTGCTACGGGCACACCTCGTTTCTTGCTCAACATGGTGAAGGATAATCCGTTCAGACTTCAGGATTTGACGAGGGAATGGGTGGCTGACGAGAATGACGACAAATATGATTTGAATGAGCTTGACCTTAGATCCGTTGCATTCCAGTCGGGATATCTTTCGATTGCCGAGTGGAAAAGGGTCTCTTTGACAGAGTGGAAAATCAGATACGACTTTCCTAACCGAGAGATTAGAGACAGCTGGTATAAAAACGTGCTTACCACTAAGCCTCACACATACGGTTTGCTTATGCCTCTTATTATCTCTTTGCCCGAGGCACTTGACGATAAAAACGTAGAGTCATTCATGGATAAGGTGTGCTACTTCTTCTCTGGCATTCCTTACGAGAACGCCGGCGAAATCACGGAGGGCTATTTCCGCAATCACCTCCGCACTTTATTCTGCTTGTTCGGTATTCCAAACCAGTGCGAGATTATGGAGGCGAGCCAACGTGTCGACATTGTTGCACAAACGGCAAAGATGGCTCTTGTGTTTGAATTGAAGATGTTGAGCAAAGATGAGGCTGATCCCGAGTCGAAAAAGACGTTACTTCTAAACGAGGCACTTGAGCAGTTGAGGCAGAAAGGCTATGCGGAAAAATATAAAAACGAAAGCGAGGAGGTCCATTCCGTCGGCATTGTGTTCGACGAGAAGACGAGAAAAGTGGTGTGCTGGAAAAGCTTATAAAATGCTAAATGCGAATCAGTGCCTAAATCCCCTAAAGGGGACTTTGGGCAGGTGCGGTTTCCCCTTTAGTGGAATTAAGGGGGCTTGCTATGAATTAATTGATTATCTTTGCGACGTCGGAATAAAAAAGAATGAAAATGAAGAGAATTGCAACAGATATATTTACATTTGAGAATCTACGTAACAACGATTGTTTGTATGTGGATAAGACAAAATATATATGGGAGATTGCCAAGTCGGAAGGCAGTTTTTTCCTATCTCGTCCACGTCGCTTCGGCAAGAGTCTGTTGCTTTCAACTTTTAAGGCTTTCTTTCAGGGAAAAAAAGATCTTTTCAAAGGTCTTGAAATTGAACGTCTTGCACCTGAGGCGTGGGAGACATATCCTGTGATTCATCTGGATTTGGCAAGCGGCTCGTCGTATGAGGGTGTTGGGGCTATAGAGGAAAAAATCAAATTGCAGTTGAGGGATGCCGCTATCTCACTTGACGTCGAAATTGAAAGCAGCCGTCCTTCTACCATGTTGCACGACTTGATATTTTTTGCTTATCAGAAATATCAGAAGCAAGTGGTCGTCCTTGTCGACGAGTACGATAAGCCAATTCTCGATTCCATGAGCAAACCATACATTAATGATGTTTTGGAATTGATGGCGGGCTTTTATCAGGAACTAAAATCCGCCAACGACAAGGAACGTTTTGTTTTCATTACAGGTGTCACTAAATTCGCTCATGTCTCGCTTTTTTCTGGCTCTAACAATCCTACGGATCTGACAAGGAACAAAAATTATGCTACTATGTTGGGATATACGGAGGATGAACTTCGTGCAAATTTCGCCGAACATATAGAGGAGACAGCCAAAGAGTTGGAAACTACTCCTGATGTGCTTCTTGCTTATATGAAGCAATATTACAATGGTATGAGATTCGTCAGCAGATGTGAATCTGTATATAATCCTGTGTCAGTTGGAAAACTATTCGTAAATCAACGATTTGATAATTATTGGATTGCTACGGGCACACCTCGTTTCTTGCTCAACATGGTGAAGGATAATCCGTTCAGACTTCAGGATTTGACGAGGGAATGGGTGGCTGACGAGAATGACGACAAATATGATTTGAATGAGCTTGACCTTAGATCCGTTGCATTCCAGTCGGGATATCTTTCGATTGCCGAGTGGAAAAGGGTCTCTTTGACAGAGTGGAAAATCAGATACGACTTTCCTAACCGAGAGATTAGAGACAGCTGGTATAAAAACGTGCTTACCACTAAGCCTCACACATACGGTTTGCTTATGCCTCTTATTATCTCTTTGCCCGAGGCACTTGACGATAAAAACGTAGAGTCATTCATGGATAAGGTGTGCTACTTCTTCTCTGGCATTCCTTACGAGAACGCCGGCGAAATCACGGAGGGCTATTTCCGCAATCACCTCCGCACTTTATTCTGCTTGTTCGGTATTCCAAACCAGTGCGAGATTATGGAGGCGAGCCAACGTGTCGACATTGTTGCACAAACGGCAAAGATGGCTCTTGTGTTTGAATTGAAGATGTTGAGCAAAGATGAGGCTGATCCCGAGTCGAAAAAGACGTTACTTCTAAACGAGGCACTTGAGCAGTTGAGGCAGAAAGGCTATGCGGAAAAATATAAAAACGAAAGCGAGGAGGTCCATTCCGTCGGCATTGTGTTCGACGAGAAGACGAGAAAAGTGGTGTGCTGGAAAAGCCTATAAATGCTAATCAGCCCCTAAATCCCCTAAAGGGGACTTCTGGGCAGGTGCGTTTCCCCCTTTAGGGGGATTAATGGGCCTTGTTATGAATTAATTGATAATCTTTGCGACGTCGGAATAAAGAATAGAAAAGGATTAACCAGTTGTCAAAAAATGAGGAGCACTATAGAAAAACGGAAATGTCATGTATTATACCACACAAAGACCGAAAGGCACCCAAATTAGGAATAGAAAGATAAAGAGAAAATTTAACGAGGGATATGACGAACAATGGAATAACGTTAATAGGTAATAATAGTAATATGGTTAAGTTCTTTTTTTTATTGTTAGTGATAGTGCTGAGTTATTCTGTAGCTTATTCTGAAGAAGAAAAGACTCCTATTTCTAATAAAGCAGAAATAATCGATTTTGCAAAACAAAATAATTTGGCATTTTCTGATTTTATAGATGAATATGAATTCCTTCATTATTTGGAGGAAATGACAGAAAGAACAAATGATATTTATATTGCAGATGATAGAATCTATAATTTATTGATATTGTGTATGAAAGAAGGTAATTCAAAGAATATTGTGTATCAATGCAGTCAAATATTGGCAGAGAAAGGGAATCCTCGTATTCTTAGGGAGAAGTCTAAAGAGATAAAAAAAAGAATCTCTATAGAGCAAATAATTCCTTTAGCATGTTATTTGGATTTGACAGGCAAAGAAAAGAAAGTGGTATTGGAGAAATCTGATTTGTTTGGGCGTGCATATTTGGGAGACGAAGTCTCTGTGCAAAAGATTGGGCAGAAATTTAGAGCATCCGATGATATCGGAACTAGAATGATGTTAGCAAAACAATTAGGTATTATAAATTCAAAACTATCAATTTCAATCTTATTGGAAGATTTTGGAAAGGATGAATACACGACATTATATAATGAAAAATATTCAAAAAAGTATTGGTTCCCATTTGCAATGCAATATGTGGATGGAGAGTATCAAGATTACTATTTTAGTAAAATGCTATCTGAATTTAGGGATAGATGTGTTGTTTATGCTGATGAAGGAGCTCAACCCGAATATGAATGCAAATGTGGAGATTTTCAACGTGAGTTTTTAGATCGTATTAGAGTTTATGCTTTAAAGAGATATGGTATAAAACTTCCTAAAATAAAAAAGAATGATTTGTTATTCTATATTGAAAGAATGGAGGTAGAGTAGTTAATACTCCCCAGAATTTGGGCAACAACAAAGGTGCAAAAAGCAGAGTTCAAGTTGAAAACGCAACATAATTTAAAATATATCATCCAACCGTAGCAACGGTTGTTCTCTCAGGCAATGGTTGACGAGAAGGCGGAGCCTTTCGGCTACCGTTGCCGATGAGAGAAGGGGAAAATGATTCGGCTACCGTTGCTGATGGAAATGACGAAAATATTCGGCATTCGTTGACGATGGGGGCGATGTGGAATGAATTGGCATTCGTTGCCGATGTGGTCGAAAATCGATATGTCAATCGGCCACGGTAGACACAATGCCCATGGCATTCCGTGTCAACCATGGCCTTTTAGGTGAACCGTGTCCACGGTTCGAATTCAAAAATCATTAAAACCGACATCATTTATTCAGTCTTCGACCGAATAAATGAAATCGGCTACAATTCACTTCGTGCCAGGTCCGCTGGACCATGTAAATGGCATTTGATGGCATCAACGATTATGCATTGTGGATTATGCATTATGCATTGAAAATCGTATCTTTGCGACGTCGGGATAAAAAAGAATAAAATGAAAGAAATTGCAACAGATATATTCACATTTGAGGATTTGATCAAAAGTGACGCTTTGTATGTCGATAAAACGGCATTTGTGGCAAAGATAGTGATGGGAAAAACGAAAAGTTTCTTCCTCTCTCGTCCACGTCGTTTCGGCAAGAGTCTGTTGCTTTCCACTTTTAAGGCTTTCTTTCAGGGAAAAAAAGATCTTTTCAAAGGTCTTGAAATTGAACGTCTTGCTCCTGAGGTGTGGGAGACATATCCTGTGATTCATCTGGATTTGGCAAGCGGCTCGTCGTATTTAGGATTAGATGAGATTTCACTGAAAATCAAGGATGAACTGTTGTCGTCGGCTCGTCAACTAAAAGTGTCTATTCTCGATGGAAGCATATCGCGTATGCTTAAAGACCTTATAGAAAAGTCGTATGAGAAATATAGCAAACAGGTTGTTGTCCTTGTCGACGAGTACGATAAACCCATTCTTGACTCTTTCAAGACATCTTATCAGGAAGATGTCGTGAAAATGATGGCAGAGTTTTATCAACAACTTAAATCCGCCAACGACAAGGAGCGTTTTGTATTCATTACTGGTGTCACTAAATTCGCTCATGTCTCGCTTTTTTCTGGCTCTAACAATCCTACGGATCTGACAAGGAACAAAAATTATGCTACTATGTTGGGATATACGGAGGATGAACTTCGTGCAAATTTCGCCGAACATATAGAGGAGACAGCCAAAGAGTTGGAAACTACTCCTGATGTGCTTCTTGCTTATATGAAGCAATATTACAATGGTATGAGATTCGTCAGCAGATGTGAATCTGTATATAATCCTGTGTCAGTTGGAAAACTATTCGTAAATCAACGATTTGATAATTATTGGATTGCTACGGGCACACCTCGTTTCTTGCTCAACATGGTGAAGGATAATCCGTTCAGACTTCAGGATTTGACGAGGGAATGGGTGGCTGACGAGAATGACGACAAATATGATTTGAATGAGCTTGACCTTAGATCCGTTGCATTCCAGTCGGGATATCTTTCGATTGCCGAGTGGAAAAGGGTCTCTTTGACAGAGTGGAAAATCAGATACGACTTTCCTAACCGAGAGATTAGAGACAGCTGGTATAAAAACGTGCTTACCACTAAGCCTCACACATACGGTTTGCTTATGCCTCTTATTATCTCTTTGCCCGAGGCACTTGACGATAAAAACGTAGAGTCATTCATGGATAAGGTGTGCTACTTCT
The DNA here is from genome assembly GCA_024401475.1 of Paludibacteraceae bacterium. Taxonomy (GTDB): domain Bacteria; phylum Bacteroidota; class Bacteroidia; order Bacteroidales; family Paludibacteraceae; genus RGIG10190. Next base: position 10,317 of record JAKSKZ010000003.1, on the reverse strand, counting down.
TCTCTGGCATTCCTTACGAGAACGCCGGCGAAATCACGGAGGGCTATTTCCGCAATCACCTCCGCACTTTATTCTGCTTGTTCGGTATTCCAAACCAGTGCGAGATTATGGAGGCAAGCCAACGCGTCGACATCGTGGCGCAAACGGCGAAGATGGCTCTTGTGTTTGAGTTGAAGATGTTGAGCAAAGACGAGGCTGATCCCGAGTCGAAGAAAATGGAACTTTTAAACGAGGCACTTGGGCAGTTGAAGCAGAAAGGCTATGCGGAAAAGTACAAAAATGAAAGCGAGGAGGTCCATTCCGTCGGCATTGTATTCGACGAGAAGACGAGAAAAGTGGTGTGCTGGAAAAGCTTATAATTAGAAATACAGGTCAGCCCATAAATCCCCTGAATGGGACTTTGGACAAGTGCGTTTTCCCCTTCAGGGGAATTAAGGGGGCTTGCTATGAATTAATTGATTATCTTTGCGACGTCGGAATAACGAAGAAAGAATATGAAAGAAATTGCAACAAGTGTTTTTGACTTTGAATCTTTGATCTTAAAGGACCAGATGTATGTGGATAAAACCAGATATGTTTGGAAGATTGTGAGCAGTGGAGAAAAAAGTTTCTTCCTCTCTCGTCCACGTCGCTTTGGCAAGAGTCTGTTGCTTTCCACTTTTAAGGCTTTCTTCCAGGGTAAAAAACATCTGTTCAAAGGTCTTGAAATCGAACATCTCGCTCCTGAGGTGTGGGAGACATATCCTGTAATTCATCTGGACTTGGCAAGCGGCTCGTCGTATTTAGGATTAGATGAGATTTCTTTGAAAATCAAGGATGAACTGTTGTCGTCGGCTCGTCAACTTAAGGTATCTATTCTCGATGGAAGCATATCACGTATGCTAAAAGATCTGATTGAGAAGATTTATGAGAAATATGAGAAGCAGGTGGTTGTCCTTGTCGATGAATACGACAAACCGATTCTTGACTCTATGTTTATGCCTTATAGAGATGATGTTCTGAAAATGATGACGACATTTTATCAAGAATTGAAATCCGCTAACGAAAAGGAACGTTTTGTGTTCATCACCGGTGTAACCAAATTCGCTCATGTATCGCTTTTCTCAGGTGCCAACAATCTTAAGGATTTGACAAGAGACAAAAACTTTGCGACTATGTTGGGCTATACTGAGGATGAAATGAGACATAACTTCAGTGAGCATATTGATGCCGCAGCATCTGAATTGGAAATGAGTCGTGACGAACTTCTTCACAATCTGAAATTAAACTATAATGGAGTCAGATTTGTAAGAGCTTGTGAATCAGTATACAATCCAGTATCGATTGGAGAATTTTTCAACAGACAAGATTTTGACAACTATTGGATTAATACTGGTACTCCAAAATTCTTACTGGATATGGTAAGAAATAACCCATTCGAGTTGAATGACATCACCCAGCAGTGGATGGTGGACGAGAATGATTACAAATACGACTTGGATGATTTGAGATTACAAAGTGTCGCTTTCCAAACTGGATATTTGTCCATAGCAGAATGGAAAAAGTATTCCCCTACGAGGTGGATTATAAGATATGATTTTCCAAATGTTGAGATCCGCGACAGTTGGTATAAAAACATTCTGAGTCTAAAGAGAAACTCAAATTTTTCTCTTAATCCATTATTGATTTCTTTGTCGGACGACCTGAACAATCAGGATGTCAATGCGTTCATGGATAAGGTATGCAACTTCTTCTCCGGCATCCCATACGAGAACGCTGGCGAAATCACCGAGGGATATTTCCGCAATCACCTACGAACTTTATTCTGCCTCTTCGGTATTCCAAACCAATGCGAGATTATGGAGGCAAGCCAACGTGTCGACATTGTTGCGCAAACGGCAAAGATGGCCCTTGTGTTTGAACTGAAGATGTTGAGCAAAGATGAGGCAGATCCTGAGTCGAAGAAGATTGAACTTTTAAACGAGGCACTTGAACAGTTGAAGCAGAAAGGCTATGCGGAAAAGTACAAAAACGAAAGCGAGGAGGTCCATTCAGTAGGCATTGTATTCGACGAGAAAACACGTAAGGTTGCGTGCTGGAAGATGATGGATTCGGAATGAGCGATGCAGAAAATACTGATGTTGTCCGTCCGATAGAGGAAATTTAAGATGCTTCTTTATAGCTTATCTTCTATGCGATTTTCTACATGTAAAGAGGGAACTACATAGTGGTTGCACCCAACTTGTATGGCTGTTAACAGATTACAATAAAAGTGTTGGCAATGTCAGAATGACGTTACATCAATAACCCCGCACATCCACTGAACAAAGTGAAGCGGATGTGCAGGGTGAAAAAGGGCAAAATGCAAACCTCTTGGGTTATTAAATGTGGTGTTTAGCGAGGTTTTGATATGGCATTAGGAGGAATTATAAAATCTTCTGTAAAAAAATCTTTGTCCCTTCTGAAGTTGTCAGATTAAATGAGAAACCTTTATCTTCTTGTATGGTTTGCCAATACCAAGCAATACAGCCTCGTTGTTTTTAATAATCAATTCTCCCTTTTGAAGAGAAGATATTTGTTGACGAATTTCTTCTAGCATGGAACCTGAAACTCCAAACAAATCTTTAATAACCTGATTATCTAGTGTTTGTTGTTTCATGATCAACGGATATTGAGCATTGGCATAGAAATCAAAATGACCATTCTTAAAGCTTGCCATATTCTGTGTTGCCAAGATCACACTCATACCTTTGTTTCTACCCACCGCAATTAGATTTTGCAATGGTTTGTTCTCAAAACCAAGCATATAATGAGCCTCATCTATGATTGTGAAATGGCATAATTAATTCCGAGATAAGTATGAACATTTAATCTCTTTTTCAATTGGAATTAGGCTCGCCTAAAGAGAGATGGGCCTTTATGCGTTTAATGTGGGTGAAAAATTGTGGGTTCCACCTTGATTCGAGTCACTTTAGGGAGTCAACATTGTTTGAAATCAGCCAAAAAAGAACAGTGGAACCTATTATTTTTTATATTTGTGGGAAGGATAGTCCGCTTTGATATTTAAGGAGAATAGTGATGAATAGGTTTGTCAAGTTCATAATGTTCAGGTTTATACCGTTGTTGGTCATGCTTGCCATGCTTGTGGCTGTTGTTGTGTATTTGCAGCGCAATACGTTGTTGGATAAGGTTCTACGTTCCAAAATAGCCAAGGTGGAGGCACAGCGAAACATTCGTATAGATTATGGGACGGTCAAATTGCAAGGGTTGCGTAATCTTCAGCTTACAGATCTTTGTGTGATGCCTTCTTCCGAGGACACGCTGATTCTTTTAGGCAAGGCGGAGGCTAAAATCAGCCTTATGAATTTGTTGCGGAAGTCGATAGTCTTGAAGCGTCTGCGTTTGTCCGATGTCGATTTGCGATTGGTGGATACGGCGGGAGTCCGCAACTTTGATAGGTTGATGTCTGGACGAAACACCGTTCACGACGTGCAGACGAACGACTCTTTGTCGGCCGATTCGCTTTTTGAGGAGGGTGGATACTCTGCTCGTCTTTCCAAAGTGCTCTCCCTCTTTTTCAGGGTGGTGCCCGACGAAATCAACATTCGCAAGATGAATGTCTCATTACAGAAAGATAGTAGTTTTATCCATGCCTATTTGCCTGAATTTTCCATCGATGATAAGAATTACAACACGAGTGTGGAGGTGGCTGAAAATGGTCAGTCGCAAAAGTTCCTATTGTCGGGTTCTTTCTCGAACAAAGATCGTTCGTTGGATTGTAATGTCTCGTCTGCCAATGGTGGTCAGACGAAGGTTCCGTACGTTGAGGCCAAATTCGGTGTTGAGGTGCGTTTTGATTCGCTCCAACTTCGATTCAGAGAGAAGAGAGATGAGGCGGATTGGTTGCAGTTGGACGGTCGGCTGAACTTTGCCCATTTAAGTGTCAAGCATTCTAAACTATCAGACACGCTGGTCTCTTTTCCTTTGGGTGGAATTGATTATCTCTTGAATGTTCATCCCGATGATTTTGAGTTGGATAGCACCTCTGTGGTGACGGTCAATCAATTGCAATTCTCGCCCTATGTGAAGGTGACACCTCGTCCGGAGTTGAAGTTGCAACTCTCCATCCACAAGGGATTTTTCCCTTCTCAGCAATTGTTTGCCTCGTTGCCCGACGGCCTGTTCAAAAACTTGGAGGGTATTAGCACGAAAGGCGATTTGTCTTATGATTTGGATTTGGACTTGGATATGGCCGAGGTGGATAGTCTGAAGTTTTATTCATTCTTGGGGAAAAGAGATTTTAAGATAGAGCACTATGGCAAGACGAACTTCGCGTTGATGAACGAGCCGTTTGTCTATTCGGCTTACGAAAATGGTGCGTTGGTCCGCAGTTTTGAGGTAGGCGAGGGGAATCCAGATTTTCGTCCTTTGGAGAAAATCTCCCCTTATCTGCAATGGGCTGTGATGTTCTCTGAAGATGGCGCTTTTTATGGCCACAAAGGTTTCTTGCCTACAGCCTTGACGGCCTCCATCATCCAGAATATAAAGGAAGGTAGATTTGCCCGTGGAGGAAGCACCATTTCCATGCAGTTGATTAAGAATCTGTATCTTAGTAGGGATAAAACGCTTACTCGAAAATTGGAGGAGGCATTGATTGTTTGGCTGGTGGAGAATAACCGTTTGGCTTCCAAACAACGTATGTTGGAGATCTATTTGAACATCATAGAGTGGGGGCCTGGCGTTTATGGGGCGAATGAAGCGTCACGTTTCTATTTCGACAAGGATGTTTCAAAATTGACGCCAGAGGAGGCCATCTTTATGGCTTGTGTCATTCCTCGCCCGAAGAAATTCTATTGGATGTTTGACGAGCACAACGAACTTCACTCTTATGTTGGAGGACATTATGATGTGGTTGGGAAACGAATGTTGGACAATCAGATCATCACAGAAGCACAGTTTGAAAAATTGAAGCCATCCGTAAAATTGACGGGTGCGGCAAAATCGTATTTGAAAGGTACGGAGAAGGCGAATGAATCGGACGACGATGAGAATGATTCGGGGTGGAACATTTTCCAAAAGACAAAAAACTTTTTCAAAGGATTGCGTCATAAGGAGTAGGAGAGTGATAATGTGTAGTGATAAGAAGTGATGGAAAAGAGTGAATTCATATATCATATCTTGGTGGACCGATTCACAGGCGATCTTTCCCTGAAAAACGAGAACCGTTTTTTAGGAGGGACATTGCGTGGCATAATCGAACATTTGGATCATATACAAGGCTTGGGTGCCACCTCGATTTGGTTGTCGCCCATAGCAGTTTCGGCCAATTATCATGGCTATCATATCACTGATTTTATGCACGTTGATCCTCATTTCGGTACGTTGGACGACTTGAAGGAACTCATTGCTGCGACGCATGCGCGAGGCTTGAAGATATACACCGATTATGTGCCCAACCATTGTCATTTCACCCATCCCTTTTTTTTAGAGGCAAAGGAGAATCCGTCGTCCCCCTATCGACGTTGGTTCTATTGGAAGAGGGACGGCAGCTATAAATGTTTCTTGGAAGTGGAGGAGTTGCCCAAGCTGAATCTGAATTATACGCCTGCCTGCCAATATATGATTGACGTGGCTCGTTACTGGTGTGGCTTGGGGTTCGATGGCTTGCGCATCGATCATGCCATTGGACCATCATTCCGTTTTTGGAAGAAGTTTAGGAAAGTGATGAAACAAGAGTTTCCCGACAAAATCTTCTTTGGCGAAGTGTGGGGGGCCGGATTGCAAAAGAGGCATTATTCGACGATACATTTGAAGCACGAGTGGTGGAAACGTCTGTTCGGCTTTTCTCAGGAGGATTTGCAGTGCGACTATATAGGAGTCTTGGATGGGGTGCTTGATTTCGAATATCGGAATATGCTTATTGATGCAATATGGCATGGTAAGAAATTGGAGGGAAATGTAGAATTAGAAAAAAGGATAAAGCACCATTTCTCTCAATATCCATCAGACTTCCAGCTTATACTTTTCTTGGATAATCATGATATGGATCGTTTACTTTTCTGTTGCCATGGCGATACGAATCTGATGAAAGAGGCCATAGCCTTTTCTCGTAAATGGGGCAAACCATTCGTACTCTATTACGGCACGGAGTTTGGCATGCAAAACAAACAATCTGTTTTTGACGGAACCCCATACGCAGACTTGCGGGTGAGGGAATGCGTGGATTGGAAATGTAAAAGGTTGTTTTTGTAGGACTCGTTGGGAGATGTCATTACCCCAAAATCACTCGAAGTCAATTTATAGAGGCCACCTTAAGTAACAAATAGGGTTCGTCATCTTTATCTTTTTCTTTGACAGCCCATAAATGGTCATGCAACTTATAGTTTGCGTTTTTTTTTCTGCTTTGGTTCAAAAAAAACAACATTGCAACTGTCTTCGTGTTACAATGTTGCTTCTCTTTCTGATAGCATCGGTACTGTTAGCCTTATTTTGCTGGCTCCCAGTAGCAACGCTTAGGAGAGACGATGGCTCCCTCTTCCTTTAGTTGTTTCATCGCTTTGTCAACCTCTTTGCGGTCGATGCCACTGATTTCTGCAATTTTGCCTGCGTTGAGAGGTTCGCCGGCTTGTTTCATTGTCTCCAATACTTTGTCTTTTACTTCCATATTATTTGATGTTTAAATTGAACGACTGTTTTTAATCTTATAGTAGGCTGTCTCGATATCGATGGTGGGATCTTCGACGCACACTTTCTCCGCAACGGAATAGCTGCCCAACAAGTCTCCTTGGCGGTCGTATAAATTCATATTGTACGAGTGTTTCAATTTGGCGGGTGTTACGTCCAAATGTCCGATTTGAGTCCACGAAAAATGCGCCTTGACGCGTTTATACTCCAATTCGTTTGATTGGTCGATTTCAATTCCTTCTGTTGTCAGTTTTATAAAGTCACGATATCGATTGCTACATAGGTCGGATAGAGCCCAGATGCCCATTATTAGGCATATAGCACCCATTACCAAGCCGGGTTCATTGAGGTTCTTGATTCCAACATTAATAAAAAAGTGATAAATCCCTATTCCTGATAGAAGGAATAAAACAAATGTCCTGAATATGGAGCCTTTGCTGAATTTGAATGTGTAACAAGATTTCGGATTGTTCTTTTCCATTTGATTTTTGTGTTGTTTCATTTCCTGCCAAAGATAGGAAAAATATTGAAAGAGCGGTTCATTTGTAAATGGTCAAATGGTAAATCAAAATCGCTTTTTCGTACCTTTGCAATCCCCACATATTGTATAGATTATGATGAACGAAGAATTGAAATGGCGGGTTGCCCGCATCCAAAAAATGATGGCGGAACAGCAGGTGGATGCTTGTTTGGTCACTTCTAATACGAATTTGCTGTACTTGACAGGCCGATTGGTGAGCGGTTATGTCTATATCTTGCCAGAGGGCGATCCTTACTACTTTATCCGTAGGCCTCAGATGGAGGAGTCCAATCATCGATTTATGGTACGCAAGCCGGAGTTGATGCCTTCGATTTTGCAATCGGAAGGCGTAGGCATGCCTAAACGTCTTATGGTGGAGGCCGACGAGATGACGCATGCGGAGTGGCTTCGTTATCAATCTATCTTCCCCAATGCGGAGTTATGCGACGGAACGCATCATCTTCGCATAGTCCGTGCGGTGAAGAGTGCTGCCGAGTTGGATTTGGTGAGGGAAAGCGGCCGCTTGCAGTCGCTTGCCTACGAGTCGTTCCCTTCGCTCTATCGTCCGGGTATGTCGGACAATGAGTATTCAGTGGAGATGGAACGTAAAATGCGCCAATTGGGTAACTTGGGCATTGTGAGAATTTTCGGGCAGAGCATGGAGATATTCTTCGGCTCGGTGCTTTCTGGAGAAAACGCTCAGGCGGTATCTACGTTTGATTTCGCTTTGGGTGGTGCAGGTTTGCATCCTTCAGTCCCTGTCGGACAAAATGGAACGGTGCCGACTGACGGGCAGACTTTCATGGTGGATATCTGTGGAAACTTCAATGGCTATCATGTCGATCAAACTCGAATTTTCTCTGTGGGAAAGACGACGGATGCAGCCTATTATGCTCATAACGTTTCGCTCGAAATTCATCAAATGTTCCAAGAGAAGGCTCGCCCAGGTGTGACTTGCGAAGAACTCTTCGAAAATGCTTGGGCGATAGCTCGCAAACATCATTTGGAAGACCATTTTATGGGTACTCGCCAGCAGGCTAAGTTTGTCGGCCATGGCATCGGGTTGGTTTTGAATGAGTTGCCTGTCGTTTGTGCGAAAAACAGGATGCCTTTACAAGCAGGTATGACCATTGCTTGGGAACCTAAATTTATTGTTGACGGAGTGGGGGCTGTCGGAAACGAGAATACATTTATTGTTCACGAAGACCGTGATGCTGAGTGTGTGACGACAGCCAATCCGATGATTGTCAATTTGAAATAATTCGTCATGAAGATATTTAAAACAAGCCAAATAAAGGCATTGGATGCCTACACGATCGAGCATGAGCCGATTCCGTCGTTCGATTTGATGAAGCGTGCCTCATCCGCATTGTTTAATGAGTTGCTGCATTTGATAGACAAGGAGGCTTCGGTCTATGTTTTTGCAGGTCCGGGCAATAATGGCGGAGATGCGTTGGTTGTGGCCAGACTTTTGAAAATCGTTGGTTTTCAGTTGAATGTGTATTTAGTCTCCACCTATGGGCGTTTCTCTGACGATTGTCTTGCCGCAAGGAAAGAGTTTGAAATGATGGGTGGGGTAGTTCATGTGGTTGACGATGCTACGGGCTTGGATTGGAATATCAAACCTGAGGATTGTGTGATAGACGGATTGTTTGGTTCGGGTGTCAATCGTCCGTTGGAAGGCCTCTATGCTGATGTCGTGAAACGAATCAACAACAGTGGAGCCACCGTCTATTCTATAGATATACCTTCTGGTTTGTTTGGCGAAGATAATAGAGGTAATAATACGGATTCCATAGTTCGAGCTAATGTCACATTTACTTTCCAATTCCCCAAGATAGCTTTTTTGCTTTATGAGAATGCCCCTTTCGTGGGCGAGGTGAAAGTGCTCGACATTCAGTTGCATCCGCAAGGCATGGCGACAATTCCTTCCGAATATTTTCTTTTGGGCAAAGAAGAGGCAAAGTCAATGTTGCGTAAACGCTCCAAGTTTTCCCACAAAGGCACCTATGGGCATGCTTTGTTGGTGGCAGGTTCGTATGGTATGTTGGGTGCGGCTTTGTTGGGTGCAAAATCTGCTCTCCGCACGGGTTGTGGATTGTTGACGGTACATGTACCTTCCCGTTGTTGTGATGTCTTGCAAATGTCTGTTCCTGAGGCAATCGCTTCGTTGGATTCAGATGAGGTGGCATTTAGCGAAGTGCCTGACTTGAGTCGTTATAATGCGGTGGGGGTTGGCCCAGGTTTAGGACGACGAGAGCAGTCTCACTTGGCCTTGTCTGCTTTGTTGGGACAAGTTACCTCTCCGTTGGTAGTGGATGCTGACGCTCTTAATATAATAGCCGAAGAGGGTTGGTTGCCCCGCTTGCCTAAGAGTACGATTATCACGCCTCATCCGAAAGAGTTTGACCGCTTGGCTGGGAATTCAGTTTCTGGTTATGACCGATTGGAAAAGCAGATGGCACTATCTAAAAAGTATGGAATCATCATTGTTTTAAAGGGAGCTAACACAAGCATTGCTTTGCCAGACGGACGTTGCTTCTTCAACACATCGGGGAATCCGGGAATGGCAACGGCGGGGAGTGGAGATGTTTTGACCGGTATCATTCTTTCGCTTTTGGCTCAAAAATATACTCCAGAACAATCCGCCTTGCTGGGTGTTTATCTTCATGGATCGGCCGGCGATTTGGCTGCTGAGAAATTTGGACAAACTGGTTTGATGGCCGGTGATATTGCTGATTATGTGGGAAGGGCGGCGGAGGGCTGTTAAGAATTAAGAATTAAGAATTATTGCTGTCCGCTAAAAATTAAAAAGCATAAAACTCCAGTCCGCTATGCCTATAAATACGCGTAGCGGACTGGAGTTTTGAAAAACAACCCCCTCAATCGAAAAGAGATGGTAAAGTCCGTTGAAATGTGTACTATTGCTCATCGTTTATGGGATTTTTGTGGTGAAAACAAAGTAAACGAAAAAGGCTGAATTCGGATTCCGAATTAAGCCTAAACATTTCTATCTAAAAAACTTTTACCGGATAACAATAATTTAGATATTTATTTGATTTTCATTGATATATAATTAAAAAAGGAAGGTCGGTTACATTACGCCGTTAGGCGTTTAATGTCGGTAGAATCAC
>JAKSKZ010000029.1 GCA_024401475.1 Paludibacteraceae bacterium | reverse complement strand
AGGCCTAGCGGACTGGAGTTTTATGCTTTTTAATTTTTAGCGGACAGCAATAATTTTATTCATATTTTTCTTATCACATTCACATGAGGAAATGGAGGGTGTGAAACGATTTGCAGCCCATGTATATAACTTTTACGGGGTAAGAGTTTTTTATTGACTCTCTTTATTGGTAAGCGTCCAACTTACAAATATACCGGATTATTTTTTCAAGATGGATGTTTACATATAACACATTGAATTTAAGAGTCGAAATGTATAACATAGCACTTCTTATTATTCCTTGGATAGTCCATATTCCTTACATCAAAACCACCATCACTGTACTTTTGGAGATGTGTTCTCCTTTTTTGACAAGGATGTTTTGAACGATTCCGTCAACAGTGGATTTGATTAGGTTCTCCATTTTCATAGACTCCAAGACGAGGAGAGGAGTGCCAATGTTGACGTGGTCACCTTCTTTGACAAAGAGGTCTGTCACTGTGCCAGGAATGACGGATTCGATTTTTTTCAGGTCGATCCGTTTATAGGCTTTGCGCTTCTCCATTTTGGAGGTTAAATATGTTTGGTAGGTTGAGCCGTCTTCTGAGACAAAGTCAACCAATTCTTTCTCTTCTGCCATGATTTTTAAGGGGATATAAATTGGATGGGGAAGCTCCCTTAAAATGGAGGAAGTCCGTGTTTTTTTGTTGGACGGAGTTCGCTTTTGTTTTCAGAGAGTTTCAATGCATATATGAGGGTCTTTCGAGTTTGGCTTGGCTCGATGATGGCATCGACATATCCTTTTTCGGCAGCCACATATGGGTTGGCGAACTTCTCCTTGTATTCTTGAATTTTGGCTTTTCGTACAGCCTCCTGGTCTTCCGCCTCTTTGATCTCTTTGCCAAAGATGATGTTGGCAGCTCCCTCTGGACCCATGACGGCAATTTCTGCACAAGGCCATGCGAAGACGAAGTCTGCACCCAAGTGGCGGGAGTTCATGGCAACGTATGCGCCGCCGTAGGCTTTCCTTAGAATGACGGTGATTTTTGTGACGGTTGCTTCCGAATAGGCGTAGAGTAACTTTGCTCCGTGTCGGATGACGCCGGCGTGCTCTTGGTCGATGCCAGGAAGACAGCCAGGGGTGTCTTCTAATGTGACAATCGGAATGTTGAAGGCATCGCAATAGCGAATGAACTTTGCCGATTTGTCGGCTGCGTCGCAATCCAATACTCCGGCCAAATAGAGCGGCTGATTGGCTACGAAGCCCACCGTTTGACCGTCAATTCGTCCGAATCCTACAACGGTATTCTTGGCGAAGAGCTCTTGCACTTCGAAGAATTCAGAGTTGTCCGTAATGGCTTTTATAATCGCCCTTACGTCGTAAGGTTGTTTTGTGTTGTTAGGAATGATGCTGGCAATGTCGCCTTTGAATAGAGGGTCACAAGCTGTTTGCTTCTCAATTTTTGCATCGTTGCTGCTTGGAATATAGGAGAGCAAAGATTTAATTTGCTCGAAACAATCCTTTTCGCTCAATGCGTAGAAATGGGCGTTGCCTGAAATCTCTGCGTGGGTGCGAGCTCCGCCTAATTCCTCTTGTGTCACCTTCTCTCCTAAAACGGATTCGATGACGGCTGGACCTGTGATAAACATCTTGGAGATATTCTCGACCACGAAAACGAAGTCTGTCAAAGCAGGAGAGTAGGCTGCTCCACCTGCACAAGGACCGAGAATGACCGAAATCTGAGGAATTACGCCCGATGAAATGGCATTACGATAGAAAACTTCTCCGTAGCCGGCTTGGGCATCTACACCTTCTTGAATACGTGCGCCGCCTGAGTCGTTGATGCCGATGCATGGCATCTTCATCTTGAGTGCATAATCCATGATTTTCGCAATCTTGCGAGCGTGAGTCAAACCAAGCGAACCTCCCATAACGGTGAAGTCTTGGGAGAAGATGCAGACGGGTTTCCCGTTGATAGTACCCGTGCCGGTTACTACGCCGTCCGATGGCAAGACTTTCTTGTCCATGCCGAAGTTGTGCACCTCGTGTTTGGCGAAGAGGTCGTATTCGAAGAACGAACCCTCGTCCAAAAGTGCCTCTATGCGTTGACGGGCAGTTAATTTGCCCTGGTCGTTTTGTTTCTTGTTGGCTGCCTCGCCACCGCCTAATTTGACAGCGGCTTCTCTTTCTCTCAATTTTGAGATTTCGTTTTCCATTGCCATAATTGCGTTATTTAGGAGCTTTTCTATAAAGAATGGCCGCTATCACGGCGAATACGATGTTTGGTAACCAAACGGCCAACATTGGCGATAATGATCCGTTGATGGCGAATGTAGATGACACCGTATAGAACATGATGTAGGAGAAACTTAGTAGCAATCCGAAACCAAGGTTCATACCCATGCCTCCTTTTACCTTCTTAGATGATAGAGAAACACCGATAAGGGTAAGAATGAAGGCTGCAAAAGGGAACGAGAATCTCTTCTCATACTCAATTTCAAACTCCTTTATGGTGCCTATGCCACGACTTTTCTGCTTTTCGATGTACTCCTTCAACTCGCTGTTTTTCATCTGCTCGTACATGCCTTTGTAGGTGAAGAATTCATCTGGTTCGACTGGAATGATGGTGTCCACGCGAGCCCCTTTGGTCATCTTCTCATACATTCCGTCAAAGTCACGGCGTACATATTTTCTGATGCTCCAACTATAGGCAGAATCCCAAACGATGGAGTCGGCTGTTATTCTTGAAACCAATTTCTTGCCGTCGAATTTCTCCAATGACGTGCGGTAGCCTATTTGGCTGCCCTTGTCGTAATAGTCGATGTAAAGAATTTCGCCTGGAGCCACCTCCATTTGAATCTTGGAAGCGTTGTCGCTACGTTTCTTTTTAACGTATTCCTCTTGGAAATCAAGTCTTTCTGTGTTGGCAGGAGGAATGACATAACCGCTCAAGATGAAGGTGAGCAGAGCAATTAAACCCGCTGAAATCATGTAGGGTCTCACCAATCGGTTGAAACTGATACCTGTGGATAGGATGGCGATGATTTCTGAGTTTTCTGCCAATTTGGAAGTGAACAGAATAACTGCGATAAAGGTGAACAGCGGACTGAACAAATTGACGAAATACGGAATGAAGTTACAGTAGTAGTCGAACACGATGGCCGAAAGCGGTGCATGGTGCTCCATGAAGTCGTCGATTTTTTCTGACACGTCAAACACGACGGCAATGACAATGATCATTGCGATTGCCAAGAAGAAGGTTCCGAGGAACTTTCGTATGATATAAATGTCGAGTTTCTTTAACATATAAAACGTATAATGAGAATTAAAGTCTGGTGCTTAGTTTTACGACCATTGTTCTTTTCCATTCGGAGAAGGTGCCTGCGATGATTTGTTTGCGTGCCTCCGTGACGAGCCATAAATAGAAAGCCAAGTTGTGAATGGAGGCAATCTGCATGGCCAACAACTCTTCGGCAATGAAGAGGTGGCGGAGGTAAGCCTTTGTGTAGGCGTGATCGACATACGACGTGCCGTCTGGATCGATAGGCGAAAAATCGTCAGCCCACTTCTTGTTGCGCATATTCATGATGCCGTTCTGAGTGAAGAGCATGCCGTTTCTGCCGTTTCGTGTTGGCATCACGCAGTCGAACATATCCACGCCACGCTCGATGGCTTCAAGAATGTTGACGGGCGTACCCACGCCCATGAGGTAACGAGGTTTGTCTTTAGGCAGGATCTCGTTTACGACCTCGATCATTTCATACATCACCTCGGCAGGTTCGCCTACGGCAAGACCTCCGATGGCATTTCCTTCTCTGCCTTTAGAAGCGATGAATTCTGCCGATTGTTGTCGCAAGTCCTTGTAGGTGCAGCCTTGCACGATAGGGAAGAATGTCTGAGAGTAGCCGTATTTAGGCTCTGTCTCGTCGAAATGTTTCAATCCACGGTCGAGCCAGCGGTGCGTCATCTCCATGGATTTCTTTGCATATTTATATTCTGCCGTTCCTGGGGTACATTCGTCGAGAGCCATGACGATGTCAGCACCGATAGTGCGTTGAGTCTCCACCACGTTTTCGGGGGTGAAGATATGTTTAGAACCGTCGATGTGCGAGCGGAATATGCAACCCTCCTCCGTGAGTTTTCTATTGTCCGACAGGGAAAATACTTGGAAACCACCGCTATCGGTCAAGATGGGTTTGTCCCACCCGTTGAATTTGTGGAGACCTCCAGCCTTTTCGAGTATGTCTAAACCTGGACGGAGATAGAGGTGATAGGTGTTGCCCAAGATGATTTGGGCTTTGATGTCATCTTTTAGTTCTCTTTGATGAACGCCCTTGACAGAGCCCAATGTGCCGACAGGCATAAAGATTGGAGTTAGAATCTCGCCGTGGTCGGTGGTTATTTTCCCGGCTCTGGCGTTGCTTTTTGCGTCGGTGTGCTGAAGTTCGAATTTCATTGGACGAATTATGACTAAAATTACATTTTACAAAATTCGCTTTTTTTTCTCAAATAGGCAAATCAAAGGCAGTTACTATTTGACAAATTACGAAATAGACCGCATTGGGTTATGGCAAAAAAAAGAGGCGGAAGGAAATCCGCCTCTCTATTCGATATACTAACTGATTAGTATTGTACCTCAGCAGTAAGAATGTTCTCCTTGATGCTAACAACTTTTACCAAGTAGAAGTTGTCACCGCTTTGATAGATGAAGTAAGAAGGAGTCTCGTTCAAGTTGTACTTAGTTGAGTAGCTCTCTTGCTTTTCGCCCATCTCGCCAAGTTCAGACTTGCTGTAGTCAGAGCTTGCTGAATTGTAAGCCTCTTCGCTGATAGCAGACAACTTACCGTTAAGGAACTTGTTGTTGTTAGCCTTGTCATAAACATAAGTCATGTTGAAGATCTTAGAAGCATACTCCTTGCCAGTTGCGTCATAGATAACTGTTTGCTTGTTGCTCAAATAACGAGAGTTACCCTTGTAGTCAGACTCGTTCTTGCTGTTTTGCAAAGTAAACTTGTAAGTTTGACCGTTTACCTTTACAGTGTAAGTACCCAAAACACCAACGAATTCGATCTTCTTGCTTGTAGAAGCAGCAGCCTCGTTAGATTTGCCGTTGTAAGCCTTTCCGTTTACGTCAACAACATCAACATTGTTTGCCCAGTTGTTGTTCATTGTGATTTGAACATTAGAAATTTCCTTGTCAGAAGTGATGTTCAAAGTGATAATCTCGTCCTCTGCAGAAGACTTAGGATCAGATGTGCTCTTAGCAAGAAGGTAATTGCCATTGTTCTCGACAGTGCTGTTGTTGATAGAGAACTCAACCTTTGCGCTATCATCGTCATCATCACTACAAGAAGTGAAAACTGAGCAGCTCAAAGAGAAGAGAACTGCCAAAGTCGAAAATAAAAATCTTTTTTTCATGATCAATTTAAATTATTTGTGTTAGTTTTTAACGACTACAAAATTACTCTTTTTTTCTATGCGAAAGCCAAATATGGGGAAAAAAAGCGACGAACAGGGGAAAGGATTTTGTTTTGACAAGAAATATATACAAAATTTATACATTTGTGTTGGGTAAATGTTATAGGTAGAAATGGGAAGTCGAGGGGACGCTCTTGATTTTGACGAATAACAAACTTTGAATAAGCATTGATGAAATATTTAATATCCATATTGGCAGTGATTTGTGTTGTGACATTCTTGCTTAACAAGAAGGCTATAATGCTTTGGTATGATGACTACAAATCGAAGGCTTATTACAATCAGAAGGGCTTTAAATTCAGTGACTGGCATTCTATAAAACTGTCGGTTTTTAAAATCATCCATCTCATCGTGTCTAATTTTTTGAAGAAGGAGATTACGCTTCGGGCAGCCAGTCTGACCTACTTTACATTCACCTCTATTGTGCCAGTTTTGGCGCTGATTAATCTCATGGTGGGTTATTTTGCCAACGAGAATTCCGTTCCCGACATTTTGAAAGATCTTTTCCACGACAATAGTGTTCTGAGTGATCTTAATAGTTTGAGCAACGATTATCTGAAAAATGAAGAGACGGAATTCAATTTGAAAATGATCTTCTCAATCGTCGGCTTGTTCGCCCTCTCATTTTGGGGAATGCTTCGCTTGGTTATGACAATTGAAGGGTGTGCCAATCAGTTGTGGGAGCATGAAGATCGCCCCATTTTGAATCAAATCTTGAATGCGTTTTTTTATTATGTAATCGCCGTTGCCATATTCTTGGTTGCGTCGAAATATGGAATTATTGTTCTATATCCGCTTTTGCTGTTGATTCTGTTTGTTATCATTAAATATAGTCCGCATCAAAAGGTCAAGAAGATGGATGCTTTGCTGGGAACGGCCGTGTCGTTTGTTGGAATTTTGATTCTTAATTCTGATCTTGTCCGAGGACTGATGGTGGACACTTACAATTCCACTTATGGTTTTATGGGTTCTTTGGCGGTGTTGCTTGTCAGTTTAGACATCTTCTGGATAATTTTGTTAACGGGCATCTGCATCTCCTATTTGGGAGAGAATGAGGCAAAGGAGTTTATGCAGAAGGAGTGCCGGGAGTTGGCTCCGGCCTATGAGTCTTTTCTGACTATTTACATTGCTTCCATCTACTATCGAAACGAGCATGTGGACTTTGATAATATCGCCCAAAAACTTCGTCGTCTGAATTTGCCCAATACGCTTCTGACAAAGATTAACAACAAATTGGTAAGGCTGGGTTATTTGAATCCAAGTGATAAAACGCTCGGCAAGGCCGATTCTACGGTGGGCGATTTGATGTATGACCTCAACTTCAGCGGAAGTTTCAACATGAAGTATAATTTTACCGACCTTGCTTACTGGAACGATGAGTATAAAGGGAAAATAGTCGACGTGTTTGCTAATTTGAAGACGAAACTAAGAGATTTAGATTTGGGAGATGTCGAAGCTTTGAGAGAGATGACACCAAGCGAGGCAAGGCAGGAGGACGAAGCGGAACATGAAAAGTTGAATGATTTGTATAAAACGTTGAAAAGCAATGTGCCACTGCCGTCCGAACCAATGTCGAGAGAACCGATTACATTGAGGGGTTTGTTGGTGGAAAAAGTAAAGAAAGGATTGGGACGCATCGGCAGGTTGTTCACAAAGTCGGAGGAGTAGTGCGACTCAAATATTTTTTTCTTTAAGTGCTAAAATCGCAATGGAAAGGAGGTGATTTAGTGTGATTTCCCCCTTCTTAAATATTGCTTTTGGTCAGTAATTGCAGTTAGATTTTTATTGGTGTCAATTTTTTTGTATTTTTGCAAACTATTAATTTGGTGGCTTACGCTTATGTGATTTGAAGTTAAATGGGCCGGGAGCTTGTCCTATGTTGAACAAATTTGGATGAGGGCGATGCTTTTGGGCTCGATAAAAGAAATATATATAAATGAATAAGATTGTCAGTAAGGAGAATTTCTCTGAAAATGTAATCAAGTTGGAGGTCGAGGCTCCTTTGATTGCAAAGTCGCGTAAAGCAGGACATTTCGTCATTGTAAGAGTGGACGAGAAGGGTGAGCGTATTCCTTTGACTATTGCAGCTGCAGATGTCGAGAAGGGTACAATCACATTGGTTGTTCAAAAGATTGGTGTAACTTCTATCAAATTGTGTTCGTTGAATGTAGGCGATGAAATTTTGGATTTGGTAGGTCCGTTGGGTAAGGCGACACACATTGACAACTTCGGTACTGTAGTTTGTGCAGGAGGTGGTGTCGGTGTTGCTCCATTGTTGCCAATCGTAGAGGCTATGAAGAAGGCTGGCAATAGGGTTATCACTGTGTTGGCTGCACGTACAAAAGATCTCATCATCCTTGAGGATCAAATGCGTAAGTTCTCTGACGAGGTTATTATCATGACAGACGATGGTTCATCAGGCCGCAAGGGTTTGGTGACAAACGGTATAGAGGAAGTAGCTGCACGCGAGAAGGTTGATTGTTGTGTGACAATCGGTCCTGCTATCATGATGAAGTTTGTCTCTTTGCTTACTAAGAAGTTGGAAATCCCTACCGTCGCTTCGTTGAATACGATCATGGTCGATGGAACAGGAATGTGCGGTGCTTGCCGTGTCACAGTAGGCGGAAAGACTAAGTTCGTTTGCGTGGATGGTCCTGAATTCGATGCTCATCAAGTAGATTTCGATGAGATGTTGATGCGTCTTGGAGCATACAAGGAAGAAGAGAAGGCCGATATGTACAAGGTAGGAAAGTAAAATTTATTTAGAATGGCAGAAGATAGAAATGTGGCTTGGCGTGAAGAGTTGCGCAAGTCATTGTCAAATAAAGAACGTACGGCTCTTGTCCGTGTGAAAATGAATGAGCTCAACGCTGGGTACAGAGCTCGTGTACGCGAAGAGGTAAACCAAGGTTTGACAAAAGAGCAAGCTTTGGAGGAGTCTAAGAGATGTTTGGATTGTCCTAACCCAACTTGTATGCAAGGTTGTCCGGTTAGCATCAATATTCCTGGATTTATCAAGAACATCGAGCGTGGCGAATTCTTGGAGGCTGCAAAGGTTTTGAAGGAGACAAGTGCATTGCCTGCAGTGTGTGGCCGTGTTTGTCCTCAAGAGAAACAATGCGAGTCTCAATGTATCTATAAGTTGAAGTTGAAGAAAGAGGCTGTCGCTATCGGTTATTTGGAGCGTTTCGCTGCAGATTACGAGCGTGAGAGCGGACAAATCTCAGTTCCTGAGATCAAGAACAAGAACGGTGTTAAGGTGGCTGTCGTAGGTTCAGGTCCTGCCGGTCTCTCTTTCGCTGGTGATATGGCGAAGAATGGTTATTCGGTGACTGTATTCGAGGCATTGCACGAAATCGGTGGCGTGTTGAAATATGGTATTCCGGAGTTCCGTTTGCCAAATCGCATTGTTGACGTTGAGATTAACAATCTTCGCAAGATGGGTGTCGAGTTCGTAAAGGACTGCATCATCGGTAAGACTATCTCAATAGAGGATTTGGAGAAGGAAGGCTTTAAGGGCGTGTTCGTAGCGAGTGGAGCTGGTCTTCCTCGTTTCATGAATATTCCTGGTGAGAACTTCATCGGTATCATGTCTTCTAATGAGTATTTGACTCGTGTAAACTTGATGGACGCTTCAAATCCAGAGTTTGACACACCTATTTATAAAGGAAAGAACGTGGCTGTTATCGGTGGTGGTAATACGGCTATGGACTCAGTTCGTACGGCATTGCGTTTGGGTGCTGAGCGTGCGATGATCGTTTATCGTCGTTCGGAGGATGAGATGCCTGCTCGTTTGGAGGAGGTTAAGCATGCCAAGGAGGAAGGTGTTGAGTTTATGACATTGCACAATCCTATCGAATATTTCGGTGATGAGAAGGGCCGCGTAACGAAGATGCGTTTGCAAAAGATGGAGTTGGGCGAGCCTGATGCATCCGGCCGTCGTTCACCTGTTGAAATCCCGGGCGCAGTCGTTGATATCGATGTGGACGAGGTTATCGTCAGCGTTGGTGTATCTCCAAATCCATTGGTGCCAAATTCAGTAGAAGGTTTGAATGTAAGTCCTAAGGGAACAATCGTGGTGAACGAAGGAATGCAATCTTCCATCCCAATGATTTTTGCAGGTGGTGATATCGTTCGTGGTGGTGCAACTGTTATCCTTGCCATGGGCGACGGACGTGCCGCTGCCAAGGCAATGGACGAATATTTGAAGAAATAAATATTGTTTTAGTTGACAGCGAGGGGAGGAGAGTTTTAAAAGGCTTTTCTCCTCTTGTGTTTTTAGAGGGTTTAATCCATCTTGATTGCGATGAAATAAAAAAGCCGAGTATAGATGAACGTACACTCGGCTATATTGTTTCTTATAAAATCGTCATTTGCTTTTTTCTAACCAACTAATACCCCAATTCAATACTTTGTCTATGGTGGGTGTTGATACACCTTTCTCTTGGGCTATCCCATTCCTGCCGCTAATATAATTGCTTGCATTTTCTGTATGTTTTATATTTGCAAACATATAAAAAAATCGTCTATGAGACAAGACCTTTTACGGTTGGGGATAAGACCATTTGAACCTTTTTTTGTTGTCTAAATTGCTTTATTCAAGAATTCATGTCATCCTTTCTCTCTTTTTTCCTATTTTTGTCAAATAATTGGTATTCTGAATTTTTATAAATAAGATTTTAGAAAAGATAGAAATATGAAGCAGTTGCTTAAGCACTTGGGTGCATTCGTTTTTTTTGTAATCATTACGTTCGTTTACTTCTCTCCTAAATTGGATGGAAAGGTCCTTCAACAAGGGGATATTCAAAAATGGGAAGGAATGGCCCATGAGTTGACTGAATATTATGAAAAAGAGGGGGGGGCATCCGCATGGTCTGGCTCTATGTTCTCCGGAATGCCATCCTATACGTTTGCCGTAAAATCCCATATTCCATCGGGAATTTCATATGTGAATGACATATTCTCCGCATTTGGAAATCATGATTGTGGAATCGTAATTCTTTCGTTATTAGCAATGTATGTGCTTTTGTCCATACTGAAGCTACCAACGCCTTTGGCGATATTAGGTGCTATAGCCTATTCGTTTTCCTCCTATTCGTTTATTATAATACTTGCGGGGCACGTGACAAAGGCGTGGGCGATGGCCTATATTCCTTTGGTTGTGGCAGGACTACTATTGATATTTAGAAAGAAGTTGATAGCAGGCTTTTTTGTGTTGAGTATTTCTTTGGCATTGGAGATGCTGCAGAATCATATTCAGATTACTTACTATCTTGCGTTTTTCTGTTTCGCATTGTTTTTGTGTTATGTCATCACGTCTATCAAGAATCAATCTTATTCGGATATAGGAAAAACGCTTGGCGTGCTTTTTGCCGCAGTAGTTGTCGCTGTATTGATAAATTCGCCTCGTCTCTACTCAGACTTGGAAATGAGCAAAACCAGTATTCGTGGTAAGTCTGAACTTACGGCTGCTGTTGACGGCAAGGACGACAAATCTTCTGGGTTGGACCAAGAGTATGCCTTTGCTTGGAGTTATGGCATTGCAGAGACAATGACACTTTTGATACCAGATTTCTATGGAGGAGCTTCGGGAGGCGAGGTCTCTGCTAAGGATTCTCATTTGGCAAAGGCTATGAAATCGAAAGGTTATCAAGTTCCGAAGAAGTTGCAGACTTATACTTATTGGGGCGACCAACCGTTCACGTCGGGTCCTGTCTATTTCGGTGCTGTCATCTGCTTCTTGTTCGTGCTCTCTTTATTTATCGTAAAAAGTAAATATAAATGGTGGATCGTCGGAGCTACTGTTTTCTTCTTTATATTGAGTTGGGGTAAGAATTTCTCTGCGTTGAACGATTTCTTCTTCCACTATTTGCCGATGTATAATAAGTTCCGTACGCCTTCCATGGCATTGGTCATTCCTCAGTTCACATTCGCGTTGTTAGGCTGTATGGCACTGCAGACTATATGGAATAAGGATTATGAGAAGAAGCATTTGATGAAGTCACTCTATATTTCGGGAGGAGTAACTGCGGGTTTGTGCTTCATCTTTGCTTGTGCCCCATCTTTGTTCCTCAATTTCACCTCTTTGAATGATGTGAACATGCAGATGCCAGATTGGTATATGAGTGCTTTGTTGGAAGATCGTAAAGAGTTGTTGAGTAGTGATGCTCTACGTTCGTGTGCTTTTGTCTTTTTGGCCTTTGCTGGAGTGTTGGGATTAGTCTCTGAACGTGATAAAATATCCCCAACATTTAGTATTTCGTGGATTGCGATATTGGTGTTGATTGATTTGTGGTTGGTTGACCGCCGCTATCTCAATGATGAGCATTTTGTGAATAAAAATCGAGAGAAGTCGTTTGTGAAGACCGCGGCAGACAAGGCTATTTTGGAAGATAAAGATCCTTCTTATCGTGTGCTTACGTTGAACAATCCGTTCAACGACACGAATGTCTCTTACTATCACAAATCTATTGGTGGTTACAACGCTGCAAAATTGCGCCGCTATCAAGAGTTAATAGACTTGGGTATTACACCAGAAATGCAGATGATTATCACTTCGTTGCGTAGCGTGACGTCCCAAAATGAGGTGGATGATATATTTAAATCGACTCCAGTCTTGAATATGTTGAATATGCGTTATCTCATCTATAACGAGAAGGCGGAGCCGATTCGGAATCCAAGTGCATTGGGCAATGCTTGGTTTGTGGATGAAGTGAAGATGGTGGAGAATGCAGATGCGGAGATGTCTGCTCTTAAAAGTATCGACCCTAAGCGTACGGCTTTGGTGGATGTTCGCTTTAAGGATATGGTCTCGGCCGCATCTGGCTTGGCAGATACTGCTGCAACGGTTAATCTCACATCGTACAAACCGAATGAAGTGAAGTATTCGACTAATTCAACAAAAGATGGAGTCCTGCTTTTCTCTGAGGTTTATTATCAACCAGGTTGGCAGGCATATTTGGATGGTAAGGAGGTGGAGCATTTCCGTGCCAACTGGATTCTTCGTGGAATGAATGTTCCCGCAGGAACCCACGAGATTCGCTTTGAATTCTATCCAAGTACCTATTGGTCGTTGCGTTGGGTTGGTTTTGTTGCTTCTATGTTGCTTTTGATTGCAGCGGTTGCTTATGCGGCGCTCTATTATTACAAGAAGAACAAGCAAGAAGTGCCTGCGACAAATACGATAAAAGAGTAATTTTAAAGTTAAGGTTATGCGTGTCGTAGTTGTGGGGACAGCCCATCCTTATCGAGGAGGCTTGGCGGCTTTCAATGAACGTCTTTCGAAGCAATTCGTAGCAGAAGGAGACGAGTTGGAAGTGGTTACCTTCATATTGCAGTATCCGTCTTTCCTTTTCCCAGGGAAAACGCAGTATTCAGACGACACTGCTCCGACAGATTTCCCTATTTCACGAAGGGTGAATTCTTGTAATCCATTCAATTGGTATTCTGTAGGAAATTGTTTGGCGGAGATGAATCCGGATGTGGTGATTTTTGCCTATTGGATGTCCTTCATGGCTCCTTGCTTTGGAACAATTGCAAGGGTTGCTAAACGAAAATGTCCGAAGACTAAAATGGTGGCTTTGGTTCACAATATGATACCTCACGAGCCGAATATTTTGGACAAACTATTCCCATCTTATTTTGTCAATGCGATGGATGGATTCGTAGCGTTGTCTCAGTCGGTGGTGGATGATATTGCTCGTTTTGACAAGCAATCAAAGCCGAAGACGTTTTCTCCGCATCCGATTTACGATCATTATGGGACTCTTTTGTCGAGGGAAGAGGCTTTGAAGTTACTTTCTTTGGATGCCGACTGTCGGTATATTCTGTTTTTCGGTTTTATACGAGCCTATAAAGGCTTGGATTTGTTGTTGTCGGCAATGGCAGATGATCGAATTAAATCGAAGAATGTGAAGTTGATCGTGGCGGGAGAATTTTATGGAAGTTCGGAGCCCTATATGCAACAAGTCAAGAGCTTAGGCTTGGAGGATAGTGTCTTGTTTTTCTCCGATTATATTCCTAATGACGAAGTAAATCGATATTTCAGTGCAGCAGACATAGTTGCACAACCTTATAAATCGGCCACGCAGAGTGGTGTGTCGCAAGTGGCTTTCCACTTTGAAAAACCAATGGTTGTAACAAACGTTGGTGGTTTGTCTGAAATTGTGCCAGATGGGAAAGTTGGTTATGTGGTAGAACCGAATCCTATGGCCATTGCTGATGCACTCAACGCTTACTTTGAGAATGGCTTAGGTCCTGACTTGAATCAGAACATGAAGAACGAAAAGCAAAAATACGCATGGTCGAAGATGACGGAGGCGGTGCGGGGTGTTGTCGGCGATTGCCGTTGATGCCTTTAGTTCATCTTTATATGTTTCCCCGTAAGAGTAAGTTTTTGGTTACATGCCATCTAAATAGAACTAAGGCGTCTCCTTTTGTTTTTTCTCCGCACAGTAGGAATTGTATCCATAGAATTAATGTGGCACACCATTTTATGGCTTCTTCTATGATTCTGCTTGTATAGCATAGAAATGACTTCTCTTTTGTCCTGATGTTTTCGCTGATGCCGATACCAGTAGCGTAGCGACGAATATATTCTTTAGTCGTGCGGTGTTGGGGTATTATGTGTTGGACGGCCACGTCAGGAAAGTAGTAAATATTGTAATTTTGAGCTTTTATGCGGAAGAAGAAGTCTTTCTCTTCTCCCCCCATCATGTTTTTCCCAGAGCGTCCTAATTTAGTGTCGAATTCGCCACATTCCGTAATACATTCGCGTCGAAACCCCATGTTGGCACCAATAGGGTATTGTTTCTTCTTGAACAATTTTATTTTTGCCCCCAGGTCTATCGCAGAAACCCAAGAGCGAGTCCATTTAGACAACCATTGAGGCTCTGTTCCTTCTTCAAAAAGGGGGGTTATCTTTCCGCCAAAAGCCATGGCGTCGGGATGTGAATCCATGTGATGAAGAAGGTTTTGCAAGTAGTCCTTTTCCACATAGGCGTCGTCGTCCAAGAAAACCAATAACTCGCCAACCGATTCTTTCATGCCTCGGTTTCTTGCAAAAGACAATCCTTGGTTTTTCTCGATAATGTAGTTGAATCCTACATTAGGATAATCCTTCTGGAATCGGGTGCATTCAAGCTCCGTGTTGTCGGTGCTGTTGTTGTTGACCACTACTATCTCGTAAGCGTTTGTATCGCAGGAAGTCTCTGCTACTTTTTGTAGGGTTTTATAAATATATTCGCACCGATTGTAGGTGCATATGATGAAAGATACCATACTTAGCTCAAATAAGTGATGTTTGTTGTTCGCATAGATGTTTCCATTTAAGGATTGTCTTCTTCTTGTCGTACTCTTGGACACTCTTTTGGGCTCTTTGGCTCATCAGAAGGCGCAACTCTTCATTTTCCATCAAGTGTTGTAGCTTTTCAATCATTTCTGATTTTGAATGAGCAATATAGCCATTTTCATTGTCGACGATAACCTCTGGAAGGGTGAGAAAATCGTTCGAGTACATTCCTATGACAACCGCACCAGCTTGTTGTGCCTCCAATATAGTTAAAGGGAAACCCTCGAATCGCGATGTCATCATAAAGATAGCCGCTGAAGCGTAGTAGGCGGTAGGGATTTGCCTGCCTTCGAAAGAGACTCTGTTTAGAGAAAGCGAACTCGCCATTTTTTTATAGATAGGCATGTCTTCGCCATCTCCCACGATTGTTAGATTCCAATCGTCGTAAGCCTTGTTTCTCTCAATCGCATGCCAAACCTTCAACGCCAAAGATATACGTTTGGAAGTCTCGTCCAATCGTGCGACGATTAGTACGTTTTTCTTTTTTGTTTGAGTGTCGCCCATGTTTTGTAGGGCTATGGGATTTGGAATGGAACAGAGTTTTTCCGCAGGGATGTTTGTGAATTTGGCAAATCGGTCGGCTTGTTTTCCTGAAAGACACACCACTTTTTCCACACTTTGAGTCATCACCTTATATTTGTTGCAAATTTTCTTTTCTGAAACATTTTGGGGTAAAATGCGAAGGAGAATCTGTATGAACATATTTTTCCAACTATCGAACGAAGCGTGAGTTGTAAAGTTTTTTTTGCATAGGTAGGCTATATCTTGATGGACTAACTCATATCCAGGGCAGCTGTGAAATGTAAATATGTGTTTTAGATTCTTGTTTTTTGATTTTATTGAACTGATGGCAGGGAATACGGTTTGTACGACCTTTTTAGACATGACATTGTTGAGAATCAGATCTATCTGATGTTTTTCGATGATGGATTGAAGTTGCCTTTCGGCGTCGCCAAGGTCAATTTTAATCCTTCCTGAATCTTGACAATTCGAATTGCCTAAGAAGTAGGCACAATGACAATCCCATCCTAATTCGGTTGAGAACTGCTCGCTCAAAATTGCAACAACCTTTTCAACGCCTCCCATTGTCGGTAGTGCTGCATTGTCTGATAAAAAGAGAATGTTCATGTCTTTATTTTCCTAAAATTTCTATTTCTAAATCCTCTGCCTTGTAATACTTTTTCATGAAAGGAAGGTATTGGTTAAAAAAGACATCGTCCGCTTTCTCGTCTCTCCATATAAAACAGTTGGGTTGGATGGCATCTACATAATGAGATAATGATGGAAATCCAGCCAAAGAGAAGAATACATTCCTTTCAAGTCTCTTTTTTTGTGTCTCTTTGGAGCAGAAAACTCTGATGGCCGTCCTAACTAAAAAACGTATCGTAAGCAGAATCTTTAAGGGGAGGCTCTTTTGTAGCAGTTTGAAGCAACTTCCTAAGTTCATGCTTTTTTCGCTCTGCAGAGAATTTCTGAGATTCAAGTAATGGGTGGAGTTGGAGTGGAAATTGGCATTCTCCGACTTTTTTTTGTTCAATTTCACGCCAAGAACAAAAAGATTTTTTTCCTTCCGTTTGATGGCTGAACTTCTTGTTTTCAAGTTTAGGTCTGCCGACGTTAGAATCTCTTCTGCTCCCGATTGGTTTAAACATCTGATTTCCAACGCAAGTTTGTTGATGCTGTAGCCAAAAGCGGAACTATTGTTCACCACAGCACCTCCTATGGTCCCGGGCAATCCGACTAATCCATCAAAACCATCGAATCCATTCTTGCCCATTTCTCTGGCAATCTTTGTGACATTCACGCCGCATTCGCAATATATATATTCATCCGTCTCTTCGCTTTTCGTTAGGTTCGAACATGAAATGACAGCGAACGGGTTGTAGGAATTCAAAAAATAGAGATTCGACGTCTGTCCGACTATATGGTATTGAACCTGATTGGAATAGAAGAATGAAATGACTGATTTGACTTGGTCGGCAGTGTTGGGCACAATATAAAATCGTGTGATTCCGCCTCTTTTTATCCATGTTTTGGTGGATAGGGAAATATTTTCCTCGAACGGAATCTTGTTGGTCAATAAGAAGTCGGAAACAGTATCTTCAGTACACATGTTATAATTCTGTTTTTATAATGTCATCAATAAACGTATTAGACAATTTTATGTGAGGGTCCAATCTTTTTTCTATTGTGTCGTAATCGATTTCGTCGAAAGTCATGGAGTCGATGTTGTTTTCGGTGACTACACGGTTGTTGAGTCCCACGATGTTTAGCAAATTATTGACTCTGTCCATGATGTCAGACTCGCCGACATAGAACTGCTTTCTAAACATTAAAGAGAAAACCAAACCATGGAACGATCTGGAAAAGATGCAAGTGGCATTTTTGAAAAATCCCAGAAATTCGCCAACGCTTGGCGTGCATTGAACGTATTGGGGATGTTTTATACGGTGAGTCACCATGGAATTGCCTATCTCTACGATTTTGGCATCATACTTTTTTGCGGCTATTTCAGCCATCTTGTCAATCAGGTTGTTGTCGCCTATTCTGTAAATGAGGACGTATTTCCCTTGGATTTTAGGTTCAATTGCTAATTGGTCATAAGCCTCTTTTTTTAGTAGAAGAGTCGGATCCAAAACGGTTGTGACCTTTTGGTTGGTTAGCCCTGATATGAAATGGTTCAGGACTTCCTCTCTAACTCCAATTGCTGAGAAATTTCGAAGAGATTGACGAATGTATTCAATGTCGGAAGTGTTGAATTGCTCCGTGTTTCCTGTGCTGTTGGCGTAGGTTGCGAGCCTTGTGTTGGGGCTTTTGGGGAAATTGCCCCAATAGATGTCGTCCATGCCAAATATCTTTTTGCTCCACATTTGGTCGCTTCCAACAATGTACCAATCGTAATATTCGTTTTTGAAGTCTGATTTGTCATTGAATTTTTGGGGCGACATTTTGAAATGGTCGGCAACGAATTTTGCAAACATTCTTCTTCTTAGAATTCTATAGGAGAGGAATAAGAAGAATTTGCAAATGATTATCAACTTGCCTTTTAGGCTCTTCTCGTTACGGAATAAATTAAAGGGGAAAGTGCTCCAATGCAAATCAACAGAGGATGGCGTATAGTCGATAATCGTTGCGTCGATTCCTTTGTTTTCTAATGTTTGTTGAAGTGCATAACATTGCAATACTGTGCCATAATTAGGGGCGTTAAAAGCTGTTAGTATTCCTGCTCTCATGTTTGCTTAAATTGTTGGAACCTTAGGATTTAGTTATGCTTTGAGCTTGGTAGGCTGCGTGCCTGCCTACTTAATTAGACAAAGTTAAGTCTTTTTTTATTGACAACAAAAAAAGGCAAGATAGAACTTGCCTTTAGAAAACCATAAACCTTACATCTATTGTATTATACAGAGGTTTCACAACCATGATGCAAAGGTCAGTGTTTTTTTTGAAATAAACAAGACCTTGGGTTTCATTTTAATATTTATTTATCAACAATTACTTGATTAGTTGCATTTCGCAGTGTAAACAGTCGAATTTGAGTAGATACTTTTGACCTTTATCTCCAATTAGATAGAGAGGCTCCTTCGGTTTTTGCTTGTTCTCCTTTTGCTTAGGACAAAAGCCTAGGCTGAAACGGATACAATGTTTGCAAGTCATGACGGCAACATTGGAACGTGTCTCTTTCTCGAACGATGGCTCCGTATGGGTGACACCATGCTTTTTGTAGAATCGAACAGCCAAACGATTGTGTAGGTTCGCCTGATAGCCCAACTCTGTTTCAACGTAAGGATGACTCGTTTCCGGAAATCTAATCTCGGTGCGCACCCTTCTTCTTTCCCGTTCTTCTTCGAGTTTTTCCAAAAGTTCTCTACGCCATTCTGCCATAATGCTTGCCGGAATGAAGTAGGCATCGGTGGTTTCTATGAAGACCTCTTTCACGTCGAAAATTGTATTGCCGCTCTTCTTGAATTGAGTGTTGAGTTGCTCGATGGCTCTCTCTTTGTTTTGTGCTAATTCTGTAAGCGTAAAATCGGGTGTGAGACTGACACTGATATTGTCTTCGTCAGTGGCTGTGATTGAGAGCAATTTGTCTTTTTCTACAATGCTCACGGTTGCGTTGATTCTTCGGTCTGAACTTTTCTTGGCAAGTGTCTTTTCGAATTGTTGGTCGAAGTTTCGGAAAAGTTCGGTGCCTGGCTCTATGTTGATGCGCTCGGCAGGGAAAAGGGTTTGGCCTTCGGCTCTGTTGACTTTGAAGCCGATGAGTTTTCTGTCTTGGTCAAAATAGCAAAGTCCATCACCGTTGTTTACGGGTTTCTGTATGTTGACACTTATTGCGCTACCTTTAGATTGTCGGACGATGCCGATTCGCTCTCCTGTTGATTTTGGAGTGTCGAAAGCTGTGATATCCTTTTGTCTTCCTTCCGTGAAGTAAGAACAACCACCACGATGGAAACTCTTCTCTACGTTGGGTGTGAACGTATAAGTGCAGTGACCCGAACTGCCCTTTTGATGGGAACTTCCTTCCAATATTCTGTCGAGAATTTGACGGTAATAGGCAGTCGTATTTTTGACGTAGGCGAGGTCTTTCAGTCTGCCCTCGATTTTCAAAGAGGAGACGCCTGCGTTGATCAACTCTTCCAGATTAGTCGAGAGGTTGAAGTCTTGCAAGGAAAGCAAATGCTTGTCTCTCACTAATATTTTCCCGTCTGCATCAGTAAGCGAGTAGGGCAGTCGGCACAATTGGGCGCAGTTGCCTCGGTTGGCGCTTCTTCCGCAGGTGGCTTGGCTAAGGTAGCACTGGCCACTGTATGAAACGCAAAGAGCACCATGAATGAAGGCCTCCAGTTTGACGGATGTTTGTGAAGATATTTCCTTTATTTTTGCGAACGAAAGTTCTCTTGCAAGGACAACCTGCTCAAATCCAGCCTCTTCGAGAAATTGGACCTTCTCAACCGTTCTGTTGTCCATTTGTGTGCTTGCATGCAGAGGGATGGGGGGAAGGTCGAGTTGTGTGATACCCATGTCTTGAATGATGAGGGCATCGGTTCCTACGTTATAGAGTTCACGAATTATCTTTTCTGCTTCGCCAAGCTCTTCGTCCGTCAAGATGGTGTTGATGGCAACATAAACTTTTGCGTAATATTTATGGGCGTGCTTGACAAGACTTTCAATGTCTGCAATTGAGTTGGCTGCCGCCATTCGGGCACTGAATTTCGGAGCACCGATATAAACGGCATCTGCGCCGTGGTTGATGGCTTCGATGCCACAAAGTGCGTCTTTTGCGGGGGCGAGCAATTCGATATTCATGACGTTGGCTTATTCTATTGTACGGATGTCGTATGGAGTTTTTTGGTAAACAAAGTAGTTCAACCAATTGGAAAACAATAGGTTTGCGTGCCCTCTCCATCTGACAAGCGGACCTTGTTCAGGGTCGTCGTTCTTATAATAGTTTTGCGGAATATCGATTGGAAGTCCCTTGTCCTTGTCGCGTCTGTACTCTCCGTCTAAGGTATAAGGGGAATACTCGGCGTGTCCGGTTACGAAGAGTTGTCTGCCTCCGTTGGCCAGGACCATGAATACGCCCGCATCTTCTGATTCGGACATGATTTGCAATTTATCGCACTTCTCGATGTCCTCTCTTCTGATTTCGGAGTGGCGGCTATGTGGCACATAGAACTCGTCGTCGAAGCCTCTGAATATTGGGTTCATTGGATCGGAAACGGTGTGCTTGAACACGCCGAACATCTTCTTGCTCAACTGATATTTCGGAACGTCGTAGAAGTGGTAGAGTCCAGCCTGAGCGGCCCAGCAGATGAATAGAGTGGAAGTGACATGCGTTTTGGACCAATCGAAAATTTCCATTATCTCATCCCAATAGTTCACCTCTTCGTAATCCATGTTTTCCACAGGAGCTCCTGTGATAATCATGCCGTCGTACTTTTGGTCTCGGAGCGAATCGAATGTCTTGTAGAAGGCAAGCATGTGCTCTATTGGCGTGTTCTTGGGTGTATGACTCTTGATCTGCATGAGATCAATTTCGATCTGAAGTGGCGAGTTGGAGAGCAACCTGATAAGATCGGTCTCTGTTGTTATTTTTAGAGGCATTAGGTTGAGGATGATGATCTTCAACGGTCTAATGTCTTGGGAGGATGCCTCCTTGGAATCTTTTACGAAGATATTCTCTTTTTTCAAGATCTCAACAGCGGGTAAATTGCTTGGTATATTTAGTGGCATATCCTTTAATGTCTGTTTTTTTAAGTGAAACTGGAGTTTCTCACGAGATTTTGTCGTGCTCCATTGTTTTTATGAATGCAAAGTTACAAAAAAAAGGGATTTTTATCAGTTGAACTCTTTGATTAAGTTGTATCTTTGTGGACAAAGATATGTTATGGGAAGAATTCTTGCAATAGATTACGGTCAGAAGCGCATTGGTTTGGCGGTGACTGACCCCTTGAAAATCATAGCCAATGGTTTGACTACGGTCAATTCAAGCGAAATCTTTAAATTCTTGGCCGACTATTTCCAAAAAGAGGAGGTTGAGAAGATTATCGTGGGGCATCCTCGTCAGATGAACTACGAGGATTCTGCTTCTATGCGATTGATTGAACCTTTTGTCCGAGGCTTGAAGAATAAATTTCCCAACATACCAGTGCAGATGGTGGACGAACGGTTCACTTCCGTATTGGCACATCAGGCCATGTTGGATGGCGGCTTGAAAAAGAAGGCACGTCAGAACAAGGCGTTGGTGGATGAAATCAGCGCCACCATTATCTTGCAGACATATATGGAGAGTACAAGAAATGCTCCTATGTTTTGATTTTCATAGGTTTAGTTTTTTGAATAAATAGATTTATAATATGATTTATCCAATCACAATTTACGGTCATCCCGTACTAAGGAAGGAGACAACGGATATTACAAAGGATTATCCAAACTTGAATCAATTAATCGACGATATGTTTTTGACAATGTATCGTGCTGACGGTGTTGGTTTGGCTGCTCCTCAAATCAACCTTTCCATCCGTCTTTTTGTTATCGATCTTAATATTTTGGCAGAGGATGATCCTCAGTTCAAAGGATTCAAAAAGGCGTTCATCAATCCACGCATCGTTGAAAGAAGCGAGGAGTTGGTCTCAGGTGAGGAGGGGTGTTTGAGCTTGCCTGGTATCAATGAGTCAGTTAAGCGTTCGAAGAAGATTAGAATCCAATATTTGAACGAGAACTTTGAAGAGTGCGACGAGGAGTATGAAGATTTCAAGGCTCGTGTAATTCAACATGAGTACGATCACCTGGAAGGCATGGTCTTCATCGATCACATTTCTCCTATCCGTCGACAAATGAATCGTGGTAAGCTTTCTAATATGGCTAAAGGTAAGGTTCGTTGCCGTTACAATGTTAAGACGGCTTGATTAGAAGATTGTTATGATGTGATGAACGCAGCTTGCTCGGTGTGTCATGTCGCAATAAAATAGTAGCCGGGTGCGAAAGCACTCGGTTTTTTATAGTTATTAGATTACTTGTTATGAAGGAGTTGTCAGAATTGAAAAATGATTTGCAGGAAGGCAAGCTACAAGAGGTGCTTTCTCAGTTGGAGGAATATGTTGCCTTGCATAAGGATTCTGCGGAGGCTTACTTTTTATTGGGGAACGCCTATCGCAAGATGGAGAATTGGGAGATGGCGTTGAACAACTACCAAGTTTCAATGGATTTGGATCCCGAAGGTCCAGCTGAAATGGCCTATAATGCTACGATTGAGGTTTTGGAATTCTTCAATAAGGACATGTACAACCAATAACAGTTTGTTGTTATTGGTTGTTCTTTAATCTGCCACTATTATTTTCTGACCATTGATGATGAATATGCCTGCTGGAAAATAGCCAAGGTCATTCACCCCTTTAGAAAGTTTCTTTACGATAATTAACCCCATACAATTATAGATGGATATGTTATCTTCCGAATTTGAGATGATATAGATGTGGTGGTCCGACGAGAATATTGGTGCTTTAGTATTGTGCCGGATGTGAGTTGTTTGATTCGGTTCAATTTCGAAGGTTGGAAGGGAGTCGGCATCTTGTTTCCATAAAACAAGCGAGTCTCCTCCGAATTTTCTAACGTAATCATTTAGTTTTTGCTTGATAGTCCCGTCTTGAAATAGCTGAGTTTGAGTGGCGTTTGCGTTGCCTTCTCCATAACCTACGCCTGTCTTGGAATGTTCAGGATTGTAAAAGCAATTGTCTATGTCGGATCGAACGGAATAACTGATGATGGCGCTGTGATAGTTTCCTTTGGTGAAACATGTAGAGTAGCAGTTCCTAACAGAGCAGTCGTAAGCGTTACCGATAATGCCCGATATGAAATAACCGAAGATGTCGCCTCTTGTGTAGCAGTTGATGATTAGGGTTGAATCTCCGTTCCCCACCAAGCCACCCACGTAGTACCCTCCGTGTATGTAAGAGTTTTCTACGCCTATGTTTAGTAGTGTTGCTTTATGAGTAGCTCCGAATAGGCCTCTGAAGTTTTCGACATCCGATTTCACAAAAAGGTTTCTGACGACGTGTCCTTTCCCGTCAAATCTTCCTTCGTATTTTGTTCCGTTGTTGCCTTCTCCGATGGGAAACCAATGGACGCATGTGTCGTTACCATGGTCTTCGTAGCAGACGGAGCTCAAGTCGATGTCTGTTTGCAAATCGGCGCAAGCAGTTCGGAAGCCATTGTTCACCGTGTCACGGAATTGAAGGAAATCCTCCAATGTCTCGATTTGAAAAGGTGTCTTAATAGAGCCATCCCCTCTCATTTGTGCGTATAGTTGGCAAGAGAGTAGAGC
Source organism: Paludibacteraceae bacterium (assembly GCA_024401475.1). Classification (GTDB taxonomy): domain Bacteria; phylum Bacteroidota; class Bacteroidia; order Bacteroidales; family Paludibacteraceae; genus RGIG10190. The sequence goes on along the minus strand of JAKSKZ010000029.1, from coordinate 19,995 downwards.
GAGCAGGAGGGCGAAGATCTTTTTTGTTCTCATGAGGCTGAATAAAAAAATGAATCTGTAGATGGGCGTACTGTATCGCTAAGACAAAATAACCCAATGAGGATGGAGTCCAAACCGTCAATGATTAGTGGCATGTTCTCTATTTGCTTTTTCCACATAAATTGCTTCTCTTTTATGATATTATGATAAACAAAATTAGTATTTATTATTGGATTGAGGAAGAGCGTAAGTGCGTCAAAAGAGCGCGAATGTTCCGAAAAATGCTTTCAGTTTGAGAAAATGTATTCTATCGTCAGCTGAAATCCAAGCACCAACTCCATAAAATCCTAAATAATTGAGCACCTTTTTCCTTAAGCAATCTATTTTTCTTAATTTTGAAAATCATATAGAATGAAGATTTGTACATGAGAAAATATGCAATTATAGTAGCAGGCGGAAAGGGTTTGCGCATGGGGGCCGATTTGCCCAAGCAATTTATGCCGATAGCCGGTCGTCCTTTGTTGATGCGTACTTTGGACGCTTTCCTGTCTTACGATTCGGAACTGACGGTCATCTTGGCATTGCCTTTGGTGCAGATGGATTATTGGGCAGACCTATGTCGTCAATATTCGGTGGATTACTCTTCTCGAGTGTTGGTGGTCGAAGGTGGTGCCACGCGTTTCCATTCTGTTAAGAATGCTTTGTCTCGTGTGCCTGAGGGCGAAGCGGCTTTGGTGGCTGTTCATGATGGTGTGCGTCCGTTCGTGTCGAAAGATACAATTGCGGCGGCCTATGACGAGGCTGCAAAATCGGGATGTGCCGTGCCTGTGGTTGATTCGGTCGATTCTGTCCGGGAGTTGACGGCAGAAGGTAATGAGGCGCGCGATCGTTCTAAATTGAAGTTGGTGCAGACTCCTCAGATTTTCCAATCTTCTATATTGAAAGAGGCCTATCATCAGGCGTTTCGTGATACATTTACGGATGATGCAAGTGTTGTTGAGGCAGCAGGTTATAAAATAACTCTGACGGCGGGAAATCGCGAGAATATCAAGATTACCACTCCGTTTGACTTAAAGGTGGCCGAGATTTTAGTCTGAATATTGAACCGAATTAATATCTTTCATTTTGTCCGAACTATCATCAAAAGAGTTGACGTATCTTCCAGGCGTCGGTCCGAAAAAGGCGGCTTTGTTGAAGAGTGAGATAGGGGCAGTCTCGTTTGAAGACATGCTCTACTATTTTCCTTATCGCTATGTGGATAGGAGTCGTTTCGTCAAGGTTCGCGAGATAGCGTCCGTCCTCTCTTTTGTGCAGATCAAAGGTCGGATCGTGAAGTCAGACTTGATTGGCGAAGGTCGGAGCCAACGCCTTTCGCTTCAGTTTTTCGATGGAGAAGATTGCATTGAGTTGATTTGGTTCAAAGGCGTGAAGTTTGCAGCCGATAAGTATAAGGTAGGGCAGGAGTATGTGGCTTTTGGAAAACCCACAGCCTTCAATGGTCGTTTGAATATCGTTCATCCAGAGATGGAGACTCCCAACGAAGCTGCCTCAAAGCAGCAGATGGGCGGTTTGCAAGGATTGTATAATACGACGGAGAAGATGAAGTCGGGTTTCCTGACATCACGAGCCATTCAAAAGATCATGCTCAATATTTTCCAAGCCATAGGCAAATATCAGATGCCGGAAACGCTGCCTGCGTATTTAATTGAGAAGTATAATCTGATGCTGCTTTGTGATGCTATCTCCAACATCCATTTCCCTAAAAACGAGGTGGCTTTGCGTAGTGCACAGTTCCGATTGAAGTTGGAGGAGTTGTTCTACATTCAACTAAACATATTGCGTAGTGCCAAGAATCGCACCAAACGATTCAAGGGATTGGTTTTCTCAACGATAGGTTATTATTTCAATACATTTTATAAAGATCATATACCGTTCGATTTGACGGATGCTCAGAAGCGCGTGATTCGCGAGATTCGTGCCGACGTGGCCAGTGGCAAGCAGATGAATCGCCTTTTGCAAGGTGATGTGGGCAGTGGCAAGACGTTGGTGGCGCTGATGGTGATGTTGATGGCTCTCGACAATGGCTTTCAGGCATGTTTGATGGCCCCGACGGAGATTTTAGCAACGCAGCATCATGCTTCTATCAGCGAGATGTTGGCACCATTAGGCATTCGCGTGGAACTATTGACTGGAAGTACGAAACGTTCGGAACGAGGTCCGTTGTTGGCATCTTTGGCGAATGGCGAGATCCAAATTTTGGTGGGTACGCATGCCTTGCTTGAAGATGCGGTTGTATTCTCCAATTTAGGTATGGTCATCATAGACGAGCAACATCGTTTCGGTGTGGCCCAGCGTGCAAGGTTGTGGGACAAAAACGTCCAGCCGCCACATGTTTTAGTCATGACCGCCACCCCTATTCCAAGAACGTTGGCGATGACGATGTATGGAGATTTGGATGTCTCCGTAATAGACCAACTTCCTCCAGGAAGAAAACCCATTCAGACGATTCATCGCTATGAAAACAACCGTGCAGGTTTGTATGATTTTCTGAAGAAACAGATAGCAGAGGGCCGTCAAGCGTATATTGTCTATCCGTTGATTCAAGAGTCGGAAAAGTCTGATTATCAGAATTTGGAGTCGGGCTTTGAATTGGTGAAGGAGATTTTCCCCGAACCGCAGTATCGGGTCTGTATGGTACACGGCAAGATGAAACCAGCTGAGAAGGACGAGCAGATGCAACTTTTTGCTTCGGGTGTGGCCAATATATTGGTGGCTACGACGGTGATAGAGGTGGGCGTGAATGTGCCGAATGCTTCTGTAATGGTGATTGAGAGTGCCGAAAGGTTTGGCCTTTCTCAGTTGCACCAGTTGCGTGGTCGAGTAGGACGAGGGGCTAATCAATCGTTTTGTGTATTGCTGACTTCCCTAAAACTTTCTACGGAAAGCCGTCAGCGTATGGAGATCATGACGCGTACGAACGACGGATTTGAAATTTCCGAGGCAGACTTGAAGATGCGTGGCCCTGGTGATTTGGATGGAACGCAGCAGAGCGGCGTGGCTTTTAATATGAAGATTGCCAATCTTTCGACGGATGGTCAGATTCTGCAGATTGCGCGAGATATGGCGCAGAAGGTTTTGGATGAAGATCCGGATTTGACTTTAGAAAAGAACTATGTTTTGAATAAGCACCTTGCATCGCAGAATAAAGGTGTTGTGAGCTGGGGTGTTATATCATAAAGGTTTTATTTCTATCGTGCCATCACTTCAAATGCAGTGGCAAAATATAAAGGCATCGTACAGGTCTTGCATCCTCTATGCCGGGAATCCATTGGGGCATATTTTTAACGAATTCGATAGCCGCTGAATCTACTTCTGCCTTTTGTGAACTTCTGTAAATCTCTGCCTCTTTGACATAACCGTCCTCTTCGATGATGAATTTTACGACCGCTTTCCCTTTGATTTTTTTGCCTTCTGCCGATAGAGGGGCTTGATTGTTTTTCCCAATATATTTGAGCAATGCTTGGTCTCCGCCCTTGAAAGAAGGGTATATGTCGGGTGTTAGGTGCATGGGGTTCATCTTGGACATAATCTCCCCAAATTGGTAAGCAAATGCGTTGTGCGTGCCTATCAATAAGATGAATGGTAATATGTGTTTAATAATAGAATTCATGGATTGTATCTTCGATAGCATTACGAAGATATATAAAACTTGTGTTTTAAACAAAGATTTTGTTAGAGTGCTGAGCAAACCACGAGTTGGTTGAGTAATTGTTGGCGTATTGGCATAAAAATAGGGCTGAAATCCATACGGATTTCAGCCCTATCGAAACTTATTCTTATTTGAGCTTGCAAGCTACGATGCTGTGGCCTAAGCCCAGGTTGTCGTAAATTTTGTCAACCTTCAAGCCTGCGTCGTTGATGCAACGGATCATATCTTCAGAATAGTACATCTTGCTATTTCCATTGGCAAGAGCCGTGAAATATACGCTTGTTTGAGCCAAGCAGTAAGAAGCTGTCTCGAAGCGTTGTCTATCCCAGAATGTCTCCATGATGTAGAGAGTAGCGTTTCCGTCCATAGACTTGGCAGCTCTAGTTAGGATGCTGGTTACCTCTTCTTCAGAGAAGCAATCCAAGAATTGACTCATCCAGATAGCGTCGAAGCCAGTAGGGAAAGGAACATTCTTGTCGAGCAAGTTGGCTCCGTGTCCGAGGATGCGGTCTTCTCCGTCCATGCCCTTGACAGCGTTGCGCATCAATCCGATTTGTTGAGGCAAGTCCATGATTGTTACGACAACATTCGCGTCGTGGTGAACGCATTGAGTAGCCCAACGGCCAGTATTACCACCAACGTCCAAAAGTGTCTTAGGCTTCTTTGAAAAGACGATTTCCAAAGCCTGCTCGAATGAGTTGTCTGAGTAGAAGTGGTCGAAACCGAACCAACTCTTTTGCACTTGAGCAGGAAGAGAAGAAAGCCCTTCGTAGATAGTTGGCCATGATCCGAAGACCTTCAACCCTTCTGGTTTTCCGTTAAGCAAAGCCTCTTCCAAGTTGAACATGCCTAAGTAGTTCACATCGTGGTTGAACTCCATGTTGACGCGAGCCATCTTGTCGTTGATGAGGAACCAACCAGCCTTAGCCAAGAAGAATTTCTCCTCTTTGAGAAGGACAGTTCCGATAGTCAATGATGACTCCAATAGGATTTGAACAGCATATTTGCTTAATTTGCTTTTCTCCTTGATTTCGTCAAGAGTCAAACCTTGTCTGTTGTCTGAAAGCATTTGAAAAATTCCAAACTTAACCATCAATCTGGAAATTTGGAAAACGATAGGGCCGAATGCGATTTCTTGAGCCAATCGTTGAGCCTCTAACGCGGTGAATCTTTCTTTTCCGTAAATCTCTTTTTGCGGTGATTCTAATTTCATTTTATAGAAAGTTTTGATGGAGATTTTCAGCCCAATATTAGGCTTGATTTCTCATTGATTAGAAAGAAATGGGATAATCTATTTTTCAAGATTGTTATCTCCCTTGTTATTTAATGACAAAATGTGAACAAAATAATTTGACCTATTTTGTCCACATTTTTTATCTCGTTTCAACTGATTAAGCTGTAAGGATAAGCAAGACATAACCTAAAGCAATACCGACGACACCAACGATGATACCGACGATTGCCATGTCTTTTTGCTCGATGAATCCCTTTGCGTAAGCCAAAGCATTCGGTGGAGTTGAGATTGGCAAAGCCATAGCCAAAGAAGCAGAAAGTGCCAAACCAATCAAAAGTGAAGCTACACCACCCAACTCAGCGAGTTGCTCTTGCATACCGAAACCTACAGCAGTAAGGATTGGGATTAGAAGGGCTGCAGTACCACTATTACTCATAAATGTTGACATCACGCAGCAGAGAACGCCCGAACCGATCATGACGATTAGTGGTGGCCATGTTGAGAATGGAATAGCATCTACCAAGTGTTTTGCCAAACCCGTCTTGTCCAAGCCTACGCCCAACGCAAAACCACCAGCAACCAACCAAAGCACGTCCCAGTCAATCTTACGCAAGTCCTCTTTCGTGATAACGCCTGTAACGGTCAAGACACCCACAGGGATCAAGGCAACAACGTTTGCGTTCAAACCAGTCAACTCTCCAGTTACCCAAAGCAAGATGGTGACACCGAAAGTGATGTAGGCGATATATGCTTTTGTTGACTTCTCGAACTCTCCTTCGATTTCAACAGTAATGTTCTTTTGTGTGAATGGGAACATCTTCAAAAGAAGGAACCAAGAGAACATTAGAAGGATGATTACGAAAGGAACCATCATAAGCATCCATTGTACGAATGAAATTTCAATGCCGTTGTCAGCCAAATAACCCATGGCGATTGCGTTTGGAGGCGTACCGATAGGAGTTCCGATACCACCAACGTTGGCTGCGATAGGAATGGAGAGTGCCAAACCGATTCTGCCTTTGCCGTTAGCAGGCAATGTCGCCAAAACTGGGCTTAAGATGGTAAGCATCATGGCTGCAGTAGCCGTGTTGCTCATAAACATAGAGAAGATGGCTGTGACGAAGATGAAACCTAACATCACGATGTGTGACTTTGTTCCGAAAGGCTTCAACAGAACTTTCGCCAATCCAGCGTCCATTTTGTATTTGGAGGCGGTGATAGCCAAGATGAATCCACCCATGAAAAGCATGATGATTGGGTTGGCCCAAGTTGCCATGATGCTCTTGTAACTGATGGCAGTTCCGAATGATGCCTTCATTGCCTCGTCTTTTGAGTGGTCGAGGAAGGATAGCATACTGTCTGACGTGGTTAACAGCATGAGGACAATAATCATGACTGAAGTTGTCCATACAGGAATAGGTTCCGTAATCCACAATGCAGCAGCCAAAAGGAAAATGGCGATGACGCGCTGCTCAATGATGGTTAACCCAGGAATGCCGAATGTCTCGGTCGGTACGAACCAGGTCACCAGTGCTAAGATGACCGGAACGAGAAGTGTAATGAGTTTTTTAGTCTCCATTTAAAATTAGTGTTTTTTGTTATTCCTTCTTTCTGTCAAATGAATATTTATTCTCTTTTTTTGTTGAGAAAAACGTCGCAAAATTATAAAATAGAAGTTAAAAAACAACAAAAATCTGAACTATTTACATTACTCATTATCTCTTTGTTTTATACGTATAATTTTCTCGTATTATCTAATTGAAATCCATTTCTTTGCAGAAAGAACAAACAGATAGGATTATTGACGTTTGTCTTTACAATGGCGATAAAGTTTTGCGGGGTGTGAACTGAAATTTTGGCGAGGAGTTAAAAAAATCGTTATTGTGCAGTGAAATGGCATAGTTTGCCGCTTATCTTTGTCGAATGTTAATATTGTTTGACACCTTAAGATGTTAAGCTCATTGTTCGTGAAATTAATGTTGAATTTTTAAATCGTTCATTATGAAGATAATACACACAAGTGATTTGCACATCGGAAAAGTCCTTTATGGTGAGGAGTTGACGGAGAACCATCAAGCATTCTTCGGTCAGTTGTTGCAGTTGGTGAAGAATGAGCAGCCTGATGCTCTTTTGGTGGCTGGGGATATATATGAAACATCCAACCCTTCGGTGGCTTCCAAAAGACTTTTTAATGAGAATATGTTAAGAATTCATGAAGCACTTCCGTCTATGTCTATTGTCATTATTTCTGGTAATCATGATAGTGCTCAGCGTGTTGGTGTTGACAGCTCTTTGTGGGAGTTGGCTAATGTCCGAATCGTGACGTCAATAGCGGAACAGGAAAATGACGAGGTTGATTATGATGCTCATATCGTTGAGTTGAAGAATTCCGATGGAAAAACTTGTGGCTTTGTAGGAGCGGTTCCTTTTGCGTATGAGCAGAGTTTCCCTAAAACGTCAGGAGGCGAGAATCGTGTTACTGCTTTCTATCGAGGTCTGCTCCATCGTATGTCCGAACGTAATTCTGAGCATTTGCCTCTATTGTTAATGGGGCATTTGACGGTGGCGGGAAATCTTGATTTCTCAGGCCATAAACTCGATTCTATTGGTGGAGTTGAAGCCGTTTCCGTTGCCGATTTTTCCGATGAATTCGACTATTTTGCGTTGGGACACATTCATCATCCGCAGTTTGTTTGTGACGCAAATGAGAAGGTGCGTTATTCGGGTACGCCTATTGCTGTCAGTTTTGATGAACCATTCGATCATTCGGTCAGTGTGGTGACGTTTGATGAGCAAAATCAGCCTCAGGTGAGGGAACATAAGATTGAAGTCCCTCATCGTTTGATTACGGTACCTGCCGAACCGACGGATTTTACCGCGGCTCTTAATGCATTGAAGGCTTTCCCGTTGGATGGTTCAGAGTATGTGCGTCTGAATGTAAAGCAAGAAACGGCGCCGAGTGATGCATTGGCGAAAGCTACAGATTGTTTGAGTAGTATTGATTCTAAATTATTGACAATCAATTATGTGCGTACCGATGGCGGTAGAGATTCAAAATCTGTGACGAATGTCACATTGTCTGAATTTAGAGAACTAACACCTTTGGAGGTCGCTAAGCGTGCATTGGGCGATCAGTTTACGGAAGAGATGGAGCAGACTTTCAAAGAAGTGCTCAAAATGCTAAACGATTGATTGTGTGTAAAATGTCTACTATAAATATAATTTGAAATTGGTTATGAGAATTAAAAAGTTGGTTTTGAATAATATAGCATCGATTGAAAACGCTGAAATCAATTTTGATGATGCTCCGTTGAAGAATGAGTCTTTGTTTCTTATTTGTGGTCCGACAGGGGCAGGCAAGACTACCATCTTGGATGCTATCTGTTTGGCTTTGTATGGAACTACACCGAGAATGGAAGTGGCTGGAACGGATGCTTTCACGCCCACGGGGGCTAAAGATTCTGTTGCGTTGAAAAACCCGGCTCAAATACTCCGTCATGGGGCGTCGTCGTGTTCTGTCTTGTTGACTTTTGTGGGTAATGATGATAATCTTTATGAAGCGGTATGGTCTGCCCGCATGAAAAAAACGAATAGTCTGGATGGAGCGAAGTGGTCTTTGAAAAATATGACGACAAAGGATGTTTGGGAAAAGAAGGGAGAGATAGCTGCAGTAATGCAGAATGCTCTTGGAGCAAAATTCTCTGATTTTATGAAGACGACCATGCTCGCTCAGGGAGATTTCGCTCAATTCTTGAAAAGCGATGCAAAAGATAAGGCCAATATTCTCCAAAGTCTTTTGGGCGATGATATTTACGAGCGTATAGGCAAGAAGATTTTTGAGGTGAACAAGACAAAGAGAGAGTTGAAGGATAAAAAGCAGATTGAAATAGATGCTTGTAAGATATTGACTCCAGAAGAGTTGAAAGAGAAAAAAGACAATCTCGAAAAATTCCAGCGACAAGTGATTGAGCAGTCTGAACAAAAGAAGGAGGCTCAGGTTAAGGCGGATTGGAAAATGCAATTTGCCGAAAATCAAAAGTTGTTGGAAGAGAGAATGGATCGATTGAAAACTTTTACGGAGAGTGTGAACAGCAATGATTATCAAAGGGAAACCCGAATCATCAAGTTGTGGGGTGTGACGGCTCAGGCAAGACTCTGGCAACAGTCTTATTCTGACAAAACGGATTTGTTGAACGCAGAATATAGCAACGAACCATCTTTTCGCCAACGATTTTCTACTATGTGCAGCGGATTGCAATCTCTCAAGCTAACTCTTTCGGAGAATGAGAATAAGCTTGCCAAGATTTCTCAATCAATCGAGGCATGCACAGATGCCCAACGTTCAATGTATGAGCAAGTTGATACGGTTGTCGAAAAATTGAGGACGGCTCGAAAATCGAAAAATAAGGTTGCTGAATTACGTGATGATTTGAACAAGAAAGTGTCTTTGCTTCCTGATTTGTGTGAGGTGTTGGATAGGGCAGAAAAAACTTTGTCTGAAGAGTTGGAAAAGGATAAAGTTTGCCAAAAGATGGTTGATGAGGCGGCTGCTAAGATTCGAAAAATCGATTCAAATGGAGATTTATTGGCTAAAAATACCCTATGGAGTGATTTGCTCTCTAAGCTGAAGGACTTGAGGGATAAGTTGTTGATGTGGACTTCGGCTCAGGAGGAAGAGGCGAATGCTGCAGCATTGTTTAATTCTGAAGTTGAGAAATTGAACTCTCTCCAAGCAAAGAAGGAAAAAGCCAATTCGGCATTTGAAAAGGCGGACTTGGTTTTCCAGTCGGCAGCCAAAGCGGTGACCGATATGGCGAAAGAGTTGCGTCGTGGTTTGAAGGAAGGAGATGTGTGTCCGGTTTGTGGGCAAACTGTGCATACAATTTTTTCGGACGAGCAATTTCAATCCGTCTTGGCAGAGCCTGAAAGGGTACGCAGAGAATGCGAGGATATGTTGAGAAAGGCAATTTCGGAAGTGGAGGCTTCTTCCTTAATGATCAATCAATATAAGAAGGATTGTACGAATAAGGGAAAGGCAACGTCTAAGGCAAAGAGTGCTTTTGACGAGGTCGAGTCGGAAGTTGTTACTGCCTATGAGAAACTCTCTGTAGATTATGATAATTCGAAATTCTCTTCGAAATCGTTCTTGGATGAGGAAGTTGGAAAAATCACTGCGGGGGTTGAGGTTTTGAAGTATAAAACGATTCAGTTGAATGCTCTCCAAAAACAAAAGGATGAGTTGCAAACAGCAAAGGATGCTCAAAGTAAGCTTGTCGAGAAAGCTAAACAGTCGGCTGATAAAGCACGAAATGATAGGGATAAACTTCAAAACGACATTAAAACAGCGAAAGATTTGAGTGCAAGTGAGACGAATGACGAACAGTTGGTTTTGAATGAGTTGGATGCGTTGGTGTCTATTCAAGATTGGCGTGCACAATATGCTGCAGATTGTCAGCAGTTGATAGAAGAGGTGTCACAGTTGTCTAAAACTTATAAGCAGTGGGTGGAGGACAAAAAGTCTTTGTCGGAATCTATCAAAGATGATAGAAATACGTGTGATCAGGTCGAGGAGCAAGCTAAGCAGATTATAGAATTGACCCAATGGAGCGAGCCTTCGGTTGCTCCGATAAAGGTGGAGAAACTTTTGCCTGCATCGTCTAACTTACAAAGGGATATTTCAGCTTGGAAAGCTAAGATTGTTGCTTGGAATAATGACATAGCGGAACAAAGTGCCAATTTGCAAAACTTCTTCAACGAGCATCCGGAGGTAAGCAGAGACGACCTTGTCCTTTTGATGAGTGAATATGATGTGACGGCGGTCGGTAGGTTGGAGGAGCAACATGAAAAGGTTGAAAAAGATATAGCTTCCTGTTCGGGTGAATGTGTGGCATTGGAAAAGCAACAAGCAGAAATGAGGGCGAAAACCCCTCGATTTGGCGAAGGCGAAAAAGAGAAGTCGGCGTTGTATTTCAGTGAAATAGTTAAGAGGATAGATGCTGAAATTGAAGAGTTGAATCGCCAAATTGGAGGTTTGCACAATGAGTTGATGCAGAACGATAGGTTGGAAAAGGAGGTTGAGGAAAAGAAGAGAGAATTGGCTCAAGTTGCAGAGGAGGCGGAGCGTTGGCATAGACTCTGTTCCTTGTTGGGCGATGCCAATGGTGTTAACTTTAAGAAGTTGGCTCTTGGTTTTGTTTTCGATCATCTTTTGCAGAGTGCCAACCGATATTTGAGGAATTTCGATGACAATTTCGAATTAGCCAAGCAAGAAGGGTTTGTCATTGAGGTGAAGGATTACCGAAGTAATAAAAATCTTTCAAGTTCAAGTCTGTCAGGAGGCCAACAGTTTATGGTTTCGCTTGCTTTGGCTCTTGGCTTGGCTGATATGGCCGACAATTCTCGATGTTCCTCCGATACGATTTTCATCGACGAAGGCTTTGGAACATTGAGTGACGAGTATTTGGCTAATGTGATGGATTGTCTTGAGAAGTTGCATCAGACCACGGGCAAACGTGTGGGTATCATCAGTCACGTTGAGCGACTTAGAGAACGCATCTCAACGCAAATTATAGTCGAGGGGGGTGGCTCTGCAGCTCCAAGCAAAGTGAAGGTTGTAGGTTTACTTTAGGGGACCTCTATAAATTGATTTCGAGGGATTTTTGAATTTGTATTGAACTGGTTGCTGCGAGGAGGAAAGGATCGGTGCGAGCACTGTGACTGACAGACAAACAGCAAGATGCCAAAACAAATCAAAAAGTGCTGAAAAGTTTATGATGTGTCGCTTATTATTGGAAATTTGAAAACGATGAATTTATAGAGGTCACCTTATAAACATTGTGCATATAGTGTAAGGCGGGTTTGTTATGAAACAAAACTCGCCTTGCTTGTTAATTGATAGGGTTCTTTGCAAAAAATGATTGAATTGTTGGGAAATGTCGTGATTTACATCTATTTTTAAACAAACGATTGAATACGTACTCTTGAGAATTGATAGGCCGCACTTATGTGGATTTTTTTAGGATACTTCACCCTTGATCATAGGAGTAAGTTCGTGTTTTAGTTTTATATTTATTTCGTATTTGAAAAATTTAGACGTATGAAGAGAACATTTCCTTTAATAGCAATATTGTTGATTTTTGTGCAAACTGCATTTGCGGCACTTCGTTCGATGGAAGATGCTATGTCGGAGGCAAAATCGGTGTTAGGTAGTGGAGTGTCAGTGAAATTGGCTTCGGTGGGGAAGCACCCCGATGGTGTACTATCTTATTATGTCTTTTCGGGCACCCCGAGTGGTTTTGCTATCATATCGGCGGAAAGTTCATCTTCACCTGTTTTGGCCTATGACCTCCAAGCAGAAGTCAATCAAAGTCTGCCGACTCAGTTGAGCGCTTTGTTGGATGTCTATTCAAAGAATCAATCTTTGCAAAATGAAAATTCGGGTGCGCTTCGAGCTTCCAAACTTGTCGGCCATTCTGTGAAGCCTTTGTTGGGCAATATCAATTGGGATCAAATCGACCCATATAATTACGCTTGCCCAGAATATAACGGAGAGAAATGTGTCACAGGTTGCGTGTCGCTTGCCATGGCACAAGTCATGGCTTATTATCAATATCCGAAAACGCTTCAAAATGACGTGGACGGATTTGAGACGGAAACCTATCACATAGACATTGAAGGAATAAAGAAAGGCACGAAGATAGATTGGCAAAATATTCTACATTCTTATGGAGGCTCTTACTCTAGTGCACAACGCAAGGCTGTATCAGACTTAATCTACATGGTAGGCGTTGCCATGAAGACAGATTATGCTATAAACATGTCCGGTGCGGTTGGTTGTCAGGCAGAGGCCTTTGCGGATTATTTCGGTTATGACCCTGATTATTTGCAATTCCTTTATCGTAAGGCATATACACTTCCTCAATGGAACAAGTTGTTATGCGATGAGTTGGAGGCGGGGCGACCTTTGATTATTGATGCAAGTTCGGAAGGGGGCCGACACTCTTTTGTCTGCGACGGTATTGACGAAAATGGATTGTTCCACATTAATTGGGGTTGGGGAGGAGATTGTAATGGTTATTATGATATAACAATCCTCAATCCGTATACGACCTCGGCGGCGGGGGCAAGTACAAGCAAAGATGGTTATTACTTGGATATGATGGCAACAATAGGAATCGTGCCAGATAACGGGGTGAAAGACGAGTTGAATGTCTCACAATATTCGGTGTATGCTTCTTACGTGTTACCTTTGAGTGATACAGAAACTTTCTTAACCTATTTTGCGGTTAGAAAGGTTTCTAATGCGACGGTGGAAGTCGGTTGTGCATACAAAAACGCACAAGGAGAGTTGGTCGTATTCTATGAGTTTGAAGACGATGAGGATCCAGGACGACCAGATCGAGTAACCTCTTTTGGAACGTACGACCCTTATGATTTCTCAACTTTCGCACCTGGTGATTATAAACTTTATATGGTGGAGAGAGAGAAGGGCGGAGATTGGTATTTGTCGGATGCCTCGGAAAATGGGGTGGTAAAGTTCTCGGTTAGCGAGAGTGGCGAAGTGACCTTTGATATAGATGAATATCGACTTTCCGCAGAGATGGATGTCATCTCTTATGACGGGAAAAAAGCCAATTTGAACATTATGTTCAAAAATAGTGGCACCATTGAGTATGCAGGCAATTTTACAGTAAAAATATGGTTCGGGGAAAAAGACGATGAATATCCAGACTATCAATTGACGGAGGGAATGACAGTCGAATCTTCTGATACTACAGGCTTTAGTTTCACTTTGCGAGCTAAGTCAGGTCCTCTTTATTATGAAATCTATGACAAGAGCAAAGAACTAATTGCCCAAAATACGATTATTGTGGATCCGGTAGATATTCCTTTGGAGCCTTTGGAATTTGAGGTGACATCTTCCGAATTTAGTGGAGCTTGGGATGATATCGAGTTTGAACTGTATATCGTCAATAACAAAGAGACGATAGAGGATGGTTTGTACTTTTTGGTGGTCAATGAAACGGATGAAATGCCAGAATACGCTGTCGCTGAGATAGAGTTGGACTTAAAACCAGGACAAGACACTTTATTACTTTATTCCTTACTTGCGGAGGCAGATACCGTTTATTATTGGATAACGGATATGCCCAAGTGGTGTATGGGAAATGGCGAAGACGCCTACTATAAGAAAGGTGTCTTTATAGCAAAACCAAGTAATGAAGTTGTTGATTTTCAGAAGGAAAATGACTTGCTGGTTTGGACGAGTGGCCGCGTTTTGAATATTCAATCAAAGAAAGCGAAGGATGTGATTGTTACCTCTTTGTCGGGTGAAATTCTCTATAATCGTCGATTCTCAGTCAACGATGAGGTTGCAATAAATCTTAAACCAGGCGTTTATATGGTGAACGATGTAAAGGTGTTGATAAAATAATATTTGATAAAATTGTTTTCCCGATTGGGGAAATTGAGTTAAGTCAAAATCGCAGGATGATTAAAAAATTAATCTTTTCTTTCTTATCTATGTGGTTTTCAATGCTCTTCGTTTTTACATTGCTGATTTTTGGATTTTAGGCAATTCTAAAAAAGAAAACAAATTTTGTCTTTTGCTAAATATATTTATATCTTTGCATTTGGTTTTATAGTTCTTGTTGAATCTTATAATAGTTTCGAGAGAATTGTTAGAGGCTTCTTTCATATTTGTCAAGGAGGATTTGGCCAATGTCTATTGTGAAAATAGAGTCGTTTGAGACAAATTTATTTCTGATAGTAAGGAGGATGAGAACCGCATTAGGATTTGAAACAAAATCGAAAGTGATTGTTTTATTCTGAGCCTCTTGATAGTGATAATTAATAAAAAGGTATGATAAAAAAGATTTTAGTTGCCAACAGAGGTGAGATAGCCATTCGTGTGATGCGCTCTTGTAAAGAGATGGGAATTCACACTGTTGCTGTTTACTCTGAGGCGGACAGGACCTCTCGCCATGTATTTTATGCGGACGAGGCTTGTTGTATAGGCGGCGCAGCTGCTAGAGAAAGTTATCTTGATATCGAGAAAATTGTGGCAGTAGCCAAGAAATTTGGTGCAGATGCTATTCACCCTGGATATGGATTCTTGTCTGAGAATGCAGAATTTTCACGCAGATGTAAAGAGGAAGGTATTATTTTTATTGGAGCTCCTGAATTTGCTATGCGTAAGATGGGTGATAAGATTTCTGCTCGTCAGATGATGATCGAGGCTGGCGTTCCTGTTGTCCCAGGTACTCAAGAGGGTCTAGATACCGTAGAGGATGCTGTTCGCATTGCCAAAGAAATCGGTCTTCCTGTTATGTTCAAGGCCTCCGCTGGTGGAGGTGGTAAGGGTATCCGTTTGGTTTATGAGGAGAAGGAGATTGAAAATGCATACCTTACTTCCAAATCAGAAGCAATCTCTTCTTTCGGTGACGGAACTATTTACGTAGAAAAGTATATTGAATCCCCTCATCATATTGAGTTCCAAATCTTGGGCGACCAGTTCGGAAATGTAGTTCACCTTTGTGAGCGCGAATGTTCTGTTCAACGTCGTCACCAAAAGGTTTTGGAGGAGTCTCCTTCTCCATTGATGACGCCAGAGTTGCGTGCAGAGATGGGTGCCAAGGCTGTAGCTGCTGCCAAGGCGGTTAAGTACGAAGGTGCGGGAACTATCGAGTTCTTGGTGGACGACAATTTGAATTACTACTTCTTGGAGATGAATACACGTCTTCAAGTAGAGCACCCTATCACTGAAGAGGTTGTGGGTGTGGATTTGGTAAAGGAACAAATCAATGTCGCAAATGGTTTGCCTTTGCGATTCAAGCAGGAGGATATCAAACAACGTGGTCACGCTATCGAGTGCCGTATTTGTGCCGAGGATGCAGACAACGGATTTATTCCTGCTCCAGGTATCATCAAGCAACTTACAGAGCCATTGGGCATCGGAGTTCGTGTGGATAGCTTTGTTTACGACGGGTATGAAATTCCAATGCACTACGATTCAATGATTGGAAAGTTGATTGTTTGGGCTGTTAATCGTAAGTACGCTATCGAGCGTATGCGCCGTGTGTTGTATGAGTATAAGATCACTGGTGTCAAGACGAATATCAGCTATTTGCGTAAGATTATCGATGTGCCTGATTTCCAGAATGGTCACTATAGCACAAACTTCTTGAAGGATAACGAGGAGTTGTTGAGCGGCGAGAAGCAAATTAGATTGGAACACGATCCTGAATCAGAAAACATTGCCGTCATCGCAGCTTATATGGATTACATCGTCAATTTGGAGGAGAACTCTCCAAAGACGGGAAATGGCGACAACCGCCCAATCAGCAAGTGGCGTGAGTTCGGTAAGCGCTCTGGTATGATTAGAATTTAATCATAGAGCCAATAGTTTCGTTGTGTAGCCTTAGGGCTCTCTAATTTAGGTCGTTATTTAATTTCATTTTAATGGAAGTACGAATAGGAGATAGAACTGCTGAAGTCGAGTTGATCAGCAAGGATGACAACAAGGTCAGCATCAGCATAGACGGTAATATTTACGATGTGGACATCGTAATGGCCGAGAATGGCTTGTGCTCCATCATCACAAAGGATGGCAAGTCTTACAATGCCGAAATCAAACGTCCGAATAAGGATAAGGAATATACGGTGAACGTATTGTTCGATTCTTATCAGGTGGAGATGATTGATTTGCATACTAAATATTTGAGAAGCAGAAAGAATGCTGAGTCAGGTGGCGTGCAAGATCGTATCTTCTCACCAATGCCAGGTAAGGTCATCAAGGTCTTGGTTAACAAGGGCGACCGTGTTGAGGCGGGCACATCTGTTATCGTTGTCGAGGCAATGAAGATGCAGAGTGAATATAAGGTGAAGAATACTAGTATAATTAAGGATATTCATGTAGCGGAAGGTGATACTATTAAGGGTGACGAGACATTGATTTCTTTGTCTCCTGTCACTGAGTGATCCCGCGAATGAACTTATAAATTATCAGAAATGAATCAGCAGACAATTGATTTTATAGAAAGAGACAAGGCTGCCGAATTGGGTGGTGGTCAGGCTAAAATTGACAAGCAGAAAAGTGCTGGTAAGCTCACTGCGAGAGAGCGTATCAATATCCTTTTGGATAAGGGCACTTTTGTCGAGTTGGACAAGTTTGTCATTCACCAATGCCACAATTTGGGCATGGACAAAACCTTTATCGACGGTGATGGTATCGTTTCCGGTTACGGAAAAATCGACGGCCGTTTGGTTTATGTTTATGCTTACGACTTTACTGTTTTTGGTGGTTCTTTGAGCCGTACAAATGCCAATAAGATTGTAAAGGTTCAAAAGTTGGCTTTGAAGATGGGTGCTCCTATCATCGCTATCAACGACTCGGGTGGCGCTCGTATCCAAGAGGGTGTAGGTAGCTTGGCTGGTTATGGCGACATCTTCTACCAAAATACAATCTCTTCGGGTGTTATCCCTCAAATCTCAGTTATCATGGGCCCTTGTGCAGGTGGTGCTTGTTACTCTCCTGCGTTGACAGACTTCATCTTCATGGTGAAGGAGCAAAGTCATATGTTCGTTACTGGTCCAGACGTTGTACGTTCGGTAACTAATGAGGATGTTGATAAGGAGCAATTGGGTGGTGCTTACACTCATAGCACAAAGAGTGGTGTTTCTCACTTTTTGGGCGAGACTGAGGAGGATACATTGATGATGGTTCGTGAGTTGCTTAGCTTCTTGCCATCTAACAATATGGAGGACGTCCCTTACATGAATACTGGTGATAGCCCGTTGCGTGAGGAGGAGAGCCTCAACACATTGATTCCTGAGGATCCAAGCAAGCCTTATGACATGAAGGAGTTGATCAACGCTATCGTCGATAGCAATAACTTCTTTGAGGTAATGGCTAATTTCGCTCAAAATATCATCATCGGTTTTGCTCGTATGGATGGTAAGACTGTCGGAATCGTGGCTAACCAACCTGCCGTTCAAGCTGGTGTGTTGGATATCGATTCTTCTGATAAGGCAGCTCGTTTCATCCGTTTCTGCGACTGTTTCAACATCCCAGTGATTACGTTGGAAGATGTCCCTGGTTTCTTGCCTGGTTGTACGCAAGAGCACAATGGTATCATTCGTCATGGAGCTAAGATTGTTTATGCTTATGTAGAGGCAACTGTTCCTAAGGTGACTTTGATTACTCGTAAGGCTTACGGTGGTGCATACATCGTGTTGTCAAGCAAACATACTGGTGCAGATGTTAACTTTGCATACCCTGGTGCGGAAATCGCCGTTATGGGTGCTGCTGGTGCTGTAAACATCTTGTATAGAAATAAGACTGACGAGGAGAAGGCTGAACTTACTAAGAATTACGAGAAGCAATTCTCTAATCCTTATCGTGCAGCTGAGTTGGGTTACTTGGATGAAATCATCCTTCCTTCTCAAACTCGTACAAAGATGATCCAAGCTTTGGATATGACGCAGACTAAGATTCGTACGAATCCTGCTAAAAAGCACGGAAACTTGCCGTTGTGATTTCGACGGAGTTATAATATAACCTTAAAAAGGCTGGGGCTTGTGCTTCAGCCTTTTTTATGCATCTTGATGAATATTAAATAAATTGTTGTCTATTTGTAAGCAGTAAAAAAATACCTACATTTGGGAATAAAAATATTTATTAATTTAAAGAATACATTGTATGAAACGTTTTGTCGAGTTTTTAGCAAGTATGTCGATGGCATCTTTGATGCTTGCTTCTTGTGGCGGTGGTAATAATACCAATGCTTCTCAAGAAAATCATTCCGAGTGTGAAAATAAATGTTGCCAGTCAGCTCTCTTTGAATTGGGCAATGGTGTCAACGTTAGTCACTGGTTATCTCAATCGGACAAAAGAGGTGAGGAACGTGCAAATTTGATCACGCAGAAAGATTTTGATTCTATTGCAGCCATGGGCTTCAAACATGTTCGACTCCCAATCGACGAGGAGCAATTGTTTGATGAGCAAGGTAACCGTCTTGACGATGGTATGGATTTGCTTCATAAGGCTATCAAATGGACATTGGACAACAACATGAATATCATTGTTGACTTGCACATCGTTCGTTCCTACCACTTCAATAGCGAAAACGACAAGCCTAATACATTATTCTCTGATCCTGCTGCTCAACAAGATTTCTTGAGAGTTTGGAGAAGCTTGCAAAATGAATTGGGTCAATATCCAAATGATAGGTTGGCTTATGAGATTTTGAACGAGCCTCAAGCTCCTTCTTGTGCCGCTTGGAACGAGTTCGTTGCCAACTATATTGCGGAAATCCGTAAAACTGAGCCTAATCGTCAATTGGTCATCGGTTCTAACTATTGGCAGAGTACATCTTCTTTCGATTCTTTGTCAGTTCCTGCTAACGACAAGAAGTTGATTCTCAGTTTCCACGACTATTCTCCAGCTTTGATTACGCACTATCGTGCGCCTTGGACTGTTCAAAAGGACTTTAAGGGCGATGTTCAATATCCAGGATTCTCTATCCCTGACACGTCAATCTATGCTAATATGAAGCCAGAGGAGGCTAATATGTTGAGAGGTGTTAATAAGGAGAGCAATAAAGAAATCTTGGAGAAGGAGATTATGACGGCAATCAAGGCCGCTGACTCTCTTGGATTGCAACTCTATTGTGGAGAGTTTGGTGTATATCCAAATTACATCAACCCAGAGATTCGTTTCCGTTGGTATAACGACATGGTGTCAATCTTCCGTGAGCATAAAATCGCTAACGCACACTGGTGCTACAAGGGTGATTTCCCTATCGTGAAAGAGGACGGCACTCGCAATGAATTGCCAGCGATCTTGACCAAGTAATTAGGTGTAAATGACAATAGACGGTAGAAACGATAATTCGTTTCTGCCGTTTTTTAGTTATGAAAGGCTGAATTAATAATACCCTTGTTTAGTCGGCTATTCATAGTTTCGATGTGGTGCAGCAATGTTTCCTCATGAGATATGCTTCCCCTTCGTTTGTAAAGCATTGGTGTCCGCTAAACCTTTTGAACTGACATAAAAAAGGCTGTGCCCTATTTT
>JAKSKZ010000028.1 GCA_024401475.1 Paludibacteraceae bacterium | reverse complement strand
AACGCTCAGCACCAGCGACCGCAGGGTTGACCAAATAGTAATTGAAATGATACTGATCGTAAACGATCTCGTCCTGAGCTTTCAATAGAGATGTTATACAAGAAAACATCAATAAAGAAAACAGAAATTTAATTCTCATCTAGATTTGCAATTTAGTTATAATTCCAACACAAACAAAGGGGGCAAAGGTTTCCCCTTGCCTCCTTTATACAATTAATTATCGTCTCATCAAAGTAAAGTGACCAACATAAGTTTTCTCAATCTCTTCGATTTCAATTTCATACCAATAGTCTGTAGAAGGCATTGGCTTTCCGTTGTAGGTTCCATCCCAACCTGTATCAGAACCTTTGTATTCAACCAACTTCTTACCATAGCGGTCAAAGATTCGAACCACGGCATCAGGATAAACTTCAGCCAAGTTTGTCACATCCCATGTGTCATTTACTCCATCACCTTCTGGCGTCAAAATTCCCTTAGGATGAATGCCAGGAGCCTCCAATCTGAACAAGAAGCTATTCTTACAGCCTACAGCATCAACCACATAAGCCATATGAGAAGTGAATGTCAAGTTCTCTGCGATATCACCAACGAAAATTGCATTTTCGTCATCAATAGCAAATTGGAAAGGAGCCGTACCCTTCATCGGATCTAATTGAATCTTACGATCTCTTAGAGAAATAGAGTCAACACTTACAATTTCTGGTATAGAAGTCACTCTAACCTCAAACGAAGCATCTTTAGTACAAGTACCACGTGTCATCGACAACAAGAATTGACGAGTAGAATCCAACTTAGCACTGATAGTAGCACCCATCTCATAATATGTCGAATCGTCTTCCGCAGTCCATACATATTCAGCCGCATCAAACGAAGAAGCATCCAATGTAGTAGTTGCACCTTGGCAAATAGGAGTTTCGCCTGTGACCTCTCCGCTAATAGGCTCATCAACCATCAAAGTCGTTTGCATTGAAATATTTTGACAACCCGCATAGGAAGCAACGAAGTTGTAGTTGTATGTCGAACGATGGTTGAATGCATTTTGGCTATTGTAAGCCGCAACAACCGTGATGCTTTCTGACGTCAAACCACTTGTAATCGTATTATCAGAATCCCAAGCGATTGTCGTACCTACTGGAGAAACTTTAGGCAAAGTGATTGTCACCTCTTGTCCCTCGCAGACCATTTGAACTTCAGGAAGTTCAATCTCAATTGGCTGAAGAACTACGATTTCCTCAGTTGCATCAAGATGCTGTCCTGCATAATCAAATGAGACATAGTAAGAAGCATCTTTAGTCGGCGACAATGTTGCTGTCATAACGCCATTGTTCTCAACGAAGAGATTAGTAATATCTCTAACATTACCCTCAAGAGTTTCAACTACAGACAAGGTTGCTGCAGGAGATTTGTGACAAGCACCTGTACCCGTTGTATCAATAGTGAAGACTTTTGATTCTCCGAAGCAAAGAGTATCATCGAATGCAGTTGTAAGCATCAACTTAGCATCTACTAAGAGTAGAACCGATGTCGTAGCATCACAGTACTTATCATCATGAAGAACAATGTCGTATGAATGATCAGCCTCAACACTTGTCAAAGAGTAAGTTTCGCCACTGTTAACCTCAGAAGCACCCTCCTTCCAAGAGATAGAAGAAATCTCTGTAGCCGCAGGAGAAACAATGTTCAACTTCATATCCACAGCCTCACCTCTTGTAATGATAAATGGTTCTGTGATATCAGTCACCTTGATATAAGGCTTAACCGTCAATTTCAAAGGCTCAGTCTCATTCGTTACCTTACAACCTCTATTAGTAATCGTATAAACATACTTACCTGAATCAGATGGTTTAGCAGGATCAAAGGCTAAAATCTCTGAGCTAGCAGTCGCATATGGAGCACCGTCCTTTGTCCATGTGATAGAGTTTGGCACTTCTGAACATACATAATTCAACTTAATAGAAGAAGAGGCATCCTCACAAATAACTGGATCTGTAACCACAGCCGTAGCAGACAACGGCACAGCCACCACTGTAACATCAACTGAAGTTGGACACTCATTTACGTAAGATATCTTGTAAACACCAGATTCCGTCACCTTAACATCACCCGTTCCAAGACCATTTGACCAAGTATAATCACCCTCCGTCTTTGTCATTTTTGGTTTAAGAGACAATTCACCACCGCAAGTATAGATAACAACTGAAGACAAATCGCTTGCAACCAAATCAACATTGTTCCAATCAGCATTGTTGTCTTCCGAAATTAAGATACTACCCTCGATTCTACCATCACCGATAGTGACTTCGTGCGTTTCCGAAGCAGAACAAGCACCTGCTGTAACATTCAATGTGAATGTGTATTTATCGCCAGAGACACCCGCCATCACCTTAGACACATAAGGATTTGTCGAACCATTGTCGCCATTAGTACTTGTCCATTCGTAAGACACTGAAGAAGTATTTTGCTCAGAAGAAGCAGTCAACGTAATAGAAGTATTAGGACAAGTTCTATCAGAAGCTGTAATCTTCACATCACTCAATTTATCAATTGTCACATTGATATCCTCTTTAGCAGAGATACACAACTCGTTAGACTCAGGGACCGTGAATTGACCAGTCACGTGATACAAGCCAGACACTGACACCTCTGGACCGCCCAATGGTTGATCAGCCTCATCATAGAACGTAGAAGAGAATCCACTCTCCACTGCAGAAGAATATTGATAATAGTTATTCAAAAGCACCTTTTGTGGATAACAATAACCACTCGCATTGTCTGTCGTCAATACTGGTTTTGCATAAACCTTAACGCTAATAGGAGATGCCACAGAGACAGCCTTCGAATCAAGATCCTTCTGAGCAACATAATAAATACGTTCAACCTCCAACTCTCCAGCAGGAACAGTCACATCAGGAACAGGAGCTACCGACGAACCGTTCGTTGCATCTTTTACAGGATTTGCATTTGGCAACTCTGTAAACCAAATTAACTCATAGTTATCTGCTGATTTTACAGAAGTATTGATTGTTGCAGTCAAAGCAACCACCTCTGGCGAATTTTGACAATAAGTCACAGATGGGCCGCTTGGCGCAGGTGTGTCACTAATGTTTACAACCACCTTTTGGATTTCACTTACGCAATTCGTTGCCTTGTTTCTTTGAGCCACATAGAAAATCTCTTGACGATCGTTACCCGCTTGTGTAGGATCGTAAGTTGGAGCTGGTGTACCGGCAATCTCATTTTGACCAGCCGCATCAGAATACCATATCAATTCGCAACCATCTGCAGCAATAACACCATCAGCATCCTTCGTCAACAAATCTACAAATTGACCATTAGAGACATCCGTCTTAAGATAATTGAATGTATAGTTTGTCTTTGAAGTAGGTTTCTCTGTTGCGTTAACAGTTACCGTAATCTTCACTGGCTCACCATAACATACCGACTTATCTTTTGAAGTCAATGTATAATATTGACGTACCCAATAATCTTTTGTTCCCTCTTTAGTTGTCAACGGAGTGAATGCCGTCTTAGAACCTGTTGCACCAGCGGTCACCTCCTCGTCAAACCACTCAAGTCCGCTTGATTGGAAGTAGTCGCCTTCCGTAACCTCAGTAGCAGAAAGAACATCAGCCGTAGCACCAATACAATATTCAGGAGCCGCATTATCAACAGTAGGCTGCTTTACATCATAAACCTTCACAACAAACTTAGCCATTTCGCTCTCTGCCTTTGTAACCGTATTGATTTGGCTAACATAGAATGGAGTTTCACCTGCCTCAGTAGCCGAGAATGATGAAGCATCATCTTTGCCTGTTCCCTTTTCTGCAGACTCTGAATCATACCACTTTAATTGATAATCAGAACTCAAAGGAGTCACCAAATCGGAAAGATCTGCGATGGCAGAACCAACACACAACATTGTATCACGAACCGTAGGCATAGGGGCATCATTAACCTCAACAATCACGGTTGCTGTATCACCCTCACAACCAGCCTCTGACTTTTGGCTTACCCAATAGTAGAATTTTCCTGCTTCAGAAAGATCTTGAAGAGGAGCAGTTGTAGAAGGAGAAGACATATCCTGAGTTTTATACCAAATCAAAGTATTCGTACCCGATGCAGTAGCGCCGGCCGCAATAGAAGCACTCTTACCAGCCTCCTTCAACAAAGGAACGACTTGAGTAGTCGGTGCAGCAGGGACCTCATTAACTGTCACCGTGAAACTCTTCACCTCGCTTTCGCAAGAAGTTGCCTTATCAGAAACCGAATAGAAGAACTCATAAGCCGTTGCTTTGGCGGCAAGAGTTGTCAAATCTGGTTCAGAAGCCGCAGCCGATTTTTCAGCGTCCGCATACCAGTTCACTTCATAAGGAGTGAATACGGCTCCACTCAATGCGGTAACAAGAGCTGACTTATCCTCTTCGTTTTCACAGAACTCAATATCGTCAATGGCAGGAGCCACTGGTTTTTCATAATATCTAACAACAATTGAGTCGAATACATAACAAGCGGAAGCCTCAGGCTTTTCGTTATCACGAACCTTTACATAATACTTTTCCGTTGTACCAGCCTTAGCCGCAACCCAAGCAATCTTAGTTTTCAATGTTGAAGCAGACTCAGCCTTTGTAGCTTGAAGAGCAGAAGCATCCGCACCCACAACATTGAGGAACCAAAGTTCATCAAAGACACCATCTGTAGCTTCGATGCCAGAGACACTCAACTCGACAGCAGGGCTTTCCTCACAAAGGTTAATCGTATCATTAGCTGTCGCATGCTTTGTGCCATCCACCTCAATAGTAACAATATCGTCAGGACGCTTACAAGGAGGGCAACCATATTGAGCGGACAACATGATACGACCACAGTCATAGTCTGTCAACTTTCCAAATTTAACATTGTAGTAACAAGTCTTATTCGAACCATTACTTGACGATGTATAGGAATTAGCCGTAGCACCCATCTCATAGATTCCGAATTTCTCTGAGTCAATGATCGGAGTTGGGAATTCTGCAGAGTTTTGTTTAACAGTCACGCCCGCCTCATAAAGAGTACAGTTACCTGTAAATTTCATACCGAGAATATAACGGATACCACGAGTTGAACTACCAGGAATTCTCACGCCACATTTTACTGTACATTGGTTTGGTTCAGAATCATTGATAGGAAATGTCTGTTCCTTTCCTGTCCAATAAACTGAGCCAACGACATATAGGTCGTTTTCGTTTTTCTCAGCCATATATACCACAGGAGTAACAGTGACATTGGCTGCTCCCGAATAACTTTTTGCATAGATATCGAAAGAGATCAAATCGGCAGAAGCACGCATATCCATAAGCATACCATAAGATTGGAATGATCCACCTGTTGCACCAGCACCTGGTTTTCCTTCTCTAAGCAAAGTCTCAAATTTAGAGATATCCTCCAACCACACATTATAGATGGTGTCGTTACTTTCCTCTGCTTTGTTATCATGGATATCTAGGATCTTGTCACCACTAACACAGAACTTGATTTTTCCGCCAGCGCCTGTTGTCTCGAAGACGTCAAGAGTGTCTTTGCTATCTACAGTAGAGAATGCTGCGAATGTAACCTTATCTTTTGCAGAATAGAATTTATTATTGACAGTAGCCTCAAAACAAACATTGTCTGACGCAGTTGGTTTCAACGGTTCAGCCACACACTGCATTGTCGTCACTACAGTATCGATAGGCATTGGCATATCTTCCACTGTAATTTCAGTTTCGGCAGGCTGACACTTATCACAAGGGATGTTGCTTCCGATATACTCTGCAACTACGCCGTAAGTACCAGGCTCAGTAATCTTAATGGTTTGTACGTTGTATTTGTCCGCAGCGCGATCTGCTTTCGAACTCTTACTTGTAGAAGAATTCAACACCGTTCCATTATAGGACCATTGGATGAAATATCTATCTTCCTTTCCTTTTGGAACTACGAATCCACAATCAAGTTCAATCTCCTCGCCAGGACACTTCACTTGGTTGATCATAAACACTTCAGGACAGTTATCCTGAATATCACATGGGATAGTTTTCAACTCAACCAAACAACTATAAGATTTAACGGTAGTTCCAACACCACATTGACCAAAATCGTTCAATCCCCAAACGAAGTATTTATCCTCGTCGTTCATCATGAAGTCGAAGTTATCACCACGAGATATGCTCACGGCATTCTTGACTACCTCACCTGGTTTTCCAGATGCGTCACAATAACGAGCAAGCACTGGCTTCACACCTTGACCTCCGCTTGCCCATGTCTTTGCGGTTGTCGCAGCAACTGGAGCAACACCTCCATTCCCTTCGTTACAACCCCAATATACCAGATATCCTTCTTTTGTTACGGCAGCACCGTGTCCACGTCCACCAATCACCTCCTTGACATCGGTTAGATATTCCTCCTTTGAAATTGTCTTGTACTCACCAGATGACACTTTACGTGCTTGTGGGTGAGTGGCTCCGGTTTGAGCCACTCCGGTAGAACCACCCCAACCGCCGTTACCCCAGGACCACACAAATCCATCACCCGTAACAGCAAATCCACAAACGTCACCAGCAGCCGACATACGAATATCAGTCAATGGCTCTCCATCTTCCTCTTTTAAGACAGGGGTAGCAACAGTCACAGCTTCCTCCGTACTTCCGTTCCATGGACCAATACCATACAATTTACCATCGGCAGTACGAATCAAACAGTTATCATCACCTCCCGAAATGTGTGTTACATTCGTAAGATCGACCAAAGCATTTCCCTGTTTAACTTTGATGTAAACAGGAGATGTTTTATTGGTTGAGCCATTCCATGTTCCACCTCCCCAACCAACAACTCTACCATCATCCATGATGGCAAATCCCGAGTTGGTAGATGCGGCAATATAGGTCACACCTCCAAGGTAATCACCTCCGGGCTTACCTTCTTCGTCATATCCTGAAGTCTCACCTTTCAAAACTGGTTCTGGATATTTAATCACATTGCTTCCGCTGGGACCCTGTCCACAACCGCCATTGGTATTTTCACCCCATGCATATACAACAGAGTTACAAGCAAGAGCAAGGTTGAATGCTCCTGAACCAGCAGTTACTTGACTAAACGTAAGATTAGCTGCGCGGTGGTCTGTTTTCACACGACTTGGTTCTGTGACGAATTCCTTAGTGGCATTACCACCTGTTTTACCATCATCTGGGTCAATTCCTAAAAGCGGACCACCAATAACTTTGCTGTAATTGTTTCCCCAAGTGTACAGGTATCCTTGAGCACAGATAATCAATCCGTGGTCATTTCCTCCCGTAATAGTCTTACTCTGCGAAAATGCTCCCGTCACCGACCCCAGTAACGCAAGCAATGAATAAAAATATCTTTTCATGATACTAACTTTTTCTCTATGATACCCCTATCATAATTATACTATAAATACTCAAAAGAGACCAATCACGTAAAAACGGATTTGTAGTCGAGCTACAAAAATACAAATCCATTCTTTATAAACAAATGTAAAAATTAGTTTTTTTGTTTCAACAAAGGTCTAAAGAAGTTTCATCTGCGACAAACGTCACAACATAACAAATTACATATCAAATCATTACAATCAACCAAGGCGTGATTCAACAAAAAAGGCGCCTTGAAGAAGACTTATAGCCTCCTTTCAAAACGCCACTAAAAAATCAAATTTATTTACTCATTCTACGCAACAATACACGAATAGACTGCAGTTGTTCTCCTTCACATCGATGGGCTTGTGTCACAGGATAGAACTCAAATGGCTCATATTTCATCAGTTGGACGAAACAAACCTCGCCATTTTTCGTCACATACAAAACCATACGATAGCAAGAATTACAATCAGAACGGAATTCATACATACCAACAAAATTCCCACTTCCGTAGGTGCGTTCGATTTGCCCCACTTCGGTTGAATTAAAATTCAACTCTATCCGCTGCATCACCTCCTTGGTAGGCAAGTAGAGGTAATGCGTCTTCCGAAAGAAAAATTTCATAACCCCTGCCAAGAAAAAGATTACCGAAACAAAATAAATTGTCAACTGCCAAGTTACCACATTTGCTAAATATTCATTATAACGTCCAAGCAATAATAGGACAATTCCAAAAGAGAAGAAGAACAATGATCGGGCAATCGATTCTTGACGTTCTACAATATCCCCGTTTGACAACTCTACCAAGCAACTCTCTATATCTTTAAATGATTCCATAATAATTCTATTTAAATTCTTTTATTTTAATAAACGCCGTATTCATCGAAAATCCAGACGAATAGGCACACGAACGATTTCTTCAAAGTTTCAAGTGAACTTCGAAGTATGTTTTTCAAAAAAGATTTTATTAAGGAATCAAATCAGCAACCGACGCAATTGGTAGATATAATAGCCAGCAGCATATCGATAAGAAGATATACAAATTCCAAGATTTACTAAATAGCGAACACTCGAATACAACACCTTCGAACGAAAGCCATTCATCAAACTATAGAAACGGGCAGAAGCAACATTCGTATTATCAGAATGAGAAAGTCGAACAACTCTTATCGAAAAGCTATTCGAATGCAAACAATCATCCGCATAAAGAAAACTTGTTGAAACCAACGCCTCGTCAGAAGCTGTCTCAACACTAGATGTGACAAATACATCCTTTTCATCGGAAGAAAAAGAGGGCTTTTCGACTTGCATAAAGAAGCCGAAAAGCGCAAAGAACGCCAAAAGGAGGAATGATTTCAGTGTCTTTTTATTCATATCCCATCTATTTGAAACATCCATATTATTACGGAAGGTCATCAAACAATGTTCCTTGTTGTTCAAAATGAGTTTTACCCAAATGACGATAAGCAAGTTCCGTCACCTCTCGACCTCTCGGTGTCCTTTTCAAGAATCCCTCCTTAATCAAGAATGGTTCGTAAACCTCCTCAATAGTACCAGCATCCTCCCCCAACGCCGTAGCGATAGTTGTCAAACCGACTGGGCCACCATTGAATTTATCGATCATCATGTTCAACAATTTATTGTCGATTTCATCCAATCCATAACGGTCAATGTTTAGAGCATCCAACGCATAAAGTGCGATTTCAACATCAATTTTCCCATTGCCCTTAACCTGAGCGAAATCACGAACACGACGGAGCAAAGCATTTGCAATACGGGGCGTTCCGCGACTGCGACCGGCCACTTCTCGAGCCGCCTTACGTTTACAAGGCATATTCAACAAAGAAGAAGAACGAAGCACGATATCCGTCAAAACCTCCACGTCATAATATTCCAAATGACAATTGATACCGAAACGAGCACGCAAAGGGCTTGTCAGCAATCCACTGCGAGTAGTCGCACCCACCAACGTAAATGGATTCAAGTCTATCTGTATGGAGCGAGCATTCGGACCTTTGTCCAACATTATATCAATACGATAGTCCTCCATTGCCGAATAAAGATACTCTTCCACGACAGGACTCAAACGATGGATTTCATCGATGAAAAGGACATCATTGGGTTCCAAATTAGTCAGCAAACCAGCCAAATCGCCGGGTTTATCAAGGACGGGACCAGAGGTCAATTTGAAACCCACACCCAACTCATTGGCAATGATATTAGACAACGTGGTCTTACCCAATCCTGGAGGTCCGTGAAACAAAATGTGATCCAGCGGCTCCCCGCGCATTTTTGCTGCGGTGACAAAGACACGAAGATTCTCAATGATTTTCGCTTGACCGGAAAAATCATCAAAAGACAACGGCCTCAAAGCATTTTCGAAATCCTTTTCCCTATCGTTGCCCGCAGCATTTCTTATATCAAAATCTTCATTCATCTCCTTAATCTTTTTTGAAAAGACGTTTCACGGCCGACTTAATATCAGCCACGACATCAGGCTTCGTTATATTAGAGAAACGCTCCTTCACATAACTCCATCTCCATCTGAATCGGATAAAGAAATAGAAGGATATTGGCAAAGAGCAGAAGAATGCCAACAAGAAAATCCAATTAGGATATATAAAGGCTGCTATCAACGTATATAACAAATAAATAACAGGGAACGACAAAGCGGCCAAACCGAACACGAAAGAGGATTCAAATCCCGTCCCCCTACTCTTCTTGGTCAAATGTTTCACCAATGCAAACGGACCGCCATTGAAAATCAAAGAATAGAGCAACAATGGAGACATAAGCACCATATAAATAAGGTTCAACAAAAGTCCTATATCGAAAGAGCAGCCATCCTCACGAACTCTTGCAGAGAAAGCCACATCCTTGTGAGCCGCATTCCATTTTTGGCACAACGAATCCAAATCAGACAAAGCAGACTCATTCTCCTCCTCCATTTTTGACAAACGTGCAATAATCTCCTTACGAGCAGCCAATCGATTGGTTTCATTGTCATCCAACCCCATTTCATCGAGCATTTCCTCATTATAAAGGTAAGAGGCAGCATAGAATGTATCGTAATATTTCTCTGATTGAATATCGAGCATCAATTCAGACATGCGGCTATGCAACTCATCACGCAAATGATTTTGTGCCACAGGAGCATTCTCTTTATAAGACTCCCAATAATCCTTGATGTCGATAGGTTTTCCATAATTGACAATAAGATGATGACCTGTATGATCATAATCTCCATAGTCAATACCAACAGGGACAATCTTCACATAATCATTTTCTGGCAATTGTTCTTGAGTGGAGAATGCTATTCGGAACATACCCTTTACCAAAGGACGCAATCTGCGTTTAGGCTCTTGACCACCCTCAGCCATCAAGCAAAGAAACTCTCTGTGAAGCAATGTGTCAACAGACTGGTCGAACGAGTCATTGTTCTTCTTCAAATTCTGAATACCGTCACGAATACGATAAGCTGGCATAATACGCAACGCTCGTAATGCCTTAGCCGTTGTTGGTTTCTTAAATAGATCTGCCCTGGCCAAGAATATCACTTTCGACGGTGCAGTTGACAAGACCGCCATTGCGTCAATCAAAGCATTTTGATGATTCGGAGCAAAGATGACAGAAGCATCCTTCGGGATATTCCTCTCTCCATTCACCTCCACCGAACTAAATCCACGTTTGAAGATGTAATTGGCATAGAGTTTTAATGCACTATAAAAAAATGATGGTGAATATATTTTTTCCATTATCACTAAGTTTTTCAGACTATATAAGATGTATTCGTATTTTCATCAAATTGATCGGGATATAAGACTATGAAGCTATTAGAAGCAAAATATTTGGACAACTGCATAGGCAATTTATCCATTGCCGGATTATACGAAATGGCCGTCTTTCGAGAAGAGACTACTACCAGCAAATCGTTGTCTCCGACTTCCCGTGTAAGCATCAAGAAGTCATCCCAATCGTCTAACACTTCAAACTTCGTAGCCACGCCAAATTTGTTTCTTCGTGCCAAGATTTTCACTTGTTCCAAAGTATCAGGGTGAGCGAAGAAAGAAACCGTTGCTCCAATCTGTTTGCTAATATTCTTCACACGATCATACCACTTCACGAAACCAGTTTCAAATTCAGCCTTGGCTGGAACGGCCACTACCAAGCGTTTAATCGTACTCAACGGCTGTATCGATTTAGAAATCAATATCATCTGGTTTGTTGCCTTCAAAAGATTTTCGGTTTTAGCACCGAAAAACGAATCGGCAAAATGTGCTTTATGATGAAGACCCATCACTACCTCCGTAATGGAATTCTCCTTTATCGTATGAATGATTCCGCTTGTCACATTTGCATCATACCTTGAAATCATACGGACTGTATTGTCTGTGGCTGAGGCTATTCGAGCTGCGCGCTCCAGCAACTTTTTGCCTCGATCCAGACTGCCCGTGTCATCTTTCGTATCGTTAGATACATTAACGGCATAGAGCGGCTCTTTGCTTTTATTCACCTTCAGCAAGACAGCCAAATCCATCAAACTAGTAAGAGTTTCAGGATTATAGATGGGGATTAATATTCGATCCACCAACTTTTCTTCCGTCATTTCATTATCGATATGGTCAGCTTGAACAGCCAAATGACGCGCAGCTCGCTCTGTCGCCAACGATGAAATGGTGCAAGTGACGAGAATCATCACAATCGTTCCATTCAAGATAGCATCACCGAAAAGCGTTACGGGAACTCCCTCGGCAGTATGTCCGATGACGATTTCGTGACCAATCATAACCGCTGCCAACGTCGCCGCAGCCTGAGAGTTGCTCAATCCAAATATCATCAACCCCTCTGCCTTCGACATCGAGAACTTGCGTTGAGTGACTATTGCCGCCAAATATTTAGAAACCGTAGCTACTGCACTCATGACAAAGGCTGCTATCAATGTATCCCATCCGCTAAAAACCACCCGCAAGTCAATCAGCATTCCCACTCCGATCAAGAAGAAAGGAATAAACAATGCATTGCCCACAAAATCCAATCGGTTCATCAACGGAGATATACGAGGAATGAATCGATTGAGAGCCAAACCCACCATAAAAGCTCCTATGATAGGTTCCAAGCCTGCCAATTCTGACAAGAACCCACCCAAGAAGACCATGGCCAGCACGAAGATATACTGCAAAATATTGTCTTCGGTATATTTGAAGAAACGCTCTGCCAACTTAGGAAAAACCACCATAACCACCACGCCAAAGACAAGAATGGAGACTAGTAATTTAATCCAAAAGTAAGTATTAACCTCACCCTTCAACATTGATATAATCACTGCTAACAAAAGCAATGACAATGTCGTGGTAATCATCGTACCTCCGATAGTAATACTTACTGACTTATTCTTCGCCACACCAAACCGGCCAACTATTGGATAAGAAAGCAAGGTATGAGAGGCATACATACTGGCCAATAATATGGAGGTTATATAGAGATAATAATCTTCCACAATACCACTACTCCACGTTATAGTAGTATCTCCAATTGATTTATCTAAAAGATAATCAAGTAAGAAATAACCTGAGACCACGCCCAATGCCATAGGCATCAGAAATGTTGCCAGTCCAAAAAAAACTCCGATCCTTTTATTCTTCTTAAAATCAGAGAGATCCATCTCCAATCCAGCCAAGAACATTATGTAGAGCAAACCCACCGCTCCAAAAAGTCGAAAGCTCTCGTCTCGTGACAAAATATTCAAGCCATGCTCGCCCAATACAAGTCCAGCAAGAATAAGTCCAATGATATGAGGAACTTTGAACCGATCAAGAACTATCGGAGTAAGAAGGATAATGAAAAGCACCAACGAGAATATCAAAATAGGATTTGACAAGGGAAGTGAAAAGTCTATATTAGAAATCAAAATATCCATACAAATTCTTCTGCCAAGAGTCAAGTATAAAAACGGACCCTACTTTAACATTCACGTTTAACTGCAAAATTATGCAATATTTTTTAGAATTGGAACGAAGAGATTAAAAAAGTAGGAGTCAAGAGATTCCTACGACAAAAGCAAAAAATCAACCTTATTGTTCTATTTTAAAATCTTCTATCTTCGCTATCTTTTATCGGCTTCAGCAAATACTCTAATCCATTCAATTGAATTTCATACATCAAGCCCATCAATTCGCCCAACTTGCCTTGAGGGAACCCTTTCTGTCTATACCAAACCAAATAGTTTTCGGGCAAATCACATACCCGATAATTCTTATATCTTCCATAAGGCATGCGAGTACGCACCAATGCCTCTAATCCATTTTCTTTTTTAGTGTCCATACGCATCCTTTTATAAGCAAAAACAAAGATATAAAGATTTAAGGCATAACATAACAAAAACCGACAAGATGGGAGTTGCCACCTCTTTTTTCCTATGTTTTCTTCTCTGCTTTTCGTATATTTGCATTTTGGAAAAAACGAAGGTGTCATCTATAAATGATTTCGAGTGACTTTTTATCTGTGCAAGCGGATTGTTGTGTGGACAGAACTGACAAACAGCGAGATGGAAAAGCCCGAAAGTTTTTAAAGGTGACCTCAAAAAGCACTTGATAGTATAAATTAAAACGGTGAATCTTTAGATTAGATTATGGACATTAGACAAGCACAGGAAGAAGCGATTGAATTGTTGAAAACTCTCATTGCCACACCATCTTACAGCCGAGAAGAGGGTGAACTGGCTGATTTTCTCGAAAGCAGAATCTGCGCAATGGGATACGAGACCAAACGCCATGCCAACAACATTTGGCTTATAGCACCAGGATTCAAAGACAACAAACCCACGCTACTACTCAATTCGCACATCGACACCGTAAAACCAACTACAGGCTGGAAACACGAGCCACACAAGCCAGAAATTGTGGACGACATACTTTACGGATTGGGAAGTAATGATGCAGGAGCATCTCTAGTTTCCCTACTCTATGTGTTTTTCCTTCTTTCCGAAAAAGAGCAATCCTACAACTTGATTTTTGCGGCATCTGCTGAGGAGGAAGTCTCTGGCAAGAATGGCATGGAAAGTTTACTTTTAGAGATGCCACCTATCGACCTTGCCGTTGTCGGAGAACCGACAGGTATGCAGCTTGCCGTAGCAGAAAAAGGTTTAATGGTCGTAGATTGCACAGCAGAAGGAAAGTCTGGTCATGCGGCTCGCAACGAAGGCGTAAATGCCATATACAAAGCAATAAAGGATATTGACTGGGTAGAAAAAACGCAACTCCCAAAAGTTTCCGACCTATTGGGTCCTGTAAAAATGACCGTGACCATGGTCCATGCAGGAACTCAGCACAATGTTGTTCCAGACAAATGTACCTTCGTCATAGACGTACGCTCTAATGAATGCTATACGAACGAAGAGATTTTCGAGATCTTGAAAGAAAACATGGAGAGCGAACTTGCTCCACGGTCATTCCGTCTTCGCTCGTCAGGCATCAGCGCCGAACACCCAATCGTAAAGAAATGCACCGAAATGGGGATTTCTCAATTCGGTTCGCCTACGCTTTCCGACCAAGCACTCATGCACTTTAGAAGCGTGAAGATTGGCCCCGGAGACTCTGCTCGTTCTCACACGGCTGACGAATATATCAAACTTGGAGAAATACGCGATGCCATTGAACGATACTACGAAATTCTCGATGGATTGGCACTTCCTATAGAATAAATTCAAAGGTTCATGGCAAGCAAAAAGAAATATTACGTTGTTTGGGACGGGTGGAATCCTGGCATCTATACGGATTGGGAAGAGTGCAAAGAGCAAGTCTTCAACTATCCTAATGCCAAATACAAAGGATTCGAGAATGAAGACGAAGCCGTCAGAGCATTTTCAGCTCCCTATCAACCAAGTGCTCGCACCCCGAAGCCAACGAATAGAACATCCAACCCATCGGTGGGCCGTCCGCTTTCCGATGCCATCGCTGTGGATGCAGCATGCAGTGGAAATCCCGGGAAGATGGAATATCGTGGGGTTTATGTACGCAACGGAGCACAAATATTTCATGTTGGACCATTGGAACAAGGCACGAACAACATAGGCGAATTTCTAGCATTGGTCCACGGATTAGCTTATATGAAAAAAAATGGCTTTGAACAACCCATCTATTCCGACAGCGTCAATGCCATCTCTTGGGTTAGACAAAAAAAATGCAAGACAAAATTGACACAAACAGCCAAAAACGCCCCAATTTTTGACATGATAGCACGGGCTGAAAAATGGCTCGCTGAAAATGAATATAGCACGCAAATCATCAAGTGGGAGACCTCCGTTTGGGGTGAAATACCCGCTGATTTCGGTCGAAAAGGATAAACGAAACACACGAGGATATGTCTATTACAATCAAGAATCTCTACAAAAGCTACGGCAAACAGCAAGTGCTTGACAACATAAGCTTCTCCATCGGAGACGGTGAGATTGTCGGTTTTCTTGGCAAAAACGGAGCCGGGAAATCAACTACGATGAAAATCATCACGGGCTACATCGAACCAGACAAGGGAAGCGTGGAAGTGTGTGGCATCGATGTGCAAAAGCATCCATTGGAAGCTCATCGAAAAATAGGCTACCTTCCTGAGCACAACCCCATCTATCCAGACATGTATGTCAAGGAATACCTCCGTTTTGTAGCGGGTGTTTACAAATTGGGGGCCAATGCCAACAGTCGTGTAGATGAAATGATTGAAAAGACCGGACTCACTCGTGAATACAAGAAAAAAATCGGCATGCTCTCCAAAGGCTATCGTCAAAGAGTGGGATTGGCTCAAGCTCTCATTCCTAACCCTGACGTACTGATTTTGGACGAACCAACGACTGGATTGGACCCCACTCAAATTCTCGAGGTGCGCGACCTCATCAAAGAGGTGGGAAAGGAAAAAACCATCATGCTTTCTACGCATATCATGCAAGAGGTTTCCGCCATTTGCGAGCGTGTCATCATCATCAATAAAGGTCATATTGTGGCTGACGGCAAGGAAAGTAGTTTCATTTCGAGCGGAGAAGATTCCGTTCTTTCCCTTTTCATCGAGTTTTTAAACCCTATAGACAAAGAATTGCTAAGCAATTTGGGCAATGTCAAATCGGTGGAAGAGGTTGGAGAAAACTCCTACGTCATCAACACTACCGAAGATATTCGCGAACTCATTTTCCGCACTTCCGTAAAAAACAACTGGGTCATTTTGACTATGAAACAGCAAGAACGCAGCATGGAAGATGTGTTCCGCGATTTAACCAACGAATAAATGATTCGAAAAGTTGCAATATTGCTTGGAACGTGGTTCCTCTCCTCACTACTCTTTGCAGCAGAGAGCAACAAATCTTGCAACGACGAATGGTTTTCGGGCGAAGGGACTCAATACGGCGGCATTGCGGGAAGCGACGGTGGAAATTGCGGCATATACGTGGAGGAGGGAGACTTCTACCATTGTGCTATGAACCACATCCAATACGATAGCAGTAGTGCTTGCGGCGGTTGCGTACGCATTCTCGGTCCCAAAGACGAAATTACTCTTCAAGTGGTCGACCGCTGTCCCGAATGTAAAATTGGCGACATTGACCTCAGCACGGAAGCTTTTGAGAAGATTGCCCAACTAAAAGACGGACGTATTCCAATCCGTTGGCAATATGTCCCCTGCGACGGGAGCGACGACATAAAAATTCGTTTTGCCGCAGGCTCAAGCCAATTCTATTTCAAAGCCCTATTTTACAATACTCGTTATCGAATAGCGAAAGTAGAATATCAAAGATTGAACGGCGATTTCACCCCTATTCATCGAGAAATGTACAATTACTTTGTTGAGCAAAGCGGTATTGACGAAGAAAAGTCAAAAATCGGGCCCTACACCTTTCGCCTCACCGATTCGGAAGGGCAACAAATTATCATCCCTAATGTGGAATACGAGGCTGACATTGAAATCTCAACAGAAGCCCAATTCCCCGAAAAAAAATGTACCGATTGTGCAGGAATTATCGATGGAAAGGCAAAAATAGACAATTGTGGCGTGTGCTCGGGAGGGACAACAGGGATAATCCCCAATTCATCTTGCCACCAAGATTGTATAGGCTATTGGAACGGAACAGCCTACATAGACAAATGTGGCTTTTGCGTAGGAGGCGAGACAGGAGGCACGCCTTGCGAAGGGACTCTCCTCAACGATTTGGAAATAGACAACGATGTTAAGATCGTAGCCATTTTCGACATCACAGGAAGGAAATTATCAGACTCCATTTCTATCGATGAAATGGAAAATTTCCGAGCTGACAACCAAGGCATTTTCATCATCAACATCCTACAAAAAGGGGAATCAAAAATGTACCGTTTAATCGGGAAATAAACACGAAATAATAAATTAAAAACTATAAGAATATGGAGAAACTCACAGTCATCAAAGTAGGAGGAAAAATCGTAGAAGAGGAAGCTACATTAGTACAACTCTTGGAAGGATTTTCAAAAATCGAAGGCAGAAAAGTTTTGGTTCATGGTGGTGGCCGTTCTGCAACAGCCATGGCAACACGCTTGGGCATCGAGAGCCAGATGGTCAATGGACGACGCATCACCGACGCAGAGACGTTGAAGGTGGTAACAATGGTTTATGCAGGCCTTGTCAACAAGAACATCGTAGCCCGCCTACAATCAATGGATGTCAACGCATTGGGTCTGACAGGTGCAGACTTGAACTATATGCGTTCCGACAAA
Organism: Paludibacteraceae bacterium; assembly: GCA_024401475.1. Lineage (GTDB taxonomy): Bacteria > Bacteroidota > Bacteroidia > Bacteroidales > Paludibacteraceae > RGIG10190. The sequence continues at coordinate 30,016 of JAKSKZ010000028.1, read as the reverse complement.
CGCCCAGTGAAAGATGTGGATTATGGCTTTGTTGGTGACGTGAAGGAGGTGAATGCCGATCTTTTGGCCGACCTCATCCACAAAGGTGTCGTTCCAGTCTTGGCTCCGCTCACGCACGACAAAAAAGGCAACATGCTGAACACCAATGCCGACACCATCGCAGGAGAGGCTGCCAAGGCATTGACAAAACATTTTGACGTAACATTGGTTTACTGCTTCGAAAAGAAGGGTGTTTTGATGAATGAGAACGACGACGACAGTGTCATTCCAGAAATCACCCGTCCTATGTTTGAAAAGTACGTTGCCGACGGCATCATCCAAGGCGGTATGATTCCTAAGTTGGAGAACTCTTTCGAGGCAATCAATGCTGGTGTCAGCCGTGTTGTCATCACAAAGGCAGACCAACTCAGCGAAGGTTGTGGAACGACAATTCACAAATAAACTTAGCTTCATTCAGTAGCATCCTTTTTTACTCAAATACCACCACATTGCGTTTGAGAGAAATGGTGAAAGATGGTGCGAGATGCTCTGCATTACCCATAATAGAGCAAAGGGGAACAAATGATCCTATAAAAAACTTAGAAAACGGCTGCATTGAAATCTCAATCCAGCCGTTTTTTTCTTTACAACAAACAACCCCAAGTGCCATTATGGTTGTCGCCCTAATCCAAAATTTAAGTATGATTTTTTGGATTAGGAATCAAATTGAATTGCATCTAGTCCATTTAAGGACTTGTCAAACATGGATACTTTTAAAGAAATCATGATCAATAACGATGAGTATCTTGATATTTAACTGATAGAGAACAACGTCCAAAATCTAAATACTTCTCCACAAGCCCATAGGTGGAGCGTATCAAAAAAGGCGGATTTGGACAACTCGTATATAATTGCCTATTTTTTACAAAAAAACAAAAACGCCCTTATAATCCACGGAATATGGTGAATTTTATGAGATTCCGTGAATTATAATGGTGTTTTAATGCATTAAACTCATTATTCAACTTTGCATCCGAAGCGAAAAAAATACGGTCGATATTTTGAGCCAAACTTAAAGATCTATCCAAAAAATTCCAATAATATGGGATTCCTCCAAACACCATGTAAGCAACCATTATGAAAAGCAAGCGCGGAAGAGAAGCGAACTCTATATACATAAAAAAACACCCTGACAAAAAATGTTTTGCCAAGGTGCCTACTCACTACTCAAATAATAAAATTACTTCTTAGTATACTTGATTTTATAATAAGCCGCGGAGATAAATATTGCCACGAAAATATATGCTAATATCATGATTCTGTGATTTAAAAAAGCTTGATTAAAATGTGTTTCGAAATGTTCTATTAATTTTTTGTGTGGCAGATTTTGAATTCAGCACCAAAAACGAAAAGAACACCAAAAATAATTGCTAGAGTCATATTGAATAAAATTTTAAAAGTTTCTAACTGAAGGAGAATGTTGTTCTCCGTTGATTGCGATGCAAAGTTAGAACCGCCAGAAAGCTTTTTCAATTGTTTGTTAGAGTTTGTTACAATAGCGGTATTCGGAAAAATGGGACACAAATAGCCGTAAAATGGCTCAAAGGGAAGTTGGTATTTGTAAAAAACGAACACCGTTTTCAAAATAAACACTAATCAAGATAACAACATCTGTACATTCAATTGTAACTTTGCAGAGCGAATAACAACGATGGAATGGAATTAAGACAACTAAAAGCATTTGTAAAGGCAGCAGAGCTACTGAACTTTAGCGAAGCCGCCAGAGCCCTATGCGTGAACCAGAGTTCTTTCTCACAACACATAAAGAAACTGGAAGAAGAACTAAATGTCACCCTGTTTCACCGAAATACACACGAAATTTCGTTGACACAAGCAGGCATAGAGTTGCTGCCACACGCACAGAAAACGCTACAGAACGCCGACAACTGCATCAGCCACATGAACGATTTACTGGAAATGCGTTGCGGCACACTAAATATAGGCGTAACACACTCGTTCAGCCTGGTGCTGACAGAAACACTAGAAACATACTGCAAACAATATCCACACATTAAAGTCAACATCTACTACAAGACCATGAGCGACTTGATGCAAATGCTAATCAAGCGAGATGTAGACTTCGTATTGTCGTACCGGCCTTCGCTAACCGACTACCCCCAAGTGCAGTCACGCATATTGTTCGAAGACCACCTCTCCGTTATTGTGCCTAAAACGCACAAACTGGCCAACAAGAGAAACATCACCCTTCAGGAATTATCGGCTTACCCAATGGCAATGCCAGCAAAAGGACTGCGCTCCCGCAAAGTGCTCGATACCCTTTTAGCAGGCAAAGACATTCAGTTAGATGTTAGAACGGAATTGAACCTGGTATCACCGCTCTTACGTTTGGTAAAGAAGGGCCTGTTCCTCACGGTTTTATCAGGATCGACAGTAGACTCGGAACAAGACCTTGTGGCCATACCTATTGACGAGGAAGGCAGCAGAATGGAAGGTTCTTGCCAGATGTTGAAAGAAGACTACCGAAAAGAAGCCGCAAAAGAATTCGTAAAAATCCTATCAGAAAAAGTTATAATAAAGAACAAGTTAGACGATTGGTTTAAATAAAAACAGAAAACAAATAATAATATGTCTTGGTTTGAAAATCTTTTTTTAACAGCCGGCGTGGCACATTCAGTGCTGTTGGTTGCATTAGTAATAGCAATAGGCCTTTACTTAAGCCGCATTAAAATCTGCGGTGTTTCAATAGGCGTTACATGGATTTTGTTCGTCGGCATCGTGTTCGGTCATTTTGGTTTGGTGCTCGACCCCACCACCAGCCACTTTGTGAAAGAGTTTGGTTTAATTCTGTTCATCTACTCAATAGGTATTCAGGTTGGTCCGGGATTTTTCGAATCGTTCAAGAGCGGAGGCATCACCCTTAACGGATTGGCAGCGGCCACCGTTATTCTGGCAGGTGTTACCTGTTACGCCATTCAAGCCTTCTGTGGAGAAGACTTCTACGCAATGATTGGCGTGCTTTACGGTGCGGTAACCAACACCCCAGGCTTGGGAGCAGCCCAGCAAACCTTCAGCGACCTGAGCAACGGTGTCAGCAACCCTAGTTTTGCCAGTGGTTACGCCGTAGCCTACCCTCTTGGCGTAGTCGGCATTATCGGTTCAATTGTAGTATTCCGCTACATTTTTGGAGTAAACATAGAAGAAGAGAACAAGAAACAGGCATCGGAAAGTCAATCGACAGAACCGGTTGCCGCCGTCACCTTCGAAGCACAAAACAGCGGTATCTACAACAAAACAGTTAGCGACATTCAGCGAATAGTAGGCCGAAAGGCTATTATTACCCGCATACAGCATGTGAACAACAACGACATTGAGCTTGTAAACGACAACACCATTGTTGAGAAAGGCGACAAACTCTTTGTGGTGCTAGCACCAGAAGAAACACCCTACTTCGAAGCCATTATCGGTAAGAAGATAGAAGGCATGGAGACCAACGAATGGGACAAGATGGACAAGAACACCCTTGTTTGCGAAAGAATTGTGGTGACCAATTCAGAAATTAACGGTGTACCCCTCGGCAAACTGGCCCTCAGAACAAAATACAACGTTCACATTTCACGCGTAAATCGTGCAGGCGTCGACTTGATGGCCGATCCTAGACTAGTACTACAGATGGGAGACCGCCTAACCGTTGTTGGCGAAGCAGCCCATGTGAAAGTCATACAAAAAAAAGTGGGCGATTCGGTAAAGAAACTGGAAGAGCCCAACCTTATGGCCATCTTCCTGGGTATTGCCCTGGGTGTGTTGCTCGGTTCAGCACCAATCTTCTTACCGGGCATGTCGGTTCCCGTAAAACTAGGTTTGGCTGGTGGTCCGCTAATCGTTTCAATTTTAGTATCGAAGTTCGGCACCAAATTCAAGCTGGTAACCTACACCACCTCATCGGCCAACCTGCTAATGCGCCAGATAGGTATTACCATGTTCTTGGCAGCAGTAGGCATTGGCGCAGGCGATGGTTTCGTAGACACCGTATTGAACGGCGGTTACTGGTGGGTGCTCTACGGTTTCATCATCACCGTGGTTCCTATTTTAATTGTAGGCCTCGTTGGGCACTATTACTTCAAAGTCAGCTACTTCTCACTATCGGGCATGATTTCTGGCGCGCTTACCGATCCACCAGCACTCGCTTACAGCAACAGCATTTGTGCAAACGACCAGGCATCGGTAGCCTATTCAACGGTATATCCGCTCAGCATGTTCTTACGCGTTATTTCAGCACAGATTTTGGTTTTGATTGCTTTTTAGGGCAATTGTCTGATATTTAGTATTTTTAAAAGCGTTTTCCTATAGCCGGGAAAGCGCTTTTTCATTGCGACACATAAACCAAGGTTTCGTATTTTGCATCAACATTGAATACAAACACGGAAATTGGGAAATTGTGTTTACATTTGCCAAAAACAAAAAGATATGAATCCACCAGACATTGCCACATCGACAGCAGAGGAACGAAGAGTTTATGTCCGCTTGAACGCCTTGCTGACGGCCAGGAATATAAGTGCATATCGAATTGTGAGAACTGCGGCCTCTGCATCATTTCCGTATCTCCAATAACAGCTGAAATTATAAAAACGGACCCAATTGTTGTTGAATTCATGAAGTCAGCCAAACGTATTGTCATTGAAGGGGAAGGTCTAGAAGACGATGAACCCGAAGAGGACGACCACGTTTCCATTGATTCTACGGTAGAAAAAACCTATTGGATGGCAAAGGATGGTCTGACTCTTGAAAATATAGTAGCACAGACTGGAGAGAGAATAGAAATTAGGCGTATAGGTCAAAATTTTATTCGCAGTATTGTTTGCGAACAAGCAAAAAGAGCCGCTCCGTTTACGAAGTGGCTCTTTTTTCGATGAAATCTCATCTTTTATATTTCAGACACCTTACTTTACAGGAATTTTCTCTACACGACGTACGTGACGACCACCCTCGAAATCGGTAGTCAAGAAGGAACGGACAATCTCCAAAGCCTTCTCTTTTGTGATGAAACGAGCAGGGATTCCAACCACATTGGCATTGTTATGCTCACGCGCCAACTTTGCAATCTCCACCTCCCAAGAAAGTGCGGCACGAATGCCTTGGTGCTTATTGCAAGTCATACTGATACCGTTACCCGTACCACAAATCGCAATACCCAAATCGCACTCACCCTTCTCGACAGCCGAAGCCATTGGATGAGCAAAATCTGGATAGTCGCAACTGTCTGTTGTATCCGTACCAAAATTCTTGAATGCCTTAACTTCTCCCTTAAGTTGGTCAATCAAATAGTTTTTAACCTCTACGCCTGCATGGTCATTGCAGACTCCTATGGTCAGTTCCTTTAATGCTTTCATCTGCTAATTTTTTTGCAAAATTATATAAAATATTATAGGCAAGCAAGTTTCCCTTAGTGAGACACCCGACTTTTTAGAATCATTTGCATTATGTCCTCCTTAAAAAACAAAAAACGGAGAATAGCCCCGTTTTTTGCCTCTACTTTATCGTTGCCTCTATTTCACATAACGCAACTCCATTCGTCTATTCTTCTCTTGTCCAACTTTCGTGTAATTGGTTGCAATAGATTCATCAGCACCCACACCTTCGATGTCGATTCGATTAGCAGAGATGCCTTGCTCAACCATATAGTTACGAATCAATCTCGCACGTTCTTTCGACATAAATCTACTGAACTCAGGACCACGTTCATCCAAATGGAAGTGGCCACGGATTGAAAGTCTAAGAGCCTTGTCAGAATTCATACGTTGCACAATCTTATTCAACAATGGATAACTACGCTCATCCAGCATCATCAAATGACCATCTACTGAATAACGTATGCCATAAAGAGCCTCCTGGATCAACTCTCCTTGCGGCGTAACGTCTTCATCCACTTTTTGAATCTTTTTATCATCTGTTGCTTTCTTTTCAGGCTCCTTCTTCTCTATCTTTTCAGGCTGTACATCTTTGACTTGCTTAACAGTGTCTGTTTGAACATCTACAGTCTTCTCCTCCACCGTTTCCTTTGGAACCGAAGGCACCACTTGTACTGTATCCTTTTCCAAGACACGCTTATCTTCCTCTTTTTCAACTGGCTTATTATCTTGAATTTCAACCTGTTGCTTTTTACGTTTATCCTCCTTCGGCGCTTTTTCCTTCTTCGGCTTATAACCAAAGACATAATTCATACCCATAGAGAAGTTGACTCCGCGCGTTTTCGTCGGAATCATCAAACCATCACCTTTAGCATATGTAAGAGGGATTTGATCCATAGCAAGATAATAGTTCACCGGGCCAAAATTGAAATTCGTCGCCAAACCCAAATTATGCCACTCTCCGTCCAACAATGAGTAACTCAATGCAGCAGAGAAGATTCGCCAAGGTTTAAAATTAGCCGAAAGCATCAACTCCTCATACATCTTACGTTGTAGAATAGCCGTTTTGGACAAAAGACCAAAAGTCATCTTATTATTCCAAACGCCATACTCCGCGCCCAACAACACCTTAGCCGTCAGCCAAGAATTATAGGCACTCGTCTTATCATCAACCGTGTACATGTGGTCGATAATCTCCTCATACTCTTTTCCATAATCTACCGTATCCCTGTCCGAAATCTCATAGACAACACCATTGAATACGAAATCTCTCTTCTTCTGCAAGGAATGGAGATTTTTATTCCAACGTATGAATCCCAAATCCAGAACGCTTGCCGAAAGGGTTAATTCAGGCAGTAACTTATATGTAGCACCCAAATCAAATGCGGCACCTATTCCGCTCGGACTGACAAAATCCGAAGCAGAAGCATCTTCGTCAAACTCAGCATCATCCAATGTGCCATCTGCCGTTCTTTTGAGAGACAAGCAAGGAACGGCCATATCAACCGATCCATCACCCGTCAATTTCCACTCATCCTTGTCTATCGTCAGACTCATATCCTTGAAATCGGTATGGACATTTGCATGGCCCAAAAGCAACTTATATTTAGCACCCAACGATAGTTTCTCGTTATATTGCTGAGAATAGCACAAAGCGATTTCCGAATAGAGACTTGCTATGGCTGTAAAATCTTCTATATCAAACGATTGTTTAGCATCTACATCTGAATTGCCTTTTAGCAAGACCTGAGGGATAGCTTTCGGAATGGATAGCTGCACCTCTGCTCTGTTAGACAATCCAAAAGTCACATAATGCTTCTCCTTGAATCGCAAACCGAAAGACAAAAGTGTCATGTTATAATCCGTATAGACACGAAGATTATTGTTCATCGCATCCAAGAAATTATCTATTCCGTTGTCTGCATAACGGCTTAAGAAAGAGACTGTTTGTTTTTTTCCATCAATAGTCTTTCCTTGAAAAACATCCTCAAATGTGAGACAATTATTTCCAACATTGAAATACATTGACGACAAGCCTGGCATTCCAATATAAAATCTGCCCTCTGGTCTATACGCTGGATTCAACTGATGCAAAGTTGGATTCTTATCCAAAAAATAGAGAGTACTCGATTCTTGGGCAGATGTAGTGAATACATTAGTCAAAACACTACCAATCAACAACCACTTATATATATTTTTCTTCATGATTCCGTCCTTTCATTATTTATCATCTCCAGAAGAATAATTTCCTTTCACATGAACATACGCTTTCGCCTTTATGATGTTCTGAGAATATACTTTCACAGAGGAGGAGGCTACAGGAACCTCTACCCTATATTTAACAGCGATATGCTTAATTTTCTTGATATCATCCAACATCGTCTTATCCACATCGATCTTCACCAAATTTTTCACAGGTTTCAATGCCATGTGAGTATCTTCATCCAAAACCGCTGGATCCAATTCTACATTTTGCTTAAACTTCTCATCCGTAATCTCCACCAAAGAGAGATAGCTCAATCCAGAAGAGGTTCTAATGGTATCTTCTTTTAAGAAGGAGAAGTCCACCCGAGTTTTCAGAGGCAGCCCATTTTCCACTTCTAAATAAAGAGTGGCTTCCTCCACCTCATAGTCTTCTTTTTCGTAATCAACGATATCTTGATAAATGTCCAAATCTTCTATCGTATCGTTTATTCCGATGAAACTACCAGCATTCATCCACATTGGAACTATTGCACTAATTCCAAGACGAACATAGGTTGAGTCTAACAAGAAATAGGATTTCTCTGCAGAGCCCTCATCGCCATTGACGAAGAAGGAAGTCGCCACATCAACCGTATCCGGAGCCGAATTAATCAATTTGTCTATACTACCATTCTTTCCGTCAAAAACCACATTCATACCTAAAACCTCTTCGCCCTCCTTTGTGGATGGATTTAAAGTAAGCGTATAACGGGAAGCCCCATTTGCAAATTTAGCCACCTCCTTTTTCCCAGAATTGTTTCGAGCCACAAGAGACTCCACGCCCACATTGATAGGAACGCCTGAATTAGTCCAAGCCCTTATTTCCAAACGAGGATCTGCCAAAGACAATGAATAATCAACATCCTCTTCCTCATAAATGTCAATGCCCATAGAACTAGAATCCACTTGAGTAGTATGGGCTACAAAGAAGCCATACAATCTTTTATAACTCAATTCATTAGCAGAACAAACTATCTCGATATAAGAATCTTCCTTAATTTTCGACAAAGGCAATTGGCCGTCCAATATAAACTGACAATCGAACACCAATGTATCTGACTTAGACAAATCCAACCACACATTCTCTAAAATAAGGGATCCTTCTGATTTTCGCTTATTCCAAAAAAGAGGAGAAACGGATTGCGCAGACTTGATGTTTTCAGGCATGGTAACTTTTAAATCCAACACATCCAATAATCCAGGGACATTAGAAACGACTTTGAAATCGACACTTGCACGACGAATTTCTGCACTATCAATACGACCTTCGCCTGTTTCATCAGAAAATACAATAGGCAATCTCGCTTCCATCGATATGCCTTGTTTCAATTCAATATCGGGCAACGGAAGTCCAACAGGAAAAATCTCTGACAAATCCAACTTTGTCGTGTCCTTTTCTAACTCGAACTCCAATGAATTCACGTAAAACGAAGACACCGTGTCATATTGGAAATAAATAAGTCCATCGGAGGACTCATGAAGTCCTTCCAGTTCCATCTCTTTCAAAAGGTCAGCAACTGTGACAACAGAACTACCCACGGGAACTACTTGTTCTATCGGAATATATAAATCGTCCGAAAAATTATCCAAATCATAACTATCGTCTATACAAGAAGAGATAGCAAGGGCCAATAACGCACTTACAAATAAATATATTTTCTTCATTCCATTAGTACTTTATTTATATTCCACAAATATATTATGATAAAACTTTTTTAACGAAAATATGGAACTTTTTTTTGCACGACGACTAAAAATTAAAATTAACGCATTCCCATTCTTGACTTTTTATTTGGTTTAATGAAAACATTCTCGTACCTTTAAAAACGAATAATAACCATGTTCTCAATTACGAACTGAAAAACACGACAATTAATACCATGAGAAAAACTTTTATTGCAATGGCAATTGGCGCCACTTGCACCATCGCTAGTTGTGGTGGACCAAGCAATGACAAACAGGCACAAAACAGAAACACCCATAAAGACGGAGCCACAGCTGTGGAAGAACTCAAATCAGCATTGGCAGCCGTCCAAGGGAAAGGAATTCTTTTCGGACAACACGATGCGCTTGCTTACGGATTGGGCGACGGATCAGCTTGGGACGCGACACAAGACAACATCTACGACCAATCGGACATTAAATTAGTTTCCGGCAGCCATCCTGCCCTATTTAGCTGGGATTTAGGTCACATTGACGACGCGTTCAATCTTGACACCGTCCCTTTCGACTCCATCCGCTCCTTCATTTTCAAAGTCTATAAGGATGGAGGCATCAACACCATCAGTTGGCATGAAAGGAATCCCATCACCAACGACAATGCATGGACCGCGCCCAACGAAGAGACCTGCATAAAGAATTTCATTCCAGGAGGTTCAAAGGTGGAGATGTTCAACCAGAAGTTAGACAAAGTGGCGTCTTTCCTAAATTCACTCGTTTTAGAAGGCGACAAAGTACCCGTCATTTTCCGTCCTTGGCACGAAATGGATGGTTCTTGGTTTTGGTGGGGAGACAAGCATTGCACACATGATGAATACAAGGCACTCTATCGCTATACCATCAATTATTTGGAGAGCAAAGGGGTTGACAATATCGTCGTTGCCTACTCTCCTGACCGCAACTTCAACAGCGAAGAAGAGTATTTGCAATGGTATCCTGGCGATGACATCGTTGACATTGTCGGAATGGACAACTACTGGGATTTCTCAGAAGCTTACAACCAAGAGACACAAACATTCGACAAAGAAAAACTCGATGTAATCGTAAAAAAATTGGGTATTGTGGTGAATTACGCCAAAGCACACAACAAGCTTCCAGCCATGACAGAATGCGGAAATGAAACGGTCAACCTCAACAAATGGTACACCGAAGGCCTACTCCCCGTCATCACTGCCAACGACACGACTCGACAAATCATTTATGCGCAAGTGTGGAGAAACAGACACTTGAAACACTATTATGTCCCTTACAAAGGGCATAGCCAGGAAAGCGATTTCGTGAAATTTGCAAACGACGACCGCATCTTCTTATTAGACCAATACAACGAGTTTAAACGTTCATCAAAATAGTAGGAATATGAAACGAGACAGGTTTATTTTTTCAGACGAGATGTTGGCCGAACTTCATCATATTCTCACATTTTGGAACGAGAAACTTTTCGATGAAAAGGGCGGTTTCTTTGGAGAAGTGAATAGCAACAACATCACAAACAAAGAAGCAGGCCGCGGAGCAATTCTCAATGCCCGCATTTTGTGGACATATAGTGCAGCCTACAACTACACCAGAGAGAAGCTCTATTTGCAAATGGCAGATCACGCATTCGACTACCTTTCAAACTATTTCATCGACAAAAAGAACGGAGGTGTCTTTTGGGAACTCAACTGCAAGGGAGAACCCATTAACACCCGCAAACAAGGCTACGCACAAGCTTTTGCCATTTACGGACTGAGCGAATACTATCGCATCACGGGCAACGAAACAAGCCTTTCGTTGGCACAAGAGATCTTCCACGCCATAGAAAACCATCTTTACCATTGGAAAGACGGTGGCTATATAGAAGCACTTGACGAATCTTGGAAACCCTTGTCAGATTGGCGTTTAAGCGAAAAAGACCAAAACACGCCTAAATCGATGAACACGCACCTACACATATTGGAGGCTTATACAAACCTCTATCGTTGCTGGAAGGACGAAACACTAAAAAGTAAAATTCTGGAATTGATTTACCTATTCAGAGACAAAATCTTAGACAAAGATAGGAACCACCTACAGCTCTTCTTCGACTATGACTGGAGCCTTCTTTCGCAAATAGACTCTTATGGCCACGACATCGAATCGGGCTGGTTGCTCTGCGAAGCCATTGAGGTGATCGGGGCAGAAGAGTTGAAGAAAGAATTCGATGAAATCGCTCTAAAACTCACTAACGCCACATGGAAAGAGGGTTCGGACATCGACGGCTCCATCTTCAATGAGAAGAAAGGAGAGGAATTAGACACCGACAAACATTGGTGGCCACAAGCAGAGGCCATCGTTGGCTATACAAATGCTTGGCAAATCTCCAAAGACGAGCGCTATCTCAACCAAGCAGAACGAGTTTGGGACTACGTCTTGTCAAACATGATCGACAAACAAAACGGAGAGTGGTTTTCCAAAATCGACAAAGACGGCAACATAGATGCCAACGAACCTAAAGCCAGCTTTTGGAAATGCCCTTACCACAACAGCCGTGCGATGCTCGAAATGGTGAAAAGATTACAATAAGGGGGACCTTCCCTAATAAACATCGTCCTTTTAGAACTCACATTACGGAGTTTTAAAAGGACTTTTTCTTTATTGCTATAGCAGTAACTTAGAATGGATAGCCCACAGCGAAATGATAGGCTAAATCTGATTTCAAACGAGGATGAGTAATATTCCATCGGTCCGAAGTAGCACTCGGATCATACATTTTCATGCCCACGTCGAAACGAATAATTAAGAAACCCAAGTTAGGTCGAATACCCAAGCCCCAAGCCATGGCACATTGCTCCAAAAACTTGTCAACATAGAAACGTCCCTCGCTTTTGTTGTCGTAATCTTTAATAGTCCATACGTTTCCCGCATCGATGAAAAGGGCATATTCCAAGAAACTTTCCGTCTTCAATCTATATTCTAAATTGAACAACAACTTAAGGTCGCCAGTTTGATTGATAAAATCAGAAGATCCCTGTGACTCATAGGCTCCTGGCCCTAAACGTCGAGAATTCCATCCACGGACAGAGTTCGGACCACCTGCGAAGAACTGTTGTTCAAAAGGCACAACAGAAGAGTTGCCATAAGGGCAAGCAAGACCGACTCCCGTATGAGCCGCAATGACATTATATCGATCAATTGGGAATAATTTCGTATAATCAAAAGTACCTTTTGCATATTGGGCGAAAGGAATGCCAAAGAGTTCATAACTTCCATTGTTCGTTTCCCTTCCTGTAATTTGAGAAAAAACAGAAGGCAACGTTCCTGCCAAATCAATAGATGCTTGGATGGTAAAGCCTTTCAACTGAGCCATCTTGCCTAGAATACTAGCATAACTCAATTGATAGCTCGTTCGGGTGATCAGCTGATCTTTATAACTTTCCCTAAGCAAGGCGTTGTTTTTCTGCTCCAAATATTGGTCAAACCAAGAAGAAGTACGAGGTGTAACCACATAATTGACATTATACAAATCAAACGTATGATTCAATCGCTTCCGCAAAGCACTCCACTTGTATTTCCAATCCAAGCTAAGGAAACGACGGTCATATTCCGGCCTATCTCGCCAATTTAGGCTTACCGCGAAAGCCGTGCTTGCCCCCACCTGTTGACGTTGTCGTTCTGTTATGAATGGACATAAAAATTGAGGAAATGTAAGTGAAAGTTCACCGCCATACTCATAATAGATGTCAGAAGCAATGCCATAAGCATCATTCGCCTTTATCGATTCGAAAGCGCCATTCAATTTCACGCCAAAGGTCTCCGAACCATTAAAAATATTTCTGTCCTGAAAGCTAATATGGCTCGCCATACCAAGGTCGCCAGCCGAATTGGTTCCGTCCACGCCTATCTGCCAATAATAGACATTCGCAGGAGAGACCGTCAAAGAAGCATCCATTTGATCGGAGTTTTTGACAGGTTGGAAGGTCACACTCACCTGTTTTACCGCACTCATTCCATTCATTGAGCTGTAGGTATTCTCCAACGTCTTGTCACTATAATAACGACCAGGGCGAACAAAATTATTAGCATAGAGGACTGAGGGTCGGATAAATGGTCGCTTCCCATAAAGAATATCCACACCACGATAATTCACCGTATCCGTCTGGCGGAATTCGGCTACACTTTTCGGGTCAAATCGATCCAAGCCCGAGACAATCGACACATTGCGAATCTTATAACGAATGAAAGCCGGATTCTCCAGTACCGTTGTATCACGATCCAAACGACGAGCCATCAAGGTGACATCCACTTGGCGGTTGCCAACCGTAGTATCAACCATAAAGAAGAAATTCTCCTTCACCAAATTATAGTAACCCTGAGAACGCAAAAAAACGACCAATTCATCGGATATTCCATCCAGCCTTGCCGATTCAAAAGGCGTCCCCTCCTTGATTTCATAGAGATGTTTGAGTTTAGGATGCGACAACAACGGAGCAATGGCCGAATCCGTGATTCCGACATTGAAGTGACGGATCTTGCTCTGCTCGCCCGCCTCTACGATATAGGTCACATTTGCTCGTTTTCTCTTCGTTTTCACTTCAGAAGAGACTTTCGCACTCAAAAAGCCCAGATTGTTCATCTTACGAGACAACTGCAACTCCGTGTTTCTCCTCAACGTAGGATTATAAATCACAGGAGCCTCTCCCATTTTTCGAATGGTTCGATTCCGCCACTTAGTTGTATCTCTTCCTGAAAGAGAATAGAAACGAAGGCTAACACGCCCTAAAAAGGTCCAACTCTTGTTTGGCTGCTGCTGAACAAGTTCCTCCAACTCAGCCACATCCACCCGCTTGTTATCCTTCTTGACAGCAACCTTATTGAGCAAATATTCATCTTCGGGCACATACTTCGTCAGACTACAAGAGAACATTGCACTCAGAAACGTAATAGTAATAACAGTCCGAACTATATATCGAAAAAAACTATTCATTTACACTCCTTTCCCTTTTTGGATGTTCACTCATAGGAGAAACCATCGAATCTCTTTTTGTCGAAAGAGAATCATTTCTCATCATTGTATTTTCAGGCAAAAATGACGTATTCATCGATTGATTTTGCCTCAAGTCGAACAATCCGCTAAAGTTTTTAGCCTCTTTTACAAAAACCACACCTAAACCTTGCGTAGTAGATGAAGAATTATAGAATTCATTATTTGCATGGTTATAAGCCTTTAGACGGAACATTCCCGATTTGGTCAACTTGTATTCTGCGTCGAAATTGCCAATTAAGGCATTATCATTTGCCTCCGCCTCTGTTGCCGTGTTATTCTTATAGCCCAAACTTGTATTCAGCACCAACCTATTGTTAAAGAAATTGGTGGAGACGGAAAGATTCATCTCCAAATCGGACAAATCCTCTTGAGAAGAACTCACGTCCGTTCCTATCGTAACCCTATCACCTAACAAGTTCGACAATGCACTATTCAAAGCCCCCGATATGGAAGAAGAGGCCAAAGAACTAACGATGCTTGCATTGCCTTCAGATTCTCCATTAGGAGGATAGAACATACCAAAACCTAATAAATAGGCAAACTCTCGAATACGGATGTCATCCGTTGTAATCAAGCTGTTCACCATGCGAGAAAGATCTTCGTTGGCTTCTGGCAAGGAGATATCATACTTAATGTCAAACTGTTTCAAGTTTCCTGAAATATTCAAGTCACACTCTACAGGGACACGAGTAGAGGGCAATCCCATAGAAGAGAAGGAAGGATCCAACAACGCCAAATCAGCACGGACACGATAACCCGCTGTGATATCTATGCTACAAGCCGTAGGGTCACCATTGAAATTCACCCTGCTACCCTCCTTTATGGAGAATGTCTTAATAGGCAACTGGCTCAACTTCAGCTTCAAATTTCCGTTTTTAATCGTATATTGTCCAAAAAGCTTTGTATTGGATGTCTCCGAATCATACTTGGCATTTATATTGCCAGCTCCTCGGAATGAGATGGCGTCGCCCGTGGCCGAACTAATGATGGCACCAAACACCGCATCGTCTGTCAGTTCAACAGAGACGTCTGCACTGACAACAAATTTCTCGTCAGTCGCAGACACAACTAAAGGTTTATTCTTAGAGGTGTCCTGCTCCGTAGAAGAGGTTACATAAACTATGTTATCATAAGTTTGCACTTGCGTAACACTTTCTGGCAATCGAATCATCACATTGGTCAAATTTCCATTTTTCAAAGTTCCTGTTACCTTTGCCGAATTCATATCTCCACGCACGTCAATAGCACCAGAAGCACAGAAAACACCCGAAAGAAGACTGTCTTTTTTGGATGGATTGTTGAGCAATAAAAGATCGTCCATTCTAAGCGTGGCCGTATATCTAAAATCCTTGAACTCTTTATGATGAACTGCACAATTTATAGTTAGCTTTTTGTTTTTAGAGTCATATAAATCGAAATTTCGGAACATGATACGATTAGGGGAAAAGAGTATCGTATCAGAGATATGGTAGGAAACATCCGTATAATCAACTGTGGCTTTAGCATCCTTGAAATAGAAATATCCATTGATATCGGGAGCAGACAACTTTCCCGTGACTTGAAGATCGGATCCACAATAGCCTGAAAGATTATGAAGGACACCTTTCAAAGGCAACTCTGCCAATGTTAATGGGAGCATATTCAAATGGACATCAAACTTGATTCTATCGTTGGCTGGCGATAAATAGCCATCAGCCGTTGCGGCAACATCTTTTGAGCGATTCAAGACCGCGCTCACTCGCATTCCTTGATATTTTGTATTCCAACGACTATTTAACAATAACGACCCGATGGAATCATTCATATAAGTGATGTCGTCCACATGAAAACCATTAGTAAAGAAACGAGGAGTCCCCAACAATGAATGAAGATGAATCGCCCCATCCAAATAAGCATCCACAGGCACATCTTGTTTATTAACAGCAGAGAGCAAATGATGCACAGATGCTCGATGAAATGAGACTAAAAGGCTGTCTTGCTCCGACTCCGTCACTCGTCCGTTGACCATTAAAAACGGCTGGCCATCCAATGAAAATCCGAAATCAGAGATAGATATATTCTTATGCCTCAATTCAACAACAGCAGGTTCAAACTCAACATACAATTCGTTCAACTGAAGGTCTGTCGGCATAAAATTCAACTTGACACAAACTAAATCCTCCGCCTCCTTTTGGAAAGAAACCAAGGTTGTCAATTTGCCATTCAATTTAAAATCACAAGGTTTGTTATCATAATCCAACGACAAAAGAACAACATCATGATCGGCCTCCGTGTGAAGATTCAGATTTAATGGATATTTCTGCTTCCCGTTGCTATATTTAGAGGAGACATCCAAGACATACATATTCTTTTCTCGTTCCAAATGAGCATCAACTTTTACATTTTCCAACACATTATTGCCCGATTTCATCGAAGGAATATCGGCATTCATCAACAAGCCTAAGGTGGCTGGGCGGAAATATCCAGAAACGACAGCAGGCTTATCCACTAAAATCGGGAGATGCATCACGCTACTAATTCTTTCCGTATTAAGCACATCCAAGCCAAAGGAGAAATCATTTTTAGTAGAATCGACTTGAGCAACATAAGGAAAGAACGTGGGCAGATAAGGATGCAGCATATTTGTAAAGCAGTCTGCCAATGACAAGAAATCATATTTTCCTTCGATGAAAAGGGAAAAATATGGCGCCATCAAATCTATCCGACGGCTATCGGTGGAATTGTCTGCCATTGACAAAAGCAGATGTTCGACAAGCACTTGCATAGTATCTGACTGCATATATGTACTATCAAGCACCAATCGGCATGTGAGGTTGTCCAACGAATTGCCGTGCGAACGCAAACGCAAGCGAGTAGATGCCCCAAAAGAGCGCATCTCTTCATCGTTTGTCAAATGAAGATTATACAGAGACAAATGGTCTAAATCGGCCATCAAATCACAATCCATCGAATCGGAACCGATATTTAAAATTCGCCCTTTCATCAACAAATTCGCATTCGAGTCAGGCAGCGCAATTGACATTTCGATCGAATTCTCGCCGAAATAACGGGCATCCAAATCAATATTTCGATAAAGGTAATCTTTGTATGTAATCAATGGAAATCCACCCGAAACAGCAATATCAGGAGAGCCCTCACGAGGGATGGAAACAACAGCTTTTGCTCTCATGGCTATATTTCCTAATCCGATAGAAGAATCCAACAATGCCCCCATTTTAAGTTCGTTACTCTCTAAATCAACATCAGTATGGAACTCTCCATTTTTCATGTCATAACCGACCGAACCAAATGCTTTCAATTCTCCAGGTTGGCTATTAAGGTCCATATCAATATCCAAATCATTTAAAAAACCTTTCGCAAAGAGCGACAATTCTAAATGATCACTTTTTTCGATTAATTCAGGCATTTTTGTTGTTGGCGAAAAACAATCCAACAAATTAGAGACAGAGGATGATGTAACAAACAGATGATTCAACGAAAGATCAAACAGGGAGGAATCCACATGACAAACATCGCTTGTCGAGACGCTTAATGTGCACAGCATTCCATCTCCATAATAGGCATTGAAGTCCGATACTTTCGCAGATGGTAAATCCGCTGATATAGAAGAACAAGAAATGCCCAAGGTATCCTTCAATAGAGCCAAGTCGGGGAGAAACGCCTTCAAATCAGCAGGGGAAACATGGGAAGGGAAGATTTCAACAGAAGCATGTAATCCGTCCATAACATGCGAATTCATCGACAAATTTCTCAAATCAACTTGAATGTTAGCCAACTCGACCTGCGTATTAGGCAACTTAATCGTCAACAAATCTGAAGTTATAACAGAGTCCTTACACTGGGCATAAACGCTTAGATTTTCCAAATCAATACCACTCCACTCTTTCAAGGAGAGTTTACTCACTCCAGCCTCCAATTTTTCCATTCTAATGGAATGCAATTGCATTTCGGCCATTAAACTATCAACATGAATATGCGATGGATTGAAGAGCGAAGGAGTTAAGGAATCTGACTTCATATCATATTTAAATCTTCCATTATAAAGGTTGATTTTTGCGATGGAAAGGTCGAAATTAGAAGGAGGTGTATCCGCCTCTACTGTATCTTTAGTGGCAAAGGCATCTATCAAAAATTGAAAATTAAAAGGTGCCGAGATTGAGTCTTTCGAAAGATAAACTTTGAAGTCTGATAATTTTGCACTTTGCAAATGGAGTTTACCTCCATAATAGGCTGAAAAGAGAGAAGCATTGGCAGAAACACGTTTCGCAAAAAGAAGAGTATCTCCCGATTGATCTTCCAAATAAAGATCATCAATAAACACTCCATTAAACAAATCTACATCTACTCTACCGATAGAGACATCCGTCCCCGTCTTCCCCTCAACCCACTCTGTGACATAATTCACAATTTTAGACTGCACGAAAGAAGTGTTTACCAACACTATTAAAACAATGTTGATTAACAAGATGGCCGAAACGACCAAAAGAATTATATTTCTAACTTTTTTGAACATTCACTGCCGAAGAGATACTCATGCCTCAATCTAAAACCGTATCTTTCGATAAAATGGGATTTTTAAATCAAAGAATACATATAACCAGCAAAAACAGCAAGGAAAATACAACCTTCCCATCTCTCTATATTGCGACCCTTTCCCGTAAAAATAAAGAGATAAAGCAAAATAGCTGCAAGAAGATTCACTTTAATATCCATTTCAACATCAGTATCTAATGTCATTGGCGAAATCATTGCTGCCACGCCCAATATTGCAAATGAGTTGAATAGACATGAACCTATAATATTTCCCACGGCCATATCCGTATTCTTTTTATATGCCGCCACAATGGAGGTAACCAATTCGGGCAATGAAGTTCCTATTGAGACAATAGTCACTGCTATCACATGTTCAGATATTCCCAAATCTTGTGCAATCAAAACAGCCTTATCCACAAGTAACTGACCTCCATAAATCAAACCTGCCAATCCTATGATCACCCATAAGAAAGACTTCCACATCGGCAACACTTCCACCTCCTCGCCAGGAAGAGACTTCTGATTTCGTGAAGAGATAATGACATAGACAAGGAAAACCACAAAACCCAACATGAACAAAAGAGCTTCCCTTCTGTTAATCACAAAGTTACCATCATCACCCGAATAATACGACATAGCCACCATAGCAGCCGCAGCCATCAAAAGTGGAACTTCGAAAAGAGTTGTTTGTCTTTGCACTGGCACCATCGTAATCAAGGAGGTAACACCTAAAATTGCCAAAACATTGAAGATATTACTTCCCATCACATTTCCCATTGCCATAGCAGATTGACCCTGTGAAGAAGATATGGCGCTAATAACCAATTCTGGAGCAGACGTTCCAAAAGCTACAATCGTCAAACCAATCAACACATTCGAAATATGGAAACGAGCAGCTATGGAGGCACTACCTTCCACCATTTTATTAGCACTCCACACTAAAAGTGCAAAACTTGCTAAAGCTATAAGGACATTCAACCACATATTATAAATATTGAAATACAACTTTTTAAAAAAACTGTTTTCTTCTTAAACAACTATGTAAAGATAGAAATAATCCAATAAAAAAAGCGGGATGAGAAGAACTTTCCCACCCCAACTTCTAATAGTAATTTATCAATTATGAAAAAGCGATTTATTCCACTTTCATTTGGCGCACCATTTCCGTAAACAGCAAAGAGAGATTCTCTTGTGCCTTCTTCGTATTTTGTTGCACCTCCTCATGGGAAACGGCGTTAGCCTCTGCATCTAATCCCACATTAGCAATAACGGAAACACCGAAACACTTTACTCCACAATGGCGAGCTGCAATCACTTCTGGAACAGTGGACATTCCCACAGAATCTCCACCAATAATACGGAAATAGCGATATTCGGCCAAAGTTTCAAACGTAGGTCCTTGCGTTCCTACATATACACCCTTGCAGACTGCAAAAGAATTCTCTTTAGCGATTTTCTCAGCCAACGCAATGAGATCCTTGTCATAGGCATTGCCCATGTCGGGGAATCGAGGGCCCATACGCTCGTCATTAGGGCCATGCAATGGATGTTCCGGGAATAGATTGATATGATCTTGGATCAACATTATATCTCCTGGCACATATTTCGGATTCAAACCACCAGCAGCATTTGAAACCATCAAAACTTTGATGCCCATACGCCACATTACTCTTTCTGGAAAAACAATGTCCGACATTGGATAACCTTCATAGTAATGAAGCCTTCCTTGCATCGCCATGACAGGGACACCCGCTAATGTTCCAAAAATAAGCTTTCCGCTATGGCCTTGCACCGTACTTGTCCGGAATCCTGGTATTTCAGAATACGGAATTGCTTGAACAACATCTATATTGTCAGCCAATGGGCCCAAACCCGTTCCTAAAACAATTGCAATCTTCGGACGCATTGTGACGCGAGACTTTAAGTACTCGACAGTCTTATCAATTTTTTCTAACATAGTCTAAAATTTGTTTGTTAAATGACTCTTCATCTGCCAAGAAGCGAACCGTCAACGGAACGCTACAAATCACTTTTTTCAATTCGTCGGAGATGTGTGGATTTTCTTGCAATCTCACGGCATCCTTTTCTGTTGTCAAAATGATTTTATTCGGAGATGCTATTGATTTAAATTCTTGTTCTATAGAGAGAATATCACTCTTCGAAAAATTGTGATGATCGCCAAACTGCATCGGCTTCAACTCTTTTGCAAAAGTAGCAATATACTCCTCTAAAGGTTTCGGAGTAGCAATGCCTGTCACGCAAAGAACAGAATAATTGCCCGCCCTTAATGCCTCTTTCTTCAAAGTCTCAACCGCAAACACACAGCTATCGAAAACCGGAATTATATCTCCATATGCTATCGAAGAGAAGTATAATGTTTGGTAAGGATAAAGCGCTAAATTTTTCTTAATGATACGCAATTCCATTGGCGTTGCGTTTGTTGGGCACTTATTGACAACTACAATATTCGCCCTATTCATCGAACGAACGGGCTCTCTAAGCTGACCTAGTGGGAGCAAAGAATCTTCTGTTACCAAACGATTATAGTCAATTAACAGAATGGAGAAGCCTGGCTTAACATAACGATGTTGATACGCATCATCCAACAAAATCAAGTCGGGGCAGACCTCTGCTTCGCGCATTTTACGAATGCCACGACGACGATCTGCATCCACGGCCAAGACAACGTCAGGAAATTTTCTCTTTATTTGGCAAGGTTCGTCACCTATTTCTGAAGCCTTCGAATATTTAGTAGACAAGAGATAGCCTGAAGTGGATCTTTTATAACCTCGGCTTAAAACGCCTACTTTTTTTTGTCCTTGCAACAAACGAATGAGATACTCAGTGAACGGAGTCTTTCCAGTACCGCCTACCGTAATGTTTCCAACGCATATAACGGGGAAATCATAAGAGACAGACGGCAAAAGAGCATTGTCAAACATCCAATTGCGAATTGTCACTATAACACCATACAAAAACGCAAAAGGCGACAACAACACCTTCAATAATATGGATTTGCCCTTTACTGACATAATTGAATTTTCTCTCTTTTCGAATTGTTTCTTCTGGTTTGACGATGAATATTCTTCAATCTCATTTTTAAATGCAGATCAAGGAAATCTCAGCCAATTAAAAAAAGACCTTTCTAATTTCTGTTTCATGATATTAAGACTCTAATATAGGCATTTTATATGCGATTAGCAAACATTTGTAACTTTTTTGCAAAAACAGAAATAAAATATAAAAAACAAAGGGCGGAGAACTCTCCACCCTTCATCTTTCTCATTCAAATGCAATTACTGCATCACTATTTCATACGGCAAGCTTGCTTGCATACGATCAATTCTACGGATCCTATCCAACACATCTTTTTCTTTCTTCAACTCCGTGCCCAAGAAAATTTTATCCATTCCCAAACTTGGTTTTTCAGACAATGTCTCAAGAAGCGTCTTCTTGGCAGGATACTCCACGATTGAATAACCAAAGACCTGCGCTTGAGCAGCAGCAGACTCAATGGCCTCATCCAAGCCTCCCAATTCGTCAACAAGGCCCAACTCCAAAGCGGAGGCTCCGCTCCACACGCGCCCTTGGGCAATCTTTTCTAATTCGTAATACTGCATAGTGCGTCCCACCGCACAACGGTTCACGAACAACTTATAGCCTCTATCAACGTAGCCTTGCATAATACGCTGCTCCGAATCAGACAACGGACGCATAAGATTAGGCACATCAGCATACGGATTAGTATTGACAGACTCATAATCTATACCTATCTTCTTCATCAGTTTCTCCGCATTCGGAATAACACAGAAAATTCCGATAGACCCAGTCACCGTCGTAGGCTCAGCAAAGATTCGATCTGCGGCACAAGAAAGATAATAGCCACCAGACGCAGCATAATCACCCATGCTGACAATTATCGGTTTCTTCTCCTTCACCAACTGAGTGGCTCTCCAAATTTGCTCCGAACCATAGGCACTACCACCTGGAGAATTAACACGCAAGACAACAGCTGCAACATCTTTATTTTTAGCCAACTCTCGCAATGTCTTTGACAATTCCGAGGAGTTGATGCCTTCCATAGTTCCATTGTCAATCTCTCCAATAGCATAAACGACGGCTATCTGGGTTCCGCTTTTCTCTTCCATTAAATCATCAGGCAAAAGATCTTTCGGTTCTACCACCGGCACCTCTTCGTCCTCATCCAATCCTAATAGCTGACGGATATAGTCTTCCACTTCATCATAGTAACAAATGCCATCCACCAACTTCCAATCAACACATTGCATCTGTGTTTGGAAAGAGACGAATGAAGAAGCCATCGCGTCCAATGAATCGACGGGAACACCCCTTGATTCAGAAATTTCTTGCAAAATAGATTTCCAAATAGAGGATGTCAGCACTTGCATTTGCTCTCTATTGGCAGGGCTCATCTCCGTATTCGTATATTGTTCAGAGAATGATTTATAGGTTCCGACCTTTATCACCTGCATGTCAACTCCTATATTCTGAAGAAGATTCTTATAAAAAACAGTGGACGAAGAAATTCCATTCAAGTCGATGATGCCCTCTCCATTCAAGAAGATTTTGTCGGCCACCGAAGCCAAATAATAACACTTCTGTGTATAGGCTCCAGAATAAGCCACGATAAACTTGCCTGTTTCTTTAAAAGAGAGAAGTGCACGACGAATTTCTGATAGAGAAGCATAGCCTCCTTCGAAAAGGCCAGCAGAAATATAGATTCCCTTTATATTATCGTTCCTTTTGGCCTCTTCAATAGATTTTAGCACATCATCCAACCCTATTACCAACGACTCGTCGGATGAGAGGACGCTCCAGATGTCTTCTTGCGAACGGTCCACAAGATTTCCCTCCAAATGGATGGAGAGAACTGAATTCGGAAGAACAGGATTCTTAGAATCCGAAATGGCCACCAAAACTCCCAAGCTAAAAATACCAAAGAAGAAGATGACTATGGAAAACAATGATAGTCCCGTCATCGTAGCCAATACATACTTAATAAACTGCTTCATATCCAAATGTGTAATTTATTCAAAATCAGAAAAGGATGACAGCTTCCTATCATCCTTTCTATTATATCTTATTTACAAAAGGAATTACCCTTTTCGATTAACAATAGACATTGCTATGAATAACAATATAATCAATGGAGCCGCACCCCACCAGAAAACAAGCAACAAAAGAACCGAAAGAATCAAAAAGACAAAACGAATCTTATTGTCAGCCCATTTCAAATTCTTAACCTTCAAAGAAAACATTGGAATCTCAGCCACTAACAACCAAGAGAACAAAAGAATCAATGCCACAACAAAAATGACACTATTACAAAGCCATCCAATAGTTTCCGACAAACTTTCCAATACGGTATTTGAAGAAGCCTGCAAATCTGCAACTGCAATCAAGAATGAAAAGAAAATGGAATTGGCAGGAGTTGGCAAACCAATAAACGAAGAGGTCTGTCTCTCGTCATTATTAAATTTTGCCAAACGAAGTGCAGAAAAGACAGGAATCAAGAATGCCACGAATGGCAATATTTCATTTCCTCTAAACAAGACGGTCTCATTTCCTGGCAACAAGAACAGCTCCGTTTTTGAGAACAAAGAGCACAACCAGGTATAAACGACCACGCCAGGTGCAACGCCAAAACTAACCATATCAGCCAAAGAGTCCAAATCCTTACCAATAGGAGAAAATGCCTTCAAAAGACGTGCGGACATCCCATCAAAGAAATCAAACACAGAAGCCAAAAAGATGAACATTGCCGCCCAAAAGAAATTTCCATTGAACGCCATAACACAAGCCACACATCCCGAAAAGAGATTCAAGCTTGTAATCGTATTGGGGATACAACCTATAATCTTTTTCATATCCAACAACTTTTAATTAGTTATTGATTTTCCTTCGGCAGACGAGCGATGATGGTTTTGTTTCCCACTACGCTCTGCTTCAATTTCACAAGGACTTCAGAGCCCAATGGCAAAAAGACATCGACACGGGAACCAAACTTAATGAAGCCCAACTGATCATTCACATGGCACTCTTTTCCTACAGACGCATATGTAACAATTCTTCGAGCCAAAGCTCCTGCGATTTGACGAACCAAAATCTTTGTTTTAGAAGGCGTTTCAAGCACAACTGTCGAACGCTCATTCTCCGTGCTCGACTTTGGCAAGTTTGCCGCCATAAAACGTCCATCATTATGAGTATAATAAATCACCTTTCCTTGCGTTGGATACCAATTGGCATGAACATTAAATACGCTCATAAAAATAGAAACCTGAATTCTTTTTTCGTTGAGGTATTCATCTTCCACTGTCGGCTCTATTACGACCACTGTCCCATCAGCAGGTGCGACAATCATTCCATCCTCAAAACCAATAAATTCACGTTTGGGATTACGAAAGAAATTAACGAAAAACAAGAAAAAGCAAATGGAGAAACCAGCAATGCACTTCACCACCAACGGACTGCTTTCGAATAAACAATAATAAACGACTATGTTTATAGCCGCCAAAACGCCCAAAAGAGTCAACAAAATTCCTTTTCCTTCTTTATGTAGTGTCATTGATATTTTATTTTGCGCCGCAAAGTTAACAAATTGCAAAGTAACTTACAAGCGTTAATCATTAACATATTTTACCTTTATTGACAAATATTTTCTCAAAGCAGTTAGAAAACACAATAAGCGAGTGCTACAGCCAATGGAGCAGCCAACAACGCACTGTCAAAACGATCCAAGACGCCGCCATGTCCAGGCATAATAGAACCCGAGTCTTTTACATTTAGTGTTCTCTTAAACAAAGACTCAATCAAATCGCCCAATGTTCCGGCCACGAATACGACGACAGCGAACAAGATCCAACTCCACAATGGCTGAGCCGCAATAGAATCTTCGGTCACTATGTTAAAGACATAAGCTGTTATCAAAGAGAACACAAATCCTCCGAACAAACCTTCCCATGTCTTTTTAGGAGAGACACGTTCAAACATTTTGTGTTTACCGAAACACATACCCGTCAAATATGCACCCGTATCGGAAGCCCATATGGTAATGAAGAAAGCCAATAGATATATAGGCTCCTTCGCTTCTAAAATAGTCATTGCACATATTGGGAACAAGATATAGAACTGCCCCATCACTGATATTGCGATATTCTTAATTGGGTTCTCCTTTACACGGAACAACTCTATTATGAAAGCTACAGATACCAATAATATATATATGGCATACAAAAAGTATGCACATTTTTCCGGGAGCAAATTAAATGCATTCGCAAAAACTGCCGAGAAAAGGGCAACTCCTGCCAACATTGGGATCAAACGATTGACACTCACCTGTGACATTTTTCCCGTCAATGAATAAAACTCTCGAAGGCCTAACAAGGCAATCAACAAGAAAAGTACGCCAAAATAATATGGCATAGGGGCCAATATTGACAATATAACAAGTGCGACAAAAACAGCACCCGATATAGCTCTAATTACTAAATTTTTAAACAAGACTATACAATTTAAATAAGACATTATTGGCACCTAAAAAAGCACCATATTTCTTTATCGCTCTTTAATTCAGTTATGGATCCTCCTCGTCTGAAGAGGAATCGTCGCCATCCCGCATAGGAGTCTCCTTACGAGACGTCACCGCACGATCTACAGGCGAACCATCCGAGGTCGGAGAATCACCAGAGCCATCCGAACCATCTTCCAATTGCTCTTGAAGATTATCCATCACAGGCTCAAATCCATCAGAGCCCACAACGGTCGTATCTCCCATCAATCTGATTTTCAACTTATCCAAAGAATCCGCCAACAACATCATATCTGCATTCGCAGAATCTGGTTGAGGCAACAAAGAATCAAATTGAGATGCATCCAACTCCTCAATCAAGGCTCTTCTATTCATTGCATAAAATTTGATGTTACCCAACGAAGCATTCTCCATGTCCGAAGGCTTATACTTCGCATAGATGAATTTCTGCTTACGCTTACGATAACGGATCTTTATCTCTCCCGTCGCCAAATATTCCAAATTCATGTCGGAAATCACGGAATCCAAATATTCCTCCACTGGATAGTCTGGCAACAACGTGGCAACAGAATCAATCACCTCGTTAAAATCCACCTTCCGATATTGGGTATTTCCCACAAGTTCCATGACATGCTTAGCCACAATACGTGTAGAGTCCACAATGTCATAGAATCTCTTCCTATGGAAATATCGATGATCAAAGTAATGCAAGAAGAAATCATACTGATATAAGAATAAGAATTTCTTCCTCTTATAATACACTTCATTCTTATAACGGCAATTCGGTATCTTTATTTTACGGACAATGACACCACCATCACCATTCTTTTGAGCCTCCTTCAATTCGGCCAAGTTTTGCATTTCTGCCTCCACTTCAGCCATTTGTTGAGCCAAAAGGGCGCTATCCATATCCACTTGAATAGTTTCTATCTCAACGTCCAAGCTATCAGAGCCAGCGGAATCTCCATCCAAATCGGCATCTTCATCCTCACTCTCCGCTAGTTTCCTTTCGGCCTCTTCCTTTTCTATAGCTTCCTTTTCTGCCGCAATTTCCGCTTCACGCTCTGCCTTCTCCGCCTCTTCCTGCTTTGCACGTTCCATCTCTTCCAAAATGGCCTTACGTTTTGCACGCTCCTTCTCCCTCTTCTTTTTCTCCTTACGTTCTTTTCTACTCAATTTCTTTTCCGCCTTCGCAATTGGATTACCCTCCTCGTCAACTTCTTCCTCGTCTACTTCTTCCTCTTCTTCCATCAATTGCTGACGAAATGCCTCTTCATCCTTGTCTACAGAATCCTCACGAAAAGCATTTTCATAGCGCTCACGCATACGAGTCTCCTCGTCCGTCTTTCGTTTACGTTGTTTGTACTTATCCTTAACTCGTTTTTCGGCTATCTTACGAGCTCTTTTCTCCGCTTTTTCACGCTGCTTTGCCTCTTCCTCCGCACGTGCCTGCTGAGCCTTACGTGCTTCCATACGAACTTTTCGGGCTTCCATTTCAACGCGACGTTTTTCCGCCATCTCTTCACGGCGGGCACGAGCCTCTTCTATACGCTCACGATTAGCAAACTCTCGATCTTCGGCTTTTCGACGACGCCTCAGCTCCTCTTGCTGACGAGCCTCTCTTCGCTCTCGATCTTGAATCATACGGTCTTGTTCAGCCGCTCGCCTCTCTACTTGAATAGAATCATTTTGCTGTTTTGCTCTCAATTTACGCTCACGCTCCTCCAACTCTTTTTCACGAGCACGCTCCCTTTGCTCAATCTTCCTCCTCTGTTCAGCCTCCGCTCGTTCGCGCTCTTTCTGTCGAGCCTCCTCTTTCATCTCTTCACGACGCAGTTCGCGCGCTCTCGCCTGCTCACGACGACGGGCTTCCATCTCACGCTTGCGTTGTTGCGCCTCGCGCTTGCGCTCTTGTCTTTCCAAACGCATCTCTTGCTGGCGTTGACGACGTTCGGCCATGCGTTGACGTCTTGCCGCCTCTGCCGCTATCTTCTCTTCACGCTTTTGTTTTTCGATTTCTTTTTTCTTGCGATCCGCCTCACGCTTAGCCGCCCTTGCTTCGTCATGCTCACGTTTCTTTTGCTTCCAAAGTTCTCTTTCTCTTTGGCGTTTTTCCCGCTCCTCCTGACGTTTCTTCATACGAGCCTGCTTCTCGGCATCGGCCTTCTCTCTATACTCGCGTTGACGTTCCTCACGTTCCAAACGTTCCTTTTCTCGAGCCTGGCGACGCTCTTCGGCAACCTTTTCGGCACGTGCCTTCTGCTCCGCCTTAATTCGTTCTTCCTCAGACGCATAGACAGGTTCTGGCTCCGCAGGAGATTCTGGTTTAGCCCTCATCGCCTCACGACGAGCCTCTCTATCTCTCGCCATGCGGGCCTCGAACGCCGCTTTGCGAGCAGCCTCCTCACGTTCTTGAGCCTCTCTTTTTAAACGTCGCTTACGTTCTTTGGGAGTCTCTTCCGCCGGCGACTCCTCTGTCTGAACAGAGACAGAATCAGCAGTAGCGACCTCTTCCGCTGCATACAAATCGCAGTGTAAGAACGACGTCAATATCAACAATATGTATAAATAATGCTTCAAACTTATTCCTTAAATAAATTCCATAGGCATAGAAAAAATAGGGCGTCCTGAGATGTTTTACTTGTATTCATCGGCAAAGTCCCCAAACTTCCCAGCCAAACGAAATCGGTTAAGCTAAATCAGCTTGTTTTCAGCTCTTTTGCTCAGAGAAAGATTAGTTTCTTCCTATTGATAAAAGTCGCATCAAGTCATAAAAATGCAATTTAGCAACTACAAATATAGTTGTTTTTTGTATAAATAGGGCGAAGAGGGGCACTTTTCGCCATTTTTTTAACGGAGTGAGTTCTCACCTAGAGTCAAGAAGCAAGTGCAATATTAGTCAAAAAAACTGAAGAAACGCTTTTTAGGCGATTCGAAGTCGAGTTTTTCTCTAGGTCTGTCATTGATTTTAGCGACAATGAAAGCAAGTTTCTTGTCAGAAATAAAGTTCAGCTCCATCTCTTTAGGGATATACTGACGAATAAGTTTGTTGGCATTTTCGATGGCGCCCTTCTGCCAAGAGGAATATGGGTCAGCAAAAAAGACAGGGACCTTAAGTCTCTTGGAAATGGACAAGTGTTCAGCGAATTCCGAACCGTTATCGGTGGTGATGGTTTTAAGAGCGAAGCCTTTATAAGGGAGAAGAAGCCTCCAAGCAACCGAAGCGAGGGCGGCCGCATTTTTCCCATTAGGGAGGTTAGCCGCAAGGATGAAGTTTGTGCTGCGCTCTGTAAGAGTAAGTATGGCCCCTTTATTGCCAGGCCCAACAATCGTGTCCATCTCCCAGTCCCCAAAACGAGATCCATCGGCCTCTTTAGGACGCTCATGTATGCTGACCCTGCCGGGGATGTTTTTAGCCACCTGCTTGATCCAATGATGCCTATATTTCATTTTGTGCCTACAATGACTGGCGAGCACACCCGACTTGTCGTTTCTGATGATTTGGTAAATAACGTGAATTCGACGAATTGTAATTAAAAGATAGTCAGTTGATTATCGAATGTA
>JAKSKZ010000027.1 GCA_024401475.1 Paludibacteraceae bacterium | reverse complement strand
ATTACTCAGCCTTACCCTTAGAACCAAGAACGTTAACGATCTTGTGAGTGTACATCTTAACCATCTCCTTACGAGCGTCACCACAGTACTGACGTGGGTCGAAGTGATCTGGGTGCTCAGCGAAGTGCTTACGAACAGCACCTGTGAAAGCAAGACGAGAGTCTGAATCGATGTTGATCTTACATACAGCTGACTTAGAAGCCTTAGTAAGCTCTGACTCAGGAATACCGATTGCGTTAGGCAACTTACCACCGTAAGTGTTGCACATCTCAACGTACTCCTCAGGAACTGAAGAAGAACCGTGAAGAACGATAGGGAAACCACCTTGTGCAGCGAACTTTTGCATTACGCCCTCAAGAACGTCGAATGCCAATGGAGGAGGAACCAACTTACCTTCAGCGTTACGAGTACATTGCTCAGGAGTGAACTTGTATGCACCGTGAGAAGTACCGATAGAGATAGCCAAAGAGTCACAACCTGTACGAGTAGCGAAATCAACTACCTCCTCTGGGTTAGTGTATGTGTGGTGGTCTGCAGAAACCTCATCCTCAACACCTGCCAATACACCAAGCTCACCCTCTACAGTTACACCGTATTGGTGTGCGTAGTCGCAAACCTTCTTAGTCAAAGCAACGTTCTCCTCGTATGGAAGGTGAGAACCGTCGATCATAACTGAAGAGAATCCGTTGTCGATACAATCCTTGCAAAGCTCGAAAGAATCACCGTGATCCAAGTGAAGAACGATTTGTGGTTTTTCCCAACCTAGCTCCTTAGCGTATTCTACAGCTGCCATACCCAAGTAACGAAGGATAGTTCCGTTAGCATAGTTACGAGCACCTTTAGAAACTTGAAGGATAACTGGAGACTTCTCTGTAGCTGCTGCAGTTACGATAGCTTGAAGTTGCTCAAGGTTGTTGAAGTTGAAAGCAGGGACAGCGTAACCGCCCTTAAGTGCCTTAGCAAACATATCCTTAGTGTTTACCAAGCCTAACTCTTTGTAATTAACCATATCTACTTTTTCTATTTAGAAATTAAAATTATTTTCCTATTGCAAAGATATAAAAAATCTTACATAAGGAATCTACAGAATTTAAAATTAATTCTTGTCCTATCTTAATTCTTAATTCATACTACATCCATATACACCCATAGCCCTTACGAACTATGTTGTTGTATGTCGCGCCTTCGGCACTGTGGCGTGGGAATGTTCGATGAAAATTCTTAATTCTTAATTCTTAACTCTTAATTAATTCTTAGTTTTCTCGTATTTGAATTCTCTCGTTATGCGTTCCACTCGTTTGCCGTTTTTGGAGATGTCGCATTTTATCCAATTGCCCCGTTTGTCGTATTTGTATTTATAGGAAAAGCCTGAGCAGTCCTTGCTGATGTAGCCTTTTTCGTCATATTCGAAGGAGCACTCTTCGGTAGAAATCTCTTCACCGTCGTTTGTCTTGCAAGAGAACCAAACGAGTTTGTCTTGCTCGTCGTATCTAAGTCGTAACTCAGTGTGTGTGTATGATTCTTGTAGGCTGATGCTCGTAAGCCTGTTCTTCCTGTCGTAGGTGAATGTGGTAAGATGTAACTCTTCGCTTCCTTGACTTTGCCTTTTGATGGTGGCAACTTCGCCTGATGGGGTGTAATCGTAGTTGAGGACGGTCTTGT
Source organism: Paludibacteraceae bacterium (assembly GCA_024401475.1). Classification (GTDB taxonomy): domain Bacteria; phylum Bacteroidota; class Bacteroidia; order Bacteroidales; family Paludibacteraceae; genus RGIG10190. The sequence continues at coordinate 48,004 of JAKSKZ010000027.1, read as the reverse complement.
TGCCTAAAATTTCCCTTTTGACGCGGCGAAGTGAATCGTATTCGTAGTGCGTTGTGTCGATGTGGTTGATATGCGTGTTGGCAATCTTTTGAACGGCTAAACCTAAAGTGTCGAAAATATAGGAGTAGTTGAAGTCGCAGCGTGATGTGCCTGGCGTGGCGTGATAGTTGTGGAGTTCGTATAGCGTGTCTCCGTAGGCGAATGAGGTGATGTCGGTCTCTTCCATCAACACTTCATCTCCATTCATGCGGGTGGTTCGTTTGCTTGAACGATATAGTTTCCCGTCAACGTCTATGTTGAAATTCTCTACTACTTTTTCAAAAGGAGTGCTTTCTGTTTTGGCGATGATGAATCCTTTTTCTATGACGATCTCTTTCTTGTAGAATTCCCCTCTTTTTATGTGCACACTCTTAGTCCCTTTGGCGAATTTGGAGTTCTCTTCCTGATAGTTTGCCAAGAACGGACTTTGTCCACACTCTCTTATGAATCTTATTCTGAGGTCTTTTAATAGGTCGTTTGATCGCATGTTCGTAAACTCCTGTGCCGAACAGAAATTTATTGAAGCGAGGATTGTTATGACCGCAATTAGGAGTCGTTGCATATCTTGTGTTGCTTTATTGTAAAGGAATTGTTTTTTGAACGTTGACATATCTGTATTCGGACGGACTCTTTGCTGTGGCTTCGTTTTCTGGGTACTCGTAAACAATAGAGATGCTGTCATCTCCAATGAATTTTACATTGTCTGCACTTCTGAAGAATACGATAGAGTCGTTGTCTGTGTCGAAATAGAATACAGAGTTGTCCCAACCGCTAGCCATGGCTCCTGTATTGGTGATGACGTAGAGGTGATTTTTGAACATCTTTGTAGTGTCGAAGCTATAGATATAGAAGTAATTGTCTTTTTCAATTTGCTCGTAACTGATCTCTTTTGTTTGACCATTTGCTAAATTGTGGACAAATAGGAGTGCTCCGTCAGAATAATAAATCTTTTGAATTTCGTTGTCAATACGTTGTCCTAATACAACGTCTGTTTTGTTAAGGCTTTGGATGAATTGTTCTGATAATGCGGTGTAATCTTTTTCTTCGACTATTTCTGTCTGCGAAGAAGATAATGTGTCGGATGAGATGCTTTGCTTGTCGTTTGATTTTTCGTTACAAGCTATTAGTGCACACAAAGAAAAGATTGTCGCTATTTGAGGGAGTTTTGCCATCGTTGTTTTTTTATTTAAATGTTAGTCTTATGAACGGAGATTGGGAGTTATGACGATTTCGCCTAATTTTTCTCCTAATGCCTTACGTACATTGAGATATTTTTGTAAATCTTGCATTATTTCCATCACCGAATTGGGGTCGCTTGTCTTCAGCTTTTCCTTTAATTCGTTGATTTTCTTTTCTACGATTTTGCGTTTAAGATCCATCACCACATGGGGGACGAATTCCGTCAAGCGGTCTTTGTCTTCTTCTACTTTTTTCGATTTGCTGTGCATTTTGCTCAGCTGATATCGGTCGGGGAGAAGGTCGGCCGCTACTAAACTGATCTCCGGGTTGGCGTGTTGCGAAAAGTATCGGTCTGCTTTAAAATTAGGATTCTTCTCGTCTTGTTCTTTCGCCTCTTTTAGGATTTGCCCGAAAATCGGAGTGGTGAACTGGATGTTGTCAAGTTCTAACTCTTTGGAGATGTAGCCGATGACAGTCAATTTTTTGACGACAGTAGTCTTCTCTTCCGTTTCGGTCTCTTCCTCGTTATCGTCGTTGCTGTCAAGAAGTTCTTCAATGTCTGACTCGTTCTTCTCCTCGTATTCCACCTCCCAAGGAACCAGTTCGCCGTAGCGAATGATGAAATTCACAATGCTCTTTTCTTCTTCGTAGAATGTTCCTATGACGGGGGCTGAGGATTGTTGCGAAGTGCCCTCAGCTGGGTCTGGCATGAAAAAGTCGGCTGGCGGTTCATCCGTAGGGGGAACCACTGATGGTGAGGTTGTGGGTGCTGTCGAAACGGTGTTGGTTGAGACGTTCGAGCCGGGAGCGTTCTTTATGCGGTCGTACTCCTTCTCGATTTTGGTCTTTCGTACCTTGTCCATTTGGATTTTTAGTACGGACTCGTCTGTTTCCAATATCTTGGCACACTCTTTTATATATACGGAGCGCTTGATGAGATTGGGGATGACCGCAATCGTGCCAGCAATGTCGCTGATGAGTTGAGCCTTGCGGATGGGGTCTCGGCGACTCTCCTCCAAGAAGTGTCTTGTTTTGAAGAGAATGTAGTCGGTCTCGTTCTCGGTCAGATACTTCAATACATCAGAGGCATTGTTTTTTTGAGCAAAGGTGTCGGGGTCGTCTTCGGGAGGAAGAACAACAACCTTCACGTTCAAACCCTCTTCGAGAAGTAGTTTGCCGTTTTTTAGTGCTGCGTGGATACCTGCGGAGTCTCCATCGTAGAGCATTGTCACGTTTTTATTCTCGTCGCTCTTGTCCTCGTCTGTCGAAGGTATGATGCGTCGGAGCAAGCGAATCTGTTCTACGGTTAGAGCTGTTCCACAAGGAGCAACGATGTTTTCGATGCCAGCTTGCACCATGGAGATGACGTCGGCATAACCTTCTACGATATAGCATTTGCGTTCGCGAATGATGGCGTTCTTGGCAAAATAGATGCCGTAAACGATTTGGCTCTTGTGGTAGATGTCAGACTCTGGCGAGTTTTGGTATTTGACTTGCTCGTCCTTTTTGATGGCTCGTCCGCCGAAGCCGATAACCTTGCCCGAAACCGAGTGTATGGGGAAGATGGCACGCCCGTGGAATCTGTCGATTAGATAATTGTTCTCTTTGACGATGGTAAGACCAGTCTTCTCCAGGTATTCAAGTTTGAAGCCTCTCTTTTGAGCTTCTTGCGTGTATTCGTCACGCTTGTCGATGGCATAACCCAGTTGGAACTTCTTGATGATGTCTTCTCTGAATCCGCGATGGGCGAAGTAACTCATACCGATGGTCTTTCCGTCGATATGGTTGTATAGATTGTTGGTGAAATGTTTCTGAAGCCACTCGGTGACGGCCATGAGGCTTTCACGCTCATTCTGTTGCTGAATCTGTTCGGGCGTAAGCTCTTTCTCCTCAATCTCAATGTTGTATTTCTTCGCAAGGAATTTGAGCGCTTCGTAGTAGGAGAGGTTCTCCAACTCCATGATGAAGTTGACGGGGTTTCCGCCCTTTCCGCATCCGAAACATTTGCAGATGTTTTTTCCTGGGGATACGGTGAACGAGGGTGTCTTCTCGTTGTGGAAAGGGCACAGACCGATGTAGTTCACGCCTCTGCGTTTGAGCGTGACGTAGTCAGACACCACATCGACAATGTCGGCGGTGCTGAAAATCCTATCAACGGTTTGAGCGTCTATCATATTGTTGGAATAAAAAAAAGGCAACCACAAGGGTTGCCCCTATGGTTATTTACGGTTGTCGATGAATTTGATCGGCTTCCTGCTCATCTGAGGGAACATGATGGCATGGATGACCTCGGGAGTGTCGAATCGAACGGATGGAGCCACACGAATCTTGGCACGGAACAAGTCTTTGATTTGTTTCTCAAACTTGTCAAGCTCTTCTTGAGGAACCGTTGTTCCTATGCGTATAAGAATGTCGTCTGTTCCAATTTCGTTAGTCGAAATCTCTATGACATAGTTGCTTACGCCTTTGATGTCGTCGATGACATCGTAGAGAGAAGAAGGGTAGAGCGTTGTTCCTTTGTATTTAATCATTTGACCTTTTCGCCCTACTACGGAACTAAGTCTTAGTGTGTTTCTTCCGCAAGAGCAAGGCTCGTTGTGGTGGTAGCAAAGGTCGCCAGTCTTGAAGCGGACAAGTGGCATTCCCTCAACGCCAATGTGGGTGATGGTAACCTCGCCAGCCTCGTCTTCGCCGACAGGTTGGTTGTTGTCGTCCAAGAACTCCACGATGATTAGTTCTGGCTGCAAGTGGCCTCCACGTCCAGCCTCGCACTCTGAGAAACCGGTTTGCATCTCGGTTGATGCGTAGGTGGTGAATAGTTGCAACTCAGGCCAGCGGTCGTGCAGCTTTTGACTCAATGTGTTGAATGAGAAATCTTTGTTACGAAGGGATTCGCCAATGCAGACCGCCTTTTTAAGCGAGCAGTTATGATAATCGATGCCGTGGGCTTCTGCGTAGTCGATCAACTTCATGAGGAACGAAGGAACTGCCATACAGCAGGTTGGATTCATTCTTTTAATCGTGTCCCATTGCAATTCAGGAATGCCGTTTCCTACGCGGACGATGCCCGCCCCCAAATCTACAGCGCCGAGGAAATAGGCAAGACCAGCCATGAAACGACGGTCAACCGTGGTCATTAGTTGGATGGTGTCGTTCTTTGTCAAACCGGCGTTCATGAAGGTGCAACGTTCGTTGTAAGCCAGACGGTCCAAGTCGCCTTTTGTCAAACCTACCGTCACTGGGTCGCCCAATGTGCCCGAGGTGGTCACGATATCTGTGATTTCAGACATTGGCACGCAGAAGAAATCTTTGTTGAACTCTTGCAACTCTTTCTTTGTGGTTACAGGAACCTTTCTTAAATCTTCTACAGTCTTTATTTCGTCGAAAGAGATGCCGTTCTCTTTGAAAAGTCTTTGGTAGTAAGGCGAGTGCTCCTTGATGTAAGCCATTTGCTCACGAAGTCTTGCGTCTTGGAAGTCAGCGATTTCTTTAGCCGACTTGAATTGAATCTCGGGATGTCTATTCATGTTTCTGCTTTTTATGCTGTTCCGTGTGGAATGTCCATGCGAATACGAAAGGCAAATTTAAGAATTTTTTCAAAAAAGGAGGTGGGTATCTGCGGGGAAAATATTGCCTTCTTTTTTACCTAGAGTCAAGTACACCTTCAAAATCCAAGAGATATGAGATGCTTGGAGAAAGGGTTAGAGCAAGCACTTCTAATCGCCTTTTCTCTCAAATAGGACCATTACTGAATTTCGAAGGATCCTAGAGTATTTGCTTCTTTCTCACTTGCATACTGGCTGATGAGTTCAGCAATAACATCATCAGCTTCATCAAGTTGCTGCATTGGCCCATTTTGGGGATAGATATCAAGGAAAGCGACATCTTCACGATCTTTATAAACAAGGTAAAGCAAGCGGTAGCCATCTTTTTTGGCTAACTTATGTTTTTTATCAGGAAGTCGGAGTTTTATGATGATTCTTGGTTCATCAATTAGAACCATATCATTGTTTACACGTATACTATCAATACTTTTACCGGTAAACTCTTTGCGTATCTCTTCCTCAACGGTTGCATAAACACCTCGCTTTACTTTCTTCAAAGCTTCGATTCGTTGACGAAAATAAGAAATGGTTTGGAATTGAATCATATTCTTACATCTTACTGTCAACTTCAGCCAGTCTTGTCAAAGCCTGTTGTAGTTTTGAATTGGAAGGAGTCTTGATCCTAAAATTAACAATATCGGAATTTAGTTCATAAAGGGCAGAATAATTCATACCGAGTTTTTCCGTTTCTTCCTTTAACCCCAACTCCTTAGGAGCTTTTCGACAAGAGGAATATAAACCTTTGATAGTTTCCAGAAGAAGTTTAAACTGATCACCGAAAACATTGTAGTCCGCTTCTGTTACTGTGCGCCATTGGCTATAAACCAGGTCATATAAAGTGTCAAGGTCACGATTAAGGCGCGACAATTACTAACACGATAAGTGTTAGGGGTTGCGACCTCCATGCGATGCATATAGGTTCTGTGACCCATTTTCTGCATCATATTTGATATTAGCAATGTCTGGCACATAGTTTTACAATCATTTTAGATATTCAGTACGATATTCTGGTTATTTCACATATATTCTTACGCAAATTTACTGTTTTTTTATACAAGGGTATGCTTTTTTGAAATAACTCCAGCTAATGGATACTCCTACCTTAACTAACACTAATTCTGCAATGTGCTAGTAATTTATGAACCATATATTGAAGAGGTTAGGCACCACCGGCGATAGCCGGTCACGCACCGATAGGCAGTCCACTTCACAGCGGTCTGCCTATCTTCGTTATGGAAAATTTAGAAAATCTCACATTCTTCTACGGACTTCTCCACCCAATACTCGTCACGTTCGATTTGTACGGCCTTGCACGCATGAAACCGAATTGCAGGGTATTGACATGAATACTTTGCCAACTCTAAAAAAGTGCTTAATTTTGCATCGAATAATAAATTGGGATAAGTATGGGCATATACCTCAATCCGAATGCAGAAGCATTCAAAATGGATAAGAATACGGACATCTATGTTGACAAATCATTAGTGCTGACAGAGTTGAACAAACTACTTGGCACAAGGCAAAACTTTGTCTGCATGTCTCGTGCCCGCCGTTTTGGTAAGAGCATGGTAGGTAATATGATTTCCGCTTATTATTCAAAGGGATGTGACACCAAGGAAATCTTCTCGAAAATGAAGATTGGCAATGTGCCCGGCTATCTGGACAACATGAACAAGTTCAACGTGATTAAGTTGGATTTGAATGGCTTTTATTCAAATGCATCGGTAAAGAAACGTAGCGATTTTTTATTTGAAGACCTCAATGGAACTATTATTGAAGAATTTATTGAACAGTTTCCCAAATTAATTATCGCAGAAAACGCCTCCATTCAGGATGCAATAATGAAAGTATATGCCAAGACTGGCGAAAAGTTCGTTGTCATTATTGACGAGTATGATGTGTTGGTACGTGAAAGCGTTCCAGAGAATGTTTTCGACAACTATCTTAGATTCCTAAACGGGCTATTCAAGAATGCCGACCTTCGTCCCGCTATTGCCTTAGCATATATTACAGGTATTCTGCCTGTTGTTAGAGACAAAGTGCAGTCAAAGCTCAACGAATTTACCGAGTATTCCATGGTGGATGCGCAGCAGTTCGCAGGACTTATTGGGTTCACTCATGAAGAGGTTGAGGAACTCTGCAACACACATGGCATCGACAAGGAAGAGTGTGCTCGATGGTATGATGGTTATAAACTGTCGGAATCAGTTGGCATCTTCAATCCATTGTCAGTTGTAAATGCAGTAAGAAGAAAAGAATTCGGCAGTTATTGGACAGCTACCAGCTCGTTTGAGGCTTTAAAGAAATACATTATGATGGATTTTGAAGGCATTCGTCAAGACATCATCAGCATGATTTCTGGGAAAAGCGTGCCTGTAAATGTGATGAAGTTTGAGAACACGTTGGATTCCATCAATAGTAAGGACAATGTCTTCACCTATCTCATCCATCTTGGTTACCTGACTTATAACCGAACCGATAAGACCTGCTATATACCTAACGCTGAAGTCCGAACGGAATGGATAAACTCAATTGAAGACGAACGTGACTACCGTTCTATAATGGCAATCGTTAACGCTTCAAAAAAGCTCCTTGACGACACCATCAATGGCAATGAGGATGCTGTAGCCAAGGCTCTTGACGCCGCCCACACCGAGGTTACTAGTAACTTGACTTACAACGACGAGCATTGCTTCCAGAGCGCCATCTGCCTGGCGTATTTCTACGCCAACACACGCTATACGCTGGTAAAGGAACTGCCAACCGGCAAAGGCTATGCCGACTTGGCGCTGATTCCGTTCTTGCCGAATATTCCAGCGATGGTTATTGAACTGAAACATAACAAGAGTTCGGAAACCGCCTTGCAGCAGATAAAGGACAAGAAATATGATGATGCCCTTAAACACTACCGTGGCAATCTGCTTTTTGTAGGCATCAACTACGATGAAAAGACTAAAAAGCATGAATGCAAGATAGAAAAGCTTGTATTATGAAAATGACTTTCATAATTATTCGTTAGGCACCACCGGCGATAGCCGATCGCGCACCGAAAGGCAGTCCACTTCACAGCGGTCTGCCTATCTTCGTTATGGAAAATTTAGAAAATCTCACATTCTTCTACGGACTTCTCCACCCAATACTCGTCACGTTCGATTTGTACGGCCTTGCACGCATGAAACCGAATTGCAGGGTATTGACATGAATACTTTGCCAACTCTAAAAAAGTGCTTAATTTTGCATCGAATAATAAATTGGGATAAGTATGGGCATATACCTCAATCCGAATGCAGAAGCATTCAAAATGGATAAGAATACGGACATCTATGTTGACAAATCATTAGTGCTGACAGAGTTGAACAAACTACTTGGCACAAGGCAAAACTTTGTCTGCATGTCTCGTGCCCGCCGTTTTGGTAAGAGCATGGTAGGTAATATGATTTCCGCTTATTATTCAAAGGGATGTGACACCAAGGAAATCTTCTCGAAAATGAAGATTGGCGATGTGCCCGGTTATGAGGATAATCTGAACAAGTTCAACGTAATCAAGTTGGATTTGAATGGATGGTTTGCAAATACGAGAAAGAAAAATGAAGAGGATAAGCTTATTTCCTATATTGACAAAAGTGTAACTGAGGAATTTCAAGAACAGTTTGAAGACATTGATTTTTCGGAAATGGACAACTCCATAGACAAATGTATCCTTAAAGTTTACAAGAAGAAAGGAGAAAAGTTCATTGTCATCATCGATGAATATGATGTTCTGGTGCGAGAGAAGGTTTCAGACGATTTGTTCCAAAAATACTTGGATTTCTTGAATGGACTTTTCAAAGATGCAACCCTTCGCCCTGCCATCGCCTTGGCCTACATCACAGGTATTCTGCCGATTGTTAGAGACAAAGTGCAGTCAAAGCTCAACGAGTTTACCGAGTATTCCATGGTTGACGCGCAGCAGTTCGCAGGACTTATTGGCTTCACCCATGAAGAGGTTGAGGATCTCTGCAATACACATGGCATCGACAAGGAAGAGTGTTCTCGATGGTACGATGGTTATAAACTGTCAGAATCTGTTGGCGTCTTCAATCCGTTGTCAGTTGTAAATGCAGCAAGAAGAAAAGAATTTGGCAGTTACTGGTCTGCCACGAGCACTTTTGAGGTCCTAAAGGACTATATAAGCATGAACTTTGATGGCATAAGGGAAGACATTATCAGTATGATGTCAGGAACGCCCGTGCCTGTTAAAGTCAAGGATTTCCGCAACAAGTTAGACGATATCACAAACAAAGACAATGTCTTCACTTACCTAATTCATCTGGGATATTTGTCATACGATCGAAAGACGAAGACCTGTAAAATCCCTAATGAGGAAGTTCGTGAGGAATGGGTGAGTGCCATTGATTATGATGACAATTATGTCAAGGTTATAGAAATAGTCAATGCCTCAAGGAAACTTCTCGATGACACCATCAATGGCAATGAGGTAGCTGTAGCCAAGGCTCTTGACGCTGCCCACACCGAGGTGACCAGTAATTTGACTTACAATGACGAGCACTGCTTCCAGAGCGCCATCTGCTTGGCGTATTTCTACGCCAACACACGCTATACACTGGTAAAGGAACTGCCAACAGGAAAGGGTTATGCAGACCTTGCCTTAATCCCGTTCTTGCCGAATATTCCAGCAATGGTTATTGAACTGAAACATAACAAAAGCCCGGAAACTGCCTTGCAGCAGATAAAAGACAAGCAATATGACGAAGTGCTGAAACACTACCGTGGTGACATGCTGTTCGTAGGCATCAACTACGATGAAAAGACTAAAAAGCATGAATGCAAGATAGAAAAGCTTGTATTATGAACATGATTTTCATAATTATTCGTTAGGCACCACCCGGCGATAGCCGGAAGAACGCACCGATAGGCACCCTGTTTCCCAACAAGGTGCCTATCTTCTTTATGAAACTTTATGGAATTTGTAAATCTAAACGAAAATCTCACATTCTTCTACGGACTTCTCTTCCCAATACTCGTCACGTTCGATTTGTACGGGTAGGGTGGTCTGCCTGCCGTTGATGATTATCGGCATATTGAAGGTGCCTTTTAGTTCGGGCAGCATAAAAAACTTGTAAGGGAAACGCAAGCATAGATCCATTTCAGAGGAATACCTATGGTTGAGTTTTGGAAACGGCTGTGCTTGTGAAATGTAGGGATTGGAACAATCACTCAAAAACAATTTGCTTGGTGGCTGACAATGTAGGTCCGTCTTTCATCATGAAAGTGTACGTCATATTGTGTACTCTGGATAAAGTAGGTTTTGGAAAGCATAGGGAAAAACATCCATCTGCACACCATAACATCTTGTCTGTTTCTTCCATTTCTATCCATTTTTGATAAAGAGGGGCAGATAGCGAGTGGGGAGGCGTAACATTGTACCCATTCATGATGTAATCTCCTAAACTATAAACCAGGACCTTCAAGAGGTCTGCCAAGTTGCTGCCTGCTGGGTGGGAGGCATCGAAATCCATGTCAGAGGTGACAATCATTGAATCTATATATTGGGAGAACACACGAGTGCCCTCAACACTGATGTTGCCGTTGAAACAAGTGTCTCCATAAAAAGATGCTATGGAGTCGAACATGTGGTGTCGTTTCTCCTCCTCCTCTTTTGTTATTGTTGTTAAGCCACGATTGGGCCCCAATGTATGAATTCCTTCTAATTTAACGTGTTGAAGATAGACGGAGTCGCCACGGACCTCCTCTTTCTCAAATTCTTCGATGATTAGTGTGTCGGGAATGACGTATACGTCGATGTAGTTTTTTGAGTAATAGGAGCTGTCGCTTCCATCTTCTATTTCGCAACTTGTAAGAAATGCGGCGAAAAGAAGAGTTGTGTAAAATAATGTTCTTTTCATTTTTTTTCTTCTGCTTTATGGTAAAAACATCTTCAATGGGAAATCGTAAAAGCTCGTAAGGGAAACGCAAGGCCTTGCAACAAAATAGCCCTTAGCGAGCATGAAATTCCAATGATTGATAATGCAAAATTAGTGTATGTTTCTAATTTCGACAAGTTTTGTTCTGTAAAAGATGGTGTTTTAAAATGTTTTATTCGCATCTTGTTGGTTGTGATAAAGTTGTCTCGTTTGTATTGGTGGTCTGCCACAATTGTTGGCATTTGTGTTGTATAACATCATTTAATTCGTTCTAAAGTCGGCACTTATCCCTAAATTTGTTGTGAGATTTAGATATATTTTTGGTTGTTCTATGTTTTGTGATTAAAATTTAAAGTATGAATATTAGGAAAAGTATATGGGCAATGGCTACAACTTGCGTAGCCTTCTCTACAATAAGTTGTGACGACGAAAGTTCAACTCCGGAAACTCCCAAAAAAGAGCCGTTCCAAGTGTTGACGGAGGTCTCGTGCCAGGGCGTGATTTCTTGCAAACTCAACTATAATATGGGCGATACTTTGCTCTCGGCTCAGATAAAGAAGGGGATGAGCGAGGTGGATTTGACCTTCGGCTACGACCCGTTGCGAGTTTGGGAGAATGTCTCTATCGGTTTGGATGATTATCCCCGCAATTTCTTGAATATTGAGGCGAAGAAGGGAAAAATCATCAGTATGGTGGCTGAAAAAGGAGCGAATGCTGACTCCATATCATACAGCTATGATGTTAATTTGAAGGTGATTTCATCGCGAACGGTTACTTGGAAGGACGACGCGACGAAACAAGTTTGCGAGAAAGGGTATCAATGGGATTCGAATAAATTGTCCAAGTTGACGATTACTACCCAGACTTTCTATGGCAGTGATTCGGTTTCAGCACCGAAGTTGGAAGAATACACGTTCTCTTATAAGATGGGCGGTGGACCTGTGGTTCAGTGGCAGTTCTGTCTCCCAATCATAATGGGCATGGACTTCTCGTGGAGTGGCTTTGCTGATTTGCTTTACAGCCCGAAGTCGAACGATGTACCTTACTACTGTAAGGCGGTGCGTTACCCGGATGCTAACGATAAGACGATTGCAGAAAAGGTTGCGTATTCTATCTCCACGTCTCATAATAAGACGAACTCTTATTCTATCTTCGTCTCTTGTCAAGAGGATTCGGGCGCTTATTGGCAGAAAGAGTGCAAACTTACCTATTGACGGAGTCGTTCCTAAAAGTTAAGGCGGTGAGAAAATCATCGCCTTTTTTGTTCCTTGGTTTATAAAAAATAGCTTAACAAGCCCTTGCTGATTTTGAAGTATGGGGTTTGTTTTGCCCCATATTGGCGGTAGGAACTTTCGATGTTCTCCTCCATGCTTCCCTCGAAATCGAAAGCGTTGACGTGTTTCTGGGCCTCTTTGATGGCCTCCCATACGATGAGCGAGGATGCTCCTGAGGTTTTGTACTCAGGCAGGGTGGCGGGCACAAGGTAGTAGGCAGTCTCCGCATCCCAGCAAAGGAACAAGGCGGAATGAGTGTTGCCCTGCTTGTCTTTGACGGCGATGACTTTCCCTTTCTCCTGTTGTTGGGCGGCCGTGATGCAGCGGGTTACCAATTCTTGGGAGAGAATGTTTTTCTCTCCTTTTTGCTCATGGGCTTTGCAGCAAAATCGGTAAAAATCTTCCGCCTCCATCTCTTCGATGGAGAGTTCGTTTTTCAAGGCTTTCTTAATATGCCTTCTCTTCGCGTCGGAAAATTGATGGAATAGGGCATCCGTGTCGCTAATATCGTCTATTCGATAAGTGTATCTTGTGGTTTGCCTAAATCCCTTCCAGTTGAATGGCAGCCAATTAGAGAAAGAGTGGTGGAAGCATTGAACAAAAAAGGTAAGTTTCATTGCCTCTAATCGCTCGATGATTTCATCGTCGATTCGTTTCTCCGCACTCAATCGTTCGTCGTCGTTTTTGTAAGACGTTGGGCGAAACCAGACACCGTTGGTTTGCGTGAGTTGAGGCTGACAGATGAATTTGAGTCCCCATCTCTTTTTTAGAAAGTAGGGCATGGCCGCAGATATCTCTCCCGAGGAGTGACGGACAAGAATGACGTTCCATTCGTTTTCTCCACAAGTGGCGTCCATCCACCAAGCTTGCGAGAAGAGCGGAATGCTCTTTTCTTGTTGGCATAATTCTCGGTAACTATCTTTGTCTGTCATTTTGTTTGTCATTTAGAAAAACTTCTCAAAGATAAGATTTTCCACCTTAAAATCCGAACAAGTATGGAAAGCATAAAAATAGGGTAGGACGAAAATCCCACCCTATTGTGCTATATTGTTGGTATACAAATCAATACTCAAAGCTGCTTCCTCCGACGAACTCTCTCAATACGGATGTCATTGGTACTTCATTGTCAGGCACGTTGATGAAGTAGCGCAAGAACTTGAGCAGACGGAACGCCTCGGCATATTCGTCGCAGTCGCAAGGCACCTCCAGCAAGATTGGCTCTGCATATTTCTTGATGACGGGAATCTCGAAAAGCAATGCTGAGTTGAACATCGCATCGGCGTTTTCCTGGTAAGGGAAGATCCATTTCTCCTCGCCCTCTCTCACATTTGCCCAACGGTGGATGGTCTCTTTCGCAGAGTAGCCTCTGTAGTTGTAGTCTCTTACGATGCGGCGAAGCAGACGGTTGTCTGTCGTCGGAATCCAGTTGTGGTCGTCAAGAGACAATGTCGTGAGAGCAGATATGTAAATCTTGAACTTTTGCTCTTCCGGAATCATCTTGGTCAACTCAGGGTTGAGGCCGTGGATGCCTTCGATGACGAGGATGTCGTCTGGTTTAAGAGAAATACGGTTGCCGCGGAACTCTCTTTGTCCCGTCTCGAAGTTGTAGTAAGGCAATTCGATCTCTTCGCCAGCAAGAAGTTGGTTCATCTGTTTGTTGAACAAGGCAAGGTCGAGTGCATAAATGGATTCGAAGTCGTACTCGCCCTTTTCGTCACGCGGTGTATCTACACGATTCACGAAATAGTCGTCGAGTGAGATGGTTACCGGGTGCAATGCGTTGACAGCCAATTGAATGCCTAGTTTTTTGCTGAAGGTTGTCTTTCCAGAAGAGGAAGGGCCGGCAATGAGAACGATGCGGGCTGTTTTCTTCGCTTTGATCATGTCGGCAATTTTTGCGATTTTCTTGTCTTGCAAGGCTTCGCCCACTTTGATGAGAGAGTTGATGGCACGGCTTTTTTTGTCGGCAACGGCAAGGTTGATGTCGCCCACGTTGTGTACCTTCATCATGGCATTCCATTCTGCCTGTTCGGAGATGGTGTGGAACATCTTGTCCTGAACGATGAAGCGTTCCAATTTGTTAGGCGTGTCTCTGTCAGGGATTTGAAGCAACATTCCTTCGTGGTATGGTTTTACGTCGAAGATGTTCAAGTAGCCCGTAGAAGGGACCAAGCAACCGTAGTAGTAGTCGTATAGGTCGCCTAATTTGTAAACGTCTGTATATAGGCTATGCAAACTGCTGATGAGTGTTATCTTGTCAGTGGCGTTCTGTTCCTTGAAAATTGCTATGGCTTCCTCGGCACTTTTCGTCTCCATCTCGAACGGAATGTCCTGCTTAATGCAGTTTTTCATGGCCTCTTTGATGGCATTCACTTCGCTCTCTTGAAGTGGGGACTTGTCTGCTTTGTTCACTTGACAATAGTATCCTCTGGAGATAGGGTGCTCGATACGCAATGACGCGCCAGGGATGGTTTCCTTGACGGCCTTGCAGAGCACGAAACATAGTGAACGCGTATATGCGCGCATACCGGCAGGAACTTCCGGACCGATGAATTCTATTGTTTTAGGTTTGTAAACGCAGAATTTTAAATCTTTGACTTTGTTGTTCGCCTTAGCTGCGGTCGCCCCATATTTAAGTTGCAGATTCATGTCGTTGTATATTTCCAACAAGCTGGTGCCCGCAGGATACATTTTTTTCGCGCCATTATTTCTGCAAAAAATTTCAACCATTTTCTCGTTCATAACTTTCGCTTTTAAATAGGTTAATCGATAATATCTATCCTTTTGCTAAATTAAAATAAATTCTGAATTTCTGCTTATGTTTGTGCGGAAAAACGAAGAAAATGTTTTGAAAAAAGGGGAAGGTGGGATGTGTTTGTCGAGTCGATTTAATGCTGCTATTGGTTTCTGTTGAAACTAAAAATGTGCGTAAACTTGCGGAAAGTGTAAAAAAAAAGTGGTTTCCGCTGGTTTACGCACGTTTTTGGGCGATGTTTTGTTTCTGTGCTATTTTTCCTCTGCTAAAAGTTCTTCGTATATTTCATCCATGTCTCCAATAAGTTTCCACATGAGTTCATCGTCATTTTTGAATTCCTCATTCATATATTGTTCAATGACTTCAAAACCCGCATTAGCATATTTTTCTGTTAGTTCATAGACTGCTTCGTCGTCTGTTATCTTATCTATATTATCAGTATTTATTGATAGTACGTCATGAAAATAAACAGAAGAATACAAATAGTAAGTGTTGCCAACAGTCTCAGTGCGAACTATGCTGTTGACCTTTTCAATGTCCTTCGGATAGCTTTCTTTAAGACCTAACCCAAGAGCAAATGTAAAAAGATCTTTTCTTGTTATACTTGATTTTGACAACTGAAAATAATTGCTTTTATCCAATTGATCCAACAGACCGCCTGGATTTGTATATGATTTTGATGTGTTTATAACAATTCTTGACATGATTATTATTTCTTATTAGTGACTCCTTCGTTGATTTCCAACTTTGTAAAAGAATTATACTTGCCTCCTAAAACGCTTTGAATGGTTTCATCATATTCGGTTGGGGTAAAAGTCAGTATTACCTGTTTGTTTTTAGAGATATTAAGTAAAGTCTCCATAAAATTGGCTCTATTTTCATCGTCAACGCGTCCAACTGGGGTGTCTATATACAACATAGAATCGTGTTTAGATACATCCTGAAGGGCTAATGTGAATGATAAAGCTAGAAGAGCTCGTTCCGCTGCACTGCAAGAACCTAAAGTTTGATTACCAAAAGAGTCAAGTAATTTGAAACTATAATCTTCCTCAATCTTGACTTCTTTGAAAGCATCTTTTTTCCATATTAAATTTGAAAAAAGGCTATATGTTTTACTTTGCATATCTTCGCGACATTCAGACAAAACTTCGTTTGCAGTCTCATTCAAAACCTTAACACATGACCTGCAAAATTCAATTTTTGTGTTTAATTCCGACATCGACTTGTTTTTCTGTAAAACATCGGTAAGTTCCTTATTCGCAATCTGTAATTTCTGTTCACAATCTTGCAAGTTGCTTCTTTCTGAGCCGATTTTCTGCTGATAATCTTTGAAAGCATTTCTATACTGATCTCTATCGTCGATAGCTTTACTTATGGATTCGCTATTAGGTACAGTCTTGATATAAGCTCTTAGCCCCTCGCACTTCTTTTCTGTTGATTTTATTTTCTCTTCAATTTGACTTAAAGAATTTAAAAACTGGTCTTTTTTCTGTTTGTATTCTGATATACGGTTGAAATACTCTACCAATACAGTCGAAGTCTTATTTAGCTCTGCAGAAGTTGCAGATGACAAAGTCAATTGTTTTAGGATTTCTTCTATATGATTATGAGAATTGTCGTCTAAATCTCTATTACAGATACAACACTTATTTGAATTAAGTATGGATTGGATTAAAGACTTATCGATTTTTGGGGGAAGTTTACCATCAGAGTCTTGTCCTTTAATGTAATCAGAGAATGACTTTATAGCCGGGTACAAGGCAAAGTAAGGATATGTTAATACTAAGTACTTTTTTAGCTCTGCTTTAGTAGTTGCATGGCTCGTCTCTAAATCGTCCAGATCTTTTTCTGCTGCATTTAGTTCTGATGTCTTCTCCTTGATATTTTCAAAACCACTGATGATAGCACTCAATTTATTGATTTTTTCTTCACAAATTTTAGATTGAGTAGTAAAGTCTGCTATATATTTTTCCGCAGTAGTCTTTTTTTCTGTTAAATCATCAACTACCTTTTGTTTTGCTTTTATTTCATTATCGTCGCAACTTCTCAATTTTGGTTGAAGTTCTTGCTCGACATATTTTTTAAACTTGTCGACTACATTCAGCACAAGAGATGCTTGAGTCAGATCCTTTATTCCTTGTTGAATCTTACTGCCTTCGTGAAAATAGTTTTGGAGTTGTTCCCCATCGAAAAAGATATATTCGTTTATTTCCTGTGGTATGTGCATTTGCACCAATCCAATCCAGGCTTCGTCATTATCTTTATCTATGAGTTCCCACTCGTCATTTTCAGACAGCATTTCTGCTTCCTTATATTCATCTATTTTCTGTCTGATATTGCCATTTAAAGAATACTTAGCGGTTCTTCTAAAAATTATTTGTTTTGGATAGGTCTCAGACGACAAAGTGATTGAAACTTTGACCTCACCATCCTTTTCTCCTTGCAATTTTCTTTCTTCTGCATATGAAGTGTTTATCATTTCTATAGCCGTGTTCCTATCTCCTAGATGACTTTCTACTCCATATAAGCACCAAGTAATAGCATTGAGCATATTGGTTTTGCCCACACCATTACGACCTAAAACAATATGGATATCATTTTCTTGATTTGAAGATTTCTTAAATTCAATGGAAACATCCTTATATTGTCTAAAATTCTCAATTTTAACAGACTCGATTCTCATAAATCTAATGAAATTTGTTTGTTTACAACACCCTTAACAACTCTTTCAATTTGTCTTTTAGGTTGCTTATTAGCTTCAACTTGGACCAAAATATCTATAAGTCCATCTTTTTGGTATTTATCCTTGGACTTTTCTTTTATTTTCTCGATTATTTTTGAGTTTATAGCCATAAATGAAATGTTTTAATTCAACTGTAATATGTGTTCTAATGCGTCTGCATAATTAATTGCATTTTCAGCAATTTCTTTAAGCCTTATTTGTTCTTTGCTTCGTATATTGGTCTCTAACTTTTTTTCGTCAACATCTAATCCTGTTATTGAATTAACGCAAATATCATATAAGTTAGAAAATTCCTTGCCATCATCTTGTCTAATTATTCTACCAATCCTCTGAACATATTCTCTTGGATTAGTGCTACTAGAAAGAAGAATTCCGGTGCTTGCACTAGGTATGTCAATACCTTCATCAAGGCATTTGATTGCAATTAGAGCTTGATATTTCCCGTTTTTGAAGTTCTTTATAATAAACTCTCTTTCTGAAATACCTCCATATTGCTTTTCTGGAAAAGTCCCTTCACTTTCTGTGAGTTTATGGAATCTTATATTGTAATTTGTTAGTATAAGTTTTACGTTGTCAATTTGTTGAGGAGAAACAAATATAATGACATTTTTTAAACCATTATTAGATATCAGTTCTTCCAATATAGTTCTAAATTCGTCATATTTTGCATCTGCATTTTTTATTATATTAGCTCTCTTTTCCAATAAAAGTTGATATTTCTCTTCAATGGAAATATCCTTTTCCTTTTGTCCACTGAGTTTAACGAGCTGTGCTGTCAGTTTTTTATACTCAAAAGATTCATCATCGGTTAATGATATATTCCTAATATAATAGTGATACTGAACCAAAAAGTGTTTATTTGTTAAAGGATTAAACTCTAAAAGAGCTTGTTTAATGGTAAACTCGAAATTTAAGTTGCCGAAGTAGTTTTTTAAAATCTGTGTGCCTGAATCATCAAACCAACGACTGGGAGTTGCACTTAATCCCACTCTATATTCATAACAATCTAATAGTGCCTTGCGATTTTTGGATGCACCTAACCAGTGGCATTCATCTCCTATAAACAAAAACTTGGCATTCTTTCCTTTGGACTTTAGTATTTTATCAATAAAGTTATCAGAAGAAGCGGTTGCATGAGTAGTATATATAATACAATGTTTACTTACTCCTATCTTGTTCTTTTGAATAATTATGCCTAAATCAGAGAGCCAATTCTTATTTGTCCCATCAATTATTTTTGATTCTGCAAAATCGAAATGGAATTTTTCTACTTCTTCTTTCCATTGCTTAGATAGCGTATTTTGCGGACAGGAAACAATAACAATTAAATTATCTTGTCTATCAAGCAGGTGCTTCATACAGGCAATTGCAGTTCTGGTCTTACCTGTACCCGTAGCCATTTCAATGAGTAATTGATAATTGTTAGACTTCCATTTTTCTAATGCTTCCTTCTGATAATAGAATAATGATATGTCACCTTTCCCCCGATTTTGTTTTTTTACTGTTAAGTATTTATCCAATGATATCCTTTCGGCATCAAAGTCTTTTGAGAAAGAGATGAGATTTTGCTTTACTGCACTAGGAAGATTGAAAACTTTTATATTATCTCTTTGTGCATTCCATATTTCATCGAATTTCTGAATGTCAGAGTTTAAGTAAGAAACAGAATCACTCCAGGAATTAAAGACTTTAAATTCCTCATCATTATTCACCCATGCAGAAGCAGTTTCGTTTATAGAACCACTAAAAGATAAAGCATTTCCTGCACAATCTCTAATAATACCTACTTTCTGATGGAATAATCCTTTTATGTTCTTTCCTCTTTTATCTATGTTGCAAACAACAGCCAATTTCATTTCGAGCAGACCATTAGCGAGCATCCAACCTAGAGCTTTAACATGATCCTTTTCAAATTCAGATTCTATATTATCCAAATCCATCTCTATATACTGAGAAGGAATTTCATCGGAGTCTGCAATTTGCTGAATGGCATTGGCATCATCTTGATTTAATATGGGACTACAAATAAGTCGCATATGTCCTTTATTAGATATAAAGCCAGAAAGACCTCTTGCTACTACAGCTAAAGCGGATGAAGAAAAGAACCCTGCAATTCTATCATAGGCACAAGAAGTGTCTAAAACTGGTATATAGAAATCTTGAATTATATCATCTATACCAGATTCGTAACATGACTTTATATTTAATTCTTTATAGTCCATAATCAACAGAATCGGAAATTATAGTTCTTAAAGTTTTTATATTGCTTCTTCTTCTCATTTGTGTTGATTCAGAAAGAATATTTAGATATTTGTCCATTATGTCGTCAGTATTTCCTTGTACAAAAATATTCTGAAGTAAAGGAATATAAAGGCATAGCTTCGATCTTAAATTGAGTTTGTCCTTTGAGTCTAACGATTGAAAGCATTTCCCAAAAGCAGTTGGTCTTAGGAGATGTTTTTTGTCAAATGAACATAGTCCCATTGCAGCAGCGACTTTCGAATGATTTTCTCCATATTTGTGGTCAGCGATTGGGGTTCTAGTAGTGTTGGGTTTTCTTAGTAGAAATCCCATTTTCTCATAAGTGATGCCATCGATATTTAAACATACGAGTTTGTCTATTACGGAGTGATAACAGTCATCAAAATCGCTAAATTGGGGAATGTCTTTAGACTCGATATCATATGTTTTAAAATCGTTCTTAATAATATCCAGAATTTGAGCACACGAATATTTTAATAATATAGAAACTAAATTACTGATTGCATTTTTCTGTGATATAGCACATAATTTCAAATCGTTATTAAGACAAGAAAATTCAGTGTCTACTTTGTGAGCGTAGAATTCTTTAATGAGAAATATTTCATTTCCTGGATTTTCTATGCTTAGCCAGAAGTTATTGTCTATGGGACAAATTTTACAATCCATAACTATTTGCCTATTTTACACTTTTTCAAATCTTCATATCTCAAATCAAAATATTGCGAAGCAATTTCTGGGAACTCTTTTTCGAAATCCAACATAATTTTGTAGCAAGAACAATGTTTGTTTTTGGGAACTATGTTTGGTGGTATCTTTAGAACATTGTTATATGTCCCTTTGGGAATCAAATCTTGGATGCCTTGATGATATTCTTCATTTCTAACACAATATTGTCTAAAACTCATCTTTTTGAAGAAACTTGGTTGGTTACACCAACGAGCTAATTGTGTATACATTCCCTTAAATCTAGAATCATTATAATTCTCAAATCGCATTATGTAAGGGAGGCATCCAAACTCCATTAATATCTTAATTCTAAAAAATGCTCCCTTTATGTCATCCACATCTATAGAATCATAGGCGACAAGAACATATAGTTTAGTGGCTTTGAGACAGTTATTTCTCCAGATGGTCAATCCTCGTATGGTTTGTTCAACATTGTTTTTTTCTTTTGGATCATCCATTCGATAATGGTCAAACGCAAAAATGAAATCTCCGTAATATTTCACTTTGTTAAGAAGTTGGGCTTTTTCCTCTGTCATTAATCGAATGTCCATCCCTTGGCGAAATTGAAACGGTTTCCCACTACGTTGCAAATCGTCCATGACTCTTTTAAATACGGCAGGTTTAGCTGCCATAATATTGTCATCCCATAAATATATTTTAGGGCGCATGGGATCCATAAATTCTTGAACAGGAGACCATTCTTGAACGGAATTAAGCAATCTGTTGACACAGAATCCACAATGTCTAATACATCCACGAGTCGTAAACCCAATAGAGTAACTTAGATAGTCATCCCAATCTCTTTTCTTTTTTTTAGAATTACCTTCTGTTTTATATTCAATATAATCATTGTATAAATTGTAGTCAGGCATAAAATGCTCAACTTCATATGGCAAATTTGGACCATTGATTTCAAAAAAACCAGTTCCTCCATAGAACATATAGTTTGAATTTATGAGTCTGTCTATAAAGGATGGACGTTTGGTGAACTTGAAAACTTGAGAAATAACCAATGTGTCGTACTCACACTTTTCAAAAAACACATCACCATGCTCTTCTGAGATATTGAGCTCATCATATTTTTTTATTAAAGAAACCTTGTGACCGAATGATTTGCAAAAACCTGAAATTTTCAACAATACCAAATTGGGGTGTCTTGTTCCGTGGTCTAACAAGTCTGCATCAATAAGGCCTATATGCAATTTTTTAGTGACGTTTTTGATGAATTTTGCGTCGAATCCTTTGCCGTCAGCGAGTTGTCTAAGCATATTTATGAAATAAAGGGGAGCACAGTTCTTGGCAAGCAAAGAAGCAAAGAATCATCAACCAGAATTAACAAGTCGTCATGTGTCGACCATTGTGCTAATTGATTAAACCCTTTATCATCTCTATTGGAAATAATATCTGAAACACTCGCTATTTTTATAGAATTACTTTCTAAAACGCACTTCTTCATTTCAGAGATAGATGCCTTATCTAAGACATCTATCTCTGAAATGTTTTTGGGGTGAGTAAAAACAATGAGTTCGTCAGGAAATTGAAATGCAATTTCTTCCCTTTCGATATAATACATCAATGCTTTATGTGAAATAGTTTTAGACATCTCAATTTCTGATTTAGGACAACATGCATAAATGTATGTCGTATACGGTTTGTTTTCGCAAATATCATATAAATATCATATAAAACCAAGAAAAGAAAAATAGATTTTTTTGACAATTGCTATAGACTTTCTAAAATAGATTCGTGTCGAATGGTTTTGATGTAAGAACATTTAAATCTCTTCCCCCCTTACATCCACTCCGCAATCTCCTGCATCTTCCGTTGCAGCAGAGCCTTGTCAGGAAGTTTTAATTCGTATTCAGCCACCATGGTTGGCGATAGGCTGCGGCTTAAGGCGTACTCCACCACTTCGTCGTCCTTACTTTTGCAGAGTAGGACTCCGATGCTTGGATTCTCGTGTGGCTTCTTTACGTCACGATCGAGAGCTTCAAGGTAAAAGTTAAGTTGACCAAGGTGCTCTGGCTTGAATTTCTCTGTCTTCAACTCAAACGCCACAAGACATTGCAACTCACGGTGATAGAAGAGCAAATCGATACGGAAATCGCTGTTGCCTACCTGTAAGCGGTATTCATCACCCATGTGGATGAAATCCTTGCCAAGCTCCAATATGAAAGCCTTCATCTTATCCACAAGAGCTTTGCGAAGAGTGTTTTCAGGCTTGCCTGCTTTCTCCTCGATAAATTCCATAACATAATGGTCGCGGAAAATAGTCTCGGCCTTAGGTGCGAATTCTCTCACCACTGGTGAGAGTTTTATCTGATTGGTGGCGTAACGCTCAAATAATGCACTGTCAATCTGGCGGTCAAGCTCACGTTTAGAATATCTCTCGATTTTGCACATCCTCAGGTAAAATTCTCGTTCCTCTAGAGTATTACACCTGCTCATTATGATGACATTATTGGTCCAGGAAATTTCTCTCACCATTGGCGAGAGAATTTCGTCCGTATCCTTGTATGTCTCGTAGAATTGCTTCATTCGCCAAAGATTCTGCTTGGAGAATCCTTCGGAATTAGGCTCCTGATTGCGTATATAGTCGGCCAACTGTTCGACAACAGATTTGCCCCATGCGGCACTCTCCACTTGAGTACTTATGTATTTGCCAATCTGCCAGTAAAGGTCGATAAGTGTCGAATTAACTGCAGTATATGCCCTCTGCTTGGCATTGCGAATCATGCCAACTACATCAGCAAACTGTGAACTGCTAACTACTTGTATGTCTGTGGTCTTCGCCATAGTAACAATCTAATTAGTACGGATAATTTTGCTCTCGATGAGCACATCTATTGTGGGGTTGCAAATGTTAGCGCACAATTATCCAAATCAAGTCGAAGGTAAAATTAGTGTTTTTGCCCCAAAAGATAGATGTTTTCAATTCTCTATTTTTAAATGAATTTTCAATTCTATTTGTTTTGTCTTGCTAAAAGCCTAAAAAACAAAGGGCATATCTTTCCTGATACGCCCTCTATGTCTATTATTTTGAAAATCCTAGTCTTTAGAATTTCTGATGTAAATGCCTTTGCCTATTTGGTATAGTCCGATGAAAGGCGCGGCAATGAGGAGGAAGTGAATCTTGTCGAGGAAAAGAATTTCGAGGATTAGCAATGCTGTACCGATTACCAAGAATCCTGCTCCTACGAGGAAACAGTGGTTGGACGCTTCGATTTTTGCCTTCTGCAGTAGGATAGGGGCCATGATGTCGGCCACCACAGCTTGGGCGTTATCTTCGCTTAGACCTTTCTCCACCAATTTTTTGATGGTCCAGTTGGCCGAATGTTTCTGTTTCTCGATGGCATCGATTGCGAACTCTCTGGCTTCTGCCAAGTCTATCGTAGATGTCGTTCCCCCTTGTGAGGAAGTGTTTTCCTCTTTTTCTAAATTGATTTCCATAAGTAAATATTTTTTGCAAAACGTTAAGCGATGATCTTTTCATTCAAGTGCTTTCGTGCGAATAATAATTGGAAATTACATACAATTTGACCCCAAATATAATTGTCAGTTTTAAACATTAATTGTCATTAATCGTCCATTAATTTATTCATTAATTTCAAATCAATGTTTTAACCAAGCATTATAAAACATTCTATCAATCATTATATTAACGATTAATTAATGGTAATTAATGTTTAAGAAATCATCAATCAACTTTCTGGAAATAGTAGTATATAGCTCGTAATTTCCATTAATTTCAATTTGGGTCAAACGCTATATAATTACCTAATAATTTTGAAAAAACGCATCCCCTCGTTGGCAAGTTGGCATAAAAGGCTTATCTTTGTGCAAAATTCATAGTTGGCCCCGTAGTTCAACGGATAGAATACGAGTTTCCTAAACTTTAGATCCGGGTTCGATTCCCGGCGGAGCTACGAAAGACATAATCCCGAGTTGCCCATTGCGCAATTCGGGATTTTTGCGTAAAAAAATACACTTGATTGCGTTTTTTTTTGTGTAAAATTTACATTTGACGTATTTTAAGGAGATTTAGAGGCACTTTATAGAAGATAATGTAAGAGAATTTTGAGCGGGAAGCGGGGCAATTTTCTGTAAGTATAGAAAGGGGAGAAACTTATAGGATAGGAGAGAGCTTGGAATGGAGTAGGAGTTTTTCTGTATTTTGTTGATATATAACGAACTAATTTTAGAGCTGTTTTTGATGTGAACAGTCGAGTAAAAAAAACAGAAAAAAAACTTCAAAAGATTTGGTGGATATCAAAAAACGGCCTACCTTTGCATCGCAAAAGAAAAAGGAACGAGGTGTAGCGCAGTCCGGTTAGCGCATCTGGTTTGGGACCAGAGGGTCGGGGGTTCGAATCCCTTCACCTCGACAACTGAAAGGCTTGATTTAGTGTCAAGCCTTTTTTGTTGTTTTAGTGGTGTGAAATAAAGTAGGGGTGCGTCATTCTAAGTGTCGCACCCCTTTTTAATGTTGGTAATTTATCTCGCTTTATTTGACCGTTTGAGCTCCTTGTCCGTTGACTGCACCGAAGAACAAAAGTGCTTTTTGTAGGTTGTAACGGTTGGCAAACATGGTGGCGGTTGATTGCATCGTTCCCACTTGATTCATGCCCATGGAGGAGCGCCATTGGTTGGCGGTTGAGTTGGGATCGTAGTCTGTCGTCTCCGTGTAGCTTGCCGTCAAGAATCCGTTTGCGTAGGCAACGTCGAGTCTGTTGTTGAATATAGACGCATCTTTGATGGTCTTGTTGCCCTTTACCTCGTTGAGTACATCCACATCGTCGAAATCTTCAGCTTTTACTCTTAGGAACATTCCTCCGCCAGGCAAGGTGAGGTCTGCTTGTTTGTTGAGGCAGAATAGATTGTTGATGGAGGTGCAGATGCGCTTCTTCTCGGCTTCGGCATTGCTGTCGATATGAGTGCGGTCGAGTCCAGAAAAAGAAGAGAAGGCGAAGATGTTGTTCGTGCAGTAGTAGTCTGTGCAAGGCATAAGGCGTAGGCCGTAACCCATGTCTTCCATTGCTTTTGTGCGGCTCCATGTGAACAATACCGAATTGTGATCGAATTCAACGACGCTGCGGTTCACCATAGAGTTGTAGGTGCCGTGGATGTCAACGGCGGCCATCACGATGTTGACAAAAATGTTGTTTTTGATGATGGCCTTTCCTTTGAAGCCTCCGAGAATTCCATAGTTGGAACCGTTTACGAAGGCACAGTTGGAAACGCAGATGTTAGCTGTAGGGTTTTGGAAGTACAAGAGGCTCATTCTATTAGTGAAGACTCTTTGTTCTGTACAATCGGGACCTCCGATTCCGGCAGCACCTACGGGTTGCATCATAGGAGTTTCAACGCCTGCGGGTTGGCCTTCTCTCTTTGGGTTGTAGGCAATGGCATTACCTTGGTTGAAGATGATTCCATCGATGGAAACCGTTTTGCCCTCTGCATTAACATTGATGGTCATGATGCCTTGGCCTTTGGCAGTTCCGCTGGCGGTTGAGTTCAGTTGAACGGTTGTTTGATATTTTAGAATGTCACGCTTGCTGAAATCGGAAGAGAATCCGCCTATGATGGATAATGGTTTTGTTATGTTGATGTTTCCGCAGTCGAGCGTTCCTATGTAGTTTCCTTCTGCGACGAGAATTGTGGCTCCTTCAGGGGCGGAGTCGATGGCCTTTTGAAGGTTCTTGAAAGCGTTTGAAGCAGAAAGTCCGTCGTTTCGGTTGTTGCCCTCGTTTTTGTTGACATAGTAAACGGTTCCGTTCTTTGCTTTGGATGCTGCGGAGCTTGCCTCTGCGTCAGACAAGAAACTTAATGGAGGCAAAGTTTGTGCTTCAATCTTAGCAGTTGTGGCGTCTCCTGTTTTTTCTATGTCGGAATTCATGATTGAACTTGGCATGCTTATGCTTCCGTCGGAGGAAGAGGTGTTGTTATTGCTGTTTCCACCGCAAGAAACTGCGGATAGGATGATGCTTGTGGCTAAAAGTAAATTGGTAATTCTCATTTTGTCAGATGTTTTTTTTGTGAGTTTTTGCAAATGTAGGAAAAACATAGGTGAAAATCAATCAGTAGAGATCTCCTTATGTTGAGGCGAGGAGAAAAAGACGGTAGATTTGAAAAAGAAAGGGAACTGCGACTGGCAATTCCCCTTCCTTTATATAATCTTGTTTGAATCATCCAAAAGCACCTACGAACATAGGTTTAGGGCCATTTTCAGTATCGACCATTTCTGTGTCGAGAACCTCTTCGTAGATTTCTCCGTTTTTCAAAGCTATTTTGACTGTGATTTTAGGATTTCCGTTGCAATCGACAGATACAACTGTGATGGATACGATATTGTTGGGGTGCCACGAAACATACTTTTCTTCTCCATTGGCGTCAGTATAAATGCCTGAACCCAAGAATTCAGAAATGAATTGCTCCGTTCTTCCTCCCAACATGCCGTCGTGTTGCTCTTCTACATAGCTTGGTGAGAAAAATGTGAGTGCCTTTTTTAAATCTCCGTCAAGATAGGCTTGTGCGAATCTTTCGGTGTATAGCGTCATGTCTGATGTGCAATCTGGCTCTGCCATGACGATTTCGTTTTGGTCGTTGCTGGCAGAAGGTTTGCTGTTGCAAGCCGTAAGCGTACACAACGTAAGTGCGTAAAGAATTTTCTTCATGATTATAAATTTTAGTTTTACGAGTTTTGTTTACAAAGATGCGACAAAAATATCACATTACACGCATTTCCCCAAATTACCTATACAACAAAAAAACACCCGAACGGATACGGCTTCGTTATGATGAATTCTATTGAATCGAATTCAAGATTATGCTTGCCCATTTTGGAATCTCTTCCGTATGTTTTTGGGGATTCTTTATGGTTCTCCTAAGTTTATATACGTGATTGGTGTTTTATACTGATGGTGTGATAATTAGCCTCCAAGAATTATCTTTTTCTGTACGAGCGATATATCCCTTCTCAGTAAGGAGGTGCAACTGCTTGTTTAGTGCGAGTTGTCCATACTGGAGACAATCGCAACTATTTCACTCAAATTGCAGACTGTTACCTTTTCGGCCAATGGATACGCAGATTCAACTGGAGCTACAACATAGATATCCGTCGGTTCTAAAAAGGCGATTGATTTCCAGAAGCCTTCTGTCACGGAAGGAGCTGTGGAGGATTTACATTCTATGGCAATAAGCCGATTGGGGTATTGCAGCACAAGATCCATCTCTTCCCCCGTAGCACTGCGATAAAAGAAGCACTGTGCGTTTCTTGCCACGGAACACACATTTTCAACCACCATTCCTTCCCAGGAGTTACCTAACACAGGATTACTTAGCAAATCATTGAACGATTTTATTCGTAAAATTTGATGCAATAGCCCACTATCCCTTACATAAATCTTAGGAGATTTCACCAACCTTTTTTTTGTGTTCTTAAAATAGGGGGGCAAGGAACGGATAATATATGTTTGTTCCATAATGTCTAAGTAGTGGCGAATGGTTGTCGGACTCAATCCCATAGAAGAGGCAAGTTTGGATGAGTTGAGCAATTGCCCTTGTTCGTATGCTGTCATAGTCAGCAGTCTCATCAATTGCGGGGCGGCTATATGGAATCCCAACTGTGGAATGTCTCTTTCGATATATGTGCGAATAAAGTTTTCCCTCCACAAGCAACTGCTATTGTCATCAACTGCCATGAAACTATCGGGGTACCCGCCTCTGAACCAATAGTTTTGCAATGAGAAATCTTCTGTCTTATCCACTTCATCTACCAAAAAGGGAGTCAGAGAGATTAGTCCGACGCGCCCAGCCAACGACTCGGAGGTGTGTTGGATTAAATTTCTGGAGGCCGAACCCAACAAAATGAATCTGCCATGACGTCTGTCTCTGTCAATCTCGCTTCTAAGCACAGCGAAGATATCCGGACGCAGTTGCACCTCGTCCAGACAGATGGTCTTGTTTGCGTTGTATTGGAAGAAAAGAGAAGGCTCGTTTAGTTTCGCTAAGTCATCTCTGTTTTGGAGGTCTAAATACAAGATGTTAGAGTCTTCCTTCTGCATCATCTTCACCAACGTACTTTTTCCACACTGCCTTGATCCTAAGATCGCAACTGCAGGAAAAACAGACAAGTTCGTCTTGACAAATTCTATGATATTTCTTGAAATATACTTCATATTGTAGCTTGCTTTTTGCAAAAGTACAAAACAAACATCAGATTCACAGCAAAATATAACAAAATTTGCAAATTGAAAGTTTAAGTTTCAATTTGCAAATCGCAGACGTACTTCAACAAAAAAAGCCGCACCCAAGCGGATGCGGCAGAGTATAGTTTCTGTCTCTTAATCTAAATCAAGTTTAAAATTATACTTGCCCATTCCGGAATCTGGTCTGTATATTGCTTCGCCAACTTGCTTTCTGAAAGACGGAAGAGCAATTTTGCGTCTTCATTGTCAATGGAGTTGTCGTAAAAATAAGCACGATTGACAACGGAAGATAATTCCTGGCTATTTTTGATAGATAGATAATATCTGGAAATAATTTTGGGAATCGGAACGTCATGACCTCCTTTCATCACTCTGTCAACGATTCTTGAAGCATTGATGTTGGGTGAGGTTGTGCATACGAAGAAAAGCCTAACGAAAAATCCATTTTCAATAGCTCTTTTTATATACTCAACTTTGTCATGTCTGGACAAAACAGTTTCGAATATAAGGCTTTTCTTTTCCGCCAAACACTTTTCTCTTAAGTTCTCGCAATACTGAATAGATTTGAATACTGCTTCTGTAGAATTCCAGTCGCCAAAGATCTCCTGCGCTATGATGTCTGGGTTTATATACAAAGCGTCCTCCATCCACTCATGTTTTAAAATTTTCGACGTGATGGATGTTTTGCCAGATCCATTAGGTCCCGCGATTACGATTAGGACTGGCTTGTGTATTTCTTCAAGCATATTATTTGGACTCTTTGATGGATTTCCTAAGCTCGTCAAAATATTTTTTTCTCGCTTTTTCAGTGCTTTCTTTCGCCTCAACAGCCACCTCATGCATGATTTGAGCCAACATTTCGTCTGTAGGTTCCTCCATACTTGTCAACCGATATTTATTTAGAATTTCTTCTGGCATAATAAAATCTTCCTTGTTTTCACAAAAGTATTATTCTATTGTCACTTTTCCAAAACTGGCAGAAACAAAAAAGCCGCACCATGGGGGATGCGGCATGATGTGAATCTAATTGTAAGCAAGAGTTTAAATCAATATCCACTCACTCCGTGTCTGTCCCGTTTGTGGACTCCCGTTTGTGGACTCTGTCGTGTTTGGAGTGCAAATTATTAGGTATATTATTAATAATATCAAGAATACGATTGCCCCAAGAATGATTTTTTTCCGAAAATCCATTTCTGGGGTTGATTCGACATTCTGTGACTTGGGTGTTTCCACCGGATTTTTTTTTTGATTTGGATCGTCTATTTCTTTTAATTTTTGTCTTCTGGATTCTAAAGACGGGCTTTCCACAACCTGTGTCGGCTTGTATATTGTGTCTTTGTGGGTTAAAGGTAATGTGTCGGATTCTGCATCATTTGTGGATAAACAAACGACTTTAGAATATTCACCTTTATCAAATTGATTTAAGTCATCTGCGTTAAGTGGACGATTTGTTAATATGAGAGCAATTTTCTTAGAAACAGGATCGTCGGTAGTGATTTTTTTTAATTCAGACAAAAATAGATTAAGCCTTGCTTTCATCGAATCAAAAACAAATACTTCATCAGATTTTTCCTGTTCATTAAAAGACTCGTTTTCAAAAGACAATTCATCAATTATTTTTTGAAGCTTATCTTGAATCTCGGCCTCTACTTCAATTGGTAGATTTCCTTTGTCTGGAAAAATTGAGGAAATGTACTCTTCTGGGAATTCCCTGTCAAATAAAGTTGAAATCTTGGATTTGCTGATTTCTTCCTTTATAGAATCACGCTCATTGCTAGCTTTTATTGAACTATCATCAGAATTGGAAGATTTAGCATCCTTACAATATCTATGATATTCGCAGATAGGGTTCTGAAGGGAAGAATACACATCTGACAGGTATGCACAAATAAGTTTGTACATATATTGACTTGAAGTGCTTCCTCGCTTTCCATCTCCTACTTGCAAAGTGTAATATGTACGTCTATTCTGATGGTCAACTTTCTGACTATAAATTTTACCAAAGTATATTTTATAGTGGTCAGAATCAATCTCAACAGTGCAATTCAATAAATCTTCAGATTCATTGAAAAAAGGCTTGTATTTATTAAACCACACGAAAGAATTTGGCTTACTGCTAAACCAAATAAAATCGTGTGCTTTCGAACGTGCCTTTATTGATATTTCATTCAACTCAGCCATAAAATTAATTTAAAGCGGTCTATAATACTCAGAACTGATATTTTCCGAAGTCAAAGAAGACAATTTCTCCAACAAATTTGTATAAACTGCGATTTCTGCTTCTACGTTAGTTAAGTCGTTGTCAGTATCAACCTGCATAGAAGAGATTTCTTCAATTTTAGAATTTAGACTCTCTATATCTTGTTCGATAGATAGAATGTGTAATTTTGTGTTGCGAATTTTCTCACGCAATTTCTTGATGTTGTCATTGAAAAGATTCAATATGAGATCCCTAATCCCCTTGTTATCTAACTCCAACTCATCTTTTTGAAGTTTCTCTAGTTCGTAATTCAATTCAGTTTGCCTTGTTGTCAAAATATCTTTTTCTGATTGATACTTAGCGATAAGCTCTTCTTTAAATTTACGTAATTCAGAAGCCTCTGATGATTTTCTTTTCTTTACTATATCAATTTGTTCATTGATATTTGCTCTTGCTACTTTCATCACATCTATCAAAAGAGCGTCAACTCCTCTGATTTCTTGATGTGTACCCAAAACATCAAATTCAACATCGCAAGCTTCTTCTTTTTCTTTAGTGTTCCATTTAGAACGATTGACTCTTACACACCCGATTGTCTCAACAGCAACACATGAAAGTTTGTCTTCAGAATTTGTGCTCTTTACAAGGTCTATGATTTCTTTGTACGACTCATCAAAACGTTTCTGACAAAAGTTGTGTTTTTTCAGTACATCTTTTGAGAAATAAGATTCGCACTTCAATAATACAAAATTGCAATAATCGGTCTTGCCATTTTTTGCTGCGAAATCAGACCATTCCTTTACAAAGGTCTCAAGATCGCTTATTCGACGGATTATTTCTGAAGCAGTAATTTGTGCTTCTGATTTCGCTTCCATTAACACAGCAGCATCAATAGGAATCCATAATATTCTCGAATGGTCAAGATGGTTAATGAACTCCTCATATTCTGAACTGTTTTCATAAGCAAAACGGTCATTTATAAAAGCCCCAGGAATATCCAGGATTTTGAAGGGTTGCTTAATTCGCAAATCTCCATTCTGCAATGAAATTGAAAAGTCGTAGTGAGTACATTCACTGGTCGGGTCAATTGTGGCACTATCAAACTTGACATTTTTAGCAGCCAAATTTGCTTTCAATTTCATTCTAAAAGTATTCAATTCTTTTGCTGCCTTACCTTCTACTTCCAAAATAAAGCCATCTGCTTTGTTCGTTTTGGATTTGATGTAATCGCATATCGTGGATATAAGTGCTGTTTTGCCAGCTCCTGTTGGAGCCACAACTGCAATATTAACTGGTTCTAATGCTACCTCATTCATTTTAGAAAGATTTTACAAGATTAATAACCTCATTTACATAACCCTTAAACTCATCGTATTTGTAAACATCTGCTTGATCTCCATATTCAGTAGGATACATCTTGGCTTTATGGTCATCACAGAATTCAACAAAATCGTCGTGGTTTTCAATGTTCGTGTAAATGATATAATTGATAAATGTGTCCAAAACTCCAATCAAGAAATATCTTAAAATATAGTGATCGAAAATAGTACTCTTTATCTGATCATTCGCAAACTTCGCTTGACATATCAACTGCTCCTTAAGATAGGAAGTAACAAGTCCCTCCTCATTAAGATCAAAGACCCCCATGTTGGTGCCATCTTCCTGAGTAATGCCCTTCTTTTGCAAAAATCGGTTGTCTCCAATCTTGAAAATGAAAGGATAGATATTCTGGCGAAAATCCTGCTTGAGATTATTGATTGACAAGAAAGCCTGGTAAATTTGATTTTCTGGTCTGTTTTTGAGTTTGTCCAAAATCTCGTCGAAATTGTCAGCCTCTTTGTTCTCGATAAGATCATTTGTGAGTTCGACAAATATACGCAGTATCTCCTTTTTTAAGTTGTCCATAGACTCCTTGTAGATGACATCGAGTTTAACGTAACGCTTTATGATAGAGATCCATAAACGTTTCAATTCCAAAGGAACATTTCCCGTAATGTCGCCTACTGCTGCGTTCTCGATGAAATCTTCCCAAGTGTCATAATTGTCAACAGGTTCATACAACAAATCCTTCTCTATGTCGGCATCTATTTCGTCCTTAATCTTCTCCAATTCATTCTCGAATCTGGAATCGATTTTCTCGGCATCTTTATCGTGATACTTAACCAGCAACTTCCTCAACTTACTGTTTAATTCCTTACGGAATACTCTTGCCTTTTTTGCAATGTCGGGAGTTGCTGAATTTCTAGCCGACATTCGCTCCAAACAAAGACTGATTTCTGTCAAAACACCAAGAGTCTCCGACAAATCCCTGTTCTTCATATAGGCAGAGATCAACTCATCGTCCATTTTTGGAAGAGATGTTGTCAAAGTATTGAGAATCTCATTCAAAACCTCTCTAGACTTCTTACTTTCGTCGTAAGCCGAGAAGTTGAATGTCTTGTAATTGCCGTATCTGGATTTTATGCTCTCAAGAGTCTCGTCGGTCAGTTTCTTCCAGATATCGATAGTCTTGTCCTCATTGATAATAAAACTCTCAAAATCAAGTTTGTTGACCTTGAAATCATTAATGTCGATTATGGTTCTCTGACATTTCACATATTGGTCGTTGTCGATAGCCTGAGCCTTATCTGTCTTGTAGATGAAAATGATATGATCTACTTTTTCCTTCAATCCCTTAGTCTGAACATCATCGTCAAAGTTGCCAAATCCAGGCAAATCAACAAGACAAATTTCAGTATTCTCGTTTTCGCCTGTAAACGAAGGAAATTTGCAATAAATCCTAACCTCCTTGACGGCAGGATAGAATCTCTTTTCCTTGCAACTAGCCTGACAAGCAACGTAGTTAGACAGTGTACTGAATTCATCCCTTGTCAAGGTCTTGACTGTAGGCTTGTAATCAATCCTATTTGAGTAATACTGATATGCTTCCTTAATTTCAGTCAGGCGTGCAATCGCAGTGTTCTTTTCTGGTTCTCCATCCTCACGCTCAGGAATTTGAATCTCCTCAATTTCAGACTTGCTTGAAATCGGATTGATTAGAAGTTTCTCTGTATAGACATTTACTGATTCAATAAACTCATCCTCTGTCTTGAATACAATTTCTGCATACTCTCTTGGAGAATTGAATATCTGTGAACAGATAGCGGTAGTTGCGTGTAGATATTTAGCGTCGTTGACATTGGCTTTGGGTATTTCCTCGTCGGTAAGACCAGAGATTGCTTGCAACAAAGTTGATTTACCGGCGTGGGTAAATCCAGAAACACCAATGTTTACAGACTTCTTGTCAAATCGCTCTCTCAAATGCAACGCTTGCATTTTTGCTTTGTCAAGTTCTTTGATCTTTGTTTGAATCTTCTGAATGTTCTCCGAAGAATTGTCAATGCCTAATTCTTGAATATTCTTCTTAATATATTCAAGTTTGGACGTCAACTTGTTGATATTGTCGATTTCAATCTGAATCTTCTCGGCACGAATTTTCCGAGATTCGATTATCTGTTGGATTTGTGATTGTAAACTCATGGTTAATTTAGCAAATCTTAATCTTATAGAATACGCTATAGTCGTTCTTTACGAAGGTAGAGTAATTGTGTTAATGATACATTCAAAAAATGTGTTCGTTATTTTCTCGTTTTGTGAACTATTTGTTCTTGCTCTCGTACATTTCGTCAGCTAAGTCTTGAAGGAAATTGTGTCCTAGTATTGCAGATATTTTTGCGAGTAGGGAGGTGTCAATGCTTTCTCTCTCAAATATTTTGTAGATGTTCCTTCTGTCACAACATAACTTATCTGCGAACCAAGAAACTTTCCTTCCTTGTTCGCGAAATATTTTTTCTATTTGTTGGCCTATGTGCATAAAAAAAGCGTGAACCGTTCGTTATTTGCTTACTAAAACTCTAGGGTCTGGACTCCCTTACACACTAATAAGCACGAAACGGTCCACACCCTAAGGCGTGAACCTCCCGCATCGCTTATTCTCGTGTGTTTGAAATTGTCCAGATTTCAGAGTTTGAGAACAAGAGCGTTAAGCTCAAAAAATTGTATTATGTAATAATTTGTATTTCTGTTTCTTAAAAAATACTTGTTTTAATCTTCTCTACCACTTCATCGAAATAGGGTTGTTTTAACACCCCAATCTTATTAATTCACATCTCTTTCCACATCACCCACTAATAACTGACATTTGACATAACTAACCTTACTCAAAGGTTTAGTCATCATTCCATCCTTCAACTCATAACAATACTGCGGATTGTAGTCTTTTGACGATATCAAGGCGAAATACATGAATCCTTCATCCTCTTGCAATTGATCGTTGGAAACTATCAAAGCTGGATGAGGTTTGCAAACACCATCAGGAAATAGAAAATTAATCTCTACGATATCTCTTTGATGATACCTCATGTTAAATTTTCTTTGAAAAGATTAACGCCGCTTTTTGGCGCGCATTTTCCACAAAAAGATTATTCTCCTCGGATAATTCTTTTGTATTCTCCACCTTCTTCTCTTTAAATAATCCTGATTCCAAAAGTTTCTTAAGGAGTTGCATGGCCTTGCTTGAGGATGCGTCGTATGTCAGTGTAATCGTCTCCATAAGTTGATGTTTTTAAGATGGTATGCAAAAATACAAATAGGATGACATACTTCCAAATATCTTGCAACAATAAAAGCCGCACCTGAGCGGATGCGGTTGACTGTTTCACAAAACCGAACAATACAATTTTGTCAGAAACAACTTCTTCGAAAGAATGTTTATCCTTATTTTCTATGATAACATTCATCGCCTCTATAATATGTTTTATGCGTTCTCCGTCTTTAATTCTTTCTCTCATAAATTAATATCTTGTCTCGATCTACACTTTCAACAGCAAAATCCATCAACTGACCAGCCTCAACCAGATCGACTTTTTTATTAATTAATTTCGAGAGATGAACCATAATCTTTGAGATTGTGAATAATGACACAGTTTGTCCTTCTATGTATTCCACTAGAATATCCACATCACTATTTCTCGTATTTTCCGCTCGCGAACAGGATCCGAACATCCATGCTTTCTCAACAGGTTGTCCTGCGAAAAACTCTTGGATTTTAGGTATTAATATTTCTATACTCTTCTTCATGATCAGAACTGTTTGGTAGAACATAGACTACAACTTCGCTTTACAAAATTACCTTAACACAAACATTTTTCCAAATGTAATAGAAACAAAAAAAATCCTGCGCCTGTGCAGATGTGGCTTTTTGTATGATAATTTTGGTCTATACGCAGTCTCTCTGCCTCTTCGTCAAATCAAGTTTAAAATTATACTTGCCCATTCCGGAATCTGGTCTGTATATTGCTTCGCCAACTTGCTTTCTGAAAGACGAAAAGGCAATTTTGCGTCTTCATTGTCAATGGATTTGTCGTAGAAATAGGCCCTGTTTACAGCAGAAGATAGCTCTTTGCAATTTCGAATGGATTGATAATATCTGGAGATGATTTTGGGAATGGGAACGTCATGACCTCCCTTCATCACCCGGCCTACAATTCTTGAGGCATTGATATTAGGCGAGGTTGTGCATACGAAAAAAAGTCTTACGAAAAATCCATTTTCAATAGCTCTCTTTATATATTCAACTTTATCATGTCTGGACAAAACAGTTTCGAATATAAGGCTTTTCTTTTCCGCCAAACACTTTTCTCTTAAGTTCTCGCAATACTGAATAGATTTGAATACTGCTTCTGTAGAATTCCAGTCGCCCAAAACCTCTTGCGCTATGATGTCTGGGTTTATATACAAAGCCAATCGATTATATTATACATATATCGATGAAAACCAGTAGGAACATTCCATAACTGATTTTGCATATAGTTCACTAAATTGATATCCATAGATTATTCTTTTTCGCAAATATATAATAAATGCACTCCAAAAAAGCATTTTTTGCGTTTTTTTGCACTTTTGCGGTGCAAATGTTTTTTGTCATAACATAAACATTTTCCCAAATGCAATAGAAACAAAAAAGCCGCACCCAAGCGGATGCGGCTTTCCGTATAATGAATTCAAAAAGAATTACATTCCAAGACGTTGCTTCAAGATAGCCAAGCGGTCGCTCCATGATTTAATCTTGAAACTCGCTTATGTATTTAATGATCTGTTCCTTAAGTTCGGGTAAGTCCGACTTGACCACGTCCCAAAGGATTTCTGTCTTGATTTGATAATAATCGTGAACCAATATATGCCTCATTTTTTCAATTATACGCCAATTGGTATCAGGATGGTCTTCTTTGAATTCTTTTGTTAGTTTACAAACTGCTTCTCCAATAATTTGGACATTATACATGGTAGCATGTAACCTTAAACTATCCTTGCCAAAGGATTCACAGTCAACCCCATCTGTATATTCAAACGATTTTTCAATGGATTGAAGGATATGCTCCAATCGTCCCTTGTCTCTACGCTCTTCTATCATATATGAGTTTTTTATCCTTATCAGCATTTTCCTGTGCAAAAGGAAGCAAAGTGCCCTCGACAACTAAATCTACTTTTCTGTGTAGCAGATCTTCCAAATCACACACCATAGCGGCGTATTTTAGACCAATTCTCTCGCCTTTCACAAAAGACACCAAAATATCCACATCGCTTTTGTCCGTCTCTTCATTCCTTGAAAACGAACCGAAAATCCATGCCTTTTCCACAGGTTGCGTGCGGAAATAAGTGACTATAGTATTCAACATGTTGTTTATAGCTTCCATAGATATTTTTTACTTTATACAAAAGTAGGAAATAGTAGGAAATTTCACAAATCTCTTCCATGTAAAAAAAGCCGCACCCAAGCGGATGCGGCTTTCCGTATAATGAATTCAAAAAGAATTACATTCCAAGACGTTGCTTCAAGATAGCCAAGCGGTCGCTCAACTCCTTTGGAAGGTGTCCAGCGAACTTAGCATAGTGCTCCTCGATACGCTCAACCTCGTCCTTCCACTCGTCAACGTTAACTGACAAAACTTGCTCCATTGTCTTCTCGTTCCAGCAAGAGTCAAGACCCTCGATGTTGATAGCACCCTTAGCAGGTACCTTTCCGATTGGAGTGTCAACTGTCTCACCTTGACCGTTGCAACGATCGAAGATGTAAGCCAATACACGGCTGTTGTCACCGTAACCTGGCCACAAGAATCCTGCAGGAAGAGCCTTGTTGCTCTTGTCACGACGGAACCAGTTTACGAAGAAGATCTTAGGCAAGTTCTTACCACCCTTAGCCTGTGGCAACTTCTCCATGTCGATCCAGTGCTGGAAGTAGTCACCCATGTTGTAACCGCAGAATGGCAACATAGCGAATGGGTCACGACGAACACCAGCCTTCAAACCGATAGCAGCAGCTGTAACCTCAGAACCTACGATAGATCCCATGAATACACCGTGTGCCCAATCCTCAGCCTCGTGTACCAATGGTACAGTATTAGGACGACGACCACCGAATAGGATAGCATCAACCTTAACACCCTTAGGAGACTCCCAGTCAGATGCGATACCTGGACAGTTAGCTGCAGGAGCAGCGAAACGAGAGTTCTTGTGAGCAACTGGATTCTCATCAGCGTCACGAGAAGCAGGGTCGTTTACGATGTTACCCTTCCAGTCGATTGTTCCCTTAGGGCAATCGTATCCGATACCTTCCCACCAAATGTCACCGTCAGGAGTCAAACCTACGTTAGTGAAGATAGTGTTCTTGCTGCAAGAGTCAAGAGCGTTCTTGTTAGTCTTAGCAGAAGTATATGGAGCTACACCGAAGAAACCAGCCTCTGGGTTGATTGCGCGAAGGTTACCCTCCTCGTCGAACTTCATCCAAGCGATATCGTCTCCGATTGTCTCAACCTTCCAACCTGGAATAGTTGGGATCAACATAGCCAAGTTTGTCTTACCACAAGCTGATGGGAATGCAGCACAAACACACTTAGTCTCCTTAGTAGCCTCCTTAGTAAGCTTAAGGATCAACATGTGCTCAGCCAACCAACCCTCTTCTTGAGCCATCTTAGATGCGATACGAAGAGCGAAACACTTCTTACCAAGCAAAGCGTTACCTCCGTAACCTGAACCGTATGTCCAGATCTCGTGCTCCTCAGGGAATTGTACGATGTACTTGTCGTCGATTGGAGCGCAAGCCCACTTAGCGTCCTTCAATCCCTCTGGCAATGGCTTACCTACAGAGTGGATACAAGGGATGAAGTCGTTCTTCTCCTCGATCAACTTAAGAGCGCCAGCACCCATACGAGTCATGATCTTCATTGAACCAACAACGTATGCAGAGTCAGTGATCTCAACACCCAATTGAGAGATAGGACCACCCAAAGGACCCATTGAGAATGGGATAACGTACATTGTACGACCCTTCATACAACCAGTATACTTACCGATAAGGATCTTCTTCATCTCCTTAGGATCCATCCAGTTGTTAGTAGGACCTGCATCTTCCTTCTTGCGAGAGCAGATGAAAGTACGACCCTCTACACGAGCAACGTCAGAAGGATCTGATTGGAAGTAGTAGCTGTTAGGACGCTTCTTGTCGTCCAACTTCTTTGCCAAACCTTCAGCTACACACTCATCCATAAGGCGAGTGAACTCAGCGTCTGATCCGTCGCAAAGCACAACTTTCTCTGGCTGCATAATGTCAGCCCACATCTTAACCCAAGTGTTAAGTTTTGCGCAATTTGTCTTAATCATAACTTTATATATAATTATATAATGTAATTTGTCGTCTGGTCATATAACCTCGCAAATATACGACAAAAAATTCACTTGATAAAAATGGTTGGAGGTTTTTTATTGACAAGAGCTGTGGTGCCGCATGGACAAGGTGTATGCCCTAATCCCGAATTATGATTTTCCCCTTCTTGGAGATATGGAATCTTGAAATGGCCTAGCCCTAATGCAGAAAAACGGACAACTCATGCGAGTTTGCCCGTTTTTCCAATGGTGATTTCTAAGTTATTTACCTGCAGGTGCGTTTTGATAAACGGTTTCGAGCGTGTAGTTGCTATCTGTTGAGTGATAGCTTTTTGTTAGAATGTCGATAACTTCTTTGCCATTGTTGATGAAGTCACCTGTGCTGTGGTTGATGATTCCGAATGATTCTTTTCCTGTCGTAGTGGCTCCGTTGTCCCAGAAGAAAATGGAGATGTTGTTGGCACGGGCTGCTTTAGTCACATACTCAATGTAATACATGCGGAATTTCTCGGAAAGTTCGTCGTTGCGGTGAACGCTGCCGAATTCTCCAATATAGACGGGAACACCCTTGTCGATGAAGGTTGTCTTTAGGTTGGAAAAGATGTTCGTCACGTTTGATTCGTCACCCCAATTGGCTTTCTTCTCGTTGAGGGCTGTGTGCCCCCATTGTGTGTTGACGTCGGCAATGGCGTAATCGTATGGGTCGTAGAAGTGTACGGAAACGAGTAGCTTGTTCTTTGCCGGGTCTTTAGGCAATATCAAATTGTTGATGGTGAGGTCTGGGTTCGCACAATAACCAGGAATGCCGATGAAGCGGTTGGAATTGTTGCCTCCTGTTGAACGGATGGCATCTACGCAGACCTGTACCCATTGGTTGAGGATGGCATACTGCTTGCCGTTGTCTTTGCGGTTTTCTCCCCAGCCCCAACCTCCGTCGTGGATTTCGTTCAATGTCTCAAATATTAGGAAATCTCCAGCATATTTAAAATGGTTGGCGATTTGCACCCAAAGGGCTGTGAGTTGCTTTTTGATTGCTTCGTTCGCACTGCTGTCGTTAACGGCTTTTACGATGTTCAACCAGTGCTTGCTCTCAGAACCGTCGTGGTGAATGTTGATGATGGCTTTCAATCCGGCTTTTTCTGCAAAGCCAACGAGTTCTTCAACTCTATTTATCCAATTTCCATCAATCTTATATTCGGGAGCTTCTCCGAAATGACCAAGCCAAGTTACGGGGATTCTGACGGAAGAGAATCCAGCTGCCTTAAGTTTGTAGAAGGCTTCTTGAGTGGCGATGGAGTTTCCCCAGCAAGTCTCGCTGGCAGCTCCGTTGTTGAACGCGTCCATTTGGTTACCAAGGTTCCAACCCAAACCGAGACTCTCTGCTACTGTGTAGGAAGACGTTGCGTCAATAGTGTTGCTTGCCTTTTGCGTGGCGTCGCTTGCAACGATGACACTCTCTTGTTTGGCTTGTTCGGATTTCTTGGCCGATTTGCTTCGGGCATCAACGCTTGCCACCGCACAAAGCATGGCTATGGATAAAAGTAATTGTTTCTTCATGGCAATCAATAGTTCGTTATATATCCGTTAATTTTTCCCGCCACGTTTTATGTGTTCGTTTTTCCCTATTGGCGGTATAACAAATTTAAGACATATAAACCTTTTTTCCAAACACATTTTTTGCTAAAAGTGCCTTTTTTTATTGATGGAGATTAAATAGTTTGTTGGTTTTTGTCGATACTTTTTTAAATGATGTTGTAGAATATGTTTTTAGATGTATGAAAAAGAATTCCTTGTCGTTATATCCTTATATATTTGTTTTATTCTTTAGCTTTTCGAGGTCTGATTTTAGAAGCGTATGTGGTATCGATTTTTGTGCTGTGTGTTTTTGCTCATGCTTTCGTTTGCTGGTTGGTCGCAGCAAAAGCCGACTCGTAAATATGCATTTCGTTGTGAATATCTTTCGGAGAATGGGAAGCGGATGGAGATTCTATTCCGAGATTCCTTCTCTGTGGCGAATGCGGGCTATTCGTTGCGTGTGATTCTCAAGGAGGTGGAAGCGGAGTCTGGTGATCTGATTTTCAGTAGGGACTCTTCTAATCGGTCATTTGCTTTGAGTGTTGAGGCTCCTGTGCCCAAAGTGGTGGAGCACTGTGGTAAGAAGTATTTGCAGTTTTGGGTGGAGAGTCGTCGTACGGATGTCACTTTACTCAATTCTCGACTTGTGGCAGAGTTGGTTTCTTTGGAAGATGAAAGTGTTGCGGAACTTTGTTTGGATGGTCGCCGTGTGAATGTGGCTAAAACACTCCATTCTCGCTCCACAAATCGTTGCTTTTTGGTGATTTCTCAGCGATTAGTGACGAATGATTCTTGTATGCAAATGGTTTTGAATCAACTTCTTGAAACTCCTTATTTGGCTTTTTATGATAAATTACCATTGGAAAATCCGCTGAATTATTCAGTGGCGTGGCAGAAAGAGAATGGTGTGGTCTCTTTGCCAGATGTGAATAGGGTGAAGTTTGTCTATTATGCAGTTCCATTCTTTCCTTTGAATCCTACTTCCACTTCTTTAGAGAATGAGTTTTTTAAGGTGGTGGCACATCCGTATGGGGAGATTTATGCTTTTGACAAGCGGAAGAAAAAATATTTCGTTGTTTGGGCTTCCGAATGGTTGCCTCGGGAGGATTACAGCAAGGGACTTGCTTGGAAGGAAAATGCACCGAAAGTATTGAAGTTGCAAGGCGTTTACGACCAAGAAATCTATTATTTGGATTTGGAAACGGGTGAGGTCACTAAAGAATGATGTGTTTATAACTTTTTGCTTGTGTGATTGTTTGAAATCCAGCATGTTGTATTTTGGACGGAACTCGATAGTACGATAGATTTAGTCGGTCGATGAATTTTCCTTGTCGTGGCACGGTTTTTGTTTTCTCTCTTATCAGAAGTGAAAAATTGCATTGACAATTTAATCTTCTTAACTATTTACGTTAAATTAAAAAAATAGGTAATGGTAATTTTAGCTTTCTTCGCATTCGTATTTGTGCTATGTGTAGTAGTATAGAAGAATGGAAAAGTAAGGTTTGCTGAATTTGGTTAAGGCCAATGCTCCTTGTTTCGGACCTTTTTTGATTGTCTGGAATTTTAAGGGTGTATAGAGATGTCGTTCTTATTTGTGTTGCATTATTCTACAATATTTTCTCATCAAGAGAGTGGTTTTGCATTTTCAGCAGAAAAAAATGAGGCGGTTTCGGATTTGTCTCCAGCACTTCCTCATTTTTTATTTGTATGAATTATTATATGGTATTTCTTTTGATAGTTAAATGCTAACTTGCAGCATGGATAAATATTATGAGCATTTTGTGCGATAATTAATAACTCTCTTGAAGGGGAATGCGCAAAGACAAGAAAGCCCGACAAAAGTCAGGCTTTACTTATGTTATATAATCATTCCTCTTCCAAGGTGGATTTCCATTTCACCTCGGTTGTCACAAGGATGGCTCCGTTGGCACCTCTCACACCAAAAGCGGAGGTGCTGGCATTGGTGGCTTTGACCACTTCTACGTATGCTACTTCTTTGACGGGCATTTCTAAGAGAGCAACCTCAACACCATCCACAAAACATAGGGGTGCGTTGCTCATATAGAATGATGTTTGTGCTTTTTGTGGGCTTTTCACCATGACGGCTTTCCATACGGAAGTTTCTCCTGTTTGCTCCAATTCGGCTTTCGTAAAGATGACGCCTCCGTATAGGCTCGATGGTCGTCTCTCTTCTTTGCTTAGTTGAATGTCCGTCTTATTTCCGTCTCTGTCGATTTTAACAATCGAATTTCCATTGAGGGGGACGATGATAGTTTGCCCTTTGAACGACTCAAACACGAGTGTGTCCTTGTCGTAGTCGGCGTTTTTTACCTTAAACCGCCCTTGCTTGTTTAATTTGAAAGTGTCTTGTTTGCCTGAAATCCAAGTCTTTAATCCTTTAATGCTTTTGTCAGGGTAGGAATACTGGCCTTTTACGATGCCAATCTTTGCTTCGGCGAAGGTTGTGGCAAAAAGGAGTGACATGATGAAAATTAAGCCTCTTTTCATGATTTTAAATTTTATCGGATACAACATTATACTTTAAAGAGGCTGCAAGATATCAAAAAATATAGATTCCTCCAATAGGCTTATTTCTTCTTTTTGAAGATGCAAAGAAGTCCGTACGAAACGATCCATCCTATTGCTGCGCAGATGGTGGCAAAGA
Organism: Paludibacteraceae bacterium; assembly: GCA_024401475.1. GTDB lineage: Bacteria > Bacteroidota > Bacteroidia > Bacteroidales > Paludibacteraceae > RGIG10190. The sequence goes on along the minus strand of JAKSKZ010000027.1, from coordinate 4,150 downwards.
CGATGCTTCCGACGATGTATTGGAACAGGTCGGTTTTGATGGATTCGAATGTGACGTTGCCAAGTTGGGGGAGTGCGTCGTTGCCTAAAAGGATGCCGCCAGTAGCATAGCTTCCGAAAAGAATAAACGGAATGGCAGGGGGAATGCTTATGTTGGAACAAATGAGTGCGATCCAATGGTTCAGGCGAAGCAATTTGGCGACGACAAGAGCCACTGCCATTTGCCATCCCCAAATAGGGACGATGCCCATGAAAAAGCCGAGAGCTACGGATGATGCTATTTTAGTGTTGCTATCTTTCGTGTCTGAAAAATAGCGGATGATTTTTTTGAAGTTCTCTTTGTTGAATGAACGAAAGAAGTTGCGAGGCTTTATCCAAAGGAACGCAATGAGAACAAATATGGTGTTCAGTATGCTGATGCGGGTGAAGTCGCGAAGTGGCTTGAAGTGGGAAACTCGCTCTTCTGCAGGAGCATAATAAACCTTGATGGGTTGCGGTATGATTTTGACATCATTCCACGCTGAGCGGACTAATATTTCCAATTCGAATTCGTAGCGACTTGTGATGTATCGCTTGTTGGCCACTTTGTCGAGAGGGTAGAGCCTATAGCCACATTGAGTGTCGGATAACGATTGCCCAGTCTCGGTCTTAAACCAAAAGTTGGAAAACTTGTTGGCGAAAGTGTTTTTAGAGGGCATGTTCTCCTGTTGGATGTTTCGTATTCCGACAATCATAGCGTCGGGATTCTTCTCTATGGCATCTATGAATAGCGGAATGTCTTCTGTGTAATGCTGTCCGTCTGAATCAATAGTGATGGCATATCTAAACCCGTCGTCGTGGGCTTTGTTTAAGCCGGTTTTCAAGGCAACGCCTTTGCCTCCGTTGGGCGTATATTCGATGCGGTTGATGCCTTCTATGTTGGATATGATGTCGTGGGTTTCGTCTGTAGAACCGTCGTTTACCACGTAGATGTCGTCGCAATATTCTTTAGCATCGGAAATTACTTTCCCGATGGTTTTGGAATTGTTGTAGGTAGGGATGATGATGCAACATCTCACCTCTTTCATCTTGGATCTTATGTCGTCTTTATTGTTTTCCAAAATCTGATTATTGAAAGGTTGTACTATCAGAAAAGGATTGTGACTGAAAATTAAGCAATTTCAGTTAAAATGGCCTTGAGTGTTAAATAAGAAGCCTCTGTGCTTTTAACAGTGGCTTTTACGGTTAGACCGTTTTCGTCGGTTTGCATCGTTGCGGAAATTTCCACTTCTTCAACCTGGGTTGGGACAATCATTGCAGAGAACTTACAATTGGCAATGTTCGTATAACGTAATTTTTTGCCAACGACCCCTTCGACACACTCCTTGATCATTTGTAGTGTGCATACTCCGGGAACGACAGGCATGTTAGGGAAATGCCCTTCGTATATTTTGTGTTCTTTGTTTAGTTTTACTACAAATTTGGAGGTCTCGTCCTCCGTCGTTTGCTCTTTGATTGAAAAGAATTTGTCTTTTAACATATTGTCCAACTTATTCGGTGCAAATATAGAAATAATTGTTGTATGTCGATAATATAACGCTTCACTTTGACTACTTTTTTACCTTTTAAAGAGTGAAGAGATGAACTATGTCGTGCTGTTTTTGTGCCATTTCCATTTTTTTCTTTTATCTTCGTGCTTGAATTAGAGTGCTTTGTTCTATGGGAACACCGCTCTGCTTTTAAATATTCGGTGGCTTTGTTTTTTTTCGGGAGCGAAGCACCGCTGTAGTTTATATTTTAAGTGACCTCTGTAAATCGATTTCGAGGGACTTTTGAATTTGTATTGAGCAGGTTGCTGTGCGAAGGGGAGGTGCCGTGCGGACACTATGACTGACCGACAAACCGCAAGATGCCAAAACAAACCAAAAGGCACCGAAAAGTTTATGAAGTGTCGCTTATTATTGAAAATTAAAAACGGTGAATTTATAGAGGTCACCTTAAACGAAACGAGATGAGAGAAAAGGCAGATCTTAGACTTGCTGTGCTTATAGATGCAGATAATATTCCGTATTCTTGTATCAAGGATATGCTAGATGAGGTGGCCAAATCGGGTATACCTACCATAAAAAGAATATATGGGGATTGGACTCGTCCTGCTGTCGGGGGGTGGAAACCTCTCTTGCTGGAAAATGCCATAACACCTATTCAACAATATAGTTACACAACAGGAAAGAACTCGACGGATTCGGCAATGATCATTGACGCAATGGACATCCTTCATTCTCAGAAGGTGGATGGTTTTTGTTTGGCGTCGAGCGATAGCGACTTTACCCGTTTGGCAACTCGTTTGCGCGAATCTGGAATGTTCGTTTTGGGCATAGGCGAGAAAAAAACGCCGAAACCATTTATCGTTGCTTGTGATAAATTCACTTATATTGAGGTCATCCGTCCAGGTAATTCAGATTCTGTGTCTCAAAACAAAAATGCCGATGCGGCAAAGTTGAAGGGGGAACATCTGGCCGTTGGAAATGACATTGTCAAATTGTTTAGGAACACGATTGATGATTTGGCCGACGATAATGGATGGGCTTCTCTTGCCGAGGTGGGAAGCATGCTTAATAAGATTAGGCCTGACTTCGACCCTCGTATATATGGTTTTTGGAAACTGACCCCTCTCATTAAGTCCTTGCCTCACTTCGAGATAGATGAACGAGAGACTGAATATTCGAAAGTTAGACATATATATGTCCGAAACAAGAAGGTGGTTCCTTCTTCTAACAAACGAGGAAGAAAAGCAAACTATTGATATAGACCTACTTAATTTTTAGAAACGGAAATGAAAAGACGTATATTTCTTTTGGCCCTTATGATGGGCGTTTGTGCAATCTCTATTGCCGAGAGTACAGAGACTGTTGTTCGTGATTTTATAGCATTGGTTAAGAGCGGAAATGCTGAAAAAATGGCGGACAAGGTGATCTATCCATTTAATAGCGGTGATGCTAAATATCTTCAAAATAAGTCGGAATTCATTCGTCTTTATCGTACAATCTTCGACTCTACGATGGTGCGTACAATTCTGCAGTCTAATCCTTCTAAGGATTGGACCGATATGGGTTGGCGTGGCATTCGATTGCTCGATGGAGAGATATGGCTCGATTCTGATGGTATGTTGTTGAGCGTCAATCATGTTGTTGAACGTTTGCCAAAGCCATTGCTCTCTAATAATACGGCTAATACGACACAATCGGCTCAGTCGAAGAAAACTGCAAACAATCAGAATAAGTCGACTCAAACAAATGCTCAAAAGGAGAAGGACGAGAAGGCCAAAGCAGAAGAAAAAGCGAGAAAAGAGCAAGAGTTGGCTGCGGCAAAGGCTAAAGCCGAACAGGAGAAAAAGGAGTTAGAGGAAAAGAAGGCGGCTGAGAAAGCAGCTAAGGAACTTGCTGAAAAAAACAAACGCGAGGCTGAGCAAAAGGCTAAGGAGGAACAGGAACGTAAAGCTTTGGCTGAGCGCAAGGCAAAAGAGAGGGCTCTTGTAGCGTATGTTGAGAAGACGAAAAGGGAGCAAGAGCAAAAAGCTAAAGCCGAGGCCGCTGCTAAAGCTAAGGCTGATCAAGAAAAGGCTAAAGAGTTGGCCTATAGGGACTCCCTTGCTTTGGCTCAAAAGATGGAACAGGAAAGACAAAAGGCTATGGAACAAAAGACCAAAGCCGAAGAGCAAAAAGCTATCGATAAGAAAGCGTTGGATGAAAAACGTGCTCAGGATATGGCTCTTAACGAAGTGGCTGAGAATGCTAGAAAAGAGTTGTTGATCAAGGCTCAAAAGGAGAACAAGACTGTAGATCAAAGAACGTTGGATCTTGCGGCAAAGGAGGCTGTGGAAAATTATAAGCGCGAGCAAGAACAAAAGGCATTGGAGGCAAAGGAACAAGCCAAGAAAGAACAGGCTAAAAAAGAGGCCGAAGCTAAGCGTGCTCAAAATATGGCGGCTAACGAGGCTGCAGAAAAGGCAAGAATCGAACGTGTGAAGAAGGAACAAGCCGCGGCTGAAAAGAAGGCTGCTGAGAAAGCGGCAAAGGAGGCTGAAAAGGCAAAGAAAGCGGCAGAAAAGAAGGCAGCGGAGGAGAAAAAAGCCGCAGAAAAAGCCGCCAAAGATAAAAAAGATGCCAAGT
>JAKSKZ010000026.1 GCA_024401475.1 Paludibacteraceae bacterium | reverse complement strand
GCCTTCTGCTTTTTGATCCTTAACAAAATTTTCCACTAAAATTTAAACAGCTTCTTAATCTACTCTTTCGAGTGCAGAGATCCTTATCAACATAGCCACTTCGGTAATTGAATAAGGGCTTTTGTAGTCGGCTTTGATTCTTGCTATAATAAGGTATGCAATAATTGCCACCCAAAGATGAGTCTTTACTGCGTTCTCGGAATATCCCCATAAGGTCTTTACAACGATGTTCTGCTTGATCCACTTGAAGAACACTTCAATATCCCATCTGTGACGATATAGGTTTGCAACCTCTAAAGCACTTATCTCAAAGTTATTGGTTATAAACTCCACATCGTCGCCGGTTTCCGAATCATGATATGTCACCATACGCGTGAGTCTGAGAATAGTAGATGACAAGTGATTTTGTTGTCGCACTCTGCTGACTGCAGCTTGATGTAGCTGCTGTAATGGAAGCAAGAGCACAAAGATTGACCAATGCTTTTTTTATATTCTTGTCTGATAATGTATTTGTCTGCAATTTTATATCGCCGATGAATTTTATTCGGGACAAAGATACGGAAATATTGCAAGAACTATAATATTTTTGATGGGTCAATCTTGCATTCTTGATTTTTTTATCTACCTTTGCTATGCATTGAATATTGTCGAAATTCAAATAATCTTTAAACAAATAAACGATTCAATCGAATAGAGATTATGCCAGAAATAGTAAGGTTTTATGGAATTGTGATAAAGATGTTCTTCAAACCCAAGGAGCACGAACCGTCACACATTCACGCAATTTATAACGAACATGTTGGTTTGTTCAACATTAAGACATTCGAAATGTTTGAGGGAGATTTGCCCAATATTGCTCAAAAGTTAGTTACAGAATGGCTTGAACAACATAAGGATGAACTTCAAGAGATGTGGGACAAACAAATAATAACAAAACTTCCTCCATTATGATTCCTCGTATAAAAACACTTAGAGCAATGGACAACTTCCTTCTTGCTGTTGAATTTGAAGATGGTCGCAAGGTAATATATGATGTAAAAGAAGATATTGATACTTTGCCCACATTCCGAGCACTCAAAGAAGTGTATGGTTTATTTAATCAGGTACAATTGGATAGTAGTCGCACCTGTGTGTATTGGAATGATGAAATAGACCTTGCCAGCGACTCCATCTATGAGTATGGTGTAGTCGCATAAAAGTTGTCATTAGCGTGTCTTTACCAAGGCGCTCTTGTTGATGAAATAACAATAATTTTCAAACATATAAACACAAAGACGCAGATTTATTTCTGTTTCTTTGTGTTTATTTTTTTTGTAATTAATGTACTTTCAATTTAGAAGTGCAAGAAAAAGAGTCGGATGAAGGATGCAGGGGCATTGATGGCAACAAGAAAATCAAAGGGAGAAAACAACATCTTGTAGTTGACATATTGGGTATCCCTTTGGCTGTCGTTGTACACGAGGCGAATATCCATGACAGCGTAGGTGCTGTCCAAGTCTTTGAAAATATGAGATATAAGTTCCCTAAACTTGCAAAAATAATTGCAGATGGCGGATATCGAGGAGAACAATTATCCAAAACGCTTAAAGCAACTTTAGGATGCGATCTTGAGATTGTACTCAGACCTGATGAATGCCCTTCTAAATTCCAAGTCTTGCCCAAAAGATGGATTGTGGAACGCTCGTTTGCCTGGCTTGAAAATTTTAGAAGACTAACTATTGATTACGAATTTTACTCTGAGTCTTCTGTCGCAATGATTCAATTAGCCTTCTGCTTTTTGATCCTTAACAAAATTTTCCACTAAAATTTAAACAGCTTCTTGGTTTTTTACTACTTTCTCTCCTTATTGGTACAAAATGACAAAATGTGCATGGTACCCCAGTATACAAATATGAGATATCGGAATCTCGATAAACAAAAACGCCTCAGCATCATATCAATATGACGTTGAGGCGTTTCTACTTCTTCGTTTTGCTTATTTATACAAGCAAAGGTAAGGAGTGTCTTCTGTACATTTAACCTTGTATTTAACATCCTTAGCTACAACGAAAGACTCGAATTTCTTATAGGTCTTCCATTCTGTTTCTCCTGGCTGTTGGATAGTCAAAGCACCAGAAATGACAGTCATGATTTCAACTGTTGATGTGCCGAATTCATATTCGCCTGCAGCCATAACACCTACGGTTGCCTTTCCTTCCGCGCTGTCCAATGCCATTGAGACTACGCTTCCATTAAAATATTCGTTTGTCTTGAACATAGTTTTATGTTGTTTGTATTTGTTTCTTTATGCAAAGGTATGCCAAAGTTTGATAATCATGAACAAAATGATACTATATGATTCCAAATTCTCCTTCTTCTGATAGTCTGACATTTTTTTCGCCTATTTGTAGCGTTTCTTTTTTTGTCAACTTAGTTAATTCTTCAGAAGTGAAAGTGTGGCCTTCAAATTGGAATGGAATTCTCAATTTACAGCCATTTTTCCAGTTGGAACAACCGAATGCCGCCTTTCCTTTTAAAATTACGCCTGTATGGCAGATAGGGCAGAGATTGTCTTCTTTTGCCTCGGCAGAAGTCTGTGTCGCCTCTTTCACAGTATTATCCGTTGAGGTGGTTTCAACTTGTGCTTTTGTGGTCTTCTTACTTTCTCTCTTTTCTGCCTTGGGTTTGTCTGTTTTCGAAGCACTCTTTTTCTCTTTCTTGGCAGGTTCTTCTTCTTTGCGTTCTTCGATTGTAATGGTTTTGCCATAATCGTTGCGAACGGTGTTTACCAAGGTGGCCACCATTGTTTTGAGTTCTGCCATAAAAGTTTGACTTTGGTAGGTGTTGCGTTCAATCATGCGCAATCGTTTTTCCCATTGCCCTGTCAATTCTGCAGATTTAAGAATCTCGTGCTGAATGGTTTGGATAAGGTCAATGCCAGTTTGAGTAGGGAAAATGTTCTTCTTTTCCTTACGCATATAATTTCGCTTGTAGAGCGTTTCTATGATGTTGGCTCGTGTTGAAGGTCGGCCAATACCATTCTCTTTAAGCAAGTCCCTAAGTTCTCCGTCTTCCATTTGCTTGCCTGCCGTTTCCATGGCACGGAGAAGTGTGGCTTCCGTATAGGGCTTGGGTGGTTGTGTCCACTTCTCACTCAAATCGGGCTTGTGGGGACCTCGTTCTCCTTTGGTGAAAATTGGCAAAGTCTTCTCTTCGTCGTTCTTTTCGTCCTCGTCTTTTTTGTCCTTGTCAAATACGACACGCCAGCCAGGAACTAATATTTGTTTTCCAGTAGCCTTAAACTCTATCTTTTCCACCTGCCCCATGACGGTGGTGGTGGATGTCTGACAATCGGGATAGAAGTTAGCAATGAACCGTCTGGCCACAAGATCGAACACTTTTTGCTCGTCAGCCGTTAGATTGACGGGATTCACTCCTGTTGGAATGATAGCGTGGTGGTCGGTGATTTTGCTATTGTCGAATACTTTTTTTGACTTAGGAATCTTGTTCGCAAGAACACTTTGTGTCAAGGGTTCGTATGCTCGTAGCCCTCTTAAAATGTTGGGGACTTTAGGATAAATGTCTTCACTCAGGTATGTTGTATCCACACGAGGATAGGTGGTTACCTTCTTTTCATAAAGCGACTGAATATGCCTAAGCGTATCTTCTGCAGAAAATCCAAATTTCTTGTTACATTCCACTTGGAGTGATGTCAAGTCGAATAGGCGAGGGGCTGATTCAGAGCCTTTTTTGGTGGAAATATCTGTTACTTCAAAGTCGCTGGCTATGACTTCATTCAAGAATTTTCGTCCTTCCTCTTCTGATGAGAAGCGACCTTTCGTGGCGTTGAATGTGGTGTCTCTGTAGACTGTTTTCAGTTCCCAATATTGTTCAGGCTTGAAATTGACGATTTCCAAATGCCTTTTTACAATAAGGGCAAGGGTGGGAGTTTGAACTCTGCCTATGGACAGAACTTGTCTGTTCTGCCCATAGCGAAGAGTATATAATCTTGTGGCGTTCATGCCTAACAGCCAATCGCCAATGGCGCGCATAGCACCAGCTTCATATAGTTTGTCGAAGTCGGATTGCGGACGGAGATTAGCAAATCCATCTTTTATCGCCTCTTCTGTAAGAGACGAGATCCAAAGACGTTTGACCGGGCATTTGCATTGTGCCTTTTGCATCACCCATCGTTGGATGAGTTCACCCTCTTGCCCAGCATCCCCGCAGTTTATCACTTCGTCTGCCGTGCTGATAAGTTTCTCGATGATGTGGAATTGCTTTTCGGACCCGTCGTTCTCGATGAGTTTGATGCCGAAACGTTGAGGAATCATCGGGAGGTCACTCAACGACCATCGTTTCCAAGCAGGGTTGTATTCGTGAGGTTCTTTTAGGGTACAGAGATGTCCGAATACCCAAGTCACTTGGTACCCGTTTCCCTCTATATAGCCGTCTTTTCGGCTGTTTGCACCTAATATGGCTGCGATGTCACGAGCAACGCTTGGCTTCTCGGCAATACAAACTTTCACGACTTTCCTTCCTCCTAACTAATTAAAGAGACTTTTCTATCTTGTCCAACTCTGCACTCCAAACTGCGAATGAAGCATCGCTTGGCATTCTCCAATCTCCACGAGGAGATAGACAGACAGAACCAATCTTAGGCCCGTCTGGCATGCAAGAACGTTTGAATTGTTGATAAAAGAATCTTCTGTAGAATGTTCTCATCCATTTCAAAATGGTTGGCTTGTCAAATTGTCCTTCCATTGCTTGAGATGCAAGATAGAATATCTTTGAAGGAGTGTAGCCCAGACGTAATGTATAATAGAGGAAGAAGTCGTGCAAAATATATGGTCCTACATGATCCTCCGTCTTTTGAGCAATGTTTCCATCCTTGTCTGCAGGCAAAAGTTCTGGACTGATAGGCGTGTCAACCACGTCGAGCAATGTGTTGCGAGCAACCTCGTCCATTTCGTATTCTGCTGCGTATTTCACCAAATAACGAACTAATGTCTTTGGAATAGATGCGTTTACGCCATACATGCTCATATGGTCGCCGTTGTATGTAGCCCAACCCAAGGCAAGTTCCGACAAATCACCCGTTCCGACAACAAGACCATTAGCCTTGTTCGCGTAGTCCATAAGGATGTATGTACGTTGGCGAGCTTGTGCATTCTCGTAAGTCACATCCGTATTGTTGATGTCGTGCTCAATGTCTTTAAAGTGTTGGATGCAAGCAGGCTTGATGTCAACCTCTTTTATCGTGATGCCCAACTCTTGCATCATTTTGATGGAGTTGTTGTATGTGCGGCCTGTTGTTCCGAATCCAGGCATTGTAATACCGATGATATTCTTTCTTGAAATGCCAAGCTTGTCGAAAGTCTTAACGCAGACTAACAATGCTAATGTAGAGTCCAAGCCGCCAGAGATGCCGATTACAGCATGTTTGATGCCCGTGTGATAAAGTCGGGTGGCAAGACCGCCCACTTGGATAGAGAATATTTCGTTACAACGCTCCTTCATGCCTTCTATAGGAGGAACGAATGGGGTAGGGTGAATTTTGCGTGTTAGTTTGTCAAAATTCTTGTCTGCCAATTTCAAAGGAACGGTCGTGTAATCGTCGTTGAGGTCGTCAGAACCCACATAGTATGCGGAATTTTTAAGACGGTCTGCATCTAATTTGTCAATGTCGATTTCACCGATGATGAGTTGCTCCTCGAATTTGAATCGTTCTGATTGGGCGATGAATGAACCATTCTCGGCAATGAGTCCGTTGCCTGCGAATACAAGGTCCGTGCTTGATTCGCCGAATCCAGCAGAAGCATAGACGTAGCCTACTACCAACTTGGCAGATTGTTGAAGAATCATCTGCTTTAGGTAAGCATTCTTACCGATAACCTCATCACTTGCAGAAAGGTTGAAAATGACTTGTGCGCCTGCTAATGCGTGTTGGTTGCTTGGCGCTTGTGGAAGCCAAAGGTCCTCGCAGATTTCAATGGCAAAGCGACAATTGTCATCACCGAAAAGAAGGTTTGTTCCAAACGGAACGTCTTGTCCGCAAAGATTGATTTCGCAGTCAAGTATGTCTTTTGCAGAAGAGAACCATCTCTTTTCATAAAATTCATTATAATTAGGAATGTATGTCTTGGGGACTGCTCCCAAAATCTTTCCCTTTTGGCAAACGACTGCGATGTTGAAAAGTCTGTTTGACTGAACTTTAGGAAGACCAACAATGAAAGTGATGTCCATGTCTTTTGTCGCTTGAAGAAGATTGCCGAGGCTCTCTTCTGCGGCGATTAGCAGTTGCTTTTGATAGAACAGATCTGCACAAGTGTAGGCTGTGATGCACAACTCAGGGAAACAGATGATTTGAACTTCCTTCTTGTCTGCTTCAATAATGAGGTTCTTAATCCTTTCACTATTGTATTGACAGTCTGATATTTTTACATTGGGAATGGCGGTGGCCACTCTGATAAATCCGTGATTGTTTGCCATATTTAATGTGTTTTGCGGTTGACAGATATTTTAGGTGACTTGAAAATTCACCATTTAAAATTTAATTAAATAGCGACTCCCTTTAAAACTTTCCGTTGTTTTTTGATTTGCTTTTATAGAAATCTCCTATAAATCGGCGTTTTTTTTTGAACCAATTTGTATGTGTCAAATTTACGAATAATCCCTTTAATTGAGATTCTCTTTGCCTGAAAAAAATCAACTTGTTATGTTTCTTTTGCTTTTCCCCTTTTTTTGTATTTTTGGAAAAAATAGAAGGTATGATTACAAAAGAGATAAAGGATCGGTTGTTCGAATTGCAAGATGTTGAATATAGAGAATTTCACAGTAAATTAATGCCGACAGTTGATCCTAAAAAAGTGATAGGGGTGAGGGTGCCCGTTCTTCGTCTTTTGGCCAAGGAGTTATCGAAAAGAGTTGACGTAGCCGATTTCTTAATCGATTTGCCTCATCAATACTATGAGGAGGATAATTTACATGGATTTCTTTTGGAAAGAGAGAAGAATTACGATAAACTTATAGATGGCTTGGATGCTTTTTTGCCGTATGTGGATAATTGGGCCACATGTGATTTGATGTCTCCTAAAATATTCAAGAAGCATTTGGATGAATTGTTGCCTCACATCCGTCGTTGGATGGCGTCTGATCACACCTATACCATTCGTTTTGGCATGGGGATGCTCATGTCGTTCTATTTGGACGAGGCTTTCAAACCTGAATATTTGGAATGGGTGGCTTCGGTGAAGTCAACTGAGTATTATGTGAATATGATGTCTGCATGGTTCTTTGCCACGGCTTTGACCAAGCAATATGAATCAACTCTGCCCCTCTTGTTAGACAATCGGTTGGATGTCTGGGTGCATAACAAAACAATACAAAAAGCAAGAGAGAGTTATCGCATTGCGTCAGAACGAAAAGCTTATCTGAAAACCTTGAGGCGATAGGAAACCCTTGATAGAAAAGAGAAACGGGCGAATCCTTATTGGATTTCGCCCGTTTCTTTTTCAGACTTTATATGTCTGTTTATTCGTAAATGTCAACATAGTCAATGCATTCTTCATTTTCCATTTGTTGAAGTCTCCAGAATTTTCTTCCGTTGGTGCGTACAAAGTCCATCTTTCCTGTGCGGTGGTAAGGCCTTCCCTTGTAGATGTGGTGGATGCAGATTGAGATTGTTCCGTTGAAAAGAAGATGGTCTTCTTTTACAACTTGCAATGTTCCGTCGACGGTGAGGTATTCAACTTCGTTTCTGTTTGCGTTTCCTTTACATGAGTACAAACCGTCGCCGATTTTTTCAATCTTGACAGTGCCAAGTTTTCCATCCATCCATTGTAAACCAAGTTTGTGCGTACCTACTAATTTGGACTCGAATTCGGCTGCAACTTCCTGAGAAGCAATGCTTTCACTTTGTGCAAATTCAATGTTTACCTCTTTGACGCAAGTAGGACAAAGAACTTTACCCAATCCTTTTTTCAAAGGATAATCGCCGTGTTCGTCTTTGAAACCGTAACCCCTACCGTTACACTCGAAGCAAGCTGTACCATACCCTGTCTTTTTGTCAACTGGATTGTTTTCGTTTACGATAAAACCTTCGCCTTTGCATTTTTCGCAGAGAATGTATTGTGTGCCGTTGCAAGTTGGGCATTTTTCCTCTTCCATTTCAGGCTCTGGACCGATTTCTGCTTGCTCTTCAACAACCGTTGATGTAGAATCTATAGCGTCATTAGCACTTTTGTTGCTTTGGTTGCAGTTTGTCAACAAGCTCATAAAAAGTAATGAGAATGTCGTTAATTTTAATGTTTTCATTTGTTTTGTTATTTAAGTTTTCCCTTGTGAGATTTAGTGAATCATCATGCCGCTAATGTACTTTCCGATAATGTCAAATTCGATGTTGACAATCGTGCCTACTTCAATATTTTGGAAATTGGTATGTTCGTATGTATAGGGAATGATAGCAACAGAGAAAGAGTCTTTCTGTGAGTTGCAAACGGTGAGACTTGTGCCGTTTACCGTTGCAGAACCTTTCTCTACTGTCATGTAGCCTTTGCGGGCCATTTCGGCGTTGTATTCATATTTGAAAGTGAAAAGCCAGCTTCCATCTGTCGATTTCTTTTCGATACAGGTGGCGGTTTGGTCGACGTGGCCTTGAACGATATGGCCGTCTAATCTGCCATTCATAAGCATGCTGCGCTCTAAGTTTACCAAATCTCCGACTTTTAAGAATCCTAAGTTGGATCTTTCTAACGTCTCTTTGACGGCAGTCACGGTGTATGTTTTGTCGTCTTTGGAAACGACGGTGAGGCAAACGCCGTTGTGGGCTACACTTTGATCAATCTTTAATTCAGATACGAAAGGGCACTCCATTGTAAGGTGCAAGTTTCCTTTGTCTTTCTCCAATTTGACGACTTTTGCAGTCGCTTCTACGATGCCTGAAAACATAATGGTTATATTCTATGATGAATTAATATCTGTGTGATGTTGGCCTTTCTGTGAATAGCCAACTGAATAAAAATAAAGAAAGGGAACCAACTTTTTTATTGATCCCCTTTCGATGTCGAGGTGAAGGGATTCGAACCCCCGACCCTCTGGTCCCAAACCAGATGCGCTAACCGGACTGCGCTACACCTCGTTTCCTTTCCTTTTTGCGATGCAAAGGTAGTGCGTATTTTTGATATGGCAAAACGAAAAGCGATATTTTTTTTGAAATTTTTTCTTGGTAGAGTATGTTTTCTCGTAATTGATTGATATATAAAACAAAAGCGGAAGAAAAAATCTTCCGCCTTTGATAATTAAAATTCTGCAGTTCTTGGTGTTCTTGGGAAAGGAATGACATCGCGAATGTTTGTCATACCCGTGACGAACAAAAGAAGACGCTCGAAACCAAGACCAAAACCAGAGTGAGGACATGTTCCGAACTTTCTTGTGTCGAGATACCACCACATATCTTTCATAGGAATGTTCAATTCCTCGATTCTTGCAAGCAACTTCTCGTAACTCTCCTCTCGCTCAGAACCACCGATGATTTCACCGATAGTAGGGAAGAGGACGTCCATGGCGCGAACTGTCTTGCCATCTTCGTTTTGCTTCATATAGAATGCCTTAATCTCCTTAGGGTAGTCGGTAAGGATAACAGGGCGTTTAAAATGATTCTCTACAAGGAAGCGTTCGTGTTCTGAAGCCAAGTCGCAACCCCAGAATACTGGGTATTCGAATTTGTGGCCCTTTGCTATGGCTTCCTCTAAGATTTTGATTCCTTCAGTGTAAGGCAAACGAACGAACGATTCCTTCAATACGCCTTCCAATCTTTCGATAAGTCCCTTGTCGAACATATCGTTCAAGAATTGAACGTCGTCTCTGCAGTTGTCCAACGCCCATTTGACGCAATATTTGATGAACTCTTCGGCCAAATCCATGTTGTCGTTGATGTCATTGAAGGCAACCTCAGGCTCAATCATCCAAAACTCTGCCAAGTGACGAGGTGTGTTGGAGTTCTCTGCACGGAAAGTCGGTCCGAAAGTGTAGATGGCACCAAGTGCAGTTGCAGCAAGCTCTCCTTCCAATTGACCAGAAACAGTAAGACTTGTTTGACGACCGAAGAAATCGCCATCGTAATTGATGGATCCGTTTTCATCTTTCTTCAAATCGTAAAGGTTCATCGTTGTGACCTGGAACATTTGGCCAGCACCCTCGCAGTCTGAAGCTGTGATGATAGGCGTGTGGAAATAGAAGAATCCTTTCTCGTGGAAGAACTTGTGGATGGCAATTGCCATATTGTGGCGGATACGGAAAACCGCACCGAATGTATTCGTTCTTGGTCTTAAGTGAGCGATCTCGCGAAGGAACTCCATCGTGTGTCCCTTCTTTTGCAAAGGATAAGAATTAACGTCTGCTGTACCGTAGATTTCGATAGAGTCAGCGTGGATTTCTACAGTTTGACCTTTACCTTGAGATTGAACGAGTTTTCCGACAACGCTGATGCAAGCGCCAGTAGTGATATCTTTAAGAATGTTTTCGTCAAATTTGTCGGAGTCTGCTACGATTTGTATATTATTAATGGTTGAGCCGTCGTTCATTGCGATGAAATTGACACTTTTGTTACCACGCTTAGTGCGTACCCAACCTTTTACGTTGATTGTTTCGCCGTAATTTGTTTGCTTTAAGGCATCAACAATTTTTGATCTACGAATAGCCATACCTTATATATTATATGTTCAATTTTTAAACTAATGGTGCAAAAGTAGGAAATATTTACCACAAATCTAACTCAACCCTAAATAATTGTTCTTGTTTTTACACTCTTTTTGAGAAAACTATAAGCAGATAGGGGAGTCTCTGTGTCAAATGAGTTGAAAAACGCTATGATTTCGTGTCACTTATAAAAATATTTAGAACTTGAAAATTATTTGAAATTTATTTTTCGGAAATGCAAGATAATTAAAAATAAAGTATTAATTTTGTAGCGTGTTTTATACAATATAATGTCAAACGACTAAATAGAAATTATTTTTATTATTAACAATTAAATGAGCGATTTAACTAGCAAGGTATCTCCAGTTGGTGATTTCGATTGGGATGCTTATGAAAATGGCGACTCTTTGACAAATGTCAGCAAGGAAGAGTTGGAAAAGAAGTATGATCAAACTTTGAACGTCGTTAAGGATAAGGACGTTGTTATGGGTAAGGTCATCTCTATGAACAAAAGAGAGGTTGTAGTTAACGTTGGCTACAAGTCTGATGGTATCGTTTCAATGAACGAGTTCCGTTACAACCCAGAGTTGCAAATTGGTGACGAGGTTGAGGTTTACATTGAAAGCCAAGAGGACAAGAAGGGTCAGTTGATCCTTTCTCACAAGAAGGCACGTGCAGCACGTTCTTGGGATCGTGTTAACTCTGCTCTTGAGAACAACGAAATTATCAAGGGTTATATCAAGTGCCGCACTAAGGGTGGTATGATCGTTGATGTATTCGGAATCGAGGCATTTTTGCCTGGTTCTCAAATTGATGTTAAGCCAATTCGTGATTACGACGTATTCGTTGGCAAGACTATGGAATTCAAGGTTGTTAAGATCAACCACGAGTTCAAGAACGTTGTTGTATCTCACAAGGCTCTTATCGAGGCTGAGTTGGAGCAACAAAAGAAGGACATCATCTCTAAACTTGAAAAAGGTCAAGTTCTTGAGGGAACTGTTAAAAATATCACTTCATACGGTGTGTTCATCGACTTGGGTGGCGTAGATGGTTTGATTCACATCACAGACCTTTCTTGGGGTCGCGTAACTCATCCAGAAGAAGTAGTTGCTTTGGATCAAAAGTTGAACGTTGTTATCCTTGATTTCGATGATGACAAGAAGCGTATCGCTTTGGGCTTGAAGCAATTGACTCCTCATCCATGGGATGCTTTGGATGCTAACTTGAAGGTTGGTGACAAGGTTAAGGGTAAGGTAGTCGTTATGGCTGATTACGGTGCATTCGTTGAAATCGCTTCAGGTGTTGAAGGTTTGATCCACGTATCTGAGATGTCTTGGTCACAACACTTGCGTAGTGCACAAGATTTCATGAAGGTAGGTGACGAGGTAGAGGCTGTTATCTTGACTCTTGATCGTGAAGAGAGAAAGATGTCTTTGGGTATCAAGCAACTTAAGCCAGATCCATGGGATAACATCGAGACTAAGTATGCTGTTGGTAGCAAGCACACTGCAAAGGTTCGTAACTTCACTAACTTCGGTGTATTCGTAGAAATCGAGGAAGGTGTTGATGGTTTGATTCACATCTCAGACCTTTCTTGGACTAAGAAGATCAAGCACCCATCAGAGTTTACTCAAATCGGTGCAGATATCGATGTTCAAGTATTGGAAATCGACAAGGAAAATCGTCGTTTGAGCTTGGGCCACAAGCAATTGGAGGAGAACCCTTGGGATGTATTCGAAACTGTATTTACAGTAGATTCAATCCACGAAGGTACTATCGTAGAGTTGCTTGATAAGGGTGCTGTTATCGCATTGCCTTATGGTGTTGAAGGATTCGCAACTCCTAAGCACTTGGTTAAGGAGGACGGTTCTCAAGCTAAGGTTGACGAGAAGTTGGATTTCAAGGTTATCGAATTCAACAAGGACGCTAAGAGAATTATCCTTTCTCACAGCCGTATTTTCGAGGATTCTCAAAAGGTTGCTAACGGCGAGGCTGCTGATAAGAAAGATTTCAAGAAGAAGAAGTCAACTAAGAAGGCAGAGACAGTTAGCACTAGCATCGAGAAGACTACTTTGGGTGATATCGAGGAGCTCGCTGCGCTTAAAGATCAATTGGAGTCTAATGACGCTAAATAACGTGCTGAATTATTAACAAACTAGAATTTAAAATTTTAATTTAATTGTATTTTATATGAAAAGAAAAATGTTGGCCCTTTTCGTGGCATCTACACTTGTAGGTAACGCATTTGCACAAGAGGAGCAAGCTGCAGTTACAGAGTCTGCTGCAACAGAGGCAAGCGCTGATGAGGCTTCTTCAGCAGGTTTGAACCACTGGTCAATTGCCCTTAAGGGTGGTGTTGACTACTACAGATGGTTGGATAAATCATGGAACTTCGAAGGTGGTGCAGTTGTTGAGTACACTGCAAATCCTTTGTGGGGTCTTGGTTTGGAGTATTTGTATCAAATGAACAACCACGATAAGGGTGCATCTCCTGAATTTGATGGTACAGTTCATGATATTGATTTGTTCGCATCTGTAAACATTTCTAACCTTTTGGCTAAGTATCGTTCAGAGGCTTGGCAAAAGTTGAACATCTACGCTAATGGTGGTGCTGGTGTTTCTGTATATTCTTGGGATGTTGATCAAAAGAATTATAAGTCTCCAGAAGGTAGAGAGGACAGCGACTGGTTGTGGTTGGGTGTTGCTTCTGCTTTGGTAGAGTACAACTTCAATAAGAACTTCGCAGTAGGTTTGGAAGGTCGTGCTAAGATTAATAACAAGAAGGATTTTGCTCCTGCTGGTGCTGCAAAGGCTAATGGCGGTGCAAACTTGTTGTTCCGTTACAAGTTCGGTGGTAATAGCAACGTTAGAAACGTAGCTTTGGTTGACTTCGAGCCTAAGGTTGAAGTTCCAGATATTACTCCAATGGTTGAGGAATTGAAGAAGCAAAACGACGAGGCTGCAGCTAAGATGGAAGAGCAAATCGCTAACCAAAATGCTGCTATCAAGAAGCTTCAAGAGCAAGTAAAGGCTGTACAAGATTCTTTGGATAGCCACATCAGAAATACAAAAGAGCCTGAGAAGTATGTTCCAACTAAGGAAGAGGATGAGATCATCAAGACTGCATTCGCTCAATTGGAATTCGAGACTAACAAGGCTATCATCAAGAAGTCTTCTTACTCTTCATTGGATGGTTTGGCAATGTTGTTGAAGCAACACAATGAGTGGTCTGTAATCTTGAAGGGTTACACTGATAACTCTGGTAACGCTGCTAAGAACCTTCAATTGTCTAAGGATAGAGCTGCTTCTGTGAAGTCTTACTTGGCAAGCAAGGGAGTTCCTGCAGGTCACATCCAAACATTTGGTTACGGTTCAGCTGACCCAGTTGCTTCTAACGCAACTTTGGCTGGTAGAGCTAAGAACAGACGTGTTGAGATCGAGTTGTTCTCTAAATAATTTTAGAACATAGATTTTAAAGTCAAATAGTAAAGAGGCGGGTTTTTTGCTCGCCTCTTTCTTTTTATTTTATGGAGAATTTCAAATTACAAATATTAGGTTCTGGTTCTGCTCTTCCTACGAAGACTCACAATCAGCCATCTCAAGTTCTCTCTCTTCGCGAAAAATCTTTTATGATAGATTGTGGAGAGGGTACCCAACGCCAAATGTTGGCGTCTAAAGTGAAAATTTCAAGACTGAACAATATCTTCATCTCTCATTTGCATGGAGATCATTGTTTTGGTTTGATTGGTTTGATTTCTACGTTGGGAATGTTTAATCGCACTGCAGATTTGTATATACACTCTCATCCTTCTTTGCAAGGTATTCTAGAACCTTTAATATCAACATTCTGTAATGATTTGACTTATAAAGTTTGTTTTGAGCCTTTTAGCCCTGCAAATTCTGAAGTCATCTATGAAGATAGATCGTTGACGGTTGCATCTATTCCATTGAAACATAAGTTGCCTACGTCTGGTTTCTTATTTTCAGAAAAAGAGAGAGAAAGAAATATTATTAGGGAAAAAATAGATTTTTATAAAATACCATTAAGTTCAATTCCGTTAATTAAGCAAGGTGCAGATTTTGTGACTGAGGATGGATTAGTTGTTCCTAATGCTCATTTGACATTGAATCCAGTTCCTCCTAAGAAATATGCTTATTGTTCAGATACAATGTATATTGAACGGATATTGCCTTTTATTGATTCTGTTGATTGCTTGTATCACGAATCAACGTATTTGCATGAAGATCTTTCAAAAGCCAAATCAACAATGCATTCTACAGCTTTACAAGCTGCTACATTAGCTTCCAAGGCTAATGTCAAGCAATTGCTCTTAGGACATTTTTCCGCTAGATATGACGATTTTCAGCCTTTTTTGGAGGAAGCAAAATCTATATTCCCAAATACACATTTGTGTCAGGATGGTGATAGAATCGAGTTTTAATTATAACGTTTAATCGAGTCATTTAAATTTGTTTACTATTTATGTTTGTTCTTTGCCTTAAAAGTCGGAAATTTGTAAATCAAGAAGATTTATAATATGTTGAGAAGGTTTCGTTCTTATTTGTTGTTGTTTATCATGGTTGAATGTTTGTTTTCTCTGTCAGCATTCTCCCAGGGAGCCATTGTTAGCGGTTTGATACGAGATTCGTTAACGAAGGAGACTTTGCCTTATGTTTCTGTTTATTTTAAGGGAACTGTCGATGGTAATGTCTCTGATAAAAATGGAAAATTTAATATCCATACGAATTCCAATAGTCGTACGGTTGTAGCTTCGATGGTTGGATATAAAGACAAGCAGGTTAAACTGAAGAATACTCAATCGCCTCAAACGATTACGATCGATTTGGCTCCAGATTCTTATGATTTGAATGAGGTTGTTGTCAAGCCTAAGAAAGAGAAGTATTCCAAAAAGAATAATCCGGCTGTCGATTTCGTTTCTGAAATGATTAAAAACAAGAGCCTTTCTGATCCGAAGAACCATGACTATTTTAGTTTCGAGCATTACGAGAAGATGTCTTACGCTTTGGATGATTTTACGAAAGAGCGTAACGCTCCCTTGGAGAATACGAAATTCAAGTTCTTGTTCGATTATGTGGATACATCAACGATAACTGGCAAGCCAATTCTTGTGGTTTCTTTCAAAGAAACATTGGAAGATGTTTATTACAGAAAGGCTCCTAAATCGGAAAAAAAGATAGTGAAGGCGGTCAAACGTGATGGTATCGATGAACTTTTGCCACAGGAGAGTGTACAGACTATGCTTGAAGAGGTTTTCCAGGAGGTAAATATCTTTGACGACGAGATTCCTTTGTTAAGCAATCGTTTCGTGAGCCCCCTTTCTACCCGTGGACCTTCTTATTATAAATATTATCTGTTGGACACAGTTTCTGTTGATGGAGGGAAATATGTCAATTTGGGTTTTGTTCCATTCAATTCTGAAAGTTTTGGCTTCACGGGAATTTTATCGGTTTCGCTTGACTCTACAAGGTTTGTGAGGATGGCGAAGTTGAATGTCCCTAAAGACATCAACCTCAACTACGTTCAAGGTATGAGCATCGAACAAGAGTTCTCTCGTTTGGAGGATGGCTCGCGTCTTCGTTTGAGGGACGATATTGCAGTGGAGTTCAATATGGTGGAGCAGACTCAGGGCGTGTTTGCAAGAAGGGTCAATGTTTATCGTAATCATAGCATCGAAAAGCCGGATAGTTCCATATTTGAACAGAAAGCAAATGTTGTGCAATTGGATGACGCCTTTTCTAAGTCAGATGCCTATTGGCAAGCGAATCGTTTGGATTCTTTGGAGGGAAATGAGGGAAATATCAAGGTGTTGATGGGAGATTTGCGTGATGTTCCTTTGTATCATTATACGGAATTGTTCTTGCGTGTTGTCTTTTCTGGTTATCTTCCGTTGGAGTCGGAACATAGTCGATTCGATTTAGGTCCGGTTAACACCACTATTAGTAAAAACCGGTTGGAGGGCATTCGGCTTCGTTTGGGTGGAATGACCACAGCTTATTTGAATAGAAATTGGTTCTTCAGCGGGTTTGCCGCATACGGATTTGACGACCAAAAGTTGAAGTGCCGTGGTCAAGTGGAATATTCTTTTTTGCCAAAGAAAGAATATCCTAATGAGTTTCCAATTCACTCTGTCAAAGCTACATACGAATACGATACGGATGAGCTGGCTCAAAATTATACGACAAATAAGGATAATTTTTTCTTGTCGGCCAAGCGTTCTGGTGATGAATTGATTACGTATCAAAGAAAAATTGAGTTGGATTATAAACGGGAGTTTTATAATAATTTCTCTTACGACTTAATCTCTCGTTACAAGAAGGAGTATGCCACTTGGTTGGTCCCTTTTGTGCGTGTGAGTGAGGATAGCGAACGTAATATTGATGATTATACTATGTCCGAATTTAAATTGACGCTCCGCTACGCACCAAAGGAGAAGTTTTATCAGACACGTCAGAACCGTTATCCTATAAATTTCGATTATCCTACGTATACGGTGTCTCACTCTATTTGCCAGAAAGGAGTTTTGGGTTCTGATTATTCAAGTAATATTACAGAGTTGAGTTACGAGAAGCGTTTTTGGCTTTCTATTTTCGGATATGCGGATGTTGGTTTGAAAGCTGCCAAGCAGTGGAATCCCGTGCCGTTCCATATGTTGTTGATACCCAATGTGAATATGTCTTACTTCTTGCAGTCTGACGCTTATTCTCTGATGAATACGATGGAGTTTATTAACGACCAATACGCATCATGGGACGTGACATACTATATGAATGGTTTTGTTTTGAACAGAATACCGCTAATTCAGAAGTTGAAGTTGCGTGAAGTGTTTTCTTTCAGAGGCTTGTATGGAACGCTTAGCGAAAAAAATGATCCGTTGAAGAATAAGGAGGATGGCTTGTTTAAATTCCCCGAACAGACGTATAGACTAGGGGAGAAACCATATATGGAGGTGGGTGCCGGATTGGAGAATATTTTCAAGATGCTGCGTGTGGACTATGTATGGAGGCTGTCTTATCGAAACCATCCAAATATTGACCATAGTGGCATTCGTTTGAAATTCCATATTACTTTCTGATTGGTATTTTTTGATGCTTGAACTTATAGATTGTAGTTTTTAATCGAATAAAAAACGAATTTTGATTTTTTTTTACTAAAAAAGTGTGGATTTGTTTTGCTTGGTGGCGAAATATAAGTATCTTTGCATCGTAAAAATAAGACTACATAAGTGTTATGATACATTCTATAGAGAACATATTGTCGATTATTATTTTGCTCTTGCATGAGTCGCAAGGGTGAGAGAGTTTATGTTCTTTGTTTAAATAATTCAAATCTTTCTCACCCAAACTGAGAAAGATTTTTTTTTGTTGTAGTGAAATTAATTATATATAGATATGTCAGATAGATTATACATTTTTGATACGACGCTGAGAGATGGAGAACAAGTTCCTGGCTGTCAATTGAATACTGTTGAGAAGATTCAGGTCGCCAAGCAATTGGAGGCGTTGGGTGTGGATGTCATAGAAGCTGGTTTCCCTATTTCGAGCCCGGGTGATTTTAACTCAGTTCGTGAAATTTCGAAGGCTGTGACTTGGCCTACGATTTGTGCCTTGACGCGTGCTGTTCAAAAAGATATAGACGTGGCTGCTGATGCTTTGATGTATGCGAAGAACAAGCGTATTCATACGGGTATTGGAACTTCTGATTCCCATATTAAGTATAAGTTCAACTCTAATCGTGAGGAGATTATTGAACGCGCAGTGGCTGCCGTGAAGTATGCTCGTCGTTATGTGGAAGATGTTGAGTTCTATGCTGAGGATGCAGGACGTACGGATAACGAATATCTTGCAAGGGTGGTGGAAGCTGTTATTAAGGCTGGTGCTACAGTGGTTAATATCCCCGATACGACAGGTTATTGCTTGCCAAGCGAATATGGAGCAAAGATTAAATATTTGATGGAGCACGTGGATGGCATTCATAATGCGATTATTTCAACTCACTGTCATAATGATTTGGGTATGGCCACAGCCAATACGATTAGTGGTGTCATCAATGGAGCTCGTCAAGTAGAGGTGACGATTAACGGTATCGGCGAACGTGCTGGTAATACTTCGTTGGAAGAGATTGCAATGATTGTTAAGTGTCATCACGATATAGATATCAATACGAATATCAATACTCAAAAGATTTATTCGACTAGCCGCATGGTTTCTAGCTTGATGAATATGCCTGTCCAACCAAACAAGGCGATTGTCGGAAGAAATGCGTTTGCTCACTCTTCTGGTATTCACCAAGATGGAGTTTTGAAGAATGTTCAAACTTATGAGATTATTGATCCAAAGGATGTCGGAATTGATGATAATGCCATTGTACTTACAGCTCGTAGCGGCCGTGCTGCTTTGAAACATCGTTTACATGTTTTAGGAGTGGACGTGGATGGCGAAAAATTGGACGATCTCTATCAAGATTTCTTGAAACTTGCAGATAAGAAGAAGGAGATTAATGATGACGACATTCTTTTGTTGGCTGGAGTTAGTAATTCAAATGATAAGAGTGTCAAGGTTGAATTCTTGCAAGTGACAAGTGGTGTAGGGGTTAAGCCGGTTGCAAGCATCGGTTTGATGATTGCGAATGAGCATTTCGAAGCTGCCGCTACAGGTAATGGTCCAGTGGATGCTGCGATTAATGCCTTGAAGAAGATTATCAGTCGCCACATGACGTTGAAGGAGTTCACTATTCAAGCCATCAACAAAGGTAGTGACGATATGTGTAAAGTACATATGCAAGTGGAATGTGAAGAGCAGATTTATTACGGCTTTGGTGCAAGCACGGATATCGTTGCTGCTTCTGTTGAAGCATATGTTGATTGTATCAATAAGTTCAGAAAGTAATTCTAAAGTATAAAGTTTTGACAAGGGATCTCCTTTGGAATAAAAAATAAAATAAAATGGGTAAAACGTTATTTGATAAGATTTGGGATGCACACGTAGTGCAAAAAGTGGAAGATGGTCCAACCCAACTTTACGTGGATAGATTATACTGCCATGAGGTGACAACCCCTCAGGCATTCGATACATTGAGAGATAAGAAGATTAAGCCTTTTCGTCCTCAAAATATTGTGGCTATGCCAGACCACAATACCCCTTCTGATCAGCAAGAGGTGATCAATGATCCGATTGGTCGTAAGCAAGTTGAGACGTTGAAGGCAAATTGCGAGGAGTTTGGTATCAAGCACTTTGCAATGGGTTCAAAGGACAATGGTATTATCCATGTCGTTGGTCCGGAGAAGGCGCTTTCTTTGCCAGGTATGACTATCGTATGTGGTGACTCTCACACGTCAACACACGGTGCGGTGGGTGCGATTGCAATGGGTATCGGTACAAGTGAGGTGGCTCAGGTTTTGGCTTCCCAATGTATTCTTCAATCAAAGCCTAAGACCATGCGCATCAATGTTGAAGGCACACTTCAACCGGGTGTTACAGCAAAGGATGTGGCCCTTTATATTATGGCTCAAATGACAACTTCTGGCGCTACTGGTTATGCGGTGGAGTATGCAGGAAGCACGATTCGTAACATGTCAATGGAGGGCCGTCTTACATTGTCTAACCTTTCTATCGAAATGGGATCTCGTGCCGGTTTGATCGCTCCTGATGAGACGACATTTGCTTATTTGAAGGGTAGAGAATATGCTCCTAAGGGCGCAGAATGGGACAAGGCTTTGGCTGAGTGGAAACTTTTGAAGAGCGACGACGATGCTAAGTTCGACAAAGAGGTCACTTATCGTGCTGAAGACATTGCTCCACGCATCACTTATGGAACTAACCCAGGGGCGGGTATCGCTATCAATGAGAATATTCCTACGCTTGAAAGCATTCCTGAGGTTGATCGTATCCAATTTACAGGTATGCTTGATTACATGCAATTCAAGCCAGGCCAGAAGTTGGAAGGAACTCCTGTTGACTATGTGTTCTTGGGCGCTTGTACCAATGGTCGTATTGAGGATTTTCGTGCTTTCGCTTCTGTTGTTAAGGGTAAGAAGAAGGCAGAGAGTGTAGTTGCATGGTTGGTGCCTGGTTCTTGGTTGGTTCGTCAACAAATCATTGACGAGGGTATTGATAAGATTTTGGAGGAGTCAGGATTCGAACTTCGTTTGCCTTCTTGTTCTTCTTGTTTGGCAATGAACCCAGACAAGGTGCCTGCAGGCAAGCTTTCAATCTCTACAAGTAACCGTAATTTTGTGGGACGTCAAGGCCCTGGTGCTCGTACTATTTTGGCTTCACCTCTTGTGGTGGCAGCAAGTGCAATCACTGGTAAAATCACAGATCCAAGAACTCTCTAATCTTTTTAATTATGGCTAAACAAAAATTCAATATCATACAGTCCACTTGCA
Source organism: Paludibacteraceae bacterium (assembly GCA_024401475.1). Classification (GTDB taxonomy): domain Bacteria; phylum Bacteroidota; class Bacteroidia; order Bacteroidales; family Paludibacteraceae; genus RGIG10190. The sequence goes on along the minus strand of JAKSKZ010000026.1, from coordinate 29,548 downwards.
TCCCTGTCAATATAGACAACTGCAATACAGACCTTATTATTCCTGCCCGTTATTTGGCGAGCACTACACGCGATCCAAAATTCTTTGGCGATGCCTTTATGCATGACCTTCGTTTTGATGCTGATGGCAAGCCGGTTGCTGATTTCGTAATGAATCAGCCTGATTATAGCGAGGCTCCTCACGTCGGTGTTCATGAGATTATTGTTGGTGGACAGAACTGGGGGTCTGGTTCGAGCCGTGAGCATGCTGCTTGGGCCATTGCTGGTTACGGCGTTCGTGTCGTTATATCGAGCAGTTTTGCCGACATCCACAGAAACAATTTGCTCAACTGTTTCGTTCTCCCTGTTGTTGTTAGCAAGGAGTTCCAACAAGAGTTGTTCCAATCTATTTCTGAAAATCCTAGGATGGAGGTGAAGGTGGATGTGCCTAACCAGACAGTGACAAATATGGCAACTGGTCGTAGCGAGAAGTTTGAAATCAACGGCTACAAGAAATATTGTTTGATGAATGCTCTTGACGATATAGACTTTTTGATTGAAAATAAGGCAAAAATAGAATCATGGGAAGCAGGTCGCAAATAGAGATCATGGACACGACGCTCCGTGATGGCGAGCAGACTTCGGGCGTTGCTTTTGCTACGCATGAGAAGTTAGGTATTGCTCGCTATCTCTTGGAGGAGTTGGGCGTTGATCGTCTTGAAGTGGCTTCGGCTCGTGTTTCGGAAGGAGAGTATGATGCGGTTCGTAGCATTGCTGCGTGGGCGCAGAAGAAGGGAATGTTGGACCGTGTCGAGGTGCTCGGCTTCGTAGATGGTGGTCGTTCTATCGAATGGATCAAGAATGCCGGTTGCCATGTCATGAATCTCCTGGCCAAAGGTTCCTATCGTCATGTGACGGAGCAGTTGAGAAAAACTCCGGAACAGCATATTGCTGATATCAAAGAGTCTATAGCTGCTGCTCAAAAGGAGGGATTTGAGATAAATCTCTATTTGGAGGATTGGAGTAATGGTATGATTCATTCCTGCGATTATGTTTTCCAAATGGTGGATGTGCTGAAGGATTCGGGTATTCGTCGATTTATGTTGCCTGACACGTTGGGTGTACTTTCTCCTGACGAAGCTTTCGAATATTGCAAACAGATGACGGATCGTTATCCTGACCTGCATTTCGACTTTCATGCTCATAATGATTATGATTTGGCTGTTGCTAATGTCTTCTCGGCGGTGAAGGCTGGTATTCACGGCATCCATGCAACGATCAATGGATTGGGCGAGCGTGCTGGTAATACACCGATTACGAGTGCCATTGCTGTGATTCATGACAAATTGAAGTTGAAGACGAATGTCCGTGAGTCTAAGATATACCATATCAGTAAGTTGGTGGAGACCTATTCGGGTGTGCGCATTCCGAATAACAAACCGATCATTGGTGATAACGTCTTTACTCAATGCGCTGGCGTGCATGCTGATGGCGATTCGAAGAACAATCTTTACTTCAATGACCTTCTTCCTGAGCGTTTCGGCCGTGTCCGTGAATATGCTTTGGGCAAGATGTCGGGCAAGGCAAACATTCGCAAGAACTTGGAGGCATTGGGCATCAATATAGACGAGGCTTCTATGCTTAAGGTGACGCAACGTATCATTGAGTTGGGTGATAAGAAGCAATTGGTTACCCAAGAGGAACTTCCTTACATCGTTTCGGATGTTTTGAAGCATGATACGAACGAGCAACCAATCAAGATTGTAAACTATTCATTGTCGTTGACTCATGGATTGCGACCTGTCGCTACCGTGAAGATCGAGATAGATGGTGAACTATATCAGCAGACGGCTGCCGGTGATGGTCAGTATAATGCCTTCACTAAAGCATTGTGGAAGATATACAAACAGTTGAATAAGCCAATCCCAGAGTTGTTGGACTATATGGTAATCATCCCTCCTGGTGGACAAACGGATGCTTTGGTGCATACGACTATTACATGGCGATTTAACGATAGGGTATTCAAGACGCATGGCTTGGATCCCGACCAAACGGAGGCGGCTATCAAGGCGACCGTTAAGATGTTGAACTTGATTAACTAATCCTCTTTATTGTAGAATATTAAAATTTTATAAGATATGAAATTAAAGTTAGCGGTTTTGCCAGGTGATGGCATTGGACCAGAAATCATGGAGCAAGGTGTGGCTGTCATGAAGGCTGTATGTGGTAAGTTTGGCCACGAATTGGAGTGTAAATATGCTATCTGTGGTGCAGATGCAATCGATAAGGTGGGTGATCCATTCCCAGAAGAGACTTTTAAAACTTGTATGGAGGCAGACGCCGTCCTTTTTGCTTCTGTAGGTGATCCTAAGTTCGATAACAATCCGTCGGCAAAGGTTCGTCCTGAGCAAGGTTTGTTGGCTATGCGTAAGAAGTTGGGCTTGTTCGCCAACATTCGCCCTGTTGAGACGTTTGACTGCTTGGTTCACAAATCACCATTGAAGACCGAGTTGGTGAAGGGCGCAGACTTCATCTGTATCCGCGAGTTGACTGGTGGTATGTATTTTGGTGAGAAGTATCAAGACGATGAGAAGGCTTACGATACCAACTATTATACTCGTCCTGAGATTGAGCGCATTTTGAAGGTGGGTTATGAGTATGCAAGAAAGCGTAACCGCCACTTGACGGTTGTTGACAAGGCGAATGTCTTGGCTTCAAGTAGATTATGGAGAAAGGTCGCTCAAGAGATGGCCCCTCAATATCCAGACGTGACGACAGACTTTATGTATGTTGACAATGCTGCAATGCGTATGATTCAAGAGCCTCGTTTCTTCGACGTTATGGTTACGGAGAATACGTTCGGTGATATCTTGACAGATGAAGGTTCATGTATCACAGGTTCAATGGGATTGCTTCCATCTGCATCAACGGGTGAGCATACTCCTGTGTTCGAACCAATTCACGGTTCTTGGCCACAAGCAAAGGGCTTGAACATTGCCAACCCATTGGCTCAAATCCTTTCATGCGCCATGTTGTTCGAGTACTTCGATTTGAAGGAAGAGGGCAAGTTGATTCGTGAAGCCGTAAATGCTTCGTTGGATGCTAATGTTCGTACTCCAGAAATTCAAGTTGAAGGTGGTGCTAAATATGGCACGAAAGAGGTTGGTGCTTGGATTGTTGATTACATCAATAAGAAATAAATCGCAACGCCATGAGCGTGCATGGGCGGGCCTTGTGTCCGCCTTTTTTTGTTTGATGTAGAGACATCCCTATGGGGAGGAATCATCAGAACAGCCTCTGTTGGTTCGTTTGGCTTTTTATGCTATTTTTGCAGAAAAGATTTGTGCCCATGTGTGAAGCCATTTGTCGGAGTATGTTTGATTGTGTCCGCTATTCTGATAACATACATTAGTTAGGGCAATAAACGACTAAAATAAAAAGGAATATGAACAAAAAATTGAACTATTGGCTTGCAAGTTTTGTGATGGCAACGTTGTTAGTAATGTTGCCGTTTTGCTCGGAAGGTGCTCCGAAGAAGGATCAGAAAGATGCAAACAAGGAAAAAAATAGCGAAATCAACAGTAGCAACCCAGAAAATAGTCACTCCGTCACTGGCAAAGTGGGCAAGTACCCCTATGTGGATCTCGGCCTGCCAAGCGGCTTGAAGTGGGCCACCTACAATGTGGGGGCAACTAAGCCTGAAGAGTATGGCGACTACTTCGCATGGGGAGAGACAACCCCACAACCTGAGTCGGGCTATAGTTGGACAACCTACAAGTGGTGTAATGGTAATTTCGATTATATGACGAAGTATTGCAGCCAAAGTAGATATGGCACCGTTGACAGTCTGACCACCCTTCTCCCCGAAGACGATGCGGCGACATCCAATTGGGGTAGCGCATGGAGAATGCCGACATGGACGGAACTGGATGAAATGATAGAAGGTTGCAATTGGGAATGGACGAAAGATTACAATGGCACAGGCGTGGCAGGACGAATCGGTACCAGCAAGACCAATGGCAACACCATCTTCCTTCCCGCTGCGGGGTATCGCCGCGATGGCAGTCTCTACTACGTGGGCGGCTACGGCAACTGTTGGTCGTCCAGTCTCGACACGGACTACATCTACGGCGCCTACGAACTCTACTTCGACTCGAACCTCATCGACTGGGGCAGCTACTACCGTCAAAACGGTCAATCTGTTCGTGCGGTTTCAGGAAAATAAGCGGAGCGTATTCGACGATTTGATTATTTGAGGATTAGAAATAAACCTTCCTCGTAGAGCCGTCCCCACGAGGCGTCTCCACTAAATAAAAAGAAGTCTGCCCCGATCTTTTTCACGGGGCAACCGGATGATGCCGCATTGCGACACTGATGCAAACAGGGATGGGGAGATGAATCCTATCGTTCCTCAAAGATGAGGAGGCAACAAACAATTAAGAAGTTGTTAAAATAGAAGTGAGGGGGAATGGTCATTGACTTGTGATGTAAGGTCAAGTGAATGGAGTTGGCGTATGATCTATGTTGCCCCGCACATCCACACCACTGCCGTGTCGTGTATGTACGGGGTTACAGAGATAGCGTCTTACAGACGCTGAGGGGGAGTGGCCATCAACTTGTGGTGTGTGGTCTGATGAATGGTGCTGGAGGTGGTGTTTCTTAGGCCTCTCAAATTAGTTTTGAATTAAATTTAAAAAACTACTAAATAAAACAATAAGTGTATGAAAAAAAGAAAGTTAATGTTGGCTGTCGCCTGTCTGTTGTCGGGGGCATCTGCTTTTGCCGCTACGCACCTCATCGTAGATTTGCGATCAGGCGAGAGTTACGAATTTCTATTGAAGGAGAAGCCCGTGATAACCTACGAGTCGGGCGACCTTGTGGTCAATGGCAATGCCGCCACCTCTTACGCCATAGCGAAGGTGAAGAATTATCATTTTGAGGATCTCGGAGCAGGTGTTCCATCTGTGGAGGTGTCCCATCTTCGCATCGTGCCTTTGGACGAGAATACGTTGCAGGTGGAGAACGCACCGCAAGGCGTTGATGTGGTTTTGAACTCAATGGCGGGCGCATTGCAGGCCCAAACGAAGGTGGACACGGACGGTGTAGCCACCGTCACCTTGCCACAAGCCAAGGGCATCTATCTGCTCAGCGTAGGCAAGCAGACGTTCAAGGTGATTCGTAAATAGAAAAGGCTCTATTCCAGTTTATGGCTGATTTTTTTATTTGGTGGAATCAATAATCTTGTTTATTCCCTAACGGGAAATCTTGTTCAGGATTGCATTCGATTTCTACCCACATCATATCCCTAACGGGATTATCTATACACCTACGCCTTTATGCGTTAAACGTGGGTAGAAAAAAAACATGTTTCCCCCTTGCTCGTTCCCCTTTAGGGGATTAGCATCGAGAGAAACCAGTCATAAAGTACAATAGAGCCATAGAAATAGGGAAAATAAAAAATGAATGAATAAAAAAACAACAACATGAAAAGAACAGCAATGACAGCCCTCTCGATGGCAGCGGTAAGTTGCGCCATGGGTGCCACCTATATGTTGGTGGAGCAGACGGACGGCACCGTCGTGAAGTATGACGTGGACAAAGTGACACAAGTGACCTTCGAGGAGGATGCCCAAGGCGTGACCGTCAGCGGCGAGATAGACGGCTACACCTACGTTGACCTCGGATTGCCAAGCGGACTGAAGTGGGGCACCTACAATGTTGGGGCCACTAAGCCTGAAGAGTATGGCGACTACTTCGCATGGGGAGAGACAACCCCACAACCCGATTCGGACACTTCCTATTCATGGGCAACCTACAAGTGGTGTAATGGTACTTTCTCTTTTATGACAAAGTATTGCAGCCAAAGTAGATATGGCACCTATGGCACCGTTGACAATCTGACCACCCTTCTCCCCGAAGATGACGCGGCGACAGTAAATTGGGGAGACGCATGGAGAATGCCGACAAGTGCGGAACAGGATGAGTTGAGAGAAGGCTGCGATTGGGAATGGACGGACGATTACAATGGCACAGGCGTGGCAGGACGAATCGGCACCAGCAAGACCAATGGCAACACCATCTTCCTTCCCGCTGCGGGGTATCGCTACAATGGCAGTCTCGACAGCGTGGGCTACTACGGCAGCTATTGGTCGTCCTGTCTCTTCATGGACAACAACCACGGCGGCTACGTACTCTGCTTCCACTCGTACTACATCGGCTGGGACTGCAGCGTCGACCGTCAAGACGGTCGATCTGTTCGTGCGGTTTCAGGAAAATAAGCGAAGTGCATTCGACGATTTGATTTATTTGATTATTTGAAAATTATAAAATAAGGGGCAGGATAGAAAAAAGAAAACCGAGAAGCGGTCGAATTTTTTGAAAACAGAGGGAATCCCCCTGTAGAGACGTCCCCATGGGGTGTCTCAATTTGAAAATCAAATGTTTGGGAAACCAATAGAGAGCATAGTCATTAGGGCTATGCTTTTTTCGTGATATTTCCTTATCTTTGTAAACCTAAAACTTCAGAACGACATGGCAAAAGAATTCAATACGACAGGTAGTTGCAATCCGGAGCGTCATTACATGGTGAATATTGACGACAAGTTGGCGAAAATCCGCGAACTCGTTGACAAAGGGAAGTATTTTACCATCAACCGTGCGCGCCAGTTTGGAAAGACGACGACGATGAATTTCCTTTTTAATAGTTTGTCTGATGAATATCTTGTTTATCAGATTAGTTTTGAATCAGACGGAGATTTGTTTGAGTCAAAACCTGAATTCTGTCATGGACTTGCCATGAAGCTTTCTCGTATGCCATTCACGACGGAAGAACAAAGCAATTATTGGAGGAATCATAGCAACTGTGCCAATCTGGATGAATTCTCCGTCGTCGTTTCGGATTTTTGCAAGTCACAAGGCAAAAAAGTGATTTTGATGATCGACGAGGTTGATAAAAGTACCGATAACCAACTGTTCTTGAACTTTTTAGGTATGCTCCGCAATAAATATCTGGATAGGGATAAGAACGGTATGGATTCCACTTTCTACTCGGTCATCCTTGCCGGAGTCTATGACGTCAAAAATCTCAAATTGAAGATTCGTAACGACGAGGAAAGAAAATATAATTCTCCATGGAATATTGCAGTTCGATTCAACGTCGATATGACATTGAGCGCGGAAGGAATCAAAGGTATGCTCGACGAATACGAGTCTGATTATCACACAGGTATGGATACCAAGTTGATTGCGGATGAGATCCGTAGAATGACATCGGGCTATCCTTTCTTGGTAAGTTACATCTGTTCCTTGATTCATGAAGAGTTTTGTGGCGATTGGAGTGTTGAAGGTATCAAAAAAGCTGTCAAATGGATAGTGGTCAATAACAGCACTTTGATGGATGATTTGTCTAAAAACATAGAAAATTATCCAGATCTAAAAAAAATGTTGGAAGGCATCTTGCTACATGACAAAGAATATCTATTCGAACCTGATGTGCCTGCCATACGTTTGGGGAATATGTTCAGTTTCATAAAGAATGATGAGACTGGTCACGTCGCCATCCATAATCTTATCTTTGAGCAAAAACTCTACAATTATTTCATGGCGGAACAATTGCTGAAAGAGGAAACTAATTTTTCCACCAACAGATCCATTTTTGTTTCTGGTGGCAAACTCAATATGCCTCTTGTCATCGAGCGTTTCAAAGATTTGTTGGAAGCGGAGAATAAAAGTTGCGACGAGGAGTTTCTGGAGAAACAAGGTCGACTACTTTTCTTGTGTTTCCTTAAGCCGATAATCAACGGCACAGGATTCTATTATGTGGAGCCTCAAACTCGCAACGATGGACGTATGGATATTGTTGTGACGTATGGAGGAGAGGAGTTCATCATAGAGTTAAAAATCTGGCGTGGAATGAAATATGAGACAAAAGGAGAGATTCAAGTATCGGAATATGCCAACGTCAGAGGATTGAAGAAAGCCTACCTAATCACCTTCTCATTCCTAAAGGAAAAGGTTGTGCAGATTGAACCAGAATGGAAGAGAGTCAACGGAGTGGATGTCTACGAGGGAATCATCTGGGCAAAGAGGAAATAATTCATAATAATAGTGAATATTTATTATACATACAACAATATTAAAGAAGGTGCATTCAGAGATTGGCTTAATGCTTTTAAAACTGGAGCAAAAAACCAAGGAAATGTATTAGATAAGTTTGTCTCAGGCCTTAGTGGTTATACATTTGAACATATAGAGGATACGGAACGTGAAATCATAATCAGAGTTCAAAAAGAAAGATAAAATGGAAAAAACGGCAGCTAAATTGATGAAAATTAATAATGAAACATTGTTCTTATCTTGCTTATATTTTTTATTACTGTTTCTTTTATGTTATGTATCTATGGTGATAAATAGTGGTATATGGTCATTGTTATATCATTTCGAAACTGGACCAGTACTTCCTTTTTTTTCTTTGGGATTATTTTGTATTATTTTATTTTGGCTTTGGGGCAGATTAAAAAAAAGAGACATAAGAATTATTACTCTCGTATTTTTGGGAGTTGAGGTCATCGTATTTTTGGCTGTAATGATTTTCATGTCAATAGTTTCGTATTTTCATGAAGATAATATCACAAGTTTTATTGTTAACTTCTTGATTAATATGTTGCTTTATTTATTGTTGTCATTGCTTCTTTTTTGCAAAGAAGTAAAAGCATATTATTTCAAAACAAAAAATTGACAAGGAGTAAATTGATTTTATGTGCAATGACTTTTTTGATGTTTTATTAATCAATTATATATAACTGTTATAGATAGATAAATAAAAGAAGAAAAAAGTATAATTAAGTTGTTGGAAACGATGAAAAGATATATACTAACATTATTAAGTTGCATGATCGCATTGTTGGCGTATGGTACCGACGATTCCAACACTGTTGGAAAGATGCGTGAGGAAGGAATGGGATAGTAAAAAGAGTTTGAAAATTTTCTTTATCTTTGTGAGAAAATCATCTGAACGACATGGCAAAACGATTCAATACGACAGGCAGTTGCAATCCAGATCGTCATTACATGGTGAATATCGACGATAAGTTGGCGAAAATAGAAGAACTCATCAACGAAGGACTCTATTTCACCATCAATCGTGCACGCCAGTTTGGAAAGACGACGACGATGAATTTCCTTTTTAATAGTTTGTCTGAGGAATATCTTGTTTATCAGATAAGCTTTGAATCAGACGGAGATTTGTTTGAGTCAAAACCTGAATTCTGTCATGGACTTGCCATGAAGCTTTCTCGTATGCCATTCACGACGGAAGAACAAAGCAATTATTGGAGGAATCATAGCAACTGTGCCAATCTGGATGAATTCTCCGTCGTCGTTTCGGATTTTTGCAAGTCACAAGGCAAAAAAGTGATTTTGATGATTGACGAGGTTGATAAAAGTACCGATAACCAGATTTTCCTACATTTCTTAGGTATGCTTCGCAACAAATATCTGGATAGAGACAAGTACGGAATGGATTCCACGTTCTATTCTGTCATCCTTGCCGGAGTATATGATGTAAAAAATCTAAAACTGAAAATCCGTAGCGACGAGGAGAGAAAATACAATTCTCCATGGAATATTGCTGTTCGATTTAACGTCGACATGACATTGAGTGCGGAAGGAATCAAAGGTATGCTCGACGAATACGAGTCTGATTATCATACTGGTATGGATACCAAGTTGATTGCGGATGAGATCCGTCGACTTACATCCGGATACCCTGTGCTTGTTAGTTATCTTTGCTCTCTTACTCATGAAGAATTGGAAGGAGATTGGACTATCGAAGGCATCAACAAAGCTGCCAAATATATCATAAAGGGAGACAATACACTTGCTGACGATATTTCTAAGAATTTGGGAAACAATACAGAATTGAAAAAATTCATGTATGCTATTTCCGTTAATGGAGAATTTTTCAATTATAATTTAACAAATGCCACATTAAAAGTGGCTGACATGTTTTCTTACATAAAAAATGAAGATGGGCATGTCGTTATCCATAATGCCATATTTGAAGAAATTTTTCATGAATATTTTACAATTGATTATCAAATATCAAATAGTGGAAAAGTAAGCGTCACAAAATCAGAATATATCCTTGGTGGCAAACTCAATATGGAGTATATCATCGAGCGTTTCAAGGATTTGATGGAGGAGGAATATCGTGATGAGGATGCTGAATTCGTGGAGCGACAGGGACGTCTGCTATTCCTTTGTTTCCTAAAACCAATCATCAACGGCACTGGCTATTACTACGTCGAGCCACAGACTCGTGACAATAAGCGAATGGATATTGTGGTGAACTATGCGGGAGAGGAATTCTTGATTGAGCTAAAATTGTGGTATGGACATAAGTACGAGCAAAAAGGCGAGGATCAAGTGTCGGAATATGCCAACGTCCGTGGTTTAAAGAAAGCCTACCTAATCACCTTCTCATTCCTAAAAGAGAAAGTTGTGCAGATCGAACCTGAATGGAAGACAGTCAACGGAGTAGATGTCTACGAGGGAATCATCTGGGCGAAAAAGGGAGTGAAGAATTAAGAATCCGGTGGATCACCTCTCCCATAGAGACGTCTCCATGGGGTAATATGGTAAATGTTGACGATGATCTGGATCAAATAGAGGCGTTGATAGATGAAAGACTCTACATCCTACATCGGCCGTGTGCCTAACAAAAAAACGGCCATAGAAAATCTATGACCGTTATTATCATCTTGGGTGATTCTATTATCCCAAATAACTCTTCAAAAGTTTGCTCTTTGAGTTTTGTCTCAAACGACGAATAGCCTTTTCCTTGATTTGACGAACACGCTCACGGGTAAGTCCGAAATTCTCGCCAATTTCTTCCAATGTCATCTCTTGGTAACCGATTCCGAAGAACATCTTGATGATTTCGCTCTCTCTCTCTGTCAAAGTTGCCAAAGCACGATCGATTTCACGAGACAAAGACTCGTTAATCAAAGAGCGGTCGGCGATAGGGGAGTCATCGTTTACCAAAACATCCAAAAGGCTGTTGTCTTCACCCTCTACAAACGGAGCATCCACGGAAATGTGTCTTCCTGAAACTTTCATTGCGTCAGCAATCTTGTCGACTGGCATGTCAACAGCTTCTGCAATCTCTTCTGGCGATGGACGTCTTTCGTTTTCTTGCTCGAATTTAGAAAACGCTTTGTTGATTTTGTTGAGCGAGCCTACTTGGTTCAATGGCAAGCGGACGATACGCGCTTGTTCTGCCAAAGCTTGAAGGATGGACTGTCTGATCCACCATACTGCGTAGGAGATGAATTTGAAACCTCTGGTCTCGTCAAACTTCTCTGCAGCTTTAATCAATCCCAAATTTCCTTCGTTGATTAGGTCTGGCAAACTTAAACCTTGGTTTTGGTATTGCTTTGCAACGGACACAACGAAACGAAGGTTCGCCCTCGTTAGTTTCTCCAATGCAACGCGGTCGCCGTTTCTAATGCGTTGTGCCAACTCGACCTCTTCTTCCACTGTGATCAAGTCTTCTCTACCAATCTCTTGTAGGTATTTATCAAGAGAAGCACTCTCTCTGTTCGTGATTGATTTTGTAATCTTTAACTGTCTCATCGAATCTCAAAAATTTTTGGAACGCAAATGTAATAAATAAATGTGCGGATTGCAAATTTTTTTGTGAAAATGGGCGAAATTTATTTTGAAAAATTAGTATGGTGAATATTGAATAGTTGTGTGGTGTATTAAATGCTCGCACTGCTCCTTTCTTCTGCACTGCTGAATTTCGTATTGTGGCTTGGAAAATGTAAAAAGCAGAGGACTCAAATAGGAGCCCTCTTGATGTTTTTTTCTCGGCTTTATTCATTCAAATCAATGGCGTAATAGACGATTTTACCGTCGGGGGTGTAGCCGGAAAGAAACAAATGCTCGTTTAGTTGTCCATTGGCTTGCTTGGCCTCTCCGATGATAGCCTCGAGAGTCTCCACATCTTTTACGAATTTGCTGTTGGCTTTCACTAAGATGTAGCCATTCGGTACGCCAGCTTTGCTTAGTTTTCCTCCTTTGGTCACCTTTTCAATGCACAATCCTTCGTTCACACCATACATCATTTTTTGCCTGTCGCTCAAAGCTGTGAACTTGCCACCCAATAGGTCGGCAGCTCCGCTTTTAATCATACTAGTGCTGCCCATTTTGTTTTTGAGTGTCACATTGAAATCTTTCTCTTTGCCATTTCTTAGAACGGTGACATCAACTTTGTCGCCAGGGCGGAGTCGACCGATTTGCTCTTGTAGTTCTGATACAGATTTCACCTTTTGTCCGTTGGCTTTAATGATGACGTCATTCTCTTGAATGCCTGCGTCGTAGGCTGCACTGTTAGGGTTGACAGCGGCCACATAGACACCTTCCAAGACATCCAAGTTCTTCTCCTTTGCAAATTCAGCGTTGATGTCGCTGATGGAGATGCCAAGCAAAGCTCTTTGGACCACACCGTATTGCTTCAAGTCGGCCACCACTTTGCTCATGATGCTAACCGGAATGGCGAATGAATAACCCGAGTAAGAGCCAGTTTGAGAGGCTATGGCAGTATTGATTCCGACCAATTCGCCATTGGTGCTAACTAATGCACCTCCACTATTTCCTGGATTGACGGCTGCGTCGGTTTGAATGAATGATTCAATGCGCATGTCGGAGTTGAGAATGTTGATGCTTCTCGCTTTGGCACTGACAATTCCCGCAGTGACAGTTGAAGTCAGGTTGAAAGGATTACCTACCGCCAAAACCCATTCTCCAATCTTTAGGTTGTCCGAATTCCCGATCGGAAGAGTAGGGAGTTCTTTCGCATCGATTTTTAGTAGCGCCAAATCGGTGGTTGGGTCCGTTCCAATCAGTTGGGCTTCGAATGTACGCTTGTCGTTGAGAATGACGGTGATGTTGTCCGACCCTTCCACCACGTGGTTGTTGGTTACGATGTAGCCATCGGTACTCAATATTACACCCGAACCTGAACCAATCTGAGCCGGACGTTTTTGTTGCTGTCCTCTTTGTCCGAAGAAATATTCGAAAAATGGATCTTGTTCCATGCCCATGTTGCTTTGCTTTGCTTCAAACTTTGACATGATGTGAACAACAGCATTCACAGAAACCTCTGCAGCATAGGTGAAGTCCACCATGCCACCACTGCGCTCTGTGGTGAATTGAACGGGACTTTTCTGCTCAACATATATTGTTTGTTGGGGTTGATTCACTTTTGAATAGCAGAAGATAGAAACTCCTGCACTTACTAAGGCAACAGCGGCAGCTGCTAACGAAAAATTCAAATGCTTCATATCTTACTTTGTTTTTGTGTTTATAATTCATGGCTTTATTTGCCTTTCGATTAGATAACGAACAAAATTCGTGCTTTATGATGTTGAATTTTCTCGCTTTAAACTGATTTAACTAAAAGGAATGGGTGCTTAATCTGTATTAAGAAATAGAGCTTGTTTTTTTTACATACATAAACCAATGACTGACACCTTGTCATGCCCCTTGAATATAGGGGCCGAATTTATAGATGAAGAAATTTGAATTCGAAGTCTGAAATTTTGCTCACTTGCCATTTTCGTATTAATTTTGCGTGAGATAGTAGGCGGGTTTGTCGCTGGCCTTCGTGTCAGAGGAAAGTCCGGGCAACATAGGGCGCCATGCTTCCTAACGGGAAGTTGTTCGTGAGGGCAAACGTTCATAGAAGAAAATAACCGCCCGTTCTGCGGGTAAGGGTGAGAAGGTGGGGTAAGAGCCCACCAGTTTTGGTGGCAACATCAGAAGCTGTATGAGTCATGGGTTGTAAGATCATATATACCGATTTAGGGCGGCCCGTCCATTTGTCGGGGGGTAGATTGCTTGAGGCTTATGGTGACATAAGTCCTAGATTAATGACAAACATCCGTTTCGGCGGAGACAGAACTCGGCTTATACGCCTACTATCTTTTTTATTTTATAAAGAGGAATGCCGATGTTTCCGTACGGAGGCGACAAACTTCCAAAAAATAGTTCTCTCGGATGAAAAAAATAATTGAATATATCTTAGCTAAGATAAAATACTTCACCCAAGATATATGGCAGGCTAAATATTATAATCAGCATAAGAAACAGAGCAAGTTGCTTCTTGTCTATAAGACTATTTTCTTGTCGATTCAATTATTTGCCAAGGGAAGAATGAATACGAAAGCATCGGCTTTGACCTATTATTCGTTGTTTGCGTTGGTTCCATTGATTGCATTCATATTCGGTATTGCTCGAGGTTTTGGATATGAGTCTGTCATTCTCAAATTCTTGTTTTCCAAGTTCAACTCTTCGGGGAATATCGCGGAGAAGATTTTTGAGATGGCCAAGTCGTATCTTAATCATGCCCAGGGTGGAATTTTTGTAGGTATTGGTATCTGTATTCTCCTCTATTCCGTCATTAGGGTATGTTATCAGATTGAGTTGTCGTTCAATGACATATGGAAGATTGAAAAGAATCGGTCATTGGTGCGTAGGTTTACCGATTATATATCGTTGGTGTTTTTGATACCGATCTTGATTACGATAACAAGCTCATTGTCATTCTATTTCAAGTTTTATGTGGTGACGTTTTTGGACGGAATGTATGTCGTAAGTCCGGCGATGGATCTCATATTGCAGGTGTTCCCTTTCTTTGTCACTTGGTTGGTGTTTACCATGGTCTATATGATTATGCCCAATACGAGAGTGAAGTTTGGCAATGCGGCAGTAGCCGGGTTGGTGGCAAGCATAGGATTTCAGGTGTTTCGTTCTTTGTATTTTTGGGGACAAGCATTAGCAACCAATTATAATGCGGTTTATGGAAGTTTCGCTGTTTTACCACTCTTGCTTTTGTTCATTCAAATCACTTGGTTCATAGTCCTTTTCGGAGCTGTGATTTCGTACGTCAGTCAAAACGTGCGTAGTTTTGATTTTAAGAAAGATGTACAAGATATCAGTTTCCATTACTATGAATTTATAGTTTTAGTGATAGCGAAGATTGTGATACGAAGGTTTGAGGAGCGAAAACCTGCTTATTCGGCAGAGGAGTTATCCGATGAATATTGTATTCCTTTGCCGCTTGTCTCGTTTATTACGAAGAAACTTTGTGACGCAAATGTCTTTTCTGAAACTTACGTCGGAAACGATCAGCGTACTCCTTGTTTTCAGCCCGCTTTCGATGTCAACCAGATGACCGTGGCCAAGATTTTCGAACTGTTGAATAGCACCGGTGTCAATTCTTTCGGGTTGGAGACGAATGAAAACTTCAAATCCATCTGGGATTACGTGAAATCGATGAGAGAAGATTTTGAACTTCAGCATGGTAGCATGTTGGTGAAGGACATAAGCATAGGCGAATAAGATAGGAGAAGTATGGAAGGATTGTTCACTCAAAGAATCAGCAAATTATTTATTTTACCATTTATATTAATGTTAGGATCGTGTATGGATGCAAAGAAAGATGAATGTGTAAATGTCTTTTTGACAAAATATGACACTCCCCACGGGACCATCCCGTTTGACAAGATAAAATTAGAAGATTACCTTCCTGCTATGCGCGAGGGTATGCGTCTTCAAAACGAAGAGATCAAGGCAATTGTAGAGAATGCTTTTGAGCCTACTTTCGAAAATACGATTGAGGCTTTCGAGCGCACGGGTGAAGTTTTGTCCAAGGCTCAATATGCTTTTTATAATTTGATGGAGGCTGAGACTTGCGATGAAATGGATAGCATAGCCAACGAGATTTCTCCGGAAGAGACGGAGCATGGCAACAACATCTATTTGAACGAGCAACTCTTTGCCCGTGTCTCTGCTGTCTATGCAAAGAAGGATTCTTTGGGTTTGACAACCGAACAGCAAATGTTGCTTCAAAATACGTACGATGCTTTTGTTAAAAGAGGAGCAACTCTTACTGCTGATAAAAAGGAGCAATATAGAGAACTTACTAAGGAGTTGAGTTTGTTGGGACTCCAATTCCAACAGAATGTTTTGAAGTCAACCAATGCCTATCAGAAGGTTATTACGGATGAAAGCCTTTTGGCGGGACTGCCAGAAAGCATCAAGGATGCCGCCGCTCAATTGGCGAAGGAAAAAGGTCAAGAGGGATGGCTTTTCAACCTCTCTTATCCAAGCTATGTTCCTTTTATGAAATATGCTTCTAATCGTGATCTTCGTAAAGAATTATATATAGCATATAATACGAAAGCTACGGAAGGAGAAGTGGATAATAAGCCTGTGGTGAAGAAATTGGTGAATTGTCGCCTTCAAATTGCCAAACTTCTTGGCTTTGAGGATTATGCTTCATACGTTCTTCAAAAACGGATGGCAGAAAACAAAGAGCATGTCTATGATCTTTTGGGAAAGTTGTTGGTTGCCTATAAGCCTACAGCAGTAGAAGAGGTGGCCGAGGTGCAGAAGTATGCGAAAGATCATGGAGCCGACTTTGAATTGATGCCTTGGGATTGGTCCTACTATTCGGAGAAACTTCGGGAAGAGAAATATAGCATCAATGACGAGCAACTCAAACCATATTTTGAGTTGGAAAATGTTAAGAAAGGCGTGTTCGGACTGGCCTCGAAATTGTATGGCCTTCGTTTTGAAAAGAATGTCAATATTCCAGTTTATCATCCAGAGGTAGAGGCCTTTGATGTTTATGACGAAGATGGCTCGTTCTTGGCCGTGCTTTATACCGACTTTCATCCGAGAGATGGAAAGCGTAGCGGGGCATGGATGACCGAATTCAAGTGTCAAAGCAAAGATTCAGATGGAACAGATAATCGTCCTCATATTTCTATCGTGATGAATTTCACCAAACCAACCGATTCCGTCCCTTCGCTATTGACATTTGATGAGTTGACGACATTCTTGCATGAGTTCGGTCATTCCATTCATGGTATGGTTGCCAAGACGACATACGAAAGTTTGGCAGGTACCAATGTTTATCGAGACTTTGTAGAATTGCCATCTCAATTGATGGAGAATTGGGCGTTTGAGAAAGAGTATTTGGACGGATTTGCAGTTCATTATCAAACGGGCGAGAAAATACCTGCCGAATTGGTGGAGAAGATTCGTAGAGCTGCCAATTTCAACACAGGTTATTTCACCTTGCGTCAGTTGAGCTTTGGATACTTGGATATGGCATGGCACACATTGACTTCTGATTTTGATGGCGATGTTCGAGCATTCGAATTGGAGGCTTGGAAGAATACGCAAGTTTTGCCTGCTGTGGATGGTGCATTGATGAGTGTTCAATTCAACCATATTTTTTCCGGAGGTTATTCTGCTGGTTATTACAGTTATAAATGGGCGGAGGTATTGGATGCGGACGCATTCTCTGTTTTCCAAGATGAGGGTATCTTTAATAAAGAGACTGCGGCTCGTTTCAGAAACGAAGTGTTGGCCAAAGGGGGTTCCGAACATCCTATGACGCTATATATGCGTTTCCGAGGTCAAAAGCCTACGATTGAGCCTTTGTTGAAGAGAAATGGTATCATCAAATGATGTGACTTTTTGGCAGATTCGAAATTTGGCAGTATTTTTGATTCTATAAATTGAAATATAATTATTAATAGGTCTTGGTTATGCAAGACCATAAAAAATAAAAACTATGATGATTTGGATAATATTCGGCGCAGTTGCGTTGTTGAGTTATTTAGTTCAGGCAGGACTAAAAAAGAGAATAGAGGAGTATTCCAAAATTAGTATTCCTAACGGAATGACGGGTAAGGACGTGGCAGAGAAAATGTTGCGCGACCATGGCATTACAGATGTGAAGGTAGAGTCGACAGTTGGATTTTTGACAGATCACTACAATCCATCCACTAAGATTATTAATTTGAGTAAAGACATCTATTATGGCAATAATGTCTCAGCTGCAGCTGTAGCGGCTCATGAGACGGGCCATGCGGTTCAACATGCAAGAGCATATTCGTTCTTGAAATTGCGTTCGGCTTTGGTACCTTCCGTATCGTTTGCCTCAAAGTGGGTTCAATGGGTATTGTTGGCTGGCGTCTTGCTCGTTGAGTCTTTCCCTCAATTGTTATTGGCTGGTATTTGTCTATTCGCATTGACAACTTTGTTTAGCGTTGTGACATTGCCTGTCGAAATTAATGCAAGTTCAAGAGCGTTGACTTGGTTGGAAACAGCTAATATTACAGTTGGCGATTCAAAGGTGAAAGCCAAGAAGGCATTGTCTATGGCGGCTTATACATACGTTATTGCAGCGTTGAGTTCGTTGGCGACATTGTTCTATTACATTATGATTTATATGAATAGAAGAAACTGAAAATAGGGGAAACACTCTGAATAAAAGATATATAGTATGAGTTTGATAGATAAAATGACACAGAAAGCGGCTGCTCAACAAGACGCTATCCGTGAGAAAAGTGAGGAATATAACTCTTTGATTCGTGTATATCTGCAAGCTGTTATGGCGGCAGATTTGAAAATCATTGATTTGCGAATGTTGCCAGATTTGACCCTGTTCAAGAGGAAACTTAAGATTGCCACTCAAGGACGCTTGGGCGTAGCAGAAAAGTCGTATGTGCGCAAATACATGATAGATAATTATGGCATGACAGATTTGTTCTTTAATGAGATAGATTCGTCTGCCAAGAAGTTCTGTAAGAAGCAGAATGATATTCCTAATTATCTTTACGCATTTCAAGGCTTTTCTCAATCGTTGTTTACGGCTGTGGGTACTGAGATGCAATATAAACTTCGTATTCCCGCTATTTTCAAGAGTCTATTGCAGTCTATGACAAAGAAGGCCATCAATAAGATTCTAACGCAAAATACATGGAAGAACATTGAGGAACGTACGGCTTGTGAGTCAGTTCGTTCATTGCAAGCAAAACTTCATTTCTCTGAAGAATGGATGTTTCAATATGTATATCCTGTATTCATGATAGCGAAAGGTGTGAAAACTAAGAAAAAATAATCAGATACGATGATTCAAGGGGGATATATAGTTTCCTCTCCTTGAGTCATATTGAAGGTTAACTAATACATAAATCGATGAATTTTAATTTTATAAGAGTTTTTACTTTGCTTTTGGGCACAACCGTGTTGGGCGCTTGTAGTTCGCCTAAGCAAGAACAAAAGTTGGCAGATAAAGGAAATCATACCGATTCTCTTGTAGAACAAAAGGCAGTGTCCATACCAGAAAATAATGATTCATCCCCTTCAAAACAGACAGGTTTGAGTCAAACAGGAGCAAGTGAGAAGACTATTATTCCTTCTGGTTGGGAGGTGAAGTCACAAAGTACGGGTGATTTGAATAAGGATGGCATTGCGGATCTTGCTTTTATTACGATTCCTGATAGTGTTGGAAAAATATATGTTCGTGAAGAAGATGGGTATAAGATAAATTGCAACACTCCAATTTTGGCAGTTTATTGGGGTAAATCAGATGGTACATTTGAAAAATATCAAGAGTGGCACAATGTTTTTGCTCCACAAACTGAAGTAGAAACGTATGATGAACTTTCGTTGGAGATTACAGAAAATGGAACGTTGCGAATTAAAACTAGATTTTTTTATGCTTTAGGATCGGGTGATTCTGACCTTCGCACTTATATATTCCGTTTTCAAGATGGAAATTTTTATTGCATAGGAATGAATGATGAATCGATAGATCGTATGTCGGGAGAAGAGATTAAGACAAGTTCCAATTATTTGACAGGAAAGCGTTCTGTCACGATAGGAAATGCCTTCGATGAGACTGTCAAACCTAAAACAACTTGGGAAACATTCAAGGTGGATTTGCAAGTTTTGGGCGCTCAAGAACTATAATTGATTGTTTAAGACAAAAAGCCGCTGAAAGTATTTCTTTCGGCGGCTTTTATGTTATAGGGTTTTGATGACGTTTTGATCAATATGCGTCAGTTCTTCTATCTTTTCAATGGGGATTCCCATCTTTTTTAGTTCTGTGGCATAGCGGATTGCTTCGGATGCGATACCTTTCTCGATACCTTTCTCAATACCTTTCTCGATACCTTTTTCCAATCCTTCTTCCCATCCTTCTTCTCTTGCGTTTGAGAGTACGTCATTTTGGATTCTTATAGCATCCAAGTGACGCTCATAAGCTGATTTTTCTTCTGGGGTCATCATTAGATATTGTAATTTCTCTTTTGCCTTGTTCAGACCTGGCGTTTGAGTTTCGTCCTTGATAATTCCCGATTTCAAGTAATCCATCCACTCTTCAAGAGGTGTTTTTGCAAGGTCGTTGAATTCGTTTACCCTGATGATGTAGTATTCTGGGAATATGTCAGACGGATTTTTGAGTCTGCTCAATTTGCTCGGCTCGTCGTTTATTGGCATGTTGATGCCTCTCTTTTCACGACGAGTCACTTGTAGTATGTCGTGGTTGTGAACACCTTCCAGTTGTACTTGGCCATGATATAGGTAATCGGAGCCTTTCCCAAGATCGAAATATACGATGCTTATAGAAATTACTTTTTGAATTTCTTTGTAGTCACTGCCCAAATGGAGTTGTTCCGTGATAGCTTTGGCTGTTCCGTAAAGAATTCTTTCGAGGTAGTGTATTTCTCGGCTGAGTTGTACTTCGATGATGTATATCTCGCCTTTTTTATTACGGGCTTTGATGTCAACACGGTTGAATTTGTCGTCGATATAGATTTGGTTGCTTTCGCTTTCCAATATCTCTTCGATTTTGACGTCTTCGTTGGTGAATACGCTAATGAATCCTTCGAGAACGTCAAAGTTTGCTTTTTCTCTGAGCAGTTGCTTGATTGCCCAGTCGAATCTAACATATTTGTCTGATGCGTGCATAAAAACTAAAGATTTAATCAATAACGCTACGAAGGTAAGGAATTTTTTTGTACCCTCAAAGTGTGAGTTTTCATGTGTTTGACTTTGTCTTGCGTTTTTAATCGACAGTCACCTCTTTCAGTTTGTTTATTCTCTTCAAAGCCATGCTATACATTCTCCAACAGAAAAGAATCCAGATGATTAGAATGATAAAGAAGTAGTCGTCGTCGGTGACGGACAATAGTGCGTCGTAAATGCCATGGAGAATGACTGGTACAAAGTAGGTTAGTAACTTGTACCATAACTTGAGCTTTTGACCGAAGTGAGCCAAAGCATAGAAGTAACCCATGCTGACGGCAAAGCAGAAGTGTGCGGGGACAGAGGTCAATCCACGTAAAATGCCCGTACTGAATATATCTGGACTGTCTATAAGATAGAATATGTTTTCCAAGCCGGCAAAACCAAGTGATACGCAAGCGGCATAGACAATGGCATCCATGGGTTGGTCAAAATATTTTGATTTGCGTACCAATAACCACAGCATCAATAACTTTGCAAACTCTTCTGGCAATGCAGCACCCGTGAATGCGTCAATTATAGCATCCAGTTGGTCCATCTCTTCTGCTGGGATCTCATCTTGCATCGAAGTGAATACAAGAGAAACAAAACAAGACAACGCTCCGAATATCAAAGCCTTAACCAGCATGCTTATTGGCTCTGGGTTTTTACTGTCTTTGCGATAAATATATATCAAAAGTGCGAATACGGGCACTAATGCTAATGATAATAGAATGATCATATTTAGTGATTAATTAATTGATTGCAAAGGTAATGAAAAAAGAGTGGAATGAATGCTTGTGCTAACAACACTTCGGTAAATTTTACCGGTTAACAATATAAATTCAGCTTCAAAGAGCTGCAAATTCATACTTAGATCTTTGAAATTATTTGTCAATATAAATCGCTGAAAAAACAGAGGAATAATACTTGAAAAATTTGGTTAAGTTGATGATTTTTAATAACTTTAAGTGTTAAATTCAAGGCGATGAAATGAACACCAGCATACTTAACCAATACAATTCAGAGTGCAGATTATCGGCATGGTTTTGTGGATTTCTGCTGCTCACGAATGGTCATGGATGATGGATTATTTACCCCTGTATTCCTGAGGTGTCATTCCAAGGTGTTGCTTTACGTATTGGCAGAAAAATGAGAAGTTGGAGAAATTGTATTTGATGGCTATTTGCTGAATTGGAATATCTGTAAGTTTGAGATCCAATTTTATCTGTTGCATCGCATGTTTGTTGATTACGTCAAGTGTGCGATTTCCGCTTGTCTCCTTGATAACTTTCGAAAGATGCTTTGGCGAAATGCACAGAAGATCAGCATAGAAGGCGACGGTTCTGTGGCAACCTCCGTCTTCATTCAAATATTTGAGGAATTCTTTGAAAATAGAGTCCGCTCTGCTTGTTTGATCGTTATTGTTTGCCGTGTCTTCTTGTAGACGCAATGGTTTGCAACATTGATTGAGCACTTCAAACAGCAGAGTGCTGAAAAGATGATAGATGGTGTTGCTCCTGAATGTTAGGTTTGGATTGTTTCCTCTTTGACGTAACATATTGAGCAATACGAAGATATTTTCGTCTGCTTCATTTTCTGCAAAATGGATCAGTGGATGAAATTCTCCCTCCAACACTTTTGATAAATTATGTCGTGCTGGCAGAATAAAGTCGACAATATGAGGAGAATAGAACAGTACCCAGACTTGGCAATCGCTGCTACTCAATACTTGAAGTATTGGCTGACGTGGTTTGCAAAGAAACGCGTCTCCAGCACTCATCTGCTTGTTTTCATCTGAAATTGTCAGTTGCATATTGCCCTTTTTGCAAATAAACAATATGAGCATTTCCGACTGGAAGGCACCATTAATATATGGCACTTTCGACAGATTGTCGGCAAGTGCGAAATCGTCTTCCAGGCATATAATGCCCGGTGTTTCCGAAAGAATACTGGGTGTGATATTGTTGACCATATTGCAAAAATAGTCATAATTGTTTGATTTTGTATGTTGAATTTTACCCTTTATGTTTTATTTGTCTTATTTAGGGCATGTATCGTATGATTATATAGGTTTAATGCGAAGTTTCAAACATTATATGCTGAAAATCGTAAATCAAAAATCAAGTGGAAGAGTTTACCTTTGCGCTCAGATAAAATGGATATAAAATGGGAAAGAAATCGCTAATGTGGCTGTTGTTGCTTGGCTTGATTACGTCGGCAAATGCACAACGAAAGTTGAGTATTGATGATTTATTCTCTCTTGTAGAGGAGAACAACAGTCAGCTGAAAAGCGGAAGAATAAGTGTAGAATCAGCTTCACATGGAGTTGCTTCAGCGAAGAGCAATCGTTTGCCGAGTGTCAATGCTCAGCTAACTGGAAGTTTTAATGGCGATGTGGTGATGATGGATCGTGATTTTTCGAATGCCACTTCTTTCAGTCAGCCTCGCTGGGGCAACTCTTTTGTGGTTGAGGCTCAACAGACCATCTATGCTGGAGGTGCAGTCAATGCCGGAATAAAGTTGGCTGAACTTGGCAAGGAGATGGAGGAAACAAATCTATCTGGCACTCGTAATAATGTGCGTTTTTCTGCACTTGCACAATATCTTGAACTTATCAAACTCGATAATGCTGTGCGTGTGTACGATGAGAACATCCAGCTGATGAACCATCTTATCGAGCAGGTCAACGCCAAGCGTGACGAGGGTATGGCACTCCGCAATGATATCACTCGATATGAGTTGCAACTTCAGGAACTTACGTTGGGAAAGCGTAAGGTGGAGGATGCAAGAGTTGTGGTTAACCATCAGTTATGCAATGCGTTAGGTTTGGATGACGAGACTATTGTTCCTGACATTTCCATCACAGATTTAAAATACAGCCAAGAGGGAGAAGCTCATTGGCAGTCATTATCGTCAACCGAGTCGACGGATTTGAAAAAGGTAGAGCTGGGGACACAGATGGCAGAGCAGAAACTGAAGATTGCCAAGAGTGACCTGTTGCCAAAAATTGCCCTCGTCGCAGCTGATAATTTCAGTGGTCCATTCACTTACGATATTCCTCCCGTCGACAAGAATTTCAATATCTGGTATGTGGGAATAGGAGTGCAGTATTCGCTCGGTAATATCTGGAAGTCAAACAAGAAAATCAGTCAGGCAAAATCTGACCTTGAATTGTCAGAGTCGCAGAAATCGGTTGTCGCTGAAATGCTTAACAATAGAATTCAGGAGGCTTACACACTCTATATGCAGAGTTATGTGGAGCTTGAAACACAGCATAAGAGTGTGGAACTTGCCACTCAAAACTATGATGTCATCAACGAACGTTATCTCAATTCCTTGGCTCTTATCACCGATATGCTCGACGCAAGTAATATCAAACTGTCGGCTGAACTTCGTGAGGTCGATGCTTTGGTGAATATTGTGTTCGCTTATCATAAACTTAAGTTTATAGCTAACAATTTATAAGAAAATTGTCACTCACCCTTCGAGTTTGCGAATGAGGATGGGAGTTAGGGCGTTCCACCCTTAATAATCCTCGTTTATTTTAATATTCAACTTAGTCAATAATTTAGAATCAAATGGATAATAAAAAGACGGTAAGATTAGCTTACAACATTATCATCGCAGTGTTGCTGATCACAGGAATAGCAATAGTAATCAACAAGTTCGTCCACTTTGGAAATGTGGAGTTTACAGACAATGCCCATATCGAACAGCATATCACTCCAGTCAACACACGAGTGCCAGGTTTTATCAAGGAGATCCGTTTCGACGAGTTTCAGAAGGTAAGTAAGGGAGATACACTTGTTATCATAGAGGATGCTGAGTTCCGTTTGGCATTGGCACAAGCAAGAGCTGGTTTGGCAAACGCACAGGCAGGAAGTTCGGCTACGGGAGCCAGCATCTCCACAACCGCTGCCAATATGGATGTGACTAACTCTGCTGTGGAGGAGGCATTGGTGCAGATGGAGAATGCCAAACGTGAAGAGGATCGTTTCGCTGCTTTGCTGAAGAAAGATGCCGTCACACGTCAGCAATACGATGCCGTGCATACCGCTTATCTTTCTGCCAAAGCTCGTTATGAAGCTGTGAATAATCAGAAGACGTCGCTTGCCAGTGTGAAGAATGAACAAGGGCACCGACTATCACAGTCGCGTGCTGGGATCGAGGCTGCCCGTGCGGCAGTTGAGATGGCTGAACTCAATCTGTCGTACACTGTTATCGTCGCCACAGCTGATGGCGTGATTGGAAGAAAGGATATCCACGTAGGTCAGTTGGTCAATCCCGGCCAGACAATGTGTTGCATCGTCGACAATTCTGAGAAATGGGTTGTGGCAAACTATCGAGAGACGCAGATGCATAATATTGCTGTCGGAAGCAAGGTGGATATCACCGTCGACGCGGTGCCTGGAGCTAAGTTTGAGGGTGAGGTGGAGCGTATAAGCGACGCTACAGGGTCGGCCTACTCGATGATTCCGCAGGATAATGCTACAGGTAATTTTGTCAAGGTGGAGCAACGCATACCAGTACGTATCAAGTTTGCTAAGAATGCTGTGTCTGACCGACTCTGTGCAGGAATGAATGTGGAATGTGAAGTGAGATACTGATGGAAGAGAAAATTCCCACATTTTCAATGCCAATGTACCACGATTGGGTTCCTGAACGAATCCGTCCGTGGATATACGTACTGTTGGCATTCTGTTTCCAGTTTAGTGGAGGCGTTTACCTTGGCGCAATGAATGACATGATTGGCGAGCATTCGTGGATGAGGGAAGACGTGGTGTTCCTTCTCTACTGTAATCTGGCAGGTATGGCGGCATGGTTCCCTGTGCTTTTCAGAATGAAATTTCATTTTAGCAATAAGTTTTTGCTTATGACTGCAGCCTCAGTCATCCTCGTCTGCAATCTGCTTACAATGCATAAACTGCCATTGCCGATGATGTGGATAGTCTGCGTCATCGCAGGTTGTGCCAAGATACAGGGAACATTTGAATGCATGTCCAATATCCAGTTGTGGATGACTCCGACGCGTAATTTTGGCGTCTTCTTTCCGATATTGCATATAATCCTGCTTACTGCAATTGAGGGTGCAGGTTGGCTTGCCGCAACATTGGCTTTCCACATGCACTGGACTATGATGCATTGGTTTGTGGTCGGACTTATGCTTGTCGTTCTCACCGTACAAGCGTTGCTCACACGACCATTCTGCCCGATGCCACCCGAGAGACGAGTGCCGCTTCAGGGAATTGACTGGCTGTCGGCGGCAGGTTGGATATTGTTTTTCCTTCTTTGTGCCTACGTGCTTAACTATGGCGACTGGCTACAGTGGTGGCATTCAAACACCATACAGCTATGCACAGCGGCAGCATGTATCACGTTGGCTGCACTTATGATACGAATGAAGAATAATCCGCATTCGTATATAGAGTGGAAGATAGTCCGCTACCGCTATTTCCGTCCGATCATATTCTTTGTGATGATATTTGAGCTTATCATGTCGGTGGAGCATGTGTTGGAGACGATATATTATGAAGAGGTGATGCATTATTCCGACCTTACCTACGAGACACTCAACCAGTGGTCGTTGATAGGTGCGTGGACAGGCTGCCTTTTCTCGCTTGGTTGGTTGAAAGTGATGACGTGGAAACCGTACCGACTGATTATCATAGGAATGTCGGCGATTTGTTTGTATTGCGTCGGATTCTATTTCCTTGTAGATCCGCAAGTTGGCTATTATCAACTTGTGCCGCCACTTATCTTTAGAGGTTTCGGTTATGCCATCCTCTGTATTGCATTGATGTGGTCGTTGGATGAGGTCATGTCGTTCGAACATTTCTTCCAGGCACTCTGCATTTTCAACTTCTTCCACATGTTTGGAGGAGGAACCGTCGGAGCAGCATTTTTAGCTAATGGCATCGGTTATTATGTTGGCGACGGATTCGCCCGCTACAATGGTTATATCAACCTCGTCGGCTTTACTGCGTCGCCTTTTGATATGTCGCATTATATGGAAGGAATGGTGGAAGGGTTGTTGGCCCAGACCATCAAGATTCTATATGGTTGGATGATCTACGCATGTCTTGCGTTCATAGTAGTGTTCCTCCTATTGGATCGTCCTGGAGTGCGACGTCGAGTCAAGAAGATGCCATCATGGTCGACGGTGGGAACATGGGTGTTGAACAAAGTTATGAGACAGTAATTGTCTCAACTTCTTGTCGTCGTTGATTAATTATAGAAGATACGGTCCTATCTAATGATTGATAAAACTGGTTGTCGTATTTGAGGATTACAAAGAGCGGAACGCTCTACAACCACTCTCCAACGCGAGCCCGAAAGCAAGGCGGCATAAAGAAATTTATTTATTTTTGAATTTTTAGAGGAGGCTTGGAAGAGGCTAGCCTCTCCCTCCTCTAAAAGGTAGAAAAAAGTATTAACCAGTTGTCAAAAAATGGGGAGCACTATAGAATAAATAGTTGAGAGTGGAGAATCTGTATGACATTCAGATTTCATTTGCCTCTCTTACAAAAAGAAAAGAGGATGCCTCAGCACCCTCTTCCCAACTGTTTATCAAAAAGATAATTATTCTTGCCAGTTTTCCCAGTTCTTGTAAACGCCCTTCCAACGGCTGTTTGCACTATATCCGCCAACGATTTGGCCGTTTACGTATGTGCCGTTAGGCGTGGTGAACTCGTCTTTTCTCTCTTTCTCACCACCAAGGTGCCAACGCATCCAAGCTACTGTTGCAGCAATACCGTCCCATGCACCAGAACCGTGTCCGTAACCACCTTCGCCAGAGTTAGGATTACCGCCTGTCATTTGGATTAGACAAGCTGGGGTAGTTACACCACTATTGTTGTAGTCAGCTTCTGCGTTAGGACGTTCCATACCTTTCTCTCCATAAACGATGGCGATAGGTTTACCTGATCTGATTTGAGACATAGCAGTGTGTCCAAGGTCACCACTATTGTTCAAGATGGCAGTATAAACACGTTTGTCATTCAAAAGAGCTTGTTCAGACTCCAAACCTCCCATTGAGTGTCCTGAACAACCAATGCGGTCCAAAATCAACTTGTTGTATAGAGGCTTGCCTTCTTGCTTGGAGATATTCTCCAACCAGTCGATGGCTGCAGATGCAGATTTACCAGAACCTGGTGAACTGCTAAGAGCCAAAACGACGAAACCTTGAGAAGCCAAACGGTTGATCATGCCTCCGTAAGCACCTGGCTCTGTTCCGCCTCCAGGACCCCAGATGACAACAGGGTGTTTGGTGTTAGGATCCTCGGCAGGGTCGGGGTAGGCCAAGATGCAACCTCCGTCTGGACCAGTCTTTTCCATTCTGTTTACCTTGCATGGTCCATCTTTGTTCACATCGTTTCCTGCTAAGAAGATTTTAGGAGAATTGTCCTCTTGTGAAAAAACTTCAATGAAATCTACATGGTCAACATCTGCGGTTTTATAGAAAATCTCTGTGCCGTCAGTTTTTACAACTCTCATTTTATATGTTGTAGTTTGTGCGGTCATTCCCAATGCCATGGCACTGATAGCAGCTATAGTAATGAACTTTTTCATTTGCGAATAAATTTAATGTTTGCAGATTTAGTTTTGATGATATAAATGCCTTGTGGCAAGTTGGATAGAGATATATCGAGAGTTCCGTCAGTTGCAACTACATGGTTGCTTAAGACTTTTCCGTCGATAGAGAGAACGAAGACAGGAGAACCTGCAATGCCGTTTCTCAATGTGAAACTCTCTTCTGTCACAACGACATAGGTGTTGGTTGGGTTCAATAAAACATCGTCATTGCTTGTCGCGTCGGCCTTGAAATAATACTTGGCGACTTGAGGCAAGGCGAACTCTGCATTCGCAAGATCCGTTTTTAATACGAGATTGTCTCCACTGTAGGTGATTACAGGTTTGGAGCCGAGGTCATAGGAAGTTGTCTTACCTGACGTGTCCTCTATTATCAGGCTTTCAGCATTTGCAGAAGCCAACATGGCGAGAAACATCAGTGATGTTGCAAACTTCCTCTTGAAAGAAAATTTTCTCATGACTACATTAATTTTAATTTGGTTAACAAGCGA
This sequence comes from Paludibacteraceae bacterium, assembly GCA_024401475.1. Taxonomy (GTDB): domain Bacteria; phylum Bacteroidota; class Bacteroidia; order Bacteroidales; family Paludibacteraceae; genus RGIG10190. Next base: position 615 of record JAKSKZ010000026.1, on the reverse strand, counting down.
AAATCAAAATCAGCATTTCATTTGGGTATAGATTAGCGAATACTTTTATGTCTTGTCTTTTGTTAATGTTTCCCCTCGTTATTATTCATTCTTGGCCTTTAGTTACAGAGGGGACTCTTGATTGAACTTTGGGAATATCAATCTAAATTCATAAAAGATTCCGAAATGTTACCTATTCAAATATGTATGTGTATTTGGTTTTCGCTGACAAATGTATTGATTGCTTTTTTTATTTCCAACAATAGTCGAGTGTTTTTTTCGAAATGTTTGAATAGGATAGAAGAGGTGAGTAGTTTAAATCTGTTATGGAAGCGGAGGAATGTTTCATGTTTTAGAGAGAATACGAAAATCAAATGGGATGAATTATGGTTTTTCGACTCTTTTTTCAATTTTTTTTTCGGTTCCCTCCTTCAGAATTAGATGTGACTACTTTTGAAAGACGTTGAATTATAGGTTAATATAAAAATGATGGAGAATTGCGAATATTTTTTTAGGTAAAATGTTTGGTGCGTAAGGAAAAATGACTACTTTTGCATCGTCAAACGGAAACGGTGACGTTGATGACTCAGTAGCTCAGCTGGTAGAGCAACAGACTCTTAATCTGTGGGTCCAGGG
>JAKSKZ010000025.1 GCA_024401475.1 Paludibacteraceae bacterium | reverse complement strand
GTATAAACAAGAGAAAAAAGAGAATATAAAATGTAAGTAAATGAAAGAGCCGTGGCCACACAACACAAAAAAAGCCATTTTATTTTGTCAAGGTCAAAAAAAAAAGTATTTTTGCAAAACAAGTCTTATAAAAAAGGATTTATATGAAGCATATTTTACTAACCATACTTATGTCGTTGACGCTTGGACTTTGTGGAGTCTCAGCTCAAGAGCAGGCAGAGCAAACAAAGGCTTCGACTGTCTCTGTCAGTATGGCGGACAATATACTATATATAAACGGTGCTCCTTTAGGTTCGGAAGTTGTCATCATGAATATGTTGGGCGAACGAGTTTATCAAAGTTCCACAAAAAATGAGAAAGAGACTCTCGACTTAAACTTAAGAAACGGTTTTTATATTGTAAAAGTCGGCAATGTACTGAAAAGAATCATTATCAAGTAACAAACAAAAGAATCATAAAGAAACGAGAATCCAGGGCATACGCTTTGGATTCTTTTTTTGAGAAGAAAAATCATGAAACATATTGCAACCATACTGATTACCCTGCTATCCTTTCTAAACATATCGGCACAAGAGCAAAACAGGAAAACCATCAGCCTCCTCACATGCGAACCTTCCAACAACCAAATATACACGGCCTGGGGGCACAGCGCGCTACGAGTATGCGATCCAGAGAACGGCATAGACATGGTGTTCAATTACGGAATTTTCTCATTCGACGAGATAGGCACGTTCATCTACAGATTCGTCAAAGGAGAGACAGATTACATGCTCGGCGTCAGCACTTTCCAGCATAGCAAAAGAGACGCAGTTAGAAAGAATGCCCACTTGTACGAACAAGTGTTAAACCTAAATGACGAAGAAACCGAAAAAATATGCGATGCACTTTTCGAAAACGCAAAGCCAGAAAACTGCTACTACCGTTACAACTTCTTTTACGACAACTGTGCCACTCGTCCAAGAGTCGTCATAGAAAAATCGGTTGACGGAGAAATCACATACCCCCAAACAGGCAATCGTCGCACCTACCGAGATATCATCCATGAAATGCTTAAAGAGATGAAATGGTACACCCTCGGCATCGACATGTGCATGGGCAGTCCCACGGACAATGTAGTGGAGGGGAAAGACATTCAATTCCTGCCTATTGAGATGATGAAATGCTTCGAGGAGGCAGCAAAGCCCAATGGGGAAAAACTTGTAAAAGAGACAAACCTCATCTACACACCCATAGCACAAGAGACAGAGGCCGATTTCGCCAGCAAAATAAACCCTGCCTTCGCTTGCTGGATGCTATTGGTCTTGATTATCGTGCACACCCTCTTTTATACCTATATAAATAAGAACGACAAATGGTTTGACGGGCTTTTTTTCGGGATTGCAGGACTAATTGGATTTGCCCTATCCCTACTCTCCTTCTTCTCCGAGCACCCTTGCACATTCCCCAATTTCAATCTACTATGGATCAACCCCTTGCAATTAATATTTGCCATTAGTCTAATAAGCAAGAGAGGGGAAAACGTAAAGAACAAATTTCATCAACTAAATTTAGGACTTATTGGCATCACAATAATTACAGGATGGACCATACTTCCTCAGGAACTCAACATCAACTGTCTTCCTCTAATGTTGAGTTTGGCAACAAGATCTCTACATTGGCTCAAGCCAAACTTTTTTAAAATTGGGCAAAAAAAGGCAAATGAGATTTGATTATTTTGCAACAATAAAGTAAATTTGCAAAATAATGTATAGAAAAAACAACAATATTATTAACAATATAAAACAAACGAAAAATGAAAGCTATTAAATTGATTATCGCTGCTGCAGCATTGATAGCATTGATGGGTTCTTGCAAGTCTAAGACTTGTCCAGGTTACGGAGAAGCACAACAAAACGCTCAACAAACTGAAGTAAACGCATAAAACAGAGAACTATGGTAAGATATATGAAGATAGCAATCGCGATGGCTATGATCGCTGCGGCTTTTTCAAGTTGCAAATCATCATCATGCGGATGCGATTCTTTTGGAGAAGTGATAAACAGCCAATCATCTGAAACTGTAAATGCTTAAAAACTCCAAAAGATTCACATTTAGCAACAAAATTAAGATATGATATTTTGGGTATATCTTATAGTTTGACTAATTTTGCAGACAGAAAAAGAACAATTTATTTGTTTAACATAAATAATAATTAAGAAAAATGGTAAAAGTTGCTATTAATGGTTTCGGACGCATTGGTCGTCTTGCATTCCGTCAAATGTTCGAGGCAGATGGTTATGAAGTAGTTGCAATCAACGACTTGACAAGCCCTAAGATGTTGGCTCACCTTTTGAAGTATGACACTGCACAAGGCGGTTTCGCTGGCAAGTTCGGCGAAGGAAAGCACACTGTAGAGGCTACTGAGGATTCTATCATCGTTGATGGTAAGGAGATCAAGATCTCTAAGGAGGCTGACGCTAACAACTGTCCTTGGGCTAAGTACAACGTAGACGTTGTATTGGAGTGTACAGGTTTCTACTGCGCTAAAGATAAGGCACAAGCTCACATCAACGCTGGTGCAAAGAAAGTTGTTATCTCTGCTCCTGCAGGAAACGACCTTCCTACTATCGTTTACAATGTAAACCACAAGACATTGACTAAGAACGACAATATCATCTCTGCTGCTTCTTGTACAACTAACTGCTTGGCTCCTATGGCTGCAGCTTTGAACAAGTACGCTGCTATCCAATCAGGTATCATGTCAACTATCCACGCTTACACTGGTGACCAAATGATTCTTGACGGACCTCAACGTAAGGGTGACCTTCGTCGTTCTCGTGCAGGTGCTCAAAATATCGTTCCTAACTCAACTGGTGCTGCTAAGGCTATCGGTTTGGTTATCCCAGAGTTGAACGGTAAGTTGATCGGTTCTGCACAACGTATCCCAACTCCAACAGGTTCAACTACTATCTTGGTTGCTGTTGTTAAGGGTAAGGACGTTACTAAGGAAGGTATCAACGCTGCAATGAAGGCTGCTGCTACTGAGTCTTACGGTTACACTGAGGACGAGATCGTTTCTTCTGATATCATCGGTATGAAGTTCGGTTCATTGTTCGATGCAACTCAAACAATGGTTTCTAAGATCGACGACGATACTTATCAAGTACAAGTTGTTTCTTGGTACGACAACGAGAACTCTTACACTTCTCAAATGGTTAGAACTATTAAGTACTTCGCAGAGAACTGCTAATTCTTAATATTACAACTTTTAGCCCAGGCATTTTGTCTGGGCTTTTTTTTGTCGAAACGTAAGCGTTTACCATGCCAACCACTTAGTTCTACGAACGATTGTCACCAACACCAATATAGACATAGTCCATAACCACGAATCAATCATGAACGACGGCAAGAATACACTAAACACATAAATGTTCTACCAGTCCCCCAAAAAAAACTAACAAGATACGTTTCACTCCTCAAAAAAAGGAGATAATAATTCATAAACAACATACTATATCTAATATATAATTTGACATCTCAAAAAAATTCAGGAATAAGTTTTAAACACATGGACGAGACAAAAAGTCAGTTCGAAATTACGCACGAAATCGTTGTGAAAAAATATATTTTCAACAGCAATACACCACAAACACCCAATGCAAAAACACCCTACGGAATTTTCTTTTGAAACTTATACACCTGAAACCATAAAGTCTGAAGGGGAAGAACTGACACTAAAAATACAAACCAAAACAACAAATTGATTTACAACAAATTAGCATTGTTAATAACTTTGGCTTTGATTTAGTTTTTCGGCTCTTGTTTTTAAAAAAAGAACAAGTAACTTTGCAAGTGAAAGTTTGGAGATGAGAGTCAAAAGAGAAAAGAATATAGTATCAAAAGAAAGAGATTCAACTCTAAAAATTTAATAGTAAACCAAACCCATAACGGTCTCCACTAATGGAGCAATATTTGTTTTGCTAAAACGACTCTTAAACATCACTGGACTGAGCGACAAGAAATAAAAAAAACACAACATACAAATGACAAGCGCAGAAATACAAATCATCAAAAGAAATGGAAAGAAAGAGTTGTTTTCCATTGAGAAGATAAAAAACGCCATCCGTAAGGCCTTTCTTGCAGCCGGCAGTTTTGCTTCAGAAGACGAGTTGACGTCCATCCTTGGATCACTCCGCATCGCCAACAATATGAGCGTAGAGGAAATTCAGAATCAAGTGGAAGTTGCACTTATGAATGAAAAGTATTTCGCAGTTGCCAAACTATACATTCTCTATCGCCAACAACATTCAGAAGATCGCGACGAGAGAGACAAGCTTTCATTCCTTATCGACTACTGTAACGCCGAGAATGCTGCCACAGGAAGTAAATTTGACGCAAACGCCAACGTAGAGCAAAAGAACATTGCTACACTTATCGGAGAATTGCCAAAGCAAAATTTCATCCGCTTGAATCGTCGTTTGCTCACAGAGAGATTGAAAGACATGTATGGAAAAGAGTTCTCGGACAGATATATCCGTTTGCTCAACCAACACTTCATCTACAAGAACGATGAAACCAGTTTGGCCAACTACTGCGCCAGCATCACCATGTATCCTTGGTTGCTCGGAGGCACCCAATCCATAGGAGGAAACTCAAAGGCGCCAACAAACCTCAAATCATTCTGCGGAGGCTTTGTAAACATGGTGTTCATGGTTTCTAGTATGTTGAGCGGAGCTTGTGCAACACCTGAGTTTTTGATGTACATGAATTACTTCATCGGACTAGAATACGGTGAAGACTACTATAAAGAGCCAACAAAGGTTGTTGACCTTTCCATCCGTCAACGCACCCTTGACAAGATGATTTGCGACTATTTCGAGCAGATCGTTTACTCTATCAACCAACCAACAGGAGCAAGAAATTTCCAAGCCGTATTCTGGAACATCGCTTATTACGACAAATACTATTTCGAAAGCTTGTTCGGAGAATTCCGATTCCCAGACGGAAGCCGTCCTAATTGGGATTCTCTCAATTGGTTACAAAAGCGTTTCATGAAATGGTTCAATGCAGAGAGAACCAAAACGGTTCTCACATTCCCAGTTGAGACGATGGCTCTTTTGTCGGAAGATGGAGATGTTAAAGACAAAGAATATGGAGACTTGACCGCTGAGATGTATTCAGAAGGTCACTCGTTCTTCACTTATATGAGCGACAATGCAGACTCCCTATCCAGTTGCTGCCGCTTGCGTAACGAAATCCAGGACAACGGATTCAGCTACACATTGGGAGCTGGAGGTGTATCTACAGGTTCAAAGAGTGTGCTCACAATCAATCTTAACCGTTGCATCCAATATGCGCACAAGATTGGTTTGAACTACCTCAACTATCTCGAAGACATCGTTGAATTGACACACAAAGTGCAATTGGGATACAACGAAAACTTGAAGATGTTGTATAACAAAGGAATGTTGCCATTGTTCGATGCTGGCTATATCAACATCAACAGACAATACCTGACTATCGGTGTCAACGGTTTGGTTGAAGCCGCTGAATTCCTTGGCATTAAGATCAATGACAATCCTGAATACGAAGCATTCGTACAAGGTGTTCTTGGCATTGTAGAGAAATACAATTTGAAATATAGAAGCAAGAATACACTTTTCAACTGCGAGATGATTCCTGCAGAAAACGTAGGTGTCAAGCATGCTAAGTGGGATCGCGAAGACGGTTACAAAGTGCCTCGCGACTGCTACAACAGTTACTTCTATATTGTCGAAGACACTAGTCTTAACGCTATCGACAAGATTAAACTTCATGGCAAGCGTTATATCGAGCACTTGACAGGAGGTTCGGCGCTTCACCTCAATTTGGAGGAGCACTTGAGCAAAGCCCAATATCGTCAAATCTTGCGTATCGCAGCGAAAGAGGGATGTAACTACTTCACATTCAACATTCCTAATACAATATGCAACGATTGTGGCCACATCGACAAACGCTACTTGAAAGAATGTCCTTCTTGCAAGAGCAAAAACATCGATTACCTCACACGTATTATCGGCTATATGAAACGTATCAGCAACTTCTCAGCTGCAAGAAAAGAGGAGGCAAGCAGACGTTTCTATGAGAAGGCTGAAATCAGTGCTTAAGAATAAAAAATCATCAAGATAACAAACCGACCGCAAAAGCCTTTTTGTGGTCGGTTTTTCATAAATAGACTACCATGCTTAAATACGCAGACTACGACATCGTCTTCAGTGAAATTCCAGACGAAGTAACATTAGCCATCAACATATCCAATTGCCCCAACCATTGTCCAGGATGCCACAGTCCTTGGTTGATGGATGACATTGGATTCGAGTTAAACTCTTCATCATTAGAGGACTTAATTGTGAAATATGGAAACGGGATTACATGCATTTGCTTTATGGGTGGGGATATCGCTCCAAAAGAGTTAGAGAGTCTCGCTATCTATATACACGAGAAACATCCGTCGATAAAAGTTGGTTGGTACTCAGGAAAAGACAAATTTGCAGAAGGAATCGAATTAACCCAATTTCAATTCATCAAAATTGGAGGATACAAAGAAGCCTATGGCAGCTTAAAATCCAAGACGACAAACCAACGTCTATACAAAATTCTACCTGACGGAGAAAAGGAAGATTTGACTTACCGATTTAATGGAGAGAAGGGATAAAGAAAGGGCGACCCGAAAGGACCGCCCTTTTATAGAAAATGTCGCACCGAGATTAAATTAAACTCCTATTAATAAGGATTTGGGCTTTTAGATCTCTTTGTAATCCACCGTGTCCGAAGACAACCCGAAGGTGTGGCCCGCCATTGAGAACCAGTTCAACCCGTAAGTTTTTTTGGATGTTAAGTTTAACAATCAATTTAACGATGCGACAATACGTTTATTCTCGCTTTGTTTTACATTTCAAAGATAGGACAAAAAAACATTTCCACCAATGATTTTCAATTTGCTTTTGTTATTTGTTTTTCCTACATTGCAATGTTTGCGTCTGCCTAATCCAACAATATACAAGCTTTACAGAGCAGACTCTTTGTATTCTGTTGGCGTCACCCCATACTTTTGTTTAAAGCACCTACTGAAATAGCGAGAATCCGTCATTCCTATCATATACGTTATTTGCATCATAGAGTAGTTGCCCGACTTGATGAGTTGAGCAGCGGTCGACAAACGCGTTTCCCGAATCAATTCATTAGGCGTCATTCCCACCAAAACCTTGACTTTTGAAAGCAAATGCCAACGACTAACCTTCAATGCATCTTGAATATCTTCCACCGATAGTTGAGGATTATCCAAATTCTTTTCTATAAACGAAACGACCTCCTTCATAAAGGCATCATCCGCACTTTGAGCTTGCTGCATAATAGAAGATGCTTCTTCTGGCAAAGTCGGACTTAACTCCATATTTTGAGAAGTCTTAGCTTCATCTTCCGAGAAAGAATGCATCAACTCATTACGATATCTTTCCTGCCATTTTTGACGTTCGGAAAGAATATTATCAATCCTCGTCTCCAAATAAACCATACTAAACGGTTTGGTGATATAATCATTAGCACCGATTCGAAGGCACTCCAACTTGCTCTGCATATCAGTCTTAGCCGTAAGCAAAACAACAGGAATATGAGACACCTTTACATTTTCACGGACAGCACGAGTAAACTCCACACCATCCATTTCCGGCATCATAATGTCAGTCAAAATGAAATCAGGCATTTCACGAAGTGTCACCTCTAATCCCACCTTTCCATTAGGAGCCTCGATGACATGGAAACGTTTAGAGAGCACTGAAACCAAAAATTCGCGCAACTGATCATTATCCTCCACCACAAGAAGAGTTAGCTGCGTTGGCGACACTACTCCGCCCTCAACCTCCGCGCGAACATTGGCAGGCGACTCATCATCGCAAATAATGATATCGGAATGATCGTCAAAATGATCTGTACCCGGCTTTATTCGCACCTCAAAGACAGAACCAACATTCAACTCACTATCCACTGATATGGATGCCTTATGCATATCCACAATCTCCTTCACCAAAGAGAGACCGATGCCCGTTCCTGCTTGTTTTGTCAAAGAATAGGCTTGCAAAGTGGTAAATCGCTCGAATATCACCGGTATCTTATTCTTCGGCATACCACAACCTTCATCGGCCACTCTAATGAGGCAATCGCCATTGTCTAAAGAGATGGAAACAGAAACGGATTTCCCCGAAGGCGTAAACTTAAACGAATTAGACAACAAATTGAAAATGACCGTGTCTATCTTATCTCGATCCACCCAAAAAGTGGCCCCGTTCGTTGTATCAGAAATAGAGAATTTCACCTCGCGATTCTCTGCAATCTTCAAGAAATTAGAACTACAAGATGAGACAAACTCGCCTAAACGAGTGCGCTCCACCCTTAGACGCATCTTATTATTCTGAATCTTTCGGAAATCTAAGATCTGGTTCATCAATCGCAACATTCGATTGGCATTCGTCCTGACTACTTCTAACTGTTCCTTATCTTTTTCCTCTAATCTGCCATTCTCCAAGACATTGTCCAACGGAGCCGCAATCAAGGTCAGCGGAGTACGCAACTCATGCGAAACATCCGTAAAAAACTGCAACTTCAAGGTTGACATCTCCCGGTCAAGAGCCATTCGTGAACGCAATCGATAGAAAGAAAACAACACCCAAAGCACAACAGCCAATAATATGAGTCCCACCAAGACATATAAAGCAATAGCCCAGCCTGTTTCCCAAAAAGATGGCAAAATAACGATTTTCAGCGCTCTATCATTGTCAAGCCACAAACCCTCACTATTCGAAGATCGCACCCTAAAAACATACTCGCCTTTCGGCAAATTAGTATAAGACGCCACTCTCTTATCCCCCACAAAATTCCATTCATCTTCGAAATTATCCAACTTATAAGCATATTGGATAAAAGCAGAATTCCGAAAATCAAGTGCCGCATATTCAATTGAAAAATCATTCTGGTCGCAATCCAAAACTATCTCAGAAACATTATTCACCGTTTTCCTTAAAACGCTTTCTGGCCCGACCTGGACCTCTTTGTTAGAAAGCATAAAACGAGTGAAGACAATATTTGGAACGAACAAAGGCTGCTCCACCCTTTTCGGAGAGAACGAATAGAAACCAGAACTAGACCCCACGACCATTTTCCCACTCTTCAACTTTAAGATGGCACGCTCTGTAAAAGCGACATTATCCACTCCTCTCATTTTTCCAAAAGGCTCGGCCAACAGTCTTTTCCGATCAAAACGAATAATCATATCCTCAGCAGACACCCAAAGATTTCCATCATCAGCCTCTTGAATACCCAACAACAAATCAGAAGGAAATCGCTTATTTTCTTTGTTATAAGAGATAAAGTCAGGCGTATCTCCCAAGTAGAAAGAAGAACGATTTTGAAACAAGCCTCCACCAAAAGAGGCAAACCACATTAGGCCGTCAGAATCTTGGTATATATCGTAAATACAACTATTATCCAGATTCGTATTCTCCGAGTTATAGAAGAAAAACTTTATATCTTCAGGTTTCTCGAATTCATTTGAAAAGACCGTTATTCCTTCGTTGGAACCCAACCAAATATTGCCGTACGAATCCTCCAACAAACAACGCGTTAGCAATACACTGGGTGGGTAATTCCCTTTCAGCCTGTTATTTTTATCAACAATAGAAACGTTCGCGGCATTGGGATCCTCAATCAACATCAAACCGCCCTCTTTCGTAGCCAACCATATGCGGAGATGACTATCTTCCAGAATATCCAACACTGGATAAGAGTTACGAAGGTGACTATTAGCACTCAACGAATATCGTCGAACAGAAAAAGAACTGCCCACCGGAGTCAATCTATAAACGCAACGCTCCGCCCCTAACCAAACCTTTCCAGAACGATCCTGATATATCGAATGGACATCATCAAAGAAACTATTATCCTTTCGGATTGCTCCATCTTTTGAAAGAAAGCCTAAGAATGTAGAATCGGCACCATAAAGACGAATACGACCATCTTGAGAAGAGGTCCACAAACGCCCGGAAGCATCTTCCATCAAAGCCACCATATCGTTCGACTCTGCATATTCAGACGAATTTTCACATTGTGAAAATGTAAAATAGGAATCAGACTTGACACACTTCATCACTCCCCTGTTTGATGTGGCAAACCAAACCACCCCCGTCGAATCTTGAAATGATTTGTGCACAACTTTAGGATAGAGTTGGCGTCCGGAAACATCCTCTCTAAAAAAGGGGCGATTCGCTGCATTAGCATTCAAAAAAGTGTTTGCAGAAGGCAATTCCCACAACCTATCCCTATCGTCTATAAAAGAGAAAAAAGCTGCCGCTTTATTAAATTTTTCAGCCGTAAGATTTCCTTGATAGAGGAATGGATAGTATTGGCATTTTCTCTCCTGCACGCTCCATCGAAAGAACCCCACATACCCTTCTGCCTTAAACCAAACATCTCCCATGGCGTCCTTCCATGAGGAGGATATGCCCGACAAATAACGGCCATCCACCACATTGAAAACACTCTTTTCTTTCTTTGAAAAATTAACAATAAAGAAACCTGCTTCTGCCGAAGAGACAAAACATGTTTTTTCGGACAAAGGGACAATGTTATTCAAATCGACATTCGTACCTAAAGGATAATCGGAGAATCGCCGCAGATTTTTATCATAACGATAAAGCATACCATTAGAAGCAGAAGCCACCAACTCCCCTTCCAACTCAGCCATAGAAAAAACAGAGGTCGGTATAGAATCGGACGGATGAAGGAAATAACCCGTAGGTTCGTTTCCACCAGGCTGAATCACAGCCACTCCATTATCGGTCAAAATCCATACACGACAATCGGAATCACAAAACAGAGAATGCACATTGTGTCCAGTCTTTTCTTGACTTTGCGTACAAAAAAAGGTGGAAGACAACACATTGGCAGAATCTGAGGATATACGGACACAACCATTAGAATGGCCGGTCAACCAAATATTCCCATCCTTCAATTTTTCCATGCGAGCGACGGTCAAATAATTATCGCCCTTGTTATCTGAAATGGAAGGGGTGATTTCAAACGCCTCCAATTGGGGGTCAAAACGCAAGACCTGCCCCATATCGTTCAAAATCCAGACAAAACCCTTCTCATCTGCGATCAATTGTTCAAACTGATTACTGACACTTCGTCCAATCAATTTCGAACTCGCCTTATAGTTTCTGAAAGAAAATCCATCGAAGCGACACAATCCATCACGCGTTGCAAACCATGCAAATCCTTCTTTCCCTCGCACCATATCAGAAACGGAGTTTTGAGGCAGCCCATCTTCAACAGAATAACTTTCGCAAGTCACACGCCGCTGAGCAGAGAGCTCTGTCAACACCCCCAAACCTAACAAAAGAGAGAAAAAGATTCGAATGAACAACATACAATTTTAATCCAATATTTCCGATGAATTCAAAGATTTGTCACTCAGCCTTGTCCAAACTTTCTATCTTAAAATAGCGATCAAAACCCTCCGTATATTGAACAGACATTTCTCCCATCTCATTTTCGTAAATAAAATAGGCCTCCATATCGGGAATGTAATTAACCAAAAGCATACTCTCTTCCAATCCTAAAACCATGAACGCTGTTGCATAAGCATCCGCCGTCTTACAATCTGGAGCTACAACTGTAGCACTCAATAAATTATGATTTACAGGATAACCCGAATGAGGATTGATCGTATGAGAATATTTCTTCCCGCCAAGATGATAAAACTGACGATAATTGCCCGATGTAGCCACTGCCCTATTCTCCAACTGAATGATGCTTTGCAACTCTTGATGCAACATCGTACTATCTTCTATCGGTTTTTCTATACCAATAGACCAGAGTTTTCCTTGAGGGTTAAAACCTTTCACAACAACCTCGCCACCAATATCAACCATAAAGTTCTTCACTCCCTTATTCTCCAAATAACGGGCAACGACATCGCAAGAATACCCTTTTGCAATAGCAGCCGCATCAAGCATGACACAAGTGTCCGATTTTACGATTTTACCTTTCTCCAACTTCACTTTCTCATAACCCACGTGCGCCAAGATTGACTGAATAAGTTCTGGTGTCACATTCTCCTTTTTCTTGAAACCAAAGCCCCAAGCATTCACCAAAGGGGCCACCGTCATATCAAAAGCGCCTCCTGTATTTCTCGACACCTCCATGGCTGTCTCAAAAACCGAGGTAAAGTAATCATCTACCACAACCGTCGTGTCATTATGGTTAATTCTGGAGATAATAGAACTATCATTGAACGTTGACAATGAAAGATCGAAGGCATGAAAAAGACTGTCCAAGTCGGATGTCAACGAAACTCCAGAAGGAGACTCGTAAGAGAGCTTATACATCGTACCATGCACACGACCTGTGTCCACCAAATATTTCGACCTCTTTGCTGGCTCCTGAAAGATGACGAAGGCAAAAGCCAACACAATAGCAAGAGCCAATAACTTTATTACCTTATCACGCAACATATCCTAAATTTTATAGTTCGTACCAATTTTAACTTCAAAGCAAAATAACAAAAAAATTGAGAATTAACACACATTTAAAGATACAAGATTAGGTCCCAATCTAAGATTTTATCCCAAAATCTTTAGTTCGGTCAAGATATGAGATGTTTTTCTCACAAGCGACACAAAATGAATAAATTTTGCACTATCTTTGCATTAGAGAATTTATAAAGCCCAAGTCTGGGCGTCAATGTTTTGCAATTATCTTTCGGTTTGGAGAAAGAAACATTCTCCGGAAGGCGTGCACACGACCTTCCTAATCGAATCATTATTAAACTTATGGATAACATAGATTACAACACACAATTGAAGCGCTTGAAGCTTCCTGAATACGGCAGAAATATCCAAAACATGGTGAATCACTGCATGACTATCGAAGATAGAGAAGAGAGAACTTGTTGCGCTAACACTATCATCAACACAATGGGCAACCTTTTCCCTGATCTTCGCGACATCAACGATTTCAAACATATACTTTGGGACCATCTAGCAATCATGTCCGATTTCAAATTAGACATAGATTACCCGTACGAAGTAATAAAGAAGGAGACCCTTTACGAGCGCCCCGAGAATCTAAAACATTCCGCTTCCCAAATCAGATATATGCATTATGGAAAGACGATTCCTCAACTCATCGAAAAAGCGACGACTTTAGAGAATGAAGAGGAACGTAATCAACTCATCTATCTGATTGCCAACCATATGAAAAAATGTTACTCCTCATTCAACAAAGAGGGCGTTAACGACAGGAAAATCTTTGACGATCTTCGCGAACTCTCACGAGGTGCCATTGACATCAACGAAAATGATATGACGTTGACCGAATACAAAGACACTTCTGCTCAAAAGTCAACAGTTTCAAAGAAAAAGAAAAAATAATCGGATTATTATCAGAAAAAAAAAGACACGATTGGACTTAACCAACCGTGTCTTTTTTGTTTTCTACCTTAGACTCAATCACATAATAGGCACCAACAAAAAAAAGGAAACCCCGAAGCATTTCCTTTTGAGCCTCTTGTCGGATTCGAACCAACGACCCCGAGATTACAAATCACGTGCTCTGGCCAACTGAGCTAAAGAGGCAATAAATGTGTATTTTAAATCAAGAAGAAAAGCTCACATTCACATCTTTTCTCTTTTGAGCCTCTTGTCGGATTCGAACCAACGACCCCGAGATTACAAATCACGTGCTCTGGCCAACTGAGCTAAAGAGGCAAGTAGGTAAGCTATCTACATCGCACCGCTACAACCTAATACCCTTGCTGCGGTCAAGCCCTGGGGGATTCAAAGGGAGCTGGTCGTGTAGGACTTACCCGGGCACAAAGGTAGATATTTTTTAATTAACAACAAGCATTTACTCCACTTTTTTTCAAAAAAGTTACTACTTTAAAACCATCTCGCTAATTATCAACCTTATAAACTCCAATATTTTTTCCTATTTCAAGCCTTAAAAATTCTATTTTTCATGTCTTAGAGGCGTTTTTCTTCTTTTTCACACCTCATTCGAGTTGAAAGAAAGTGAAATTTCAAGAAAAAATTAGGCATTTCATGTTTTAGCGATGTCTAAAACTCCAACTTCGCCCTTGACTCGTGGAATAATAGAGACCTTTTTCTGTGATGGCAAGCAGTTCTCGCCCTCCGTCTTGAAGCGTCTGAAATTCTCCGCAAGAGGACCCGATATATCGGCTACTCCAACTTCGTCCCTGACTTGTGGAATAATAGACACCTTTACTTGTCACAGCCAACAACTCATTGCCATAGAGCAACAAGTCTTTAAACGTGCCTGCACTTGATCCCGTATAACGAGTAGACCAGCTACGGCCTTGCGATGTTGAATACTCAATTGTATTTTTGGCAGTGTTAATCCTTATCATCTCACTGCCGCATGTAATCATTTGTGGCATAGGCTTCCTTTTTTGGGGTTATTACACCATTAAATTTAATGGTTTTATTTGGCATGAGCACAATCATCATGTGTGTTATTCAGCACGTTTTCAATTCCATTCTATCCCAAACCCGAACAATCTTATAAATTCAAAACAAATTCACAGCAGCACCCTCCATACATCCCCTAAATCACCGTACTATTGTTGACTTTTCAATGTTCCTTATTGCATCAAAAAAGAGACCGGTTCGATAGCACTCAAAAAAAGTTACCCAACACGCAAAAGCAATCTCTCTCATAGCAATCGTACAAAAATTCCAACATTAAAACAAAGATTTTTAGAGAACAACCCAACAAGAAAAAAAAATACAATAAATTAAATATCAAGCATTTAACTAAAACAATCCCCAAACACAACCTCCTAAAAACAAAGAAGGAAGTCTCCCGACTTCCAATCTTCCTAACCTTAAATCTAATACCATGAAAAACACAGTGCAAATGTAGTACACTTTTATATGTTGTGCAACATATTTAGGGACTTTTTCACTTAAAAGAATGTTAAAAAACATATTTTTAGAGCATATACGGCACAAAACACGCAAAAAAAAGAAGATGCATCAGAGATAAACTCCGACACATCTTCCCCTCCCACTATTATAAGTATCTACTTATTCAAACTCCGTAAGCGTTGCAACAATGTTGGATGCGAGTAGTGAAAGAACACATATGCAGGATGCGGTGTCAAATTGCTCAAAGAGGTCTCTGACAACTTACGCAAGGCTCCAGCAAGCGGTTCTGCCAATCCATGCTCCTTTGCAAACCCGTCAGCCTCATATTCGTTCTTACGAGACATCACATTCAAGGCTATGCCCAACAACGTCGAAACAGGCGTATAAAGGACGCCGAACACGATTAAGCTCAAATGGAATGAACGCTGGTTCGACCCCAACGCCTCAGCAAAAGATTGAGAATATTGCCCCAAAACTAAAGACAAAAGATAGAAGATGACGCCCGAATTGATGAGAGAGACGAACAACATCTTCATGGTATGCTTCTTCTTATAGTGACCGATTTCGTGAGCCAAAACAGCAACTATCTCTTCGGTTGTAAGCGTTGAAATCAAGGTGTCATAAAGAACGATACGCTTTTTAGCACCCAAGCCACTAAAATAAGCGTTAGCCTTCGTCGTACGTTTAGAACCGTCGATCACGAACAAATTGTCCAGTTGGAATCCGACCTTCTGACAAAAGGATTCTATGGCGGTGCGAAGTTCGCCCTCCTCCAAAGGTGTCTGCTTATTGAATAGAGGCACAATTAAATTAGAATAGAACATCATCATAAAGATGGATATGAAAGCCATCAAGGCCCAACCCATAATCCAAAAATATTCGCCTGCCCATTCGTATATTAGGATCAAGAGTGAGAGCAAACCACCGCCCAAAACGGCAGTCATCAGCCAACCTTTGAGCGTATCCTTGACAAACAATCCCTTCGTCATCTTATTGAAACCAAACTTCTCCTCTATGACAAAAGTTTTGTACAAGTCAAAAGGCATGCTTATAATATCATTGGTGTAATAGAGAATACCGAAAAAGACCAAAGCCACCCATATAGCACCCTCTACCCACGAACGGGCCAAATTATCGACAAAGGCGAAACCAAACAAGAAGAACATCAACATCATAACGACAAAGCCGAATACGCCCGAAACCAATCCGAACTTCTCGTTTGCCTTAAAATATTCTTGCTGCTTCTTGTATTTCTCTGCATCATAAATATCACTTACCTCTTCGGGCAATGTCACACTTGCATTTTTTGCATTCAAATAATCAAGAACACTTTCTAATGCAAAATCCAAGACCAGAATGGCTATGATGACAAAAAACAAAGTTGTGTACATAACTAAAACAGAACTATTCTATAAGTCCAAAACTCTTAATTCTTATTAAATCATTCCACATAAAGCACCAAACCCTTCAAATACTCACCCTCTGGATGGTAAATGTTCACTGGGTGATCGGCAGGTTGCGTCAACTGATGCAAGATGCGAACATTTCGGCCCGACATGGCAGCTGCACTAAAGACAGCCAAACGGAACTGCTCCTTGTTGACCGCCTGAGAACAAGAGAAGGTGAAAAGTACGCCACCCGGCCTGATCTTCTCAAAAGCCTTAGCATTCAATTTTTTATAGCCCTGCAAAGCGTTACGCAACACATCACGATGCTTAGCAAAAGCTGGTGGATCCAAGATAATCAAGTCATACTTGCCATCTTCCATATCGTCCAAATACTTGAACGCGTCAAGGGCATAAGCCTCGTGACGGGGATCGTTAGGGAAATTCAATTCCACATTCTGACGAGTCAACTCGATCGCCTTTGCCGAACTATCTACCGAGTGGACCAATTTCGCTCCACCACGCATTGCATAGAAAGAGAAGCCTCCCGTATAACAGAACATATTCAAAACCGAACGACCCTTTGCATACTTCTCCAAAAGAGAACGGTTTTCACGCTGGTCAACAAAAAAACCCGTCTTCTGACCCTTCAACCAATCCACATGGAACAACAATCCGTTCTCCATTGCGATGCACTCGTCACTACACTTACCAATCAAATAACCATCCTCTGAAACCACATTAGACTTAAATGGCAAAGTGCTCTCCGACTTATAGAATACATCCGTCACCTGACCTTCCATGACCTCCACGATAGCCTTGGCCAAATCTTTACGAATAGCGTGCATACCAACAGAATGAGCTTGCAAAACAGCCGTATGATTGTATACATCAATAATCAAGCCCGGGAGAGAATCACCCTCACCATGAACCAAGCGATAGGTATTGTTCTTTTCCTTATCGACAAGGCCTAACGATTTACGCATTTTATAAGCCAAAGCGATTTTATCCCTCCAAAAAGCATATGTTGGCTGGATTTGCTCGAAAGAGAATACTCTCACCGCAATTGAGCCGATCTGATAATGGCCCGTTGCACAATACTCATTGCGGGAGGTATAAACATCTACCACATCACCTTCATTAGGCTCGCCATCCATCTTTTGGATGGCTCCAGAGAAAACCCATGGATGGAAACGGAACAAAGACTCCTCCTTTTTGGGTTTCAATATGATTTTTACTGATTTCATACTTATACAAAGTTTATCCGTGCGAAGTTATGAAAATTAGTCGAATAACGGAAATTTGAACAAAGGCAAAACAAAAATCAAAATTCACAAAGTATATTTCTCCTCTTCTTTTTTTTAACGATTCTTTGCCAAAGATTAACAATACATTAAGATTAAGATTTCACACATTTAGTAAATTCGCAACCAAGAAAGGGATACTAATCGAGAAAGCCTTTCATTTTAACTAACCAGGAAGAGACGACAAAGAGAAATCTAATCGTGCTTTTCCACAAAACGTTACCGATATGGGAAATGGCAAATTTTTTGAAGGAGTATTAGTCGGTGCCGCTTTGGCATGGGCAGGTAATTATTTCTTGAACACAGAAAAAGGCAAAGAGACGTGCAAGAAAGTCAAAGATGGATTGGAGAAGTTCCGTGACGAGTTGGAATCTGAATTCAACAAATTCACACAAAACATTGGAGCAAACTCCGAACCCAAAGGCGATTCAAACGTCACAGAATAATTTATAAAAGGCAGGGCTCAAAACCCTGCTTTTTTTATGCAATCTAAAAAAAAACACCACAGCGAAAACCTTTAGAAACAATACGAGGAAATAATCTATCTTTGTAAAAAACTAATTCGTAGTTAATGGCGAACATTCAAAAGAAGATGTACGCAGGAAAGCAAATTAGACAAATTCACAAATCATGTTAGAAGAATTAAAAGAGACCATAGAAAAAGGCAACGACGATGTGAAAGAACTCACTTCGTTGGAGGTAAAACGTACCAAATTGATTATAGCCGAAGCCTGCACAGAGTTAACAGTCAAGGCAATGACGTTCGTTGTTTCTTTCTTCTTCATCGGCACCATTCTCTTTTTCTTGTCGATGGGGGCCGCCCTACTTTTGGACGGAATACTCAACGTGCCAGGCGCTGGATTCTTCATCATTGCAGCGCTCTTCATAATGGCACTATCCCTATTTTTCGCATTCCGCAAAAAATGGTTGGAGAGTCCAATCGTAAGAATGTTTATCAAAATTCTATTCAGAGACAAAACAGAGGAAAAAATATGAAAATATCAGAGATCAAAAACTTAGACGAGTTGAGGATGGCAATCGATCAAACCGATCAAAAAATCGAGTTTCAGAAGAAGAGCATCAAACTTCAATATTCAAACTTCAAACAACAAGTGATGCCATCCAATATGCTTCGTTCCTTCTGTAGCAGTTTTGGCAATCAAATCACTATCAAACTATTGAACTTGGCCAGCAAGATTTTATGAGGAATAGAAACATGGAACTATACCATATATCCTTCTAAGCAAACAAAAAAAAGGGAAACGCCGCAGCATTTCCCTTTTTCTATATCTATCCTAACCTAATCAGTTTTGCTCCTTCAAGATAACATCGTGAGCACCACCCTCGATGATTGAAGTAGATGAAACAAGCGTAATCTTTGCATCACGTTGCAAATCAGGAATGGTGATAGAACCGCAGCTACACATAGTCGCCTTGATCTTACCCAAAGTAAGATCCAAGTTGTCCTTCATCTTACCTGCGTAAGGGACGTAGCTATCAACACCTTCCTCAAACTTCATACCTGCTTTGCCACCCATGTCGTAGCGTTGCCAGTTCTTTGCACGGTTTGAACCCTCGCCCCAGTACTCCTTAACAATACGGTTGCCGATAGTCATCTTCTTTGTAGGAGACTCGTCGAAACGAGCGAAATAACGTCCCATCATCAAGAAGTCAGCACCCATAGCCAAGGCAAGCACCATATGGTAATCTTGAACCAAACCGCCGTCGCTACAGATTGGAATATAGACACCATGCTTCTTTGCATATTCGTCGCGAGCACGAGCCACATCCATGATAGCTGTAGCCTGACCACGACCGATACCCTTCTGCTCACGAGTGATGCAGATAGAACCACCACCGATACCAACTTTGATGAAGTCAGCACCAGCATCAGCCAAATAGTCGAAACCTTCTTTGTCAACAACGTTTCCAGCACCCACCTTTACGTTGTCACCATATTTCTCCTTAATCCACTTCAAAGTTTCCAATTGCCACTCCGAGAAACCATCAGAAGAGTCGATGCAAAGTACGTCAGCACCAGCCTCAACCAAAGCAGGAACACGCTCCATATAGTCACGGCTATTGATACCAGCGCCCACCAAAAGTTTCTTGCTAGAATCTGAAAGCTCGTATGGATTATCGTGATGGCTTTCGTGGTCCTTGCGGAATACGAAGTAAACCAAATTCTCGTTTTCGTCGATGATAGGAAGTGTGTTCAACTTGTTGTCCCAGATGATCTTGTTAGCGTCAGAAAGAGTCATGCCCAACTTGCCAACAGTCAACTTTGAGAACGGAGTCATGAAATCTTTTACCGGACGAGAAAGATCCTCTTTGTCGCTACGGTAGTCACGGCTTGTGATAAGGCCCAACAACTTTCCGTTTGGAGTTCCGTCTGCAGTCACGCCTACAGTAGAGTGACCAGTCTTTTGAACCAAGTCGATCAAATCTTGAAGAGAAGTGCCAGGAGTAACGTTGGTATCGCTAACAACGAAACCAGCCTTAAACTTCTTCACCTTTCTAACCATCTCTGCTTGAGACTCAATAGGTTGAGAACCGAAGATAAAAGAGAGGCCACCATTACGAGCAAGCTCGATAGCCAAACCTGAATCAGAAACAGCCTGCATGATAGCAGACACGAAAGGGATATTCAAATTAATGGAAGAGGACTCTCCCACCTTGAATTTCACCAATGGAGTCTTCAAATCGACATTGTTTGGTGTACACTGCTTTGTTGTCAGACCAGGGATCAAAAGATATTCCCCAAAAGTTCTTGATACTTCGTTAATCAATATAGCCATATAGAGTCTTTATTTATCTTAAAAGTAAAATTTTGCAAATGTACTTATATTTAGCCAAAGAATCAAATAAAAAAACAGCTTTCGCACATCTAAGAAATTTTAACAGGAAAAGATTGGACACGAAAAATTAAATCCCTACTTTTGTAAGCTTTTCTTCGCTAAGAATAGCCAACACAATGGGGTTGACTGGATTTGACAGCGGGTAGAAGTGGTATGTAAGCATGCAGTGCGCTGGTGGCTAGCACTATAATCTGGAGACCAAAAATTTAACTGGCGAGAATAACTACGCTCTTGCTGCTTAATCGAATCATAGTAGATTAGCTTAATCCCGGCACAAGGTGCTGGGACGAGACTTCTCCCGGATGCTAACGCCCTGAAGCGGTCCGATACGGAGGAGCAGATAAATCGGGGATAGCCAAAGTAGGCCTCGATGCTTTGGTGAAATTTTAGAGGATAAGGTCATGGTTGGTGGCTTCGGTCTTGCCATGGCACGAAAACTTAAGCGAAGATAAGCATGTAGAAAGCATATTAGTTCCTCGTTTGGACGAGGGTTCGACTCCCTCCAGCTCCACAACCTACACTCCCAAATTATTGAATGACAATAGTTTGGGAGTTTTTGTTTTAATACACCCCACCCCCCAGACATATTCAAAGTATTGATCACAATCATTCTCAATAAAAGTCATATTCCCAGATATTTCCCGTCAAAAAGATGCCATGCTTTTCTTCTTCAACCTCCTTTTGCTTATTTCCTTTTTCATCGTACACATAGGAGACTTTGGTTTCTAAACTTCCGTCTGAGTTATATCGACACATTTCAATGAGATCTCCCCTTTCATCGTATTTATAAGTAAATTTGGTGAACATAGTTCCGGTGGATTTACACATTTCTATCTTATTTCCCTTATCGTCGTATTGGTAGGTGTATTTCGTATTTAATTTCTCATTTGAATAGCTGCACTCTTCCGTTTTATTTCCCATGTCATCATACTTGTAAGCTTCCTTTCCCATAGAACCTTCTTTGCATAACCTACACATTTCAAGTTTATTTCCATTAGCATCGTACTTGTAAGTGTCGGTCGCTTTCAACGTTCCGTCCGAATAATAGAGGCGTTCTTCAAGTATATTACCTTTATCATCATACTTGATTGTCTTATTTACAACTCCATAAGGATTAGATTGTTCAACCATATTCCCTTTGTCGTCATACTTGTAATTTAGGCCACCTGATATAGTCCCGTCAGAATTGTATTGACGCACAGCCACTTGATTTCCCTTTTCGTCATATTTAAAAACATATCTAAGGGTTGACTGTCCGTCTAAACCAACCATACATCCTTCAATCCTATTGCCCTTATCGTCGTACTTGTAAATCCATTTAGACACAAGCGTACCAACAGAATCAAGGCGACACTCTTCAACCTTATTATCTTGGTCGTCGTACTTGGAAAGCGTTTTAAACACCAAGTGATTGGATGGACCAAATTTAGACTCTTCCGTCTTATTACCTTTATCGTCATATTTGACAACAGTCGATAGATCACCTTTCCCCAACTCGCGTTTGTCAAGGAATCCGAAGAGGCCCTTTGTAGATTTCCATTGAATGGAATAAACTCTTACCTCCTTTATCTTGGAGCTATCGGATGTGCCTTCGGCATTCTTTGTCGCTAATTCAGAACAAGACGACACTGCAAAAATGGAATACAATCCACATAGAATAAAAGCAATATTTTTTAGCATATACCTATAGCTTATTCGTAATACTCTATAATTCGATATAATTTTGTATATGACCTTAAGAAATTGTTTAAATTTAGTTTAAAATCTTTTATATAAGACTAAAAAAAAGAGTCAAATTACCTTAATAAAATATTGATTATCAGTTTGATAAGTGGATAATTTTCCGTATCTTTATAGTGACAAAAAAAACAAAGAAAATGAACAATTACCCAACAAATCTCACCGATAATCAGTGGAAAATTATAGAAAAATTTGTAGATGTGCAAGCAAGGAAACGAAAATATCCATTAAGAAGCACCTAAGTTCAAATTAGAAGTGCAAAAATACAAATGCAAAAAAGGGCGGCGCTTTATGCCCACCCCCAGTGATGTACCCACACACGGCATTTTATGCTCCCCCATGGGCGTTTTCCGTGGAACCGACGGTTTGCGATGTTATTCACCAGGGCAGGCACAAGGGATTGCCCCAACATGGGATTGCCCCAACCCGTGTCCGACGATTTGCGGGTGTTTCATTAAATGTAATGGCCGTGAAAAACGATGATTTGTTGGTGTAACATCGGTGGTGGTGGCCATGAAAACGACGGTTTGGCGATGTATTCACCAGGGCGGGCACAACGGTCCACAAAAATGGGCGGGAATTTCACCAGAGGTGCACAAATCACCAGGGCGGGCACCGCCGTTCCCGACGATTGGTGCGAAAAACATCGTTTGTAACCACAAAAAAAATGGGGCGGACACAAGGCCCGCCCAAAGACTCTTCACTAAAAACCAGTTTGTACATTTCACAAAGACTCTAATAGTTTCTTGGTGTCATCCGTGGTGTTGCTTTCAACGCCTTTGCCGTTTTTGAACTTGTTTTTTTTACATACTCCTTATCGTATCACTTGCCCTAAATTTAATAGGAAACACAAATTTACTTTTAACTGGCTTGCCCCTACGCGTTGCGGGTCTCCAATTCGGCATGCTTTCAACAACACGAACGGCTTCTTTATCCAAGAGAGAATCTACCGACTGAACAACACTGACATTGCTGACCTTTCCATCTACATCAACACAAAAAACAACCTTCACCGTACCTTGATTATCATTCTTTAGCGCAGTCTCTGGATAAATCAAGTTTTTCTTCATATAGGCAGATAAAGAATCCCATCCGCCAGGGAAGGTTGCCTTATGCTCGATATACTGAATCAACATTCCTTCTTCATAATCATCATCCTCTACTTCTCCATCGGCCATTACTGCCATAAACAAAAAGGCCATGCCAACAACAAGCCGATTTGCTGTCTTCTTCATCCACATTATTATTCGTAATAGTCAAATTCCCTCTTATTGCCTCCAACCAATTCCGACTCGCCGCGATAAAATTCTTCGCTAACCGGATTCCCATATTTATCGTACTGATATTTGTATTTGGCAATCAGTTCTCCATTCCTATACCAACATTTTTCCACTAAATTTCCTTGCTTATCATATTGATAGGTGTCTTTGTTGAGCAATGTACCCTCCTGATAGGTTGAGACCTCTACTCTATTCCCTTTTTTATCGTACTTATATATGTCTTTACACAACGAATTTTTGTCATGGCTACAACCCTCCACGATATTTCCTTTTGCATCATATTTGTAGGTGTTCCTGCTGATAAATCCGTCGCGTCCCGAATAGCAACTTGCCTCAACCACCTTTCCTTTATCATTGTACTTGTAGGAGGTTCTGGACTCCAACGAGCCATCTTCGTAAAACCAACGTGCATCCACAAGATTTCCTCTTCCGTCGTATTTGTAAACGGTCTTGCGCATGCCTACGACATTCCTACACTCTTCAATCACATGCCCTCTCTCGTCATACTTATATGTATATTTCGAGTTCAAGGTTCCAGAGCAACAGTTTTTTTCCACTTCATTTCCGCGGGCATCATATCCATATATGTTTTTCTCATACAAAGAGCCATCGGTATAGGACCAAGACTCTTCTAATATTTTTCCTTTGCCGTCATATTTATACGAGCCCTTCCGGTCCAAATTCTCCTCACTATCATAGAAACAACCCTCCGTCCTGTTCCCTCTTGCATCATAGCGGTATGTATATCGTCCCTCCAAAGAACCTTCCATGTCATACGAATAAACCTCAACATAATTTCCGCTTTCATCGTATCTAAAGGTGCCTGAATTCAGATATTTTCCCGAGCCAAACGCATACACAGATTCCTTCACGCTTTTCACCTTTCCCTTGTAACCGTCATTAGCAAGATCGGTCTTAGGATTTGTCTTCGCCTGCATTTGAATGGAATTCAATGGCATCAACATAGCCATCTGAAGCACAGAATATAAAATAAACTTAACTTTCATATTTTTCATTTTTTCTTTTCAGGTTATTTTGCGACAATGACTCACTGCGTTTTTTTACCAACATTCCAACAAGTCTCCATGTCTGACTTTCAAATATAGTTATATTTTGGGAAATTGACATTTCAAGAGGCTCCCAAAGCCAACAAAAGCGTTCATTTAAAGTGCGCGAAGGCTCCTTAGCGGGTTTCGGGGGGGCAGAGAGCCGAGCGAGGAAGGAAGCGGACCACGCACCGATTTCGAGCAAAAAAGCCAAATGAGCACCAACTGGAGCGCAGGGACTTGTTTTTTTTGCGACCCTTGCAAGACTGAAAAGGAGGAGCAACCGCACCGGACTTTTCACCCGAAGGGCTTGGCCTTGTCAGGGGACGAAACGGAGCAGGGAAAAGCGACCGACGAGGACCGCTGAACCCGTTTGGGGAGGAAAGGTATGGTTGGGGCGAGGGTATGTAGTGGATTGTATTATGAAACCGAAGCGAAGTGTAGGATTCAGAAATACAAGGAACGGCGGGAGATTGACTTCGGGTTGATTCGCCAAATTTGCTGGCGGAACGTAGAGGCAGACAGCAACGGAAAAGGTCGGACGTCTCATATCAATCAAGACAGCAGACAACTATTTACCGATGAAAAAAAACTGTCTTGACTGATATGGGATGTCCGCTACCGCTGTCGTGTTGAGTGCGGATAATGGACAAAGGATAATCACGTAGTAACTATGGCGAAGTGAATGAGCAGTCTATTTGGGAAGATTCAGAGGACGGCAATGTCGTCCTCCGAACCTGGACAAATGGGCTGTTGATCTCGAAGATCAGACCGCAATAACAATAGTGACTATAATTGCAATGATGGCGATAACGATTTCCATGTTACAAGTTTAGTTTTGGAAGGTTGTTGACTATCTCGACGGTCTGGGTGCTGACTTACTTAAATGTTTTGTCTAGTTCCTTTTTTATCGCTTCTAATGCTAGTTTTTGGTCATGTGCGATGGACATACCTATACCACTGGATTTTACAACGGCAACAAGTTGGTTTGTTTCAAAGTCTTTGAAAGTGATGGTAATATATGTATATCCACCTTCCCACTTTTCTGATTTAACACTGACTGTAGGAGTTATGATTTTTTCACCTTGCGTATATAGTGAAAGAGCTTTTTCTTTAGAAACAACTTGAAGTTTTTCTGCTATTACGTTGTCAACCATCAGTATTATGTCTGTTAGTTCGCCATCGCCATCGTCATTGAGAGAACCAAATATCACATACTTGTACTCTGAAATGTCGGGACCAGAAGTGCTCCTTGTCACGCTGGATGATGAAGCACATGAGGTTAGCATAATTGCTGCGAAACCGATTAGTGCAATAATTGAAAGGTTACAATATTTTCCCATATTATGCTACTTTAATGTTGTCGTGTGAGTAAATGTATTGATGTCAGTGACTACAACGAATCTCCAAGGTTGTAGGTTGCAAGCTGATGGTGCCGCGATTCCTGCTTCCAAGATTGTATTATGTTTCTTGATCAGTTAATGAATTGTCAGTATATTAAATTTGAAGGATGTTTAGAGGAATTTTAACTATTTCCCATCAAGTTTGTCTAAAAATATTTGATTACGATGTTGTGCTCTTTCCAAAATATCAGAATACTTTATCACTTCAGTATATAGGGAACCATCTTTTCTTCCAAACTTTGCAGACACGGGTAAATATGGTTTGAATATGTAGCCCAAATTAGGTGCTTCTTGAAAATACGGATCACTATCACGTATTTCTTCTATATCGATGTTCTCGCCAATCAAATAGCCATAATATTTGTTGAAACCAAATGATGGGTCTGACAAGTTGTTAATCAATCTTGCATACCTATTAATTTGATTCAGGTGATTGGCAACATCTACATCAGGTGCCTTGAATTCAACTATGACGCATCGTCCTTCTTTGGGAAACAAAAAAATATCTGGGCGACGTTTTCCACCGTCATGTCCTGCTTTTACAAGATATTCCTCCTCATCATTAGTCATATTTTGTTTCAGAAGTTTCTTGCCGTTAATCTCAATTTGTTTAAGTTCTAAGTCAGATGTTCCAGAAAAATAGATATACTCATCGTTTAGCAGCCACATATCACTGCTTTCTGGACCGTTATTTTCTGTTTTCTGGCGAAATATCAGATTATGCAAGACATCTTCATTGACGCTACCTGTCTTCTTTGCATTTTTCTTTTCGTTCTCCAAAATTGTTTTGAAGATTTCTAAGACCAACTTGCGTCTTGCTATATATTTCGTCAAATTTGTACGATTCTGCAAAGGGATAAGTTTTGTAAAAGCATCGACATGTTCTTTTAATTGCTGCTGATACCCATTTCTATCAGGCGTCAGAGCTTTCACCTTCTCAAATTCAACTTTCAGTTCAGCATCACGCCGAGCTGTCTCTTCCATCTCTGTCTTATATATTGTGGATAATATTTGTTCGTCAGTATCTGATGATTTTATTTTTTTACGGAATGCTTCAATGGATTCTTCATCAATCAAGAACATGCTCTGAAGTTCATCCAATTTGCGTAGAGTTTCCTCCCTTTTTGCAGAGAATACAGGATATACTTCTGCAATTTTCTCATTTGCCTGAGCAGCAATATTGTCAACCAGGAGTTCTTCTTCTGCAAATAGGGTTGCCTCATTCTGTTTTTTGAATGCAGATTCTTTTACCAAATGAAGATTTCCTCTCATATCATCATCAACATTGTCAAAATAATCTCCACTTAACAAGAACATATAACGGTTGCCATCAATAGAATCTTTTTTAGGCAGACCGTCAACTGCATTTTCTTGAGCCAGAGCACCATTGCTAACATAATAAAGAGAATTCTGAGACAAAGCATCTTTAGGTTGAATAAAAGACATAAGTGTAAACACGGCTGCACGATCAGTATTAACGACTTTATTATGCTCATCGAGTTTGCTGTATTTGACTATGATTTCCTCTGTCTTGTCTGCTGTAGGGATATGTTCTTGGAGAATATAAAGGGGTTCTAACGCTGAGCCGTCTTCATATCGAACAAGTTCAATAGTTGGGAGATTTGAACGGCTTTCGCATAATCTTGCAAGAAAGTGATGTTTCAGTTCGGTTATGAAGTTTTCTAACGACATCTCTCCATAATACTTGCCATCCTTCTTCTCATCCAATATTCGTGATAAGGTCACCTTTGTGTATGGTTGCCAGTCTGTGACATTCTCTTCTAATTCCTTGCGGAGTATAGCGTTATTATTCAAGAAAGCTTGCTTCTTTGATAATGTCATGACGATATGCTTGCCATCATGTTTATCAATGGAATACGTACTATCAAAAGTAGTTTCATCAAAATAGTGTGCGAACTGTATTCGTCCAGTTCCTTTATTACAAACAGATTTGCTATTATCTCGCAATGTCAACAATCTATTGTAACTGGCAGGATTGATGCCAACGCCATTGTCAATAATTACAATCTTATCCAATGCAGCTGTACGGTTATCTGCATCATCCTGAAAGAGTCCCATTATATAGTGGAATTCCATTCGTATTTTGCCATGTCGCAAATGCTCCTTGGGAAATCTCTCAACAATCGATTCCCATGCATTTGAGAAAGCCTCATATACAGGTTGAAGTGGGTTACTACTTTTCTTTATAGCATTCAGCTCGTTTTTGTAATAAATACCAATAGCTCTGATAAATTCTGACATGTAAATTAAGTTTAATCGTTATTATAAATCATAGTTTAGATCGCAAAGGCAATCTAATTCAAAATGATAATATCTACATTGTCGATAACTTACTTACCGCTGCCTGGAACACCCTTGCATTCACAAAGTTTTGGAAGTCTGGATTTGCAAAGTATGTTTGTACGAACTCGGTCTTCTCCTCCAGCATCGATGCTACGATGTTGATGATGTCATCGTTGAAGGCAATCTGCGCCACTTGCTTATCGCCATTGCGAACGGCATTTGCAAAGTCAACGCTCGTAGCAATGCGGGCTGGCAACTCTTCGATCTGGCGTTGCACTTCGTCACGGTTCTTCCACTCGATGTTGCCGTAGGTATCGTTGAAGTCCTTCACGATACTTGACAGAACATCCATTTCTGGCTGTGGCTTACCTCCACCTGTTCCTACAGGAATAGGCTTGACGTTAGTGTCTTCGTTTTCAAGGACGATAGCACGTTCCTCTTCCTTCACGATGCGATACTTGTCAAAGTCGATGTCATCAAGCAAACCATCTGTGTAGTCATCAATCTTCAACTTTGGCAACTTCTTGACCAGAAGGGAATAGAAGACATACTGCTTTTCCCATTCCGGACTCTCATACGGCATGATTGCAGAGAAATAAGGGTAGCAACGGTTGAAGTTCTTGATGGCACTCTTACACTTTATCTGCTCATCCTCATTGAGTTCTGCTTTGAAGCGTACCACAACGGCATCAATGATTGAGTCTATCTTTGGACGGTCTTCATCCGTTCCCATCAGTTTGAGTGTTGCCACTTGGTCAACATCATCCTGAGTATAGAAGTTGAAAGCCTCGATAGTCTCGGTGAGGTCATTGAGCTTGTTCACATCAGACTCTCCTTCGAGTATGGTTGTCTTGTAGTACCTCTGGAATGACTGGCGAATCATTTCAGGGTCATTGGCAAAGTCAAGAACAAAGGTATCTTGCTTCTTTGGATGACAACGGTTCAAACGTGAGAGCGTCTGTACTGCCTTCAGGTCACTTATCTGCTTATCCACATACATGGTATGCAGTAATGGTTGGTCATAACCTGTCTGGAACTTATCTGCTACAATCAGGAAGCGGTAAGGCTCCTGTTCCACACGCTGTTCTATCTCGGCAGATGGGAATCCGTTCAACTCGGCTTCGGTAACTATCTTGCCGTTAATCACCTTATCAGTGAATGCCACAATAGCCTTGTAAGGACTGTTGCGCTCTTCAAGCATCTTGGTAATCACATTGTAGAACTCAATGGCACGTTCAATACTACTGGTTATCACCATGGCACGAGCCTTGCCACCAATCTTCATATAGACTTTCTTCAAGAAGTGCTCAACAATGATTTCTGCCTTCTTCTCAATAGTTTCAGGCTGACGCTCTACATAAGCACGAATCTTGCCCAATGCCTTCTTCTTATCGTATTCAGGATCGTCTTCGACAGCCTTCAGTACACGATAATAAGAAGAGTAAGGTGTATAGTTCTTCAGCACATCGAGGATAAATCCTTCCTCAATGGCTTGCTTCATAGTGTATTCGTGGAAAGGAATGTACAGAGGTTCCTCATTTATGCGTTCAACCTTATCACCGAACATTTCCAGAGTCTTGTTCTTTGGTGTAGCGGTAAAGGCATAGTAGTTGGCATTCTTTGCCATCTTCCTTCCCTTTATTATTCTATGAATCTTGTCTTCAATATCCTCTGGTTCACCATAGGTAACGTCAGAGTTATCTGCTACCATTGATGGATAACCATCTTCTTCATAGGTATAGCCACCAGTCTTCAACGGAATTACAGGTGTTGCATTACCCGATATGCCAGTAGCAAGATTAGCAGACAGCGATCCATTCTGGCTACTGTGTGCTTCATCTATGATAATGGCAAACCGTTTGTCCTTTAATGAACTTCCAATCTCATCGAGGATGAATGAGAACTTGAAGATGGTACTTATAATAATCTTTTTCCCTCCTGTCAAAAGTTCACGAAGTGTTCCCGATTTATCTGCCCATCCAACAAGATTACTCAATCTCTGGAAGGCATTGATGTTATCACGTATCTGTTTGTCGAGGTTCACACGGTCGGTAACCACTATTATACTATCAAAGAATGGTTCCTGGTTCTGTTGCAACAGGGTGACGAGCTGATAAGCAAGCCATGTGATGGAGTTTGACTTACCACTTCCGGCACTGTGCTGAATGAGGAATCTACGACCGATAGGCGACATTTTTGTCACATTCAGCAAAGTGCGAACTGCATCCAGCTGATGGTATCGTGGCCAGATGACAGTTTCCTTCATCTTATGAGTCTTCTTGTCTTCGCTGCTGATGACCTGCGCAAAATTCTCAATGATATTGGAGAGTGTAGGCTTGGTCAGAACATCCTTCCAGAGGTATGAAGTCATTGTATCTCCTTCAATGACAGGATTACCTGCACCGCCATTTACACCGCAGTTGAACGGCAGGAACCAGGAGTCCTTGCCAGCCAAAGCTGTACACATCCATACTTGGCAGTCATCCACAGCAAAGTGTACTGCACAGCGTTTCTTCTGTAACAGCAGCTCCTTCGGGTCTCTATCTGTACGATATTGAGCAATGGCATTCTCGTATGTCTGACCTGTAAAGTTGTTCTTCAACTCAAACGTGGCGAGTGGCAAGCCATTTATGAACACCACGAAGTCTATCTCGTTGGTATTCACCTTCGAGTACATCACCTGACGGATAACACCAAAGATGTTGTGTTCGTATGCAACCTTGGCACTTGGATTCAGTTCTGATGGCAATGGGTAGTACAGATCAAAGGTTGAACCATTGAATTTATATCCCTTGCGTAGTACATCTGACACACCACGCTTTGTTATCTCGTTTGACAGTCGGGTGAAGAACTTGAAACGCTCACTTGGTGAGGCAAAACACATTGATTGCTTCACCTTCTCTGGTTGAGTTTCTGTAACGAATCGTTCCACCCACTTGTCAACCAAGGCAAAGTCCTTGTTGTAAGCGTGTGGAGTTTCCTGCTCGTAGCCGCTATGGTCACGCAGCCAGTCAACGATTATCTTTTCAAGTCCTGTTTCTGATGTGTCCATAGCCTTATTCTTTTATGATTTCCCAATGACCACCTTTCGTTGGTCCTACATGCTTGATGACATTTGCCTTCTTCAATTTGTCCAGTTGCTTCTTGATGCCATCTGGCGTGATGCCGATGACCTTGGCAAGCTGTTCGCGAGTAGTGAAAGGATGCTTGCGTATCTCATCAAGAACCATTTCTTGGGTACTCTTATTCGTTTCTTGGGTACTTTCTTGGGTACTACCTATGTTTTCTTGGGTACTTTCTTGGGTAGCAACTGCATCTTCCTTCTTGTTCTCTTCCCAGCTTGTACCCACTATCATGTACCTGCTCTTTAACTCATTCTGTTCTCCCATAAGCAGGTTACGGAAGAATCGCTCCAGATACTCAGTTGTCTCAGTAATGCCATACTGCATATTGGTGTAGTTGGCTCTAACGAGTGAGTTGCGGAAATACTTGGAGTTCTCAGCAAAGATCTCGTTTGTGACCTCAAAACCAAGGTTTCTCAGGAACTGTATCGTGAACACTGCAGTTGTACGAGTGTTTCCTTCGCCAAAAGGATGTATCTGCCATACGTTTGCTATAAAACGGCTTATGTGCTTCACCATTTCTGGCATAGACAGACCTTCGTATGAGAACTTCTTTTCAGTGTCAAACTCATACTCCAAGGTATCGCTTATCAGGTTGCCTGATTCGTATCTTACGGTATCACCACGCAATACGAGTTCTGGTTTGGTTATGTTGTAATCTCGGTATGTACCAGCAAACTTGTAGATGCCTTCAAACAGATGGCGATGAATGGATGCAAGGCTGTTTGGACGGAAGCTGAATGTCTTATGTGCAATCAGTTCTGCTATACGAACAGCCACCTTGTCGGCTTCTTCCGTGCGTTTCTCCTGCTGAAGACCTTCCTTTGTGGTATAGTACTGATCGACAAGTTTACGGACTTCTTCGAGCGTAATCTTGCCTTCAATGTTCTGCTTGACGGTATCAAGGAAGTACTGCGACGGTTTGAGGTCATCTACGTCCTGCAAACCGATGGCAGTCATCCAGTTCCTTACACGTTCTCTTTTGTCAGGTTCGCCTTGTATGATGTATTCGCTGTAGTCTTCCATTTGCTTAACATACCTTGATTTGACCTGTAACTACGTCGCTGATGAGACGTCGTTTGTATTCCTTTATACCTTCAATCTCCTTGTTGATGTTGGAAATTAGTTTGTCAATCTTGGAGGTCTTGTCGGTGATGTGAGCGACGATTTGCTTCTGTTCTTCAAGAGGAGGAACAGGAACCAATCGATTGTTAAGCCAATTAAAATTCAAAGTCCTTTGTATGCTTCCAACTCCCCTTGAACTCATCTCAAACTGACCGACAATAGCTTTTGAACGCAATAATGCATTTGCATAATCAGCATCAAAGCATGTGGGCATAATAAAGATATGATATGCAGGGCTTATAATACCCATTAATTTGGATACGCCCACAGAGCCACGCCATGCTTGCTGGTTATTCATGACAAAGTCTGTTGGTTCTACTAATTGATATTTCGATAAATCTTCTGAAGCTGCATGGGTTCTTTTGTCCGACTCTGCAGCCTTTATGACGCCCCAATTTAAGAACACTGAAAGTAATTCTTCTCCATGATGTTGTTTTACTGGTTTTAGCTTAAATAATGTCCCATATCTCATTACTTGCCAATGCTCTGGAACATCACCAAGACAAATGTTATTGGTTTGTTTCATCGTGACGTTTGGATTGAGACCTCGTGTTACAGCATCTGCAATGACACGTTGTTTCAATTCTTGAAGATACTCCACTTCCTTCTGTTTTTTGTTTACCCATTCGTCTATCTTTCCGCATTTGTCATCAAGGTAGGCAACGATAGATTGTTGTTCTTCCTTTGGAGGGTAGATTGCTCTTACATTGTAAAAACTGGTATTCGATAAGTTCTGCAAACCTACAGTCATACCTTTTGATGCATCAGCGTAGATGAAACGATAAACGTTTGTATGGTATAGATATTCATAGTATTTAGGAACAAGTTCCATCTTTGCCTTGAATACACCATAATGAAAAGACACCATTCCAACATAACTCGATGCAAACATCACACCTAAATGTGCTTTGAATCTATTCAAAACAAGATCATCAATAATGACTCTCTTCCAGTTATCATAGGATGATGTTTTTAATGAAGATTCTTTCATTTCATCAGTTGGGATAACACCATCTACCTGCGACAACGAAAGCGGAACGTCGTTTGCCTCAGGTTTTCTGACATCTTCAACAAACAGGATGCCATTTAATAGTGTATTCCAATGACTCGGAATCTCTCCAAGCCATTGTACACCACTATCCTTATATGTTTCGTATCGTTGTGCCATATCATTACTTCATGATTTCGTCCAACAATCCGTCTGTATCAGCCTCTATGCTTCGAATATCATCCATGATTGCACTAAGAGTGCGCAATTCTACAGGTTTGTAGAAATACTTGGTGAAGGAAAGTTCATAGCCGATGATTGGTTCATCAAACAGAGCTTCTGAATCGTATGGTTTTACCTCCTTCTCATAGAAAGCCTCTATGCCGCCTGGGTAAAGAAGTGGAATCTGTTCAACCTCGTTGCGGTTCTTTGCCATAACAGGCTTCCCTTTTTTGAGGACAATATTGCCTTCTTTGTCGCGTTTTGGACGAAGTACAGGTACTTGCCAGTAGCCAAATTCCTCATTCTTGAAGATTTTGCTTTCTGGAGTTTCCTTGAATTCCGTAAGAAGCTGTACAATTTTCTGACGGTCTGCTTCAGAAGTCTCACAGTTCTTCTCTCCAAGGTTCTTACGGAGTGGGGTATTGATGTTTGTTGCATCAATAAGTTGCACAAATCCTTTTCGACGTTCCTCCTTGCGATTAGTGATAATCCAGATGAACGTGCCAATTCCAGTATTGTAGAAGTCTTTCTCTGGCATAGCAACAATAGCTTCAAGAAGATCATTCTCAATTATATACTTACGCAGATTACTCTCGCCACCACCTGCATTGCCCGTGAATAACGAAGAGCCATTGTGAACCTCTACGATGCGAGTTCCCATTGGTGTGTCCTTCATACGACTGATGTTGTTTGCAAGGAAAAGCATCTGACAGTCGCCAATGTCAGGAATGAAACTATTCACTCCATCAAAGAAACGAGGGTCAGTAATTTCTTTCTTGTCGCCAATGCCCCAGTTCTTCAGGTCTTCTTTCCATGGAGTACCAAAAGGTGGATTGCTAATGCAGAAATCGAACTTCTCGCCAGCATGTCCGTCCTGACTGATGGTTGAACCAAAGGCAATATACTGATGATCAACTGTACCGAGACGATAAGAGAACTTGTTGATGTTTCCACTTATCATAAGGTCAGCCTTGCAGGTTGCGTATGTATCAGGTTGCAACTCCTGTCCGAAGATGCTTGTGCGGACACGCTTGCCTTCTTCATTGGCTATGCGCTCAATCTCTTCCTGTGCAATGGTCAGGATGCCACCAGTACCACATGCACCATCATAGATAGTGTAAGTGTTGTCGGTAATCTTGTCCTTGATAGGCTCTACAGCCAACTGTCCGAGCAAACGAACATAATCACGAGGTGTGAAGTGCTCACCGGCTTCTGTCACGTTGTTTTCCTCATTGAATTTACGGAGCAGTTCCTCGAAGATGGTTCCCATGGTGTGGTTGTCGAGTCCAGGCAGACGTTCAACCATCTCCTTTGTGCCGTCCTCGTTGGTTACTTCCTGCATGATAGGCTTCACAGAGAGGTTGATATTCTCGTCCGTGAACTTCTCCAGAAGCGAACCGAGGCGACCTGCCTCAGTCAGATTATCAACCTGCTGACGAAGTTTGAACTTGTCTATGATGTCCTGCACGTCCTGAGAGAAACCATTGAAATACTCAATGATATTCATCTTCAGACGTTGTGGGTCAATCTCGTTTTTAAGTGTTTTCATCGTGAAGGCACTGGTATTGTAGAACGGATAGCCAGTAACCTGAGTGAGGAAAGGCGTATAGTCTGCTAAATGATGACTGTCGCAGAACTCCTTCTTATCAAGAACAGCAGCTTTGGTTGGTTCAAGGAGCACGTCGATACGACGAAGCACCATGAACGGCAGGATTATCTTCTTGTAGTCACCCTTCTCAAAGGCATGTACCAGAACATCGTTGGCAATGTTCCAGATGAAGGAGAAGAGTGCGTTATATTGTTTATTGTCCATTGTCTAAATTCAGTTTTTCTTGTCGTTTATCAAATCTGTCAGTCGCACATTGAGCAGTTCCGCAATTTGTGCCATCGTCTTCAGGTCGGGCTGTATAGCGTTGCTACACCATTTGCTTATGGTGCAGTTTGATTTACCAAGCTGTTCGGCAAGCCATTTGCCAGTCTTGTTGTGCTCGACAAGAACGACTTTTATGCGGTTCAGGTTATCCATACAATCTAAAAAGTTTGACACGAAATGCAAAATAGATAAAATTCAGCAATAATGAGGCATGTCGAGGTGGTTTTAACATTAAAAAGGTGGATTTTGGTTGGAAAGTGGGTGAGAGATAAAAACTTTACCAAGTTGGTAAAGAATTAGAAGAGATGTTGTATATGATGGGTCTGCGTTGATTAGGGTCGGCTGAGGTTGGGGTTAAAAGGACGATGAAATGTGTTAAATGTGAGGTAAATGGGGGCAGATTGGATAAGAAAGAGGGTGATGCATGAGGTAATATGGATGTTCGGAATATGTTTCGGATCATTTTAAGCAGGTAAAAAAAGAATGGTTGGTCAATCATGCTACTTATGACTGCCAACCAAGCATTATTATTTACTCTTCAGTTCTTCTATTGCTTTATACACATTGGTGTATGACTGGTTCTCTTGCATGCCTATCTCCTTGGCACGTGTGACGGCATCATTTTGTTTCTCATAATCGGTCATCTGTATGACCCAATCTGGCTTGGAAAGAAAACGTTCATTTTTTTCATAGTTACGAATATAGTTAGACAACTCCCTTTCTGCCTCTTTGCTTGTCGTGAAAAATTTAGCAGTCTTTCTGAAATGCAAAAGGAACCAATATTCTATCGATGGCAAACTGTCACATATAAGGACATCAGGCTTGTTGCCATATTTACGCTTGAGTTCTTCAAGTTTTTTCTTCTCAGCAGCATCCCAATTCGTGACATCAGCATCAAATATGCAGATGGCACGTCCACCTTCGTCGAGCACTTGCCTAATACGCTGTTCGATATAGTATATATTTTCATTGCCGAAAAAACGTGGACGTATTTTCAGACGATATCCAAACAGGTTCTTGAGATGCTCGAAATAGTACTGTTCGGTTATTCCCGCTCCAATGATAGTCGGGATTGCCTCAAGGGTGTTTTTCGTGTTGGTATTACGTACATTCTTCCTTGCCATAACTCTTGCTATTTGATATTAGGCAATGCTCCGAAACGTCCATTGCGATATGCCTTTTGAATAGATGCCAACTTGTTGAGACCACGGAACTCAACCAGAGAGAAAAGAGAAGAATGGCCCGTCTCGTCTTTCTCTGTAA
This sequence comes from Paludibacteraceae bacterium, assembly GCA_024401475.1. GTDB lineage: Bacteria > Bacteroidota > Bacteroidia > Bacteroidales > Paludibacteraceae > RGIG10190. Next base: position 14,362 of record JAKSKZ010000025.1, on the reverse strand, counting down.
ACCAGACACTATCCTTACGGATGAGATCATCGGTTGTGTTAAGCAATGGATCGTAATGAGATGTGATGAGCATCTGCGAATGATTGTCAGTCTCACGAAGAAACTTTTCGATTATGAACTCAACCAACGACGGGTGTAGCGACGCCTCTATCTCATCAATCATTAGGAATGCCTGCTGCTTAATGGCAGTATAAACCGCGGCCTCTATGCCAAATGTCCTCTTTGTACCATCTGATTGATCACTCTCCTGCATCGTGTACTTTTCCTCACCACGCGCATTACGAACAGTATGCTCAAAGAGTGTTTCCCATGTGTCAATGGACTTTGTACTTTGGATTCGTTCTTTTTCTTCATCTGACATATCGTTTCGACGCATAATGAACTTAATGAAATCGGGGCTGACCGGTTCAGACACCTTATTGCTTCGCAATCCTGTTATATTAAAGTCTGCGCGATGGATAAAATCCAAAAGATATGCCTTGGCGGCATCATCCTTGCGCATCATATTGTTTGCATAGTCAAACATGTGAGTAGCAGGTGATATGACCGGAAGGTATGAATTGCGCATCCATTCGCGAGCCTCGTCAATTTGAGGTATTGAAATATTGACCTGGTTGCGAGCTGCAAAAAAAGACATATTCGGCAAGCACTTGAGGGAGATTTCCTCTTGTGCTGCTGCGCTTATCTTTATGGCTTTAGGGTTAAAGGATATGACAGACTGTCCATTTTCTAATGAACGTTCAAACAACAACGTAGGCTGGACACTATGGTAAATGAACAATCTTTCTTCAGAAACTGTCTTGGCATTCAACTTTAATTGGTACCAATATCTTGTTTCGCCAACAAAAAACTTCAGGCTGAATTCGGTTGGTTCGCTTGGGGTGTTGGCATCAAGACGGAACGGCGTCGCACCTGTTGGCTCATCTATGTTATCTGCCTTGTCGAACCAAAAGTTGACCAGGAACTCAAAAGCTTTTAGCAAGTTAGACTTGCCAGAGGCATTGGCACCATAGACCATTGCAAAACGCAAAAGTCGAGTCTTACCAATAGTCACGACTTGGTAAGCTTCGCTTGTGGTGTCTTTGGTAGCTTCAAAACTGAATGTTATTTCGTCGCGGAAGGAAAGATAATTCTTCACCTTTAATTCCTGTATCATACTATTCGTTTTTTAATCCTGCTGCAAATATAGTTGTTATTAAGTGATATAAATATAAAAACTCAAATTATTTGCTTTTAATTGACAAATTGACAGAATATACGACAATATTAAAAATAGAACACATATTTTCATGCCATTATGTCCGAATCATTATTTGGGCATAGGAATTGAAAAGCTAAGAACAGCTCTTAATAAAACTCCAGACTAAGGACCTGGCAGGAGCGGAAACCCATGGGTTGCAGGGCGGATAGAAATTAATATGGGATACACAAATTCAAACAAAGGTTGGGAGATTGACTTACTTCCCATTAATGAAAGCACAAAGAGTGGAGACTGTATTCTTCTGAGATTTGGCGACTTGTACGCGGGAATGCAAAGACAAGACGTTTTTGTAATTGATGGAGGTTACTCCAAGACTGCAGAATCGATTAGAGAACACATTAAAGAGTACTACAATTGTTACTATGGGGGGAAATACCACATAACAGGAGCTGTTTTAACACATCCAGACTTGGACCATATATCTGGACTAGTAACATTGTTTGAATATGAAGATGTGGAAGTAGGCAACCTCATTGTTAACGCGCCATGGTATCGCCCATATATGAGTTATGTATATGATGGTCGCAAAACGCAATATTCAGTAGAGAAAGAATTAAAGGAGAGTTTTCCGCAACTTGCAAGACTAGTAGAGTTAGCCCAAGAGCGAGGCGTAAAGATTTATTATGCAGTCGATAATGTCGGAAATAATCTGGAATGTGGCGATGCAAAATTTACAATATTAGGACCTACTAATAAGTTTTACCAGACATGCATAGCGAACTGTGACAAATCACCCCAAAAAAGCGAGAGGGTACCTGATATGCCAAATATCCAAGTGCATTCTACCGGTAACGAAGAATGGTATATACAGGGATTTATGGAATGGCCCCAAAACGATTCCACATCTCATGTGAATGAGTCGAGCATTGTATTCATGTTTGAGTACAAAAAAGACATAAAGATATTGTTTACTGGTGATAGTGGTAGACTTGGATTACAGCACGCAATAGACAATGCAAAAGATAAAAACATAGACCTAAAGCAAGTTGACATCATAAAGATGCCTCATCACGGAAGTCGACACAATGTGGATCCTGAAATAATGAAAAGACTTGGCAAATATGGAACATCGTGCTACATATCATGCACTAAAGGAGACGAGGGGCATCACCCATCAAAAAGATTGGTTAATATGTTGAATGAAAAAGGGTTTAATGTATATAAGACTGCGGGAAGTATACTCCATCGTTCATACAATGCTCCCGACAGAGGGTGGAAAACTGTAGAGCCACATGCGTCATATTCAACAATAGAAGAAATTGAGAAACAATAAAAACATATACAAATATGACAGACATAATAAAAGAGTTACTGGGGAAGTTGTCAAGATATGAGATACTGAACAATTTGCTTCCAGGAATGGTAATGGTATACATACTAAACCACATAGGGTATGATATAGAATTAGCATATTGGTGGCAGTATGCGCTTATAGCTTACGTAGCAGGACTGGTATGTGGCAGGGTGTCTTCTTTGCTATTAGAGCCATTATGTGAAAAATGCAAATTGATTAACAAACAAAAATACGCAAATTACAACAAGACAAAAGAGATTCGTCCGTTTGTTGTGACATTAGTAGAAATAGCAAACATGTACAGGACACTATCTGCTGTATTCCTTATTGCAATAGTAGCTATAGCGTATAAATTCGCCTTGTGTAATTGGGAGTGGATAAGAGATTTTAACTCCGCAATCCAATTGGCAGCTTTGTTTGTACTTTTTATTCTTTCATACGCCAAACAATACGGGTATGTAGTGAAGAATATCAAAGATGTCATAAACAATCAAGACAAAAGCTGAAGAGAATTGCTGAACGTATTCGTTTTACATTAGATTCAGGAAAAATAAAAAGCGAGCTGGCCGTGGAGTGCGGTCGGCTCGCTTTGGTTTATGGTGGGCTCAGCGTCGGTTAGGGTCGGCTGAGATTGGGTGAGGGTTGATTAGGATTGGGGGCTTGAAAGGTCGATGCAGTAGAATTCGGAGATGAATTTCACTGCACTGGGCGGTAATAGTCGGGTGCCATGAGTGAAGCCGAGTTTTACGAGTTCTTCACGATGAGCCTGAACCCACTTGATCATGGTGCGACGGCTCACACCTGCTGCATGTAGGTGAAGAATATGACCTCTTTCTCGAGGGTGTATCAAAACTGATAAAGTTGCGATACACCCTCCTATATGTAATCTTTAGGTGAACACTTTCAAAGCCATCTAACATCGACCCATCATCTGGTTCGGATTACCTTTGACGGCACTGGCCAATCATCAGCGACCGCCACCGCCGCCGCCACCGCCGGAATGGCCGCCGCCACCACCGCCGGAAGAATGTCCGCCACCGCCAGAAGAGCGTGAGCCCGATGAAGAGGAAAGGCCTCTACTAATTCTTGCAATACCAGTAAACGAATTGAAATCGCTTATGACAGTTCCACTTTCGTTTATCAGTTGACTTCCTAATTTAGAGAGTTTGAAATATTCCGGACAAGCCTCCTTGAAACTCTTTAAGACTTGGTCGGCAATGCCGTAAAGTGTTGCATAGACCAAATATTCGTCCCACAATTCCACCTCCACAGCATCACGAGTGTTCATCAAGGTGAAATCCTTCAAGAAATTCTCCAAGCCGACAAGATCCTGAAACTCTTTTGGCTTGGCATCTGAAGAATCTTCCGTCTTTACGATAGTCTCCAACGTCAGGCAATCCACTTTGCGCTTTTCCAAATAGGATTTCAGTTCGCCCTTTTCCAAGATCAAATTCGCACCAGAAGCATTCTTGATGGTATGATAAAGGAACTCCAACGCCTTATCATCTGCCACATTTCCACTCGGAGAGAAATTGAAGTTTTCGACAACCTTCAAACGGTTCACTAATTTTCCTTTCTCTTCCGTAGATGTAACAGACAAAGCCCCGTAGCGCATCAGTCTAACAAGATAGGCGGCATAAAGATTGTCCTTGTCTATCGGATAGACTCGATAATTATTTTCATCAATCAGATAGAAAGAGCGATTCAGATTTCCGTTGATAGGCACGCCTCTGAAATAAGGAGACTCCGCTCCCTCCAATAATTTCTTGCGGCGATGATAGATTCGCAATGGACGAAGACTAATGATGTTCCATATAAGAGCAATACCTAAATAGAAACCCAATCCCACCAGACCATAACCGATAGCATAGACAAATATTCCTCCGACTACTACGGCTAATGTTATTAAGAGCTCTTCCCACCAAGGCAAGGCATTACCGTTTTGGAACAAGACGTTCCTTCCCTCCGCATAATCCCCTTCGCTGTAGTCACCCAAGTAGTCGCTGCCTTCCAATGCTTTCCACTTCATCGTTCCGATGGTATCGTCAACGACAATGGAGGAATTGAACATTCCCTTGGGGAAAATGCTCATCACTACCATTGAATTATCCGTAGAAAAAGATTCCGAATTCCACGCCACAATGGCCCCGGCGTCAAACTGACAATAACCAGGATATTGGAAAGCCCAGATGCGAGCATTTTCGTAGGACAACGGGGTGGAATCTGCCATTACTATGATCGTACGGACGAAGCGAGGTTCAGCCGACAATCCATAGTTGACGAAACAGTGGTTAAATCCGGCGCCGTCTTGATACTCTTTGACGAATCCCTCCACCTTGTACATTGCCACCCAAGCATGACGTCCAGAAGACCCCACACCCCAACAAAGTTCACAATCATTACCATCAAGACGATTGATGCCAGACAACCCTTTTTTCGCTATTCTTGACCGATTCACATCCCATGGTGTATCATCGGCAAAGTAGGATTGAGTCTCACAATCATACACTTGCAAATCGGACACACGCATATCGCCCATGTTCTTAAGCGAGATGTACCACTCCGAATTGCTGTCGTCCACATACACATCCCAATATTCAGAGATGTAGGCCGTTCCTTGCCTATCCAATTTCACATAAACATCGATGGTGTCTATTTCCGATGAGTACGCCTCCTGTGCGAAAGAGGACATCAGCAGACTCAAAAGGAGAAGAATCCTTTGAGGTACGGAATTAAATCGTAGGAATATCTGTCTTATCATTTTCAACATGCAAGTATTCACATTGTTTGAAATCCAACATACCGGCGACAATAGAAGTTGGCCATTGGCGCACTGCACTATTGAGACGGGTCGCCGTATCATTATAGATTTGGCGACTCATTCGTACATTGTTCTCGTACTCGTTGATTTGGTTCATCGTGTTTGTATATAGTTCAGAAGCACGCAACTGAGGATATTGCTCTGCCACGGCATTGATTCGAGCCAACATTTGGTCACAAGCATTCTGTTGGGTTTGAGCATCCCCTGCTGTCTTAATGGGAGAACGACGGGCCGCGATGGCATCCATCAACGTATCGTGCTCGTGTTTTGAGTACTTCTCCACCATCTTGGCCAACAAAGTGATGGCATCCCAACGGGTTTTCAACTGAACGCCAATCTGGCTAAGAGAATTCTTCACTCGTTCATCCAACGCTACCAAATTACGTTGTGTGGCAATAAAATAGCCACCAATGACAACCAACAATGCGGCTGCTACAATTAAGATAATCATAATTATAAATTTTAGTTGTTATTATTTCATTTTACGTTTCACTCGCTTAAGTTAAACTGAATTCTTTTTTTCAAAAAACTAACATCATACAAATATAGATAAAAAACAAGTTTCCGTCCTCCCCATTCCTAAAATATTTAACATTAGGTTTTAGTTGCTCATCCGAACGGTATTTCGATAGAATTGCACTACCTTTGCTCCTAAAACAACAAACGAACAGATGAACATAGATTTATTAAAAAGCCATTTGAGATCCATCCCCGACTTTCCGAAGCCAGGAATTCTATTTAGAGATGTAACCACCGTGTTTAAGAGTCAAGAGTGCCTCAACGAATTATCCAACAGTCTTTCAGACTATTACAAAGGGAAAGGCATCACGAAAGTATTAGGCATCGAGAGCCGAGGCTTCATTATGGGTTCCATCATTGCCAACTATATCGGCGCCGGCTTCGTACCGGTCCGCAAGCCGGACAAACTTCCTGCTGAGGTCATCAGTCAAGAATACACCAAGGAGTATGGTACGGACACCGTAGAAATTCATAAGGACGCGCTCTCTTCTGACGACATCGTTTTAATCCACGACGATTTGTTGGCTACAGGTGGAACGATGCGCGCCGCCTACGATTTATGTAAAAAACTGGGAATCAAAAAGATCTACATCAACTGCATCATAGAGTTGACCGACTTGAAAGGAAGGAAACAACTTCCTGAAGATGTGGACGTTTATTGTCCGATTTGTTACGAAGGAGAATAAGCGAAACGCAAGAGATTCAAACAGCACGTCTTCCCAAAGGCGTGCTGTTTTTTTTATATCAGGCCATGAATAAGTCGGTAAGCAATCGAACCGGGCATAGGCGTGGCTGGGCAATTCTCCCTATCAAACCAACCCGCATCCGACAACTCATCCTCCTGTAAGTTCAACTCGCCACTCTCATATTCTGCCGTGAAGGCCAACATCAGTTGGTCTGGGAATGGCCAACTCTGCGACCCTCGATATTGAACATTCTTCACATGAATACCTGCCTCTTCAAATATTTCACGACGGACGGCATGCTCTGCGGTCTCGCCCACCTCAATAAATCCGGCAATACAGGTATAGACATCCTGATTGCGCTGGACATGACGAGCCAGCAATACCTTATTGCCGCGGCTCACCAAGACGATGATGCACGGCTCTATGCGAGGGAAATAGATCTTCTTACAATTAGGACAAAATCGCGAAGTCGTATCCGCAGAATCCTCCAACTGAGTGCCACAACAACTGCAATAACGCATGTTTTTCCTCCACGAAAGCAATGCTCGGGCACGAGCCAAACGGAAGGAAGACTCTTCATCGTTCTGTGCGAAAAAACTACGAATCGTGTCCGTTTTATAACCAGACGGAAGAGAATCCTTATCACTCAGTTCCAAAGTCGAAAACCCATTCTCCACTTCGGAAAAAAAGTCCGCATCGGGATTCAAACGCTTCAAATTCAAAAGGTCTTGAAAGTTCAAATTGGAGCCATCCTCCTTTTGTACAAAATCTCGACCTATCACCACAAAACTATCCCCTACTGAACATTGGGGATTATTTAGCATTGTCATATTCTATCAATTAAATTCTTCTAAGACGACAAAGTTACAATGTTTCACATAAAAAGGCAAAAGCGGTGTCCTACAAAGGAGACCGCTTTTTTAGTAATAATAAAACGAACAACACAAACAACAATAGGCGAGAAAAAGGGGTTAACTACTATAAGATTTTCAAAACGCTATTTTCATAAATCCATTTGTTCAACAATAAAAATCTTCACATGGCAAATCATTCAACTCCGTACGCCATAATCCATGCACATTACAGTAGGCATAGACTGCGATAGGACGGCCTTGGCAGCAGAAAGTCGCCGCTGGCCGATCGTTGAAATGAAGGTACGCAATTTGACCTCCCTTGTCGGTTTCCAAATAAATCCACTGAATATAATGCGATTCGGTCATAGGATGAGGAGCAGTGCCAACCTCCACCCTCAACTTCTTTTCATGGACAGCCATTGCTACTGGCAAATGCTTCTCTCCTACACTATCCTCCCTTGAACGAGGCACCAATTTCTCCATCTGTTTTCCACAACAAGAAGGGACAACTCCAGAATCAAACAATTTCACGATTACATTGCCACATACTGGGCATCGATAAAACTTCGGCTCCATAATATATCTATTTAAAGTTTAACTTAAAATGTTCTTTCCTAACATCTATGAAAGAAGAGAAATCCATTTGATTTCAGTTGCAAAGATAAAACACTTTTCTGCTAATTATCAATTCAATATACGAATAAGCCGATTGATATAACCGATAGGATTTCACAATTAAATTCAAGAAAACAATACTATCTTTGTCATAAATAGAATGGGAATTTATCCCTAAACAACTTAAACACTTATTTTATTATGACCATTCAACAATTAGAGTACATTCTCGCAATCGAGAAGCACCGCCATTTTGTAAAGGCAGCCACAGCTTGTGGCATTACACAATCCACCCTTAGTTCTATGATCCATAAACTGGAAGAGGAATTGGACATTGTCATTTTCGACCGAAACTCGCATCCAATTCGCCCCACGATGGCAGGCGAGCAAATTCTAAAACAGGCCCAAATCGTCCTCTACCACGCCAACCAATTGAAAGAGTTCTCTTTGAACGAGCGGAAAAGGGCAACCGGCAAAATCAGGTTAGGCATCACGCCAACCATTGCCCCTTACTTAATGCCGAAGCTATTCAAATACACCATGCCGATGAAAGAATTAAAGTTGGTGGTTCATGAACTCTATCGTGACCGAATCGTAGAGATGCTGAAATGTGCAGAACTTGACATGGCCATCATGTCCATGCATCAACACGACAACAACCTTTTAGAGATTCCACTCTACAAAGAGGAACTTTGGGCATATGTTTCTCCTCACGACGAATTATATCAAATGGAGAGCATTCCTTTTAGCGAACTACCCTACGACAAATTATGGGCTCTACGACATGAAATTCGCTTCCATTACGAAGCTCCCGACTTAAAAAACTATGAAGAAAATAGAAATGCCACATACAAAACAGGTAATATGTCCACACTTGTGCAGATTGTCGACGAAAACAACGGATTTACCGTCATCCCAAAACTATGCATCTCGCATTTAGGGGAAACGAGAGAAAAAAATGTAAGAAAAATCATCAACCCCACCCCGACTCGTGAAGTTTCCATTTTCGTCAGAAACGATTATGTTCAAGAACGACTGGTCAACCTAATTGTAGATGGCATAAAGGGTATCGTTCCTCGAGAAATGATAGACGAGAGATTACAAAAATACCCCGTACGATTATAATTCGTACATCACACGAACCTTTTTCGGCAATTTGGCAACGACCAACTTATAGGACATTTGAATCCATTCCATCAACTGTTCGTCAGAGAAGCAGCCCTCTATCATCACATCGCTCCAATGCGTCTTATTCAGATGGTAGGCGGGTTGCACTCCGACAAATTGCGCCCTCAACTGCTGCGCATATTCAGGATCCAACTTAATGGAGATACGAGGCTCCGCATACTCCAACGGCAGGTGCAAATATATTTTACCTTCTATACGAAAAACTACCATATCATCACCATAAGGCATATCTTCCGTCGTGCCCTTCAAGCCCAAGCAAAAGGCTCTCACATCTTCTACGTTCATAACAAAACTTCTTTAAAATGGCACAAATTTAGAAAATTCTACGACAGATTACTTGGTCACTTCCTTTTTCTACCGATTATCCATAAATTTGCATCAAAACACAAACTAAAGATTTATGATAGAAAAACAGACTAAGACACCGAATTTCTGGGCACTCACCCCACTTATTCTATTTCTTGCCCTATATCTTGGTTCGTCCATCCTATTACAAGACTTTTACAAGGTTCCCATAGCCATTGCTTTCTTAATAGCATCCATCTACGCCATAGCCATTACGCGTGGAGAAAAATTAGAAGAGAGAATCCAAATTTTCTGCCATGGGGCTGGCAACCACAACATTATACTAATGGTTTGGATTTTCGTTTTAGCAGGATCGTTCGCTCAAAGTGCCAAAGAGATGGGGGCCATCGACGCAACTGTCTATGCTACGCTTCATCTTCTGCCCGATGGATTCTTATTGCCCGGGCTGTTCGTTGCCGCATGCTTCATTTCGCTTTCCATCGGCACCTCTGTCGGCACTATCGCCACACTCGTCCCCGTAGCCATAGGAATAGCCGAGCAAACGGACCTGGCATTAGCAATGGTTGTGGCCATTGTCGTGGGTGGAGCCTATTTCGGAGACAATCTTTCGTTCATCTCCGACACCACCATCATCGCCACCAAAAGTCAAGGTTGCAAAATGAGCGACAAATTCAAGGCTAACAGTTTCATTGCTTTTCCTGCCGCCATTATCATGCTTATCTACTATGCCTTCATCGGACAAGAAGTGCAAATGCCAGCTGAAATCCCTGACATAGAATGGGTTAAAGTCATTCCCTACATTTGCGTATTGGCAACCGTACTTGCGGGAATGGACGTGATGATCGTTCTTGCTTTAGGCATCGTATTGACGGGCATCATAGGCTTAGCCACTAATAGTTACGACCTCTTCGGTTGGCTATCGGCCATGAACAAAGGAGTCATGGGAATGAGCGAACTAATCATCGTCACACTCTTAGCTGGAGGCATGTTAGAAATCATCCGCCACAACGGAGGTCTCACCTATCTCGTTCAAAAACTCACAAAAATGGTGAAAGGTAAACGAGGAGGTGAACTTTGCATCGCAGCCCTTGTCGTACTAAGCGACATGTGTACGGCCAACAATACGATTGCCATTGTCACGACCGGTTCCATAGCCAAAGAGATAAGCGAAAAATATGGCATCGACAATCGCCGTTCAGCGAGTCTGCTTGATACGTTCTCGTGCTTTGCTCAAGGACTAATTCCTTATGGTGCACAAATGTTGATTGCCGCGGGTTCTATATTATCCCCGATAGAGATAATGAGATATTTGTACTATCCTATGCTTATCGGCATCATTGCCCTCATCAGCATATTCATCAGATATCCTAAAAAATACGCATAAAAATCAAGGCTGATTTTTAGCAAACAAAAAGCAAGTTTATTCATCAATATTCCGTATCTTCGGAGATATTTTTAGTTTAAATCAATTATGGCAAAATTCGTTATAGAGGGAGGTCATCCCTTAAAAGGTGATATATATCCACAAGGTGCAAAAAATGAAGCTTTGCAAGTCATTTGTGCCACACTGCTCTCTTCCGAGAAAATAACTATTCACAACATTCCTAACATATTGGATGTCAACAATCTAATTAACTTATTAAGAGACATGGGCGTCAGCATCCGCAAAGAGGGTAAAGATACTTTTTCATTTGTAGCCAAAGAAATCAACCTCGACTTTTTAGAGACGGATGAGTTTCATAAAAGATGTGCTGCCCTTCGTGGTTCAGTCATGTTGGTAGGTCCAATGATTGCAAGATTCGGACAAGCCATCATTCCACAACCGGGAGGCGACAAGATTGGACGCAGACGATTGGACACACACTTCAGAGGCATTCAAAAATTAGGAGCCGAGTTCACCTACGATGCTTACAAAAAGCGTTATGACATCAAGACTGCTGGTTTAGAAGGCACCTACTTGCTATTGGACGAGGCGTCCGTAACTGGTACTGCAAACATCATCATGGCGGCAGTCCTCGCCAAAGGAACCACCACCATCTACAATGCAGCCTGCGAACCATACGTTCAACAACTATGCAAGATGTTGAACAAAATGGGGGCGAAAATCAGCGGAATAGGCTCCAACCTCCTTACTATTGAAGGCGTGAAGAGCCTCAACGGTTGCGACCACGAAATCTTGCCCGACATGATTGAAATCGGCAGTTTCATTGGTATGGCAGCCATGACAGCCTCCGAAATCACGATTAAAAACGCACATTACCAAGAACTCGGCATCATTCCAGACGCTTTCAGAAAGTTGGGCATTCAGTTGGAATTGATTGGAGACGACATCTACATTCCGAAGCAAGACCTTTATACAATTGACACATTCATCGACGGATCCATCATGACCATCGCCGACGCGCCATGGCCAGGATTGACTCCCGATTTGTTGAGTGTATTCCTTGTCGTTGCCACACAAGCAAGAGGTAGCGTCTTGATTCACCAAAAAATGTTCGAGAGCCGTTTGTTCTTCGTTGACAAACTGATTGATATGGGAGCTCAAATCATCCTTTGTGATCCACACCGCGCGACTGTCATCGGTCTGGAGAAGAAGACAGCCCTCCGTCCTGCCAACATGATGTCACCAGACATTCGTGCAGGTATTGCACTGCTCATCGCAGCCATGAGTGCCAACGGAAAGAGTACCATCAGCAATATCGAACAAATTGACAGAGGTTATGAACAAATTGACGTTCGCCTCAACGCATTAGGAGCAAAGATCACTCGCATAGATTAATCCATCATCAATGAAAGAGCACAACGATATTCCTATCGAATATTTGGATGAATTGGCCGAGGAGGATTTCGATGAAACCGAAATGGATGGTCATGAATTCAAACCTGACAAACCCAAACTCACCCAATTCATCCCAATGTTGCTCTTTTGTTGCCTATTCATTCTCCTTGGGTCGGATTTCATTGTCCGCACGCAAATAAAGGACAAATTAGTCGCCATTGAAGAACTTAACCAGCCATTTTCCGTTGTTTTCCTTCATCCAAAAAGAAGTTTAGACTCCACGGATTTCAAAATTATAGAAGGCAAACTAACGTCCAACAATAAACTGCGAACAAAAATCTGCTCAGACAACGACTCCATTCTTCTTTCCTACACCTTAGGCGGGATGAAAATTGTGATTTCCGACAAATGGACTATCGAGCCAACTCTTCACAAGTATAGAAACGATCCTTTGATACAAGGTTATATTTTAAAAAACAAGGATGAAAAATTATATGATATTATGTTGCTAAAATGGGAACGATTAAAAATCCTCTTTTTATCGAATTAGTCAGAATATCGGACTCCTCAAATCCAACAAAAAATATCATTTTTATTTTGCAACTCGCTATTTTATAGACTTTAATCAATATTTTATGTATATTTGCAACATTATTGTAAAATTGAATTGATACGATGTTCTCTCAACATTTTTTCTGGAATAAATCACTATTGTATGCGTTTCTGCTCGTCCTTCCGATTGATTGCCTATCACAGACATCCATCGTTGCGGGAGGTGGAAACAAATCTTTTGGCTCTAATGGTGAAATTTCCTATAGCATAGGTCAAACACACTATCAATTTTCGGAAAACAGGCAAGGCAGCATTTCGGCAGGAGAACAACAACCTCTCATCGAAAAAGCGACACCCACAGGAAACGAGATTCTTTACCAAAAAGGATTTCTATCCATCAAAGTAGGACCCAATCCAACACATGGAACTTGCCAAATATCCACAAACGAGGAGGGCAACCTTCCATTCGAATTAAACGATTTAACTGGACGAATACTTAGTCAAGGTTTCGTTCATAATGGATCGATCCTCTCATTAGAGAACCAACCACAAGGCGAATATTTATTGAAAATACGTCCTAACAAAGGAACCCAAAACATCATTGTATTTAAAATAGCAAAAAACTAACCACAAATGAAAAAGATATATTTAGCTCTCCTTTTATCACTTAATCTTTTTGCTATCGCTTTAGCAAAATCTCCTCAGACTATCAGTTACCAAGCTATTGTTAGAGGTGCCAACGGAAACATCATTCAAGAATCCAACATCGGCATTAAAATAAGCATTCTCCAAAACGGGGACGAGGTTTATTCCGAGGAAAGAATTGAACAATCCAACAAAAACGGACTTCTCTCTTTTGCGATAGGCGACGAAAACGGCACAAGCAACCAATCTATAGAATCAATCGATTGGTCCAAAGGAAATTATACCATCCGATGTGAGATGGATTTGCAAGGTGGGGACAATTACTCGCTCTCCATGACCACTCCACTGACAAGCGTGCCATACGCTTTATACGCAGAAACTGTTTCGCCCGACGTTCTTCCTAAAAAGGTTAGTGAATTGGTAAACGACAAGAACTTCGTTAGCATCGAACAACTCAACACCATTCTAAACGATCGGGTGAATTCAAAAGACAATGGAGCCGAATCTGAAGAGAGTCCAACCATCACCCCTTTAAGCATACAATTAACAAGCAGAGACACCGCCAAGTGGAACGCCAAGTTGGACAACTTCACCGAGCAAGACCCTTTGTTCAACAACTCTGTCGCCGCCAAGATTTCGGCCAAAGACACAGCCAAGTGGAATGCCAAGTTGGACAACTTCACTGAGCAAGACCCTTTGTTCAGCAACTCTGTCGCTGCCAAGATTTCGGCCAAAGACACAGCCAAATGGAACGCCAAGTTGGACAACTTCACCGAGCAAGACCCTTTGTTCAACAACTCTGTCGCCGCCAAGATTTCGGCCAAAGACACAGCCAAGTGGAA
>JAKSKZ010000024.1 GCA_024401475.1 Paludibacteraceae bacterium | reverse complement strand
GTTTGTTTCTCAATTGCGATGCAAAGGTAGTGCTTATTTTTGAATCTGCAAGAGGAAACGTCATTTTTTTTGAAAAAATCTTCTTTTTTTTGTCTTGGGGGGTAATTCCTATTCGTGGATGGCTCACCCCGATTTTCACTAAGCGTTGACCTATCTTTGTTGTTGGCCGGATGTTCGCGTCAAGGATAGTGGGCGCCACTTTATCGATGGTCACAAAAAAAGAGGCACCACGATGTGATGTCTCTTGCTTTTCGTACCCAGACCCGGGGTCGAACCGGGATGGAAGTGAATCCACTGGTGTTTGAGACCAGCGCGTCTACCGATTCCGCCATCTGGGCAACTTTGAGAGGTTTGTTTCTCAATTGCGATGCAAAGGTAGTGCTTATTTTTGAATCTGCAAGAGGTTTGTGAAGTTTTTTTTTGAAGAAAAAAAGCAGATGGTTATCTTTGTATTGATGGTTTATATGGAACTTCTTGGTCTTGAAAAAGTTATAAGCTTGAATATGATGAAGTTAAAAAGGAAACAGCAGGCTTATTTATTGGCTGCTCTTGTGATTATCTTTTTAGGGTTGGGAAGTCGTTGCCTATCCTTTATCCCTGATGCTACGGGTGATGCGTTGTGGGCAATGATGATATTTTGCTTTTTCCGGATGATTTTGGTAGCGAAACAGTTGAAGTTTGTGGCATTAGTTGCTCTGGTATTTTCCTATGTGGATGAGTTTTCGCAATTGATTCAGTGGACTTGGCTTTGTGAAATAAGAGCTACGACAGTGGGGCATCTTGTATTGGGACAGGGCTTTTTGTGGTCGGACTTGTTGGCTTATACGATAGGCGTTGCTTTGGCTTATTTTATTGCCGGAAAGTTTGAATGAAATCTTTTTTAGAGGAAATTCATCTTTTAATCCAACTGTAAAGCAATTTCATCGATTATATTTGATAATGTTGGCTGGATAAAATACTTTTGATTTGATAAATAGATAAGCGATGGAGCATTCTTCAAAAATAGGGATAGTTGGCCTTTTTTTACATTTGGCTGCTTGGCTGCTTGTGTTCATCTCGCCTTTGTTGTTTGCAAGAGAGATGCTGAATGATGGCTTTGAGCTGAATTATTTGGCCATCTTCCTTTTCCCGTTTGTGTTGATGGTCATGTTTTACACAAATTATGCTCTGTTAATACCTAAACTACTTTTCAAGGCAAAACATTCTTTGTTTTTTCTAAGTAACTTGTTTTTGATAGTAGCATTGTCATTTTCTATTTTTTATGTGCATGATCGAACTTTTCCTCCGTTTCGTCGTCAACAAAATGTGGAGATGAGGATGAAAGATGGACCTCAATACAGAGAAGGGAAATCTATGACGAACGAAAATAGAGAAGGGGCAATAAAAAAGAGGTCCGAACTGAAACATCGTGATGGTCACCCGAAGCATCGAGAGAGATTTAGGATCAGAATATTGAATGATGTTCTGATTTTGCTTTTTGTGGGAGTTATCTCAGTTCTTTTGCGTTATACCATGCGATGGTTTTCGGCTCTCTCTAAAATGAAGGA
Organism: Paludibacteraceae bacterium; assembly: GCA_024401475.1. GTDB lineage: Bacteria > Bacteroidota > Bacteroidia > Bacteroidales > Paludibacteraceae > RGIG10190. Next base: position 50,200 of record JAKSKZ010000024.1, on the reverse strand, counting down.
TTTGGAGAAAGAAAAGGCAGAGGTGGAGTTGAAAAATCTAAAAAGTCAGCTGAATCCACATTTCCTGTTTAATACGCTCAACAACATCTATGCTTTGATTGGGGTTAATCAGGAGAAGGCTCAGCAGGCCGTGATGGATCTGAGTAAGTTGTTGCGATATGCTCTTTACGAAGGCAATCAGTGCTATGTGACTTTGGAAAGGGAGGTGGAATTTGTCGATAATTACATTAAACTGATGCGTTTGCGTTTGTCGAATTCTGTAAGTGTGACAACTGCTTTCAATGTAGGAGGTCATGGCAATTTGCTCATTGCCCAAATGCTTTTCATCACATTGGTGGAGAATGCCTTTAAGCATGGAGTCAGTTTGACGCAACCGTCGTTCATCTCTATTCAGTTGGAAGTGACGGGGGAAAATGAGGTGACGTTCTCGATAGAAAACAGCTCTTTTCCGAAAGGAAAGCAAGATAAAAGTGGGTCTGGTATTGGCATAGAAAACCTGAAGCGTAGGTTGGAACTGATTTATCCAGGAAACTACACTTATGTCGTTTCTGCTGATAGTCAGATTTATAGAGCAACCCTTTCAATAAAAATAACAGATAGTTTATGAGTATGACTTGTGCAATAATAGATGATGAACCTTTGGCCGTTGATTTGTTGTCGTCGTATGTGGGGAAGACCTCTTTCTTGACATTGATGGGCGGCTACAATAGTGCCGATGCTGCGTTGGCGGATTTTGCCTCTCGTATGCCGGATTTGTTGTTTCTCGACATACAGATGCCCGACTTGAACGGTTTGGAATTGTCGAAGATTCTTGGAGACAAATGTCGTATTATTTTCACTACAGCTTTTGAGCAATACGCTTTGGAGAGTTATAAAGTGAATGCGATTGATTATCTGCTCAAACCGATTAGTTATACCGATTTCTTACGAGCTTCCACGAAAGCGCTTGAGTGGTTCGAATTGAGAAATGCGGCCATGTCGATTCCGACGTCCGAGAAGAAGAGCATTTGGGTGAAGGCTGACTATAAGTTGGTACAGATCGATTTTGACAACATATTGTATATCGAGGGGGTGAAGGATTATGTGAAGATTGTGCTTGAGGACAATCAAAAATCTATATTGACGTTGATGAGTATGAAGGCTCTTGAGGCGGAATTGCCCTCCTCTTCTTTTGTCCGGGTGCATCGTTCGTTCATTGTCCAACCTTCAAAAATCAAGGAGATAGATAGGAATAGGATTGTCTTCGGCAAACAATATATTCCGATTTCGGATTCATATAAGGATAAATTTATGGAGTTTATGTCAACATACGCAATGTTGGGATACAAGACCGAAAAATAGAGTGTAGTGTCCTTTTGTTTTGTATAGTCAATATAACTATCTGTCTATCAAAATGGATAGTTAGACGTTTTTTTTTGTGATAATATAGTTCGTTTTATTTAATTTTGAATTGAGATTAAGTGGAGTTGTCCACAAAACATCATAGTTATGCGAAAATATTCTTTATTGCTTATAGGTTTGGCGTTAACGGCATTGAACGTCGAGGCTCAGGAAACTTCAGAGTCGATGGATTCAATTGCCAATGTGGAAAGTTATCGTTTTACATTGGATGACTGTCTTCAATATGCTTTCGGCAATAGTTACGAGCGTCAGAGCTTGAAGTTGTCGGAAAAAACAGCGGCGGAGTCGGTTACGCAAGCCAAGAACAATCGCAAGCCCAATGTGAATTTTAGTGCGGGCGAGTCTGCTCAACACGCTGGTAGTAATAGCCATATCAACATGAGTGGCAATGCTGGCATCAGTAGCGGCATTACCTTGTACCAAGGTGGAAGCATCTCCAATAGTATCAAGCAGAGCAAGCAAGCAGAGGAGGAGTCGCATCTACGTACTAAAAAATATGACAATAGCTTGAGCATCGAGATTTTGAGTGCTTACCTTTCTGTCTTAAGGAACGAGGAGACCTTGAAATATAAAACCTCCATCGTCACTACTAGTAAAGAGCAAGCTGACTTGGGAAAAAAGAAGTATGATGCGGGTGCAATCTTGGAGAGCGATTATCTAATCTTGGATGCCCAATATGCGTCGAACAAGACGGATACGCTGGATTCCCATATTTCCTACATAACCAACATGTTGACGTTGAAACGTCTGATGAGTTTGGATCCGAACGCCGATCTTCAATTGGTGGCTCCGGACACTTCTGCGATTGAGGCTCTTGCTTTATTGCCATCTCAAGAGGAGTGTGTGGATAAAGCATTGCAAACAATGCCGGAGTTGCAGTTGAGCAAGAGTGCGATAGATATTGCAGAAACTCAGATTGATATAACTAAGGCCGGGCGTAGGCCGACTATCAGTGCCAACGCAAGCGTAGGAACGAGCCATCGTGATTTTGATAACATTGGACGACAGTTTGGTGATAACTTCAACCAGCAGGTGGGGCTTTCGTTAAGTCTTCCGATCTATGACAGAGGACAGACGAAGAGCAAGTTGGTTCAAAACCGAATTGCTAAGCAACAAGCTGAGGTGGAGTATGCTCAGAACGAACTAAGTATCAAGCAGACAGTAATCCAGCAGTATCAAAACGTGAAGTTGGCTTACGAACGTTATAAGATGACACAGCAACGATGCAAAGCTTACGCAGAGGTCTTTAATGTCTATAATGCTAAATTCAACGTGGGCATGGTGGTCATCACTGATATGCTTCAGCGTCAAGACAATTACATTAGTGCTATTAATGAATATGTGCAGGCCAAATATGCATTCATTTTGAACCGTAAGATTTTGGATGTATATACGGGTGAGAGCATAAGCATGGAGAATTAATATTGAGAAAAGAAAACACCAATAATATGGAATCAAAAACAAAGAAGAAACTGATCATTGCTGTTGCTCTTGCTGCTGTCGCAGGAGGTGCATATTGGTTATTTAAGCCGAGTAAAAAGTCGGTGAGTTTTGTCACCCAAGTGGTGTCGCAAGATACTGTTAGGACTACCGTCACTGCTACGGGTAGCGTGGCTCCGGTCGATAAGGTCACCGTCGGCACTCAGGTTTCTGGTGAGGTGAAGAAAATATATGTTGATTTCAACAGCCATGTTAAAAAGGGACAGTTGCTGGCAGAGTTGGACAAGTCAACTTTGCAAGAGAGGGTTAATCAATGTAATGCCACTTTGCAAAATGCCACGAGTGCCTTGAATTTGGCTCAGAAAAATTATGCTCGTATCAAAACCCTTTTTGACCAAAAGGCGGCTACGCAAAGCGACCTTGACGAAATGCAACATTCATTGACGCAAGCTCAAAGCCAACTTATTCAAGCGCAGACTAACATGCGTGAAGCAAGAGTCAATTTGGGTTATGCTGAAATCTATTCTCCAATCGAAGGTGTTGTTTTGGGTCGTGACGTAGAGGAGGGACAAACGGTGGCTTCTTCATTCAGTACGCCAACCTTGTTCACCATTGCGAAAGATTTGAAAAAAATGCAAGTTGAGGCTAATGTTGACGAGGCAGACATAGGTTCTGTGAAGAAAGGTCAAGCAGTCACATTTACAGTTGACTCTTATAGCGACATGACATTCCCAGGCGAGGTTACTCAAATTCGTTTGAATCCAACCACGACCAACAATGTGGTGACTTATACGGTGATCATCAGTGCTCCCAATCCGGAAGAGAAACTATATCCTGGAATGACTGCCAATATCAGCATCATAACTAATCAGGTGGTTGATTTGACCATCCCGGCTTCGGCCGTGAATTGGTCTCCAACTGAAGAGGTGATGCAATCGCTCCCTCGCCCCAAGAACAAGCCTGAAATGAATGCTCACAGAAAGGACGGAGAAGGCCTTTCGCCAGGAACCAATAGTCGTAACATGAAGACTGTATGGGTTAAAAAGGGTGGGGAGATTATGCCGAAGAGAGTCCAAGTCGGACTTTGTGACGGTGTTAACTATATTGTGAATGGTGGTGTTGAACTTGGTGATTCAATCATCACGAATGCTTATGTGGGCGAAAAGAACAAGGTGAGCAAGGGGGCTTCTGGCAATCCGTTTATGCCGAAAGGTCCGTCTCGAGGCTCAAAAAACAGTGCAAAGGAGGCACCAAAGAACTAATAAAACATGAGTGAAATCATTGCACCAAATAGACCGGAGGTCAGCACGGGGAAATCAATCATTAAGATTGAAGACCTAAAGCGTGATTTTGTGGTGGGTAGCGAGGTTGTCCATGCACTTCGTGGCGTGACTTTCGATATTCAGCAAGGTGAGTTCGTTGCCATAATGGGAACGTCGGGTAGTGGAAAGTCCACCATGCTGAATATTTTGGGCTGCCTTGATAAACCGACCAGCGGCCATTACTATATCGACGGGGTGGATGCCTCGCAGTGCACTAAGGACGAGCTCTCCAATATCAGGAATAGGAAGATTGGCTTCGTGTTTCAAAGTTATAACTTGTTGCCGAGAACAACTTCCATTGAGCAAGTTGAACTCCCGTTGCTCTATAATAGTGCCATCAGTGCTAAGGAGCGAAGGGAGAAGGCCGAGCGTGCGTTGGATTTGGTCGGAATGTCGAATCGTGCGGGGCATACGCCCAACCAAATGTCAGGTGGTCAGCAGCAACGTATTGCGATTGCCCGTGCCATTGTGAACGACCCTGTTATCCTTTTGGCCGACGAGGCGACGGGTAACCTTGATACGAGAACTTCGTATGAGATTATGAGCCTTTTCCAAAAGTTGAACGAACAAGGTGTGACGATCGCTTTCGTTACGCACGAGCCCGATATTGCTCTTTTCACGAAGCGACAAGTTATGTTGCGGGATGGACGCATCATGAAAGACTTGCCTGTCGAGACGCAATCGGCACAGGCGGCACTCGATGCACTTCCTTCTACTGACGATTATTAATAGTAACCTTGTGAAACTACCGTTTCCAAGGTGATAATATAAGATGTTGTTCCTTGAATTTTTCTAAGTTCATCGACTCATCTCTAAACGAAAAGCAAATGAATATAGCTAATCTATTGAAAGTGGCTATTGATGCCATTCTACGAAATAAGACGAGGACGTTGCTCACCATATTGGGTGTGGTTATCGGTATATCCTCTGTTATTGCTATGGTCAGTCTTGGTCAAAGTTCTCAACAGAGCATCACCGAACAGGTGTCGTCAACGGGTACGAACATGATTATGATTATGAATGCCAATCAGCGTCGTGGTGGTGTGAACATGGGCTCGAGTAATGCACAGTCGCTTTCAATCTCTGATGCTGAGGTTATTGAAAAGCAAGCGACGTATATCAGCATGGTCTCTCCTTTGGTGAGTGCTTCGGGACAGATTGTATGTGGCAATAACAATGCTCAAGGTTCGTTGCAAGGTGGCTCTGTCGATCTTTTGGAAATTCGTAAATTGACGCTCGCGGCTGGCACTAACTTTTCAACGGAAGATATTGCAAAGTATTCGAAGGTTTGCGTTATTGGACAGACTGTCGTTAATAATCTCTTCCCAGAAGTGTCTGATGCTACGGAGGTCATTGGAAAAGATATACGCTTCAAAGGAATTCCTCTAAAGGTCATCGGTGTGTTGGAGTCTAAAGGAAACAACTCCATGGGTCAAGACCAAGACGATGTTATCATAGCCCCTTACACCACGGTTCAAAAACGTTTTTTGGGCACCAATTATCTTCAGATGATTTACTGCTCTGCGGTGAGTGAAGAGTATGCGGACGACGCTGTCAGGGAAGTGTCGCTATTGCTTCGCGAAAATCACCGATTAAGTTATGAGCAGAATGATGATTTCGAGGTCCGAACTCAAGCGGAAATGCTGTCGATGATGAATAGCATGACAAGCACGTTGACCATTTTGTTGGCGGCTATTGCCTCTATTTCATTGGTCGTTGGTGGTATTGGCATCATGAATATCATGTATGTGACTGTTACAGAGAGAACTAAGGAGATTGGTCTTCGTATGGCTATCGGTGCTCGAGGAAAGGACATCTTGTTGCAGTTTTTGATAGAGAGTGCCATCTTGAGTTTGGTTGGTGGTGTTATAGGCATCATATTGGGATTACTCTTGTCCTATGCTGGTTCGTTGGCTTTGGACATGCCGTTTGTCGTAAGTTATACGGCTATTGCATTGTCATTCTTGGTTTGTGCGGCCACGGGAATCTTCTTTGGATGGTATCCAGCCAAGAAGGCTGCCAACATGGACCCGATCACAGCACTTCGATATGAGTGATGGTTGAAAAAATGCAAGATTATCTGTTTGAGTAGAGTCTCTTTTTTTGAATGAACTTTTTTCATAATACTTTCTTCAGTTTTTTTGAAAGTAAGGAAAAATGGTTTATCTTCGTAACTCGGATATAGGGAAAGGAGGATGATAGATCAGCCTCCTTTTTCGGGATATTCGGTCCCTGACTATTTCTCATCTATTTAAATCTTTATTTTCTGAAAATATGAAAGATAACTTTTGTGTGATATTGGCCGGTGGCGTGGGCAGTCGTTTTTGGCCATATAGTACGACCTCAGAACCAAAACAATTTTTGGATTTCTTAGGAACGGGTCGTTCTTTGCTCCAAATGACATACGATAGGGTTTGCAAGGTTGTAGATAAGGAGAATGTCTATATATCGACCAATAGGAAATATAAAGATTTAATACGCGAGCAGTTGCCTTCTCTTCCCGAGAGCAATATCTTATTTGAGCCTTCTGTGCGAAACACGGCACCTTGCATAGCCTATGCAATGTATAAGATTAAGGCGATCAACGAAAATGCTAAGATATGGGTGACGCCTTCCGATCATTTGATTTTGAAGGAAGGTGAGTATATCGATACCGTTAATCGAGGTTTCCAGTTCGTGGCAGAGAATGATTGCTTGCTGACGGTGGGCATTAAGCCTAACCGACCAGAAACCGCTTATGGTTATATCCAAATAGGGGAGAACGAGGTGGATCAAAACCTCTTTAAGGTGAAGACCTTCACGGAAAAACCGAATGTGGATTTGGCGAAGATATTTTTGGAGAGCGGAGAGTTCTATTGGAACTCGAGTATGTTCTTTTGGAGTGCCAAGGCAATTTCAGAGGCATTTGAACTCTATATGACGGAGTTGGCTCGGAAGTTCTCCGATGGAAAGGCGTTCTATAACACGCCGGAGGAACAAGGCTTCATCGATAAGATATATCAATCCTGTACGAACAACTCCATCGATTATCAAATTTTGGAGAAAGCCCAAAATGTATATGTAATCACGGCTGATTTCGGTTGGTCCGATTTGGGTTCTTGGAGTTCCGTATTTGCATTGTCCAACAATCGTAAAGATAAGAACGGCAATGTGGTTTTGGGAGGTAGGGCCATGACATACGAAAGCCATGATAATGTGATTGCATTGCAAAACGGAAGATTGGCTGTCGTCCAAGGTGTAGAAAATATGGTGATTACCGAGAGCGACAATGTACTTCTTATTTGTAAGAGAGAAGAGGAGAATCGCATCCGTCAATTTGTCAACGACACGAAAGTGCAAGTTGGCAAAGAATATTTGTAATAAATTCCACTGATAGATATGGAAGGTTCTGAAAAGAATGAATTTTTGACGATAGAAGAGGATATCGTGGCAGTCTTGAAGACGGTCTATGATCCTGAAATTCCTGTCAATGTGTATGAGTTGGGCCTTATTTATAAAATAGAGGTTTCGAATGAAGGACATGTTGATATCGATATGACAATGACTGCTCCTAATTGTCCGGCTGCAGATTTTATTGTGGAGGATGTCCACATGAAGGTCGCGGGCGTCAAAGGAGTTAAGGATGTAAATGTCAATATCGTCTTCGAACCTGAATGGACGAAGGAGATGATGAGTGAGGAGGCTATGCTTGAGTTGGGCATGCTTTGATTCTTTAGATAAATAAGATGGTTCGCAACAAGGCATATTTTACATCGGATGCTCATTTGGGACTTGACATCCACGGAGACCCATTATGTGTAGAGCGTAAGTTGGTGCGATGGTTGGATTCTATTAAGGAGGATGCAGCCTATTTGTTCTTGTTGGGTGATATGTTCGACTATTGGTTTGAATATCGTCATGTGGTACCTAAGGGGTTCACCCGCTTTTTAGGCAAATTGGGCGAGTTGTCTGATCTGGGCGTTCAAATCTATATGTTTGCTGGCAATCATGACATTTGGATGTTCGACTATCTTCCCAAAGAGATAGGAGCCCAGGTGATAGATGGGACCTATGAAATGGATATCTTCGGAAAGCGTTTTTTTATGGCGCATGGTGATGGTTTGGGCGATCCAAGTTGGTCATTCCGGTTCATTCGATGCTTCTTTAGAAATAAGTTATGCCAGAGATTGTATAAGGGCATTCATCCATGGTTTACTGTGCCATTCGGTTTTGCTTGGTCGCGTCATAGTCGTAAGTCAAAGCTGAATAAGCCGTCGGCCTCTTATCTGGGTGAGGACAAAGAGTATATGGTTCTCTTCTCAAGAGAACATGCTAAAAAACAGGACAATATAGATTTTTATGTTTTCGGACATAGACATATAATGTTAGATTTGGAAATCCAAGACCAAAAACGTGTTGTTATATTGGGCGATTGGATAACCCATTTCTCCTACGCTTGTTTTGACGGGGAGCGATTCGAATTGAAAAAGTTTGAGGAAGCATAATCCCTTTGGGCAGAGTAAAAATAGAATTTCTAAATTGAAATAGGTCATGAAATTGATGTTCAAGATATTAATCCCCGTTTCTCTATCGGTCCTTTCTTCTTGTAGTACGCCGACCTCAAGAGGTCGCTCTGCGGGCGAGGAGTATTGTGAGTGTAGTAAGAAAGAGGATATCTTCAGCATTAGTAAATGCAAGAAGGATGTCTTGAAGGAACACAAGGATGATCTTTTGAATGAAGAGTTCAAAAATGCATTTTGGAGTGCTGTCGCAGATTGCGACGAGTAGCCCTTTCAGAAAAGAAATGTCACTAATCAATAAATTTGATGCTTTTTTCAAATTGGAGATAAAAAAATGTGATTTTTTTTGTTTTTCTGCTTAATAAATATAACTTTGTTACAGAGCTATAGGAAAAACATTTTTTTTATGTCGGTTAAATTATAGCTTCCTATTTAAGAGAAATAAATATTAAGAATACGAACTAATACTGATTTTTTATGAAAACGAGAATTTTTACTTATGTCTCAATTCTTGCTGCAGGTGTGCTAATGGCATCTTGCGACAATGTAAAGACACCAGAGTTGTCTAGTATGAGATGTGAATATGTACCAGATGGCGATACGGCAATATTGTATGGAAAAAATTTGAAGTCGGCTGAAATCATTTTCCCAGGAGATTTGGCAGCGACTACAGTCAAGGCTAACGATAGTGTCTTGTATGTTGTTGTCCCTCAAGGAGCGCAAGCTGGTCGCATCATAGCAAAGAATAGTGCAGGCGAAGTTAAATCTCCATTCCATTTCCGCGATAGCAGAAATGTTATTGTCAACTTCGACAATCGTATCGCAACATGGGGCGGTTATGAACCATTTGACGAAAACGATAATAAGATTAGAGGAATTGTCGAGATGGCAGATAGCGTGACTCCGTTGCCGTCTGTCCTTCCTGACAGATGCGACGGAAACTATGGTTTCTTGTATGGACACTACGACAACAGTTGGACGATGACTCATACAATGTTCCTTCAATATGTTGCTAATACGGAAGAGGGAGGTCGTGGAAATGAGTCTGTAGCAAGTCTATATAAAAACGAGAGTTTGAATGATTTGGTTCTTAAATTCGAGGTTTGCATACCAAAGTCTTCAGCCTATAAGGGCCCACGTACGGAGATTTTCTTCGGACCGTATAATTCAGCCAATAAGCATGGTCGTGAGAAGTCTGCCATCTGCTTCTGGAAACCTTACGAGGCAATGAGTGAAGAGGGTTTCCATACGGATGGTAAATGGGTGACTGTTATAATTCCTTTGTCTGAATTCCACCATGGTATTGATAATGATACGATTGATTCTAAATATCCATTGGATTTGAACACTGCGACAAACTTCAGTTTCGTTCAATTTGGTAAGGCTGATTCTTCTTTGATCTATATGTGTGTAGACAACTTTAGAGTCGTTCCTGCAAAGTGATTTCTTGTGGGTGAATAATATACCGAAGGACTTCCTTGAAAAAGGTGGTCCTTCTTTTTTTTTGAGGTGCTAAAAAATGACGCAAAGTGACGATTACGCTTCTCTCCTTTTAAAGTAAGCAAAGTTTCTTAGGAGAGCAAGGGCTTGGTGGAGTCATTAATCAAATTCAAAAGTTATCGGGTTGTTGAACTCTGGATTGGCTTCAAGACCTTTTACATGGCCAAGATTAGTCATGATGCCTTTGATATTCTTTATGTAGAATGTTTTGAAAATAGGATTGTCCAAATCATTAGCGTACAGGCTGCGTACAATGTCACTTTTTTCTACAATGAGCTCCCGGATCTTTCTGCTATCTACAAACACAGCTTCTGCGGAAAGCCTAATCCATGCAGATTTAATCTCCTCTTTTTCAAGTTTGCTTCCACACAATTCAAGCGACGGATTTGCTTGAAGCTCTGCGTAAACATCTTTTTTTGAGTTGGTGCAAAACCATAGTTTGCCATCTTCCAATACCATATATTGCATCGGACGCACCTTTGGCTTTCCATCTGTGCCAATTGTGGCCATGAATTGCAAACCTACATGGTCAAGGTATGTTGCGACGTCGTTGATTGTGATTTCCATTTCCTCAAATCATTTAATAGTCTTTACGGCTCTTACTCCAATACCGGTTGCATAATTACTTTGGCATCGCACCAAAAGAGGGATTGGAGTGACCCAATCCCTTCTTGATTGCCATACAGCATCCCCAGTTTTTATGCCTCATGGAATTGCAGCGATCTGGGATTCTGCCGTTATATCGAAACAAATTTCTCACCACGCAATTTGACCTATAGAGATAAAGCACGTTCAAAATGCCATGCGAAATGACCTATACGTCGAATTTTACGAGCTTTTTAGCAAGCTTTGCAGACAATCTTGTCGTTCTCCTTGTCGTAGGAGATGTTGATTTCTTGGCCTGCTTGAATCTCTCCAGCGAGGAGAACTTCAGCCACTTCATCTTCGACATACTTTTGGATGGCACGTTTCAATGGGCGAGCTCCGTATTGGACGTCGTAGCCTTTGTCGGCAATATAGTCTTTTGCCTCGTCGGTTAGGATGAGCTTGTAGCCTAATTGTTCAATACGTTCGTAAACGGCCTTTAACTCAATATCGATAATCTTGTTGATCGACTCTTTGGTGAGTTGGTCGAACATGATGACGTCGTCGATACGGTTCAAGAATTCAGGAGAGAATGTCTTGTTCAGCGCCTTTTGAATCACTCCGTGAGCAAAGGCTTTGTCTTCTGCTTTCGAGGCAGGTGTGAAACCAATACCGCCGCCAAACTCTTTCAGTTGTCGGGTGCCCGCGTTGGAGGTCATGATGATGATCGTATTCTTGAAGTCGATGCGGCGGCCAAGGCTGTCGGTCAATCTTCCTTCGTCCAAAACTTGGAGAAGAAGGTTGAACACATCAGGGTGGGCCTTCTCTATCTCATCCAACAAGATGATGGAATACGGTTTGCGTCTGACGCGTTCCGTTAATTGACCACCTTCCTCGTAGCCTACATATCCCGGAGGAGCTCCGATAAGTCTTGAAACGGAGAATTTCTCCATATATTCACTCATATCTACACGAATGAGTGCGTCCGTCGAATCGAACATCTCTTTTGCCATTTGCTTGGCCAAATGAGTCTTACCAACACCCGTTGGACCAAGGAAGATGAATGATCCGATAGGTCGGTTAGGGTCTTTCAAACCGATTCGGTTGCGTTGGATAGCCTTGACCATCTTGTTGATAGCCTCGTCTTGTCCGATTATCTTGCTGAGCAAAGTCTCCTTCATTTGAAGCAGACGTTTACCTTCGTTTTGAGCAATACGTTGGATTGGAACACCAGACATCATAGAGATGACAGCCATGACGTCGTCCTCGTCCACCACTTGCTTGTTGCGTTTCAGACTCTCTTCCCAAATCATTTTCTCGCGTTCGAGCACATCTTTCAACTCTTTCTCCTTGTCGCGATAGCCTGCTGCCAATTCGAATTTCTGAGCCTTGATGGCGTTGCCCTTTTCCTCGCTGATGGATTGAAGTTCCTTCTCCAAAAGTTCGATGTTCTCAGGCACGACAATGTTGGCAATGTGAGTTTTTGCACCTGCCTCGTCGAGAGCATCGATGGCCTTGTCGGGGAATTGGCGGTCGCTGATATATCTGTCAGTATATTTCACGCAAGCCTCAAGAGCAGCATCTGTGTAGGATACGCAGTGATGGTTTTCGTAACGTTCCTTGACGTTTTTAAGGATTTGGAGCGTCTCGTCTGCGGAAGTTGGGTTGACGATGATTTTTTGGAATCGACGCTCCAAGGCACCGTCTTTCTCGATGCTTTGTCTATATTCGTCCAAGGTGGTGGCTCCGATGCATTGAATTTCGCCTCTGGCCAAAGCAGGTTTTAGCATGTTGGCAGCGTCCAACGAACCTGTTGCACCTCCAGCCCCGACGATGGTGTGAATTTCATCAATGAAAAGGATGATTCCCGGGTTTTTAGACAATTCGTTGATGATGGCTTTGATACGCTCTTCAAATTGTCCTCTATATTTCGTGCCGGCGACGATGGACGCCATGTCTAAAGAGATGACCCGTTTGTTAAGAAGGATGTGCGACACTTTCTTTTCTACGATTCTCAAGGCCAATCCTTCGACGATGGCCGATTTGCCCACGCCAGGTTCTCCGATTAGGACGGGGTTGTTCTTTTTCCTTCTGGTGAGGATTTGAGCCAAGCGTTCAATCTCCTTCTCTCTGCCGACGATAGGGTCCAAACGTCCCTCTTCGGCAGCCTTCGTCATGTCCGATCCGAAATTGTCTAGCACTGGAGTCTGATTGTCAGACTTTTGATTGTTGGGAGTCGGGTTGTTGAAGGCGGATGAGCTTTTGCCCGAATCTTTTGAGAATTGAGGTTCGTCAAATTCGTCGTCCTCTTGGATGCCCGAACTCATTTTGGTGTCTTTTTTGATGACCGCAAGCACTTGCGAGTAGTTGACGTTGCTGGTTTGCAAAGCTTCGGTTGCCAAATTGACATTATTTTTCATGATGGCCAAAAGGAGATGGTCGGTGTCCATCACATCGCAATGCAAGGCACGAGCCTCTAAGCAAATCATTTTGAGGATTCTTTCTGTTTGAACGGTCAATGGAATATCTTGTCCAACCAACGTGTCGTTGTCCTCTCTGATTCTCGATTCGATGTAGTTTTTGACGTATGCAATGTCTACGTTTAGGGTTTGAAGTGCCTCGATGGCAGGGCCTTCTCCGTCTCTGAAGATACCCAAAAGCAAATGTTCAGGACCGATGTAGCCATTGCCTAATCGTTCTGCTTCCTCTTTGCTGTAAGCCAAAACATCTTTAACCCTTTGCGAAAATTCTTTGTTCATCGTGCAGTCCTTAATTTGTGAATCTAAGTGTTCGCTCCTTTTTAAGGTTGAGGTAATTGTTTCTTAGATTCTTGTTAGTGAGAAGGTTGCGTTTCCGTTTCCTCCTAGCTCGGAATCCCTACCGGAGTCGGTATTCCATTGCAAATATACGATAAAAATAGGGGCTTTTTATTAAAAAAGATTCAATCTTCTATTGTGGGTTTTATAAAATCTTTTTTCTTATCGGCATTGTGAAAATGACGAAATTTCCCCTTGATAAGTGTAGTATAGCAAAAATAGTGCAGAGTTGTTTTTTATGACAAAATGTCGTGTTTTGTAATTCTCGTTGTTTGGGGGCTATGTGTGATAAATTCAAATTATGGTCTCTTTTCATGCTTTTGGGCGGTTTGTTTTGCTTATTACAATAAAAAATTGTATTTTAGTGCACTTTTTTGCAAAGATGTGATTTTAATAAATAGAAATTATATAAATGGTTGATCAAGACAGAATTATAAAAATTGACATCAATGAGGAGATGAGGTCTTCCTATATTGACTATTCGATGTCAGTTATTGTGTCACGTGCGTTGCCGGATGTGAGGGATGGATTTAAGCCAGTTCACCGCCGTGTGCTTTTTGGAATGAACGAGTTGGGTTTGACTTCAAACAAGCCAACAAAGAAGTCCGCCAGAATTGTAGGAGAGGTGCTTGGTAAGTATCACCCACATGGCGATTCGTCTGTTTATTTCACGATGGTCCGTTTGGCGCAGGAATGGTCGATGCGTTATCCGTTGGTTGATGGACAGGGTAACTTTGGTTCTGTCGATGGTGATAGTCCAGCCGCTATGCGTTATACCGAGGCTAGATTGAGAAAAATCGCCGAGGACATTCTAATCGATTTGGATAAGGAGACGGTTGATTTCCAAAACAACTTCGATGATACTTTGCAAGAGCCGACGGTCATGCCGACTCGTATTCCTAACTTGTTGGTCAACGGTGCTTCTGGTATCGCCGTGGGTATGGCTACTAACATGCCGCCTCACAACTTGTCGGATACGGTGGACGCTATCGTGGCTTACATTGATAATAATGACATTTCCATAGATGAGTTGATCAAGCATATTAAGGCTCCTGATTTCCCTACGGGTGCAGCTATCTACGGGTATGCAGGTGTGAAAGAGGCTTACGAGACTGGTCGTGGACGCATCGTTATGCGTTCGAAGACGGAAATCGAGGCGGATGCTGATGGACGTGAACACATTGTCGTAAGGGAAATCCCTTATCAAGTGAATAAGAAGGAGTTGATCGAGGCTATCGCCGAAATGGTGAAGGATGGCAAGATTGACGGAATCTCTAATATTAATGATGAGTCTGACCGCGAGGGTATGCGTATCGTGGTGGACGTGAAGCGCGACGCCAATGCCAACGTGGTGTTGAACAAGCTCTTTAAGTATTCGGCATTGCAGACCTCTTTCGGTGTGAACAACATCGCATTGGTGAAGGGTCGTCCTCAATTGCTCAATTTGAAGGAGTTGATCACATTGTTCGTCGAGCATAGACATGATGTGGTGATTCGTAGAACTCAATTCGAACTCCGTGAGGCTGAGAAACGTGCCCACATCTTGGAAGGTTTGATCATCGCTTGCGATAATATCGACGAAGTGGTGCGCATTATCCGCAATTCGCGTACGGTCGAGGACGCTCGTAATGGTTTGATGGAAAGATTTGCATTGTCTGATATCCAGGCAAGAGCAATCGTTGAAATGCGTCTTCGTCAGTTGACTGGCTTGTCGGTAGATGAACTTCGTGCCGAATATGCCGAAATAATGAAGAAGATCGAATATTATAAAGAGGTGCTTGCAAGCCTCGAATTGAGAATGAAGATCATCAAGGATGAGTTGTTGGAGATAAAGGCTAAATATGGTGACCCTCGTCGCACGGAGATTATCTATGCTTCAGACGAGTTCAATCCAGAAGACTTCTACGCAGACGAGGAGATGGTTATCACTATTTCTCACCTTGGTTATATTAAGCGTACTCCGCTTACTGAGTTTAAGTCTCAAGGACGTGGTGGCGTAGGTTCTAAGGGTAGCGCAGCAAGAGACGCTGACTTTATAGAGTATATCTATCCTGCATCAATGCACGACACGATGTTGCTCTTCACGCAGAAGGGACGTTGTTTCTGGATGAAGGTTTACGAAATACCAGAGGGTTCTAAGAATATGAAGGGCCGTGCTATTCAAAACATGTTGAATATCGAGTCTGACGATTCTGTGACCGCATTTATTAAGGTGCGTAACCTCAACGATGAGGAGTATTGCAATAGCCACTTCTTGATGTTCTGTACGAAGTCGGGTGTGATCAAGAAGACTTCTTTGGAGGCATACTCAAGACCTCGTGCCAATGGTGTCAACGCCATCACTATCCGTGAGGGCGACCAGGTTATCCAAGTATGCTTGACGGATGGCAAGAGCGAAATCTTGATGGCCAACAGAAATGGTCGTGCTATTCGCTTCAGCGAGGACAAGGTTCGTGAAATGGGCCGTACGGCGACTGGAGTGAAGGGTATGACGCTTGATGAGGATTCAGAAGATGAGGTAGTAGGAATGATTGCTATCGAGGATCCTGCAAAGGAGACCGTGATGGTTGTTTCCGAACAAGGTTATGGTAAGCGTTCTGATATTGAAGACTACCGTGTCACTAACCGTGGCGGTAAGGGTGTCAAGACAATCAGCGTGACAGAGAAGACTGGTAAGTTGGTTGCCATCAAGAACGTGACGGATGATAATGATTTGATGATCATAAATAAATCGGGTATCACTATCCGATTGAAGGTGACGGATGTCCGTGTGATGGGCCGTGCTACTCAAGGTGTCTCTTTGATCAACTTGGGCAAGCGTAAGGATAGCATCGCTTCTGTATGTGTGGTTTTGACCGAGGATGAGGAGGAATTGATGGGTGAAGAGGTTGACAACGAAGCTCAAAATCCAACAACGGAGGAGTCCAATACCGAAACAGCAAATAATGAATAATAAATAATAAATAGAAGAAAATGAAAAGAGTAGCACTTTCTTTGATGTTGCTTACATTGGCAGCATCTGGTTTTTCTCAAAAGTCGAATGTGAGAAAGGCGGAGAACGCATTGATGGATCCTGTAGATTTGAACTCGGCTAAGACTAACATCGAGGCTGCAATGCAAAATCCAGAGACTTCAAAAATGGAGAAGACTTACTACGTTGCAGGTAATGTATATTCTAAGTTTTATGAGACTGAGGAGACTAAGCGTCTAAAGCAAGAGTCTTTCAGCCAAGCTGTCAAGGATGAGAACCTTGTTAAGGCTATCGACGCTTATGCGAAGGCTGGTGAACTTGGTATGCTTCCTGATGAGAAGGGTAAGGTAAAGCCTAAATACCAAAAGGACGTAAAGAGAAATTTGGAGCAATATGGCAAGTACCTCATCAACGAAGGTTTGATAAGCTACAACGACAAGAACTACAAACAAGCCGTAAATTTGTGGTCTAAATACTTGGAGGTGCCATCTTATCCTGTTATGGCAGGCATGGGCTTGGAGAAGGATACTCTCTATAATGAGATTAAGTATTATGTTGTTGATGCAGCAAATCGTGTTCCTGAATTGAAGTCGGTAGCTATCAAGAGTATGGAAGAGTTGCGTGACGCTGGCTATAAGGAAGAGAATATGTACGAGTGGTTGGCTAGTGAGTACAAGGAGACGAACCAAATGGACAAATATGTTGCCAACTTACAAAATGGTATGAAGAAGTTCCCTAAAAATCAATACTTGATGGGTAGCTTGATCAACTATTATATTGAGAATAAGAAGGAGAACGAGGCTATTGCCTATTTGGACGAGGCTGTAAAGAACGATCCTAAGAATGCTCAATATCTTGCAGTAAAGGGTAACTTGTTGATGTCTATGCAAAAGTTTGATGATGCAGTTGCTGCTTACAATCAGGCAATCGCTGTGGATCCAAACAGTGCCGCTGCTTATTCTGGTCTTGGTATCGTTTATGTGACAAAGGCTGAGGATATTAACGATAAGGCAAGCTCTATTCGCGATAATAAGAAGTACAATGCAGAGCGTAAGCGTGCAAAGGAAGAATTCGAAAAGGCTATTCCTTACTTGGAAAAGGCAAAGAATTTGGATCCTAAGGATTTGAGCAACCTTCGCGTTTTGAGAGCTGCTTACTTGAGAACAGACAAGGGTGCTGAGTACAGCAAGATCGACGCTGAGATCAAGGCTTTGGAAAATAAGTAATCAGATAATCCATTAGATAGGAGGCTTCCTTTTCGCATGAAAGGGGAGCCTTTTTTGTTTGTTGGGTGGTGACGGTCGTCTTTATTGTAAAATTACTCTTAATCGATGGCAGTTCTTTCATTTTGTATTATTTTTGAGAGTTGTAGAAAATATTTAAAATATGAAGCAAAAGATTTTTTTTGCCCCCTTGCAAGGGTACACTGATTATTGTTACAGAAACGCGTTTGATGAGATATTTGGTGGCGTGTCATCCTATTACACTCCTTTCTTGAGGGTGGAGAGGGGCGCTGCTCGTAACCGTGATGTTTATGGCATCAAGAAGGAGAATAACAAGGTGGAAAATCTTGTGCCCCAGATTATGGCTGGTAATAGCGAGGAGTTTGATTTCTTGATGGGCGTTTTGAAAGAGAATGGTTATACGTCTGTAGATATCAATATGGGCTGTCCTTATCCGTTGATTGTCAATAGACAGAAGGGGGCTGGCATTCTGTCGTCTCCTGAGAAGGTGGAGGAGCTTTTGGCGAATACGCAACGTTATCCCGAGGTTGAATTTTCCGTGAAGATGAGGTTGGGCATGTCTCAGCCGGATGACTGTTTGTCTCTTTTGCCATTGCTGGAGAAGTATGGCGTCAAACAGGTGACAATGCACGCTCGTTTAGGAGTTCAGCAGTATAGGGGCGAGGTGGATATGGAGGCTTTTGCTGCTTTCTATGAGAAGTGCTCGCTGCCATTGGTCTATAACGGAGATCTGCAGACGGTAGAAGATATTGAGAAGATTGCCGACCAGTTTCCAAAATTGTCGGGCGTAATGATTGGGCGGGGCTTGTTGGCTCATCCTGAATTGGCAATGGAGTATCAGTCTGGCAAGAAGTTGACAGATTCGGAAAGAATGAGTCTCTATTCTCGCCTGCATTCAGTTATGTATACCCATTATCAAGAACGTTTGAATGGTGGGGAACCTCAGATTTTGGATAAGATGAAGGAATTTTGGGAATATTTCTATCCGGAATTGGACAAGAAAAGACGCAAAGCCATCAAGAAGGCAACCTCAATTTCTAAATACGAATCGGCAGTAATTTTTTAGAATTCCCCATTCAATGCAGTATAAAGTATCATCGCTGATAGGGAAAAGTAGGATGTAAGAACTATTTGTTATACATTTTTTTATACATTTGTACTTTGTAGCGTTTCCTTTTTTTACGGGGGACGAATAGTGACGATATAAACTTTAAAGATTAAAAATATGAAAAGTAAGCTCTTAGCAATGTCTTTTGCTGGACTCTTTGCAATGTCTGCTTCTGCCGCAATAGAAAGTGCGGATATCATAAAGCAGGTTAGCAAAGGCAAATTTGAGGATGCGTTGAAGTCGCGTTCGAAGATTGCAAACAAACTCACGGATTCAAAGGAAAAATTGCTTTTTGACATTTCGGAGTGTATGCTCTACAACAGTCCGAAGTATGCCAAGTACAATCCTGTGAAGGCATATAAACTTTATGTGAACATTTCGTACAGCGATTACTTGTACGACAAAAAGGTGATGGATGTTTTGCGTGAGAACAAAATGTCTATTGAGTCCTTGTGCGAGAGCATCGAGAAGAACATGATGAAGTATGCAAAAGACAAGAATACGGTTGAGGCTTATGACGAGATTATCACGGCTTGTCAAGGTTGTTCGTATTTGTCTGATGCAAAAGCTCAAAAGGAGACTTTGATTTTCAATTCATATTTGAAAAATGCAACAGTGAAGGATGTCGAGAAATTCCTGGCTGATTATCCTGATTCTCCAAAGCGTGCTGCTGCAGTCCGTTTGAGAGACTCTTTGGCATTTGTGGCGTTGCCTCCTTCAGCAGATGCTTATATGCAATATATATCAATGTATCCAAAGTCAAATTGGGTGCCAACCCTTCAATCGAAGTTGGAGAAGATTGCGTATGACGAAGCGAAGCAGAAAGACGATATTAATACTTACGCAAAGTATATTGCCAACTACCCTGACAACACGAAAAAGGTGGCTGAATTCCAAGAGAAGATTGCAAAGTTGGAAAAGTCTAATTCTTGGTTGGTGCCTGCTCGTTATGACGACATCGCTTTGGTGACAGACTCTCTTGCTGGCAAGTCGTATTACTTGGTGAAGGAAGGCCGATCTTGGGGCATTTTGGACGAGGGCGCTCGTAAGATTGCCGATCCAAGCTATGAGGAGTTCGGAAAGGTGGTTGAGCAGGGCTTCATCGCAGCTAAGTTCAATGGACGTTGGGGCGTGGTTGAGTTGGAGTCTGGCAGACCGGTCGGAACTTTCGATTTGGCTACGTCTTTGGACTTTAAGCCAATGTCTAAACAATTTATCGCAGTTAAGAAGGCTGGAAAGTGGGGCTTGCTCTCCATCGATTCTCGTATGGTGATCGAACCATTCTTGGAAGGCTCATTGTCTGCTTTCAACATCCGTACGTTGGCCAATGGTGGCGTGGCTATGAACTCTTACGGTCAGTTGGTCATTGTTGACAATGCAGGAACTCAACTCTTGAACGAGCAGTTCGATGAGGTTTCTTGGCGTGCGGTTGGCGATGTGGACAGCCGTTTCATCAAGACTCGTAGAGGCAAGAAATATGGTTTGATCAACGATAGGGGTGAGGTAATGTTCAACCCTGAGTTTGATATGCTTCCTTACTTCGACACGGATGGTGTTGCAAGTGTGAAGAATGTCATGAAGGAGGGATGGATCGATACAACAGGTAAGTATCTCTATTTCGGTCCGCTTTCTTACTTTAGAGATTGTGGAGGAACCGATAAGATGATTGCTTACGAGGTGAGCGGTAAAATCGGATTCCTTAGCAAGGTGGACGACAAGAAGATTCCTCTTGCCTACAATCAGTTGGGCGACTGCTTCATCAACGGCTTGGCTAAGGTGCTAAAGGGTGACAGATGGTTGTATATCAATGCTGATGGTAACGAGATTTGTAGCATCCCTGCCAATGGAAAGGCTAAGATGACCTATTCGGCTAATATCATCGTTGTGAAGGAGGCTGGCAATTTCCGTTTGGTGACTCCAACAGGAGCAAACATTCAGTTGTCTGGCTTTGACGATATTGACGACGAGGCTTCTTGTGGCTTGTTACGTGTTAAGAAGGGCGGCAAATGGGGCGCTATCGATTACACTGGTCGCGAGGTTGTTCCTGCCTCTTATGATGAGATGTCTAAATTCTGCAACTGTTATTCTATCGTGAAGAAGGGTGGAAAGCAAGGCTTGCTTTATAAGTCAAGCGTGGTTTTGGAACCTGTATATGACAAGTTGGTCGATGGCGGTCACTTCTTCGATATAAACTGTAACAGCTATTTGGAAGGAACACAATCCAATGTCTTCTATATCCAAGCATTCCAAGGCGCAGACAACGACAAGTTCGTTGTTTTGGACGGAAAGATTTTGATCAAGACGAAGGACGAGGTTCGTTTGGATAAACCAACTAATATGTACACCATCGTTAAGTTGGCAGAGATGGGTATCTACTCGAATGCAAAGGTCGGCTTGATCGATCCTAAGGGTAAGGTCTTGGTTCAACCAATTTACCGCAACATCACATTGATGCCTGGTGGTGACAAGTACTTCATCTATACCTCTCTTACTTCTAAGAAGCAAGGTGTGCTCGATGAAAAGGGTGCTGAGATGACGCCCGCCATTGCAGACAAGGTGCTCTCGTTCGACGGCAACCTTCTTTATGTGAAGAACGACGGCGATAATACTTGCTACACGAAGAAGGGTTCTCCAGTCTTGCCTAAGGGGTATGATGTGGATGGTAGAATCTTGAAGAACAAGGCTACTGGCAAGTATGGTGTGATGGACGATTTCGGAAATATCCGATTGTATCCAACCTTCTCTAAGGTGGTTGGCGCAACATCCAATACGGCGGTAGTCGTTAGCGACGGAAAATATGGCGTAGTGAAGTATTGATTTGCTACTTGATAATAGAACGAACGGAGGCTTGACCTGATGGTTGAGCCTCCGTTTTTTTATGGGTGTCCGCTAAACCTGAAAAGAGATACCGATATGGTCCGTAATGTCCGTAAACACGGTGTTGCGGATTCGTTTTTTTTTGAACAACAACATCCTCTATCGAAAAGGGAGGTTTTCGAACCAAGTGTCAGATGCATGATGTGACAGCGTAGGTGCGGTGTAACAGAGATTATATCCCGTAGGGATTTTATGTCGTTGGGAAATGAGGAGGTCTCCGGGCATTTTCCCGTAGGGGATATATATAACATGAAATCGATTAGGTGTTAAATCCTATATGTTCCATTTTTATACCTGCATTGACTCCAAGGGGACAACGCTAAACATTTTTTTTTGAGTGTGGAGGGTAGGGGCAGTGTGTCCATCGTCTCTGCCTTTGGGGTTCATTTAGACGTTTGGACGTCGTTCCTTGAATATTTTGTCAATTTGTTTGCTGACAGTTTGATTTGCTTTCTTTATGATTTTGTGTGTTTGTGTCATTTGTATATGATTGTATGTATTGTATATCTGTTTCGTGTTGACTAAAATTGAGTAATTTTGGTTAAAATGTGACTTGTTTCTACTTTTTTGCGAAAAAAGATGACTTTTTGTTTGTGATGTTAAAAATACTATCTATATTTGCAGTGTCGAAAAGATATAAATGAATAACAAACGCATAAAAATTTATTATTATGGCAACAGTAATTATTTTTTGCTCAGTAGTGGCAGTTTCAATGGGAGTCAGAGTTTGGAGTGTAAAAGATGCTCTTGGCAAGTAATAGGAGAAAAAAGTGAGTGTTTAACAAAGTAAAATTTACGATTATGGCAACAGCGGTTATTTTTTGCTCGGTAGTGGCAGTTTCAATGGGAGTCAGAGTTTGGAGTGTGAAAGATGCTCTTGGCAAGTAATAGGAGAAAAAAGTGAGTGTTTAACAAGATAAAATTTATGATTATGGCAACAGCGGTTATTTTTTGCTCGGTAGTGGCAGTTTCGATGGTAGTTAAAGTTTGGAGTGTAAAAGATGCTCTTGGTAAATAACCTTTCAAAACAAATTTTATGGATCAGCAGATAGAAGTTAATAATTGATGGCCTCGATATCAAAAATGATAGTCGAGGCTTTTTTTTGTCTATTTGTATTGCAATTGGAACCTAATATGAATTGCCTGTTTCAAACCTTAAATCAAATTAATTCTTGGTTTATATGGTAATTAATGTCCGACAAATCAGCAATCAATTTTCCGGAAATTGTATCGTATATAGTTCGTGATTTTCCTTATTTCAATTTGGGTCAAACGCTATAAATCCTTTTTTTTTGTTACCTTTGTTGTACTTCACACAAGAAACGTCGAAAGTTTAGTTTAGGTCTCTTATTTCTAAAAATAAATAATGGTGAATTTATAGAGGTCGCCTAAATGCAGAGCCTTTCTGAGAAGCATGTAAGCATCTTTGGAAAGTTTTGTCGCATCAAAAAAACAAACGAACTATATGGGTAACACTACGTTAATGATTGTTCAGGCTGTATGTTTCACCGTCACCCTGATGTTAGCTTTGGTACTGGTCATGTCCCGAGTGCATGTGAAGACTATCTGTCGCAGTTATGAAACGGCACGCTGGTTCCTTTTCTCGGCTATGCTGCTCTTTGCCATACATTATTTGCTTCAGATGATTTTCGGTTTCAGAGCCCAAGGTGCTGATGTCGGAGCCGTTGTCAATATTTTGTTCTACTCGCCGATTGCCTTCCTCATTGTCTATTCCACCATCCGTATGGGTAGCGGCACTCGCTATCTGCGGCAATACTGCATCATCGGCATCGCCAGCATGGTGCTCATTATGATTGTTTTTGTGTCAGGATATCTCTATTACCGCAGTCTGCATATGCCGTGGGCTCTTTATACTATGATGACTCTGCATGCCCTGACTCGCATCTTCTTTGTTTTCCATCCCTACGGCGAGTTGCGTCGTGTGCGTCGCAAGGTGGAGAATGAGACCTCGGGCGATATTCAGGACTATGATCTTTATATGAATACGGGTACTACTGTGCTATATGCCACCAGCTTGCTGACGGTGGTCAGTATTATTTCCACGCGTGCGATTGTGTTTTTAGGCATATTTGTCTTTTTGGCTTTGACCTTCTACGTTGTGAGTTTTGTTTCGTTGGGTGCCAATGTCACGACCGTCAAAGAGGTGATTGATGATGATGAGTTGATCGATGCCAGCATCTCTGCTGCAGAGGAGAGGCAAGATTCAGCAGTCGAGGTTTCCTCGGAATTTGTTAAGCATCCATTGACGGCAGAGCAGATAGCGATGGTGGAGGCCTCCATCGAGCGATGGCAGTCAGATCGTGGCTTCAATGTCCAGAACCTCACCTCCGCTTCGGTTGCCCAGCGTATGGGCATTTCTAAACGTCTGCTCTCTCAATATCTGTCTCAAGAGCGAGGCACATCCTTTCGTATGTGGCTGTCCGATTTGCGTATCGAAGAAACCAAACGTCTGCTCTTGACGGAGCCCAGCTTCAGCGTAGAAGCCATTGCCGAGTTGTGCGGCTTCTCCTCACGCAGCTGGATGACTGAGAAGTTCAAAGCCTCTACGGGTATGACCCCTGCCGACTGGAGGGAGACGAATAAAGCGTAGAAAAATGATTCCCAATATTCCGCTAATCCTGTAATGGGTGGTGCTGGATTTCTAACTCCCATGCCTCGTTTCCATGTTCGGTTTCCCACGAACCGAACATCTAACTCCTTACAACCGAACACTTTTTTATAGCAAACGAACATACGGGTTGCTATTTTTTTTTGTCCTTTGTAGCCGATTGGTAACATCAGTATGTTCAAGATTATGATAAAATTTCTCAACATCCTTGACTTGTCGGAGTTCGACATAGTTGTGCTCATCTTGGGCATCATACTCATCGTGCTGTCCTTTTGTGGAGTCGTTATTTGGAATGATCTGTTCAGAGGTAGGTGGAAAAACAAGTAACAAACAAAACTATATTTATATTTTATTTTAACGATGAAAGATACCAAAAGAACAAATGAAGTGAAATTCTTTATCGACAAGGAATTTGCTATGTATTTTGAGCAGGAGGGTAATATTGTTATTACAGAAGGTCAACCACATGATTTGAACGCAGTATGTAACTGGAAGTATGACAAGGGGACGGACAAAAATCTGTGCACGATTACAATCGATGCAGGACGGAAAGGATCTGAAGAAGTTGCAAAAAGCTTCGCAAATGAAGTAAGACAGTATCAAACCATTGCGACTGATAATCATGACAGTGACAGAATGCCGGACAAACTAAATTTCTACGTCAAGGGTAAAATGACAATAAAGAATATAGAGGACGATGAAAAGGAAGATGGAGAGGATGATAAAAAGAAAGATAAAAATGATGATAAAAAGAAAGATAAAAGGACTGACAAACCTTTTGTGGCTGATGTGATTCTTGCTCAAGGTCATAACGCAAAAGGTCGTAATAACTGGTGGTTTGCAAGTGAAAATATGGTAGCCTTAAACATACGTTTCTTCTTTGACGCAACAGGACTATTGGTTATGACAAAGGATTCAAATACCGATTCGGAGAACGATTCTGATAATCAGCCAAACCAAAGTGGTATGAAACTGGACATTTTTGGCAGAAAAGTAGCTCTTTGCATTGTGCAGGAGAAGGATGTAAATGAATTTGATGTAAATAAAATTTCAAGAAAATGAAGAAAAGAATAAAACATTTATTCCGCCCGCTCATGGCGATAGGCGTGATGTTGGCTTCGCTTGTGCCACAATGTGCATGGGCGGAACTTAAAGGTGACGGGTCATTAGACAATCCGTATCAACTAGAAAAATATAGTGACCTGGAAGAATTTCAAGAAAAAACGAGTACAGAGCCAAGTTTATGTGCAATACTTAACAAAGATATAACAATACCTTATCATTGGGGTCTTTATCTTGGCAGGAATAAACCATACAAAGGAACGTTCGACGGTAATGGAAAGACTATTCACTTTGAAGGAAACTCTTGGAGTTCTGTACACGATTATGCTGGCTTGTTTGAGCAAATCGATGGAGCTACTATTAAGAATTTCACCATCTCTGGTGAATTTACCATAAAATGTGGCAATGCAGGTTCTGTGGCAGGTTCTGCAAAAGGTGACTCCAAGATTCTCAACATCACCAGTAGTTGTAAAATTATATACGAAGAATCGTATGAAAAGAAACATATTGGTGGTATCGTAGGTCAGATTCTGCAAGTTAACGGAAAAACCGTTGAGATTAAGGGATGTACCTATAGTGGCACGATGGATGTGGGCAAGAGTACCGACAGTAACGGTGGTATAGTGGGATATTGTGAGAAAAATGCCAATGTGGAGATTGAAAACTGCTTCTTTAATGGTTCTATCATTACCCAAGGAGACAACCCTCGAATAGGAGGCATCTTAGGCTATGCGGATGATGATGGCGATACTCAGAATTTTAAATATATCCGTAACTGCTTTGTCAGTGGTACACTGACACCAAGTACTGGAACGGATGTGGGCATTTTTGCAGGCTGCCCACGAGGGAAAGTAGTTGGTGTAATCACGAACAATACATACGTATCGGATGCCAGCACCAATATGTTAGGTAACAGTTATCAAAGCAAAGCCGAATCTAATGGCAACAAGAAAATTACCATCAGCGTTACCGCAGGTGCTGGAGGTATTGTAAGTCAGTTTTACGCCAATCCAACTACCACCACAGCTACACTGCTCGGGGTGGAGGCTACTCCTGATAGCGGCTACGACTTCGTAAAGTGGAGCGACAAGGGTGTACAGAAACACTATGTGGAACTTACTGATAATGTTAGTATTACTGCTACTTTCGAAAAACACACCTACGGCGACTGGGTTACAGACAAGGCTGCAACTTGTACTGCAGGTGGTACAAAGCATAGGGTGTGTACCCATTCGGGATGTACGGCAAGGGAGAATGGAACTATCGATACTCTCAGCCACAACATGACAAAACATGCAGCTGTGGATGCCACATGTACTGAGAAGGGCATTAGTCTTTACTACACATGTTCGCACTCATGCTGCTCGGACAAGTATTATAAGGACAATGGCGCGCATACCACAAATACTTACTACAACTTGGCTGCAACAGAAATCGCTGCCCTCGGTCACGACTATCCAGAAGATTACATCGTTGACAATCTTGCGACATGTTATACAGAGGGAAGTAAGCACCGTGATTGTCAGCGACAGGGCTGCAAAGCACAGGATATAGTAACTATACCAGCCATCGGTGGCAGTCATAATTGGGTTGATATGCAATGCTCAAAATGTGGGGTGGCTCCATCTGTTACTCACTCTGAGGTCTGCGGCACTTGCACTTGGACGGTCTATGAGGATCAAACCATGATAATAGAACCTATAGATGGCATTTCTGGCACATTGGATAATTGGGGAGACGCTTATTCCAGTTATGCTCCATGGAAAGATTATGGAATCAATGGTGTAGAAACTGTAAAATTCCGCGGTGAAGTTATTGCCAGCACTTGCAACCGTATGTTTATGAAATTTTATTCTCTTAAATCAATAGAATGGGGGAATTTCAATACCGCAAATGTGGCATGGATGTGTCAAATGTTTGTCGACTGCCGAGCGCTCAAGACACTTGATCTCAGCAGTTTTGAGACTGAGAAAGTGGAAAATATGGAGCAAATATTTTTCAAATGCAGCGTACTTGAGAATCTTACTATTGGCAATTTTGACATGAACAAGGTAACTCTATTAAACTCTATGTTCACATATTGTAACTCGCTCAATACATTGACGTTGAAGTCTATACCGTATCTTGACAACGGTACATTTAATTCGCAGTTTACAGGCGAAGGCAAAACTGTAAAATACGAGTTGGATGACGAATCATCTGTATATTGTCAAAAACATAGCTATTTGCCAACTGCTACAACCGTAACCTATAACCGCACCGCCACCAAGGACACCATGACCATCATCCTGCCTTACGATGTGCCTGCGGAAAGCATCAACGGAACGGCTTACAAGTTCGTTTCGTTCGACGGTAAGAACCTCGAATTTGAGGAGTCGGCAGAGGGCATCAAGGCCAACACACCTTACTTGGTGAAGGTGGCTGAGAAAGACCAGCCATTGGTTGACGAAGTGTATGATGTCGAGTTTGTCGAAACGAAGCCAATCGACGTGACCAACGGCAAGGCAACGCACTTTGGTCTCTATGAGGAGAAGAAATACCTCTGTCAGGACGGCCTCAACTACTACGCATTCATAGACAACCAATTCTATCACGTGCTCGACCTCACCGTCCCAGCCTTCCGCACTGCCATCCTCTTAGAGGGTGAGTCTGGCTTGAGAGCGTCGGCTCCAAGCAGCTTGGGTGTCATCCTCCGCAAGGGCAACGTCACGAAGTGTGAAGAGCCGACAAACGAGTTTGCAGGCAAGGTCAATGTCTATGACACCCTTGGTCGTGCCGTCCGCTTGAACGTGGAGGCATCGGAGAGCCTCGTAGGCCTGCCAGACGGAGTCTATATGGTGAACGGAAAGAAAATTGTAGTAACGAATAACAAATAAGCATCATGAAGAGAGAATATGAAATGCCATCGATAGAGGTCATCGAAATCGAACTTTGCGAGATGATTGCCACCAGCGGTGGCGACATCGAAACAATAATGCAGGGGATAGCAGATTAACGCTCGTCTGCAAAACAGACCATTCACAACCCCGTTGGAATTGCTCATAGGCGATTCCGATGGGGTTGGTTGTTTTTTGGGGGGCTCTGTCTCCGCCTGACCTTGCCCTCACGGACAAGGCTGATGGGTGTCGCATTTTCAGTTCTGGGACGTGATGACGAAAGTCTTTGAATAGATTGAAACAATTAGAGGTTCTTTGCTCGAGAGGAAATCTTAAATCATAAATCGTATTGAAATTTAGTCTAATTCCAAAGCGAGTTCTTGCATGAGTTTCTTCATGTTTTCGTTTCTCTCCACCATGCCTTTGAGTCTGTCTTTGGGCGAGAGCATCTTCTTGTTCTCTTCTATTTGCATGATGCGAATGCTCATGCGGATTTTGCCGTTGTTCAGTTTCTTTTGAAGGAAGGCGAGTAGGGAAGGACGCTCGTTGAGCACCTCTCGCTCTTGGATCGGGTTGTCAACAGATAGCTCGATGAAGAAATCATCCGTCAACTTGGGTTTGTAGCTTGACATCGTGGTTGTAAGGATCTTCTTTTCGGGAACGGTTGCGATGTATTCGTTCCAAACCTTGATCAAATCCTTTTGTGTGAATTCGTTGCAAGCTTTATTTTCATATTGAGTGGTGACGACTTGCTCCTTGTCCTTTCCGTCGTCGTTAAGGATTTTTTTGATGGATACGCCAGGGATCTCCGAGCTCTTGATGCGAGTTACGTGCACGGATTGGGCATTCCCTTGTTGGTGAACTTTTGGGGTGGCGTTGTTGGCTTGAGTTTGAGGTCGGACTATGGGTTTCTCTTGCGTAAAGAAATTCTCGATGGCGAAGAGGTCGTCATCATCGTCTAACTCATTTTTTTTTTTCATCCGAGAGTTGGCACAATCGGATTAGCGTCAGCTCGACAAGGAGTCGTTTGTTTTTGCTCAATCTATAGTTGAGGTCGCAGTCGTTTGCCAAACGGAGAGCCTTGATAAGGAACTGGTCGTTGCAGTTGGCTGCTTGTCGTTTGTATAATTCCTTTATTTCGGCGCCGACCTCCAGCAATTCGATTGTTTGTTGGTCTTTGCACATGAGCAAGTCGCGGAAGTGCGAGCTTAGGCCCGTTATGAAATTCTGCCCCTCAAAACCTTTGCTCAAAATATCGTTGAATAGGAGCAGGCTGCTTGGAATGTCGCATTTCAAAAACGAATCGACCATTTTGAAGTAGTAATCATAGTCGAGAACGTTGAGGTTTTTGATGACCTCTTGGTAGGTGATGTTCTTTCCGCAGAAAGAGACCACTTGGTCGAAGATGGAGAGTGCGTCACGCATACCACCGTCTGCCTTTTGGGCGATGATGGAGAGAGCGGCCTCTTCAGCCTCGATTCCCTCTTGCTTTGCCACGTTTTGGAGGTGACTGATCGTGTCGGCGATGCTCATTCTGTTGAAGTCGTAAATCTGACATCTGGAGAGAATGGTAGGCAACACTTTGTGTTTCTCCGTTGTGGCGAGAATGAAGATGGCATGAGCAGGCGGCTCCTCCAAAGTCTTCAAAAAGGCGTTGAAGGCAGCTTGCGAGAGCATGTGCACCTCGTCGATGATATAAACTTTGTAGTGTCCGATTTGAGGATGGACGTGAACTTTCTCGATAAGAGTACGAATGTCATCAACCGAGTTGTTCGAAGCGGCATCCAACTCCTGAATGTTTAAGGAACGTTGTTCGTTGAATGCCACGCAAGACTCGCATTCGTTGCAGGCCTCATGTTCAGCCGTCGGATTCATGCAGTTTATTGTCTTAGCAAAGATACGAGCACAAGTCGTCTTTCCCACGCCTCTTGGACCGCAGAAAAGATATGCGTGGGCGAGGTGGTTACTCGTGATGGCATTCTTTAGCGTATTGGTAAGGGAGTTTTGTCCAACCACCGAAAGGAACGATGTGGGACGATATTTCCTTGCTGAAACAATAAAATTCTCCATATTTCATTTTTATATATTGCAAAGTTAGATTTTGAGACGAAATATGACAACTAATTGATGAATTTTTTGATTATAAATTAACTTTGGGGGATTTTTTAGTTGAATTGGATAATGGTGACCTCAATAAATTCACCGTTACCAATTTTTTTAGTAATAAGTGATTCTTTATAAACTTTTCGGTGCTTTTTGATATTTGGGGGTATCTTGCTGTTTGTCAGTCAGTCATAGTGATTGCACTGCTCCTTCTTTCCGGTCGGCAACCTGCTCGAAATAAATTCAAAAATCCCTCGAAGTAAATTTATGGAGGTCACCTTAAAAGAAATTAAATGAAATACAATTTTGATGAAATAGTGGAACGTCGAGGCACGGGTTCCGTAAAAGTGGATGGAGTGAAGACATTTTGGAATCGAGATGATTTGATGCCCTTGTGGGTGGCCGATATGGATTTTCGTACGCCTTCATTTATAGCGGAGGCCATTTCTGCCCGAAATCAGAAGGGCGTTTTAGGATATACGTTTACGCCAGAAGGGTGGGGTGAATCTGTTGTGGCTTGGTTGAAGAACCGTCATGGTTGGACGGTTGATAAACAATGGGTTAATAACATATCGGGTGTTGTGCCAGGTATGGCTTTGGCACTTCTTTGCTACACGAAACCCGGCGATGCCGTCTTGATTCAGCCTCCTGTTTATCATCCATTTTTTGAGATAGTAGAACACAACGGCAGGGAACTTCGTCAAAATCCACTATTGTTCGATGGCGAGAATTTCCGAATGGATTTCAATGATTTTGAAGAGAAGGTGAAAGGTTGCAAGGCCTTTTTGCTTTGTAACCCACATAATCCAGGCGGCCGAGTTTGGAAAAAGGAAGAGTTGGCACAAGTGGCAGAAATATGTGCTCGTCACCAGGTTTTGGTCATCTCTGATGAAATCCATGCCGATATGTTCCATGCTCCTTATCGGCACACACCGTATGCCTCCGTGTCTGAATTGGCTGCCGAAAATTCGGTGACATTCATGTCAGCCACCAAGTCCTTCAATATGCCAGCTTTGGCAATGGCCTATACTGTCATTCCGAACGAAAAACTACGCAGTCAGTTGCTCGCATTCTTGGAGGCTTTGCATTTGCGCTTTGGAAACATATACGCTTTTGAAGCGATGATGGCTGCTTATACGGAGGAGGGGCGCGATTGGCTCGACCAAATGTTAGCCTATGTGCAAGGAACAATGGATTATGTGCAGCAATTCCTTTCTGCGGAAATCCCTGCTATTAAGATGGTGCGTCCGCAGGCCTCCTTTTTGGTCTGGCTGGACTGCCGGGAACTTGGACTTTCGCAAACGGAACTTCGTTCTCTTTTTGAAGACGGAGCTCATCTTGCCTTGAACAACGGCACGATGTTCGGAAAGGAGGGCACAGGCTTCATGCGTCTGAATGTGGCCTCGCCAAGGAGCGTCATAGCGGAGGCTATGCATCGACTGAAAGTGGCGGTGGATGATATTTAAGGTGACCTCTATAATTCACCGTCTTTAAATTTTTAGAAATTGTTTGAATTTAGATTAAAATCTTTTATATAAGACTCAAAAAAGCGAGTTGAATAAGTTGATAAATATTGATTGTCAGTTTAATAAGTGAATAATTTTTCATGTCTTATAACACCCAAAAACAATGAAGATGAACAAATATGCAACAAATCTCACCGATGATCAGTGGAAAATTATAGAAAAACTTATAGATGTGTAACTCCCTCTCTGAATTATCCCACAACCCACTCCGATAGATTCTTCTCCTTGGTGCTGAAATTCACGCCGATCTTCATAATCTTCTTGTCATGAGAAGATATTTTTTTCGCATAACGTTTTTCGTCTATCTGAGCCAATGCTTCCTGTGCGGAACCATCACGCTTACATTCAATGATGTAGACGCAATTGTTTGTTTCAAAGAAGACGTCGATGCGTCCGCTCAGCACAGGACGTTCCACTGTAACATTGAATCCTGTTGCTCGGATCATCAAATAAAGCAGATTGCGGAAGTTTGCCTCAATCAGTTTGACCTCATTACTTTCAAATGGGACCTCGCTCATTATCAGTTGCATCTGAGTCATAAACGAATCTACGTCATCGTTACGAATATGCTGTTTCAGTGTATAAATATCTGTATCCCATTCGTTCATGGATTTTCCGGCAAACTCAATCGCCAAATAACGGACAAACCCATCGGCAACCTCCTCATTGGGGAATCCCAATTTATAGATGTCATCTTCATAACTCTTGATTGTCAGATATCCACTCTGATAAAGTGCGGCAACAATATTATCCTCTCCATTGCCAAACGATGCAATACCTTCCGCAGTTGACACAATCTCTTTATTGAAAGTGGTCAAATCATAACTTTGTTTTTTTAAGATCTTCACCAAATAAGTCGGTGTGCCTGTCGCGAACCAATAGTTGGATAGTTTCCTGTCAGCCAGTGAGTTCAAAAGACTAAAAGGATTATAAATATCCTCAGATTCCTCAGAAAAATGATAGCCATCATACTTCTTTTTTAAGCTTTCGTATATTTCATCTTTGGAAACGTCTTTTTTATTTGCGAAAGATTCAATCTCCCCATCAAAATATTTATGCAACTCTCTTTCAGAAATACCACAAATGCTGGAATAGTTATCGTCGTTGGAAATATCTTTAAGGTTATTTGCAGCGCTGAAGATGCCCAATTTGCCATAACGGGTGACGCCAGTCAGGAATGTGAATTTGATGTATCTGTCGGCATTTTTGAAAACTCCATACAAACTTTGCAACACTGAACGATTGGCATCCTGGATTTCTGTATCTCCGATAGTATCAGTCAACGGTTTGTCGTATTCGTCGACAAGGATTACGACTTTTTTTCCTGTTTTTTCGTATGCTCGTTGGATAACTCCTTGGAAACGAGATCCGAATGTCACCTCACTTGCGTTGGAGCCATACTTACTTTCACATTTTTCCAAAAAAAGATTGACTACGCTATCAAGTTCGTTCTCCTTAACATATTTATTCCCCGAGAAATCAAGGTGAAACACCGGATATTCAATCCATTCCGTCTCCAACGAATCAATAGCGAGGCCTTTGAAAAGTTCCTTTTTACCAAGGAAATAAGACTCCAATGTTGTGGTAAGCAGACTTTTGCCGAAACGACGCGGGCGGCTCAAGAAATAATATTCTCCTGAGGAAACTAATTTGTATACCAGATCAGTTTTGTCTACATAGACATAACCGCCTTCAATTATCTTTTCAAATGTCTGTATACCTATTGGAAATTTCATAATCTCGTTTTTATGGAATTTCTGCAAAGATAATGAAAATGTTGCGAATATTGAATTCAATTATGCGAATCCGCCCCCGGGTTTACCCCCGGGGCTATGTTTACCCCCGGGGCTATGCGCCACACGCCCCCGACACCTGCTGCGCAGGAATCGGCTACCCATCACTTCGTGAAAAGTCCTCCGGACTACTAACACGCTGATGAAACACGTTTATTTTCCCACAAACATAGGATTCAGCACACATTCCATGGTCCAGCGGACCTGGCACGAAGTGCTTCGTAGCCGATTCCATTATGTTTGTGACCGCAGGTCGCAAACATAATGGTGTCGGTTTAAATGAGTTTTATTGGGAATTTACATATACGATTATGAATTATCCCACCATCCACTCCGTCAAATTCTTCTCCGTTGTGCTGAAATTTGCCCCGATCTTCACCACAGTCTTTCCTGGGGCAGAGATCTTTTTAGCGTATCTCTTTTCATCTATCTGAGCCAATGCTTCCTGTGCGGAACCATCACGCTTACATTCAATGATGTAGACGCAATTGTTTGTTTCAAAGAAGACGTCGATGCGTCCGCTCAGCACAGGACGTTCCACTGTAACATTGAATCCTGTTGCTCGGATCATCAAATAAAGCAGATTGCGGAAGTTTGCCTCAATCAGTTTGACCTCATTACTTTCAAATGGGACCTCGCTCATTATCAGTTGCATCTGAGTCATAAACGAATCTACGTCATCGTTACGAATATGCTGTTTCAGTGTATAAATATCTGTATCCCATTCGTTCATGGATTTTCCGGCAAACTCAATCGCCAAATAACGGACAAACCCATCGGCAACCTCCTCATTGGGGAATCCCAATTTATAGATGTCATCTTCATAACTCTTGATTGTCAGATATCCACTCTGATAAAGCGCGGCAACAATATTATCCTCTCCATTGCCAAACGACGCAATACCTTCCGCAGTCGACACAATCTCTTTATTGAAAGTGGTCAAATCATAACTTTGTTTTTTTAAGATCCTAGCCAAATATGTCGGTGTGCCTGTTGCAAACCAATAGTTTCTTAATTGTTTTTCGCTCAACGCATTAAGCAGACTGAACGGATTGTAGATGTCTTCCGATTTTTCAGAAAAATGATAGCCATCATATTTCTTTTTAAGCAATCCATACATCTCATCCACACTGACATTATCATCTTCTGCAAATTTTTTAATCTCATCATCGAAACATGTGCGAAGCTCATTTTCTGAGATTCCACATATAGACGCATATTTTTTGCTCGTGGAGATGTCCTGCAAATTATTTGCCGCGCTGAAAATTCCCAGTTTGCCATAACGGGTGACGCCAGTAAGGAATGTGAATTTGATATGACTGTCTCCTCTTTTGAAAATACTATATAGGCTTTGAAGCAAAGCTCTGTTCTCATCCTGGATTTCAGCGAGACCGATAGTGTCAGTCAGAGGTTTGTCATACTCGTCAATCAATATGACCACTTTTCTGCCGATCTTTTCTCTCGCACGAGAAATCACACCATAAAAACGATCTCCAATCTCCTTCTCGCTCTCAATTCTTCCATAGATGTTTTCCCATTGGTCCAACACCGAATTCAATCTATTAGGCAAAGCCGTATTCTTAGTATAGTCAGCCCCCGAAAAATCCAAATGAAACACCGGATATTCAATCCATTCCGTCTCCAACGAATCAATAGCAAGACCTTTGAAAAGCTCCTTTCTGCCGTGAAAATAGGCCTCCAGTGTAGTGGTAAGCAGACTTTTACCGAAACGACGCGGGCGGCTCAAGAAATAATATTCTCCTGAGGAAACTAATTTGTATACCAGATCAGTTTTGTCTACATAGACATAACCGCCTTCAATTATCTTTTCAAATGTCTGTATACCTATTGGAAATTTCATAATCTTGTTTTTATGGAATTTTGACAAAGATAATGAAAATGTTTCACGTTTCAAGTTGTAGAGATGCGAGATCTCGCGTCTAATGTTTCATCCTAGAGTCCCTATAGGCAAGAAGCGACTTGGGCAAAGCCAAGCAAATTCAAAACTCTCTCGAAATCAACTTGTAGAGGTTGCCTTAAGTGGTTGATTTGTTAATTCTTAGTTCTTAGTTCTTATTTCTTAACTCACAATTCACGCTCTTTCCCTTAAAAAACGTATATTTGCAGTATTAAAGAGATTACAAAAATGAAGAAAAGAAATATTTGCTATTTGCTATTTGCTGGACTTTTAGCCACTTCTTGTGCAAGTACAAAAAAGATGGAATCTATCCAAAGTCAGTTGGATGATTGTGTCAAGGAGAATAACGCAACCTCTCGTGATTTGACGGCTGCTCAAGTTAGAATTTCCAATTTGGCGGCAGATTCTTCGGCTATGCAGAAACGCTTGGAGGAGATCATTGCCGATACGGTTAGACAATCAAAGGAGTTGCACCAAAGCGAACTTCAGTTGGCTTCATTGCAGTCTTTGTATAACCAACTCAATGATCAATTGGGCAAGTCGAACTCTCAAGGAGAGAAGGAAATCAAGGCTTTGTTGTCCGATTTGCAGAAATCACAAGAAAAATTGCAAGTGCGTGAGGATGCTTTGTTGAAGGCTGAAAATGATTTGCAGACTTCGGCTAAGGCCTTGGCCGAAAAGGAGAAGAAAGTTGAATATTTGTCTAAAAAGATCAACGAGCAAGATAGCTTGATGCGTGGCTTGCGTCAGAAGGTGGCTACGGCTTTGAAGGGCTATGTAGGCAACGGTTTGGAGGTTGTCAACAAGAATGGAAAGGTCTATGTCTCTATGGATGAGAAACTGTTGTTCCACTCTGGTAGTTGGGAAGTTGATGAGAAGGGCGTCGCAGCGTTGGAGAACATTTCCAAACTTTTGGCGGACAATAAGGATCTTCAGGTTGTAATTGAAGGTCATACGGATGACCTCCCTTATAGAGGCTACGGTAACGTGGACGACAACTGGGATTTGAGTACTAAGCGTGCGACTTCAATTGTACGTATTTTGTTGAGAAACGAGGGTATTGCCCCAAGTCGCGTTACGGCTTCCGGTCGTGCCGAGTTTGTTCCGATAGATACTGCCGATACGAGAGAGGCTCGTCAAAGAAACCGTCGTACGGAGATTATCATCAGTCCTAACATCGATGAGATTATGAAGGTCATTGGTGGTGAATGATTAAAGGGAATAATATGAAAACATAAGGGCTGAGCATCTTGCTCGCCCTTTTTTATGCTTGTTAATATGCAGTTTCGCACAGAGGTAGTAGCACCGCAATACGATAGGAAGATAACCTATGGAGATTCACTTTTCTTTATGGGATCTTGTTTTGTGGAGAATATCGGCAGAAAGCTGAATGCTTTGAAATTCAATATCCAGACCAATCCGTTTGGGGTGATGTTCAATCCCGAATCAATCCGCCTTTCTTTGGCTCGGATGTTGGATGGAGATGATTTTACGGAGAGGGAGATTTTTGAGCAAGATGGAGTTTGGAACAGTTTCTCGCTTCATAGTGAGTTCGCTTCGTTGAGTTCCGAAGATTATCTTCGTTATGCTAATGATGCTTTGCAACGAGGCAGAGCCTCCCTTTTGCAGTCCGACGTGCTTTTTTTGACTTGGGGCACGGCTTGGATCTATCGACATGAGAATGGCACGGTGGTGGCCAACTGTCATAAGCAACCAGCCTCTTTGTTTGTGCGCGAACGCTTATCGGTAGAGTCGATCGTTGATTCTTATGTGGAATTTCTTTCTCGCTTATGGACTAAAAACGAGAAGCAGAAGGTGGTTTTGACGGTCAGTCCGATACGCCATTGGAAGGATGGAGCACACGGCAATCAAATTAGCAAGTCGGTATTGTTGTTGGCTGCAGATGAGTTGGTGAACCGTTTTCCCGACAAGGTTTTCTATTTTCCCTCTTATGAGATAATGATGGACGATTTGCGGGACTATCGTTTCTATGCATCAGACATGCTTCATCCCAATGACCAGGCAGTTCAATATTTGTGGGAGAAGTTTGTGGTCTGTTTTTTGTCGGACGAGGCCAAGCAAACGATGATGGAAGTGGAGCGTGTGGTGTTGGCTGTTTCACATCGGGCATTCAATCCCAATTCCATTCCTCATCAGCGTTTTGTGGCGAATACGTTGGAGCAGATTGCCTTGCTTGAAAAGAGATGTCCGTCAATCGACCTTTCTGGCGAAAGATTGATGTTGACGGGGATACAATTGTAGGGATGTATTTGACCAATCGGAGGTAGCAAGGCGTTATTCTAATTCCGTTGTCTCGAAAAAAGTGAAAAAAACAGATGCGTGGCACGTTATTTGCCTATTATTGTTTACTTTTGTAGATTGGAGTATTGGGTGGGCCTTGCAGGCTCGTCTGAAATAGTGTATAGTAATTTAGTAGTCTAATGAAGGCAAGTCAGATATTAGGTTTTATATTTTCAATTATATTGGTATTGGCAACGGTCTGCCAAGTTTATCCGAAAGACGGAATTAAGGTGTTTGATAAGAAATTCCTGTTCCCTGACATTCCGGAGGTGTTGTCACAAAAATCATCAACGAAGGTTAGTGCAGAAGAGGAATTGAAGAAGGTGGAAGAGAGTTTGGCCTTGTTTGTTCAAGACTCTTTGGCACAAGTGGCAAGGGCCGATTCTTTGGCTTTGGTCGATACCATTCGCACTTATGCTAAATTCTTCCGCGAGCATCCGTCTCGTTTCCATCTTCCCAACGGTGGTTCACCCAACGGATTGTTCCCATTCTTCCGTGCATTGGAAAATTGCAAGACAAAAAAAGAGGTCGTCCATATCTTGCATTATGGTGATTCTCAGATAGAAGGCGACCGAATTTCAGGTTATATACGTCAAAGTTTCCAAGAGAAATTTGGAGGTTGGGGTCCTGGCTTGATTCCTGCCATCCAGCCTATTCCGTCATCGGCTATCAGTCAGAGTTGTTCGGATAGTTTGCCACGATATTTGATTTCTGGAACATTGAGGCAGAAGGCCAGTCATAATCGTTATGGTGCTTTAGGCCAAGTGGCTGAAATGAGCGGAATCTGTTCCATCTCAGTGTTGGCAAGGGAGATGAAGACGACTTTCCCGAGAACGAAGAAATTCTCGAATGTCAAGTTGTTCATGGGAAATAACAAGGGAAATTTCATGGCGACTTTAGTTGTTGGAGGTAAGGACAAGGGTACGCAATATGTTTCAGACACAAAGTCGGGCATGACAATCATGTCGTGGAATTTGGACACGATGGTCAATAGGTTTACGTTGCGTCTTTCGGGTACTGCCGAATTGTATGGTATCTCCGTGGATGGAAAGTATGGCGTGGCCGTGGATAATGTGCCGATGCGCGGAAGTTCAGGAACCTTCTTCTCCAGCATAGAGAAAAGCACGATGCAGACGATGTTGAAGACCTTGAACACTCGTTTGATTTTAATGGAGTACGGTGGTAACTCGGTTCCTTATTTGACTACGTCGAAAACGATTTCTGGATATAAAACAACCATGTCGCAGCAGTTGAAATATATGAAGAGAATCTATCCAGATGCTCAGTATATGTTGATAGGTCCAGCAGACATGTCTTTGGTGGTGGACGGCAAGTTGCAATCTTATCCAAAGTTGGAGACTGTTATCGACAGTTTGAAGGCAGCCGCATTAGAGAACGGTGCAATGTTCTGGGATATGTACCAAGTGATGGGCGGCGAGGGCTCTATGCAGAAATGGGTGGCCAACCAGCCAGCTTGGGCGGCGAGCGACTATTTGCACTTCACGCGCAAGGGCGCCGACCGAATTTCGGAGGTCTTTGTGGAGACAATGGTGAATTATTACGACTATTACTGCTTCTGGAAGAGACATGACGAGAAGGAGCGTGCGTATATTGAAAATTTATTGATGACGGTTGATTTGACCAAGCAGGAGTGATGAAAAGTTTTTTTGTGATGGTGGTTTTGTGCTGTTGCGTTCTGAATGTAGTGGCACAAGGTTTTTTGAAGACTGTAGACGAGTATCCGTTTATCAAATATGATGCAAATCGGATTTTGATTCCTGGACAGGATTCGAGTCGATTGGATCTCTTTTATGATAAGTTGGATTCGGTGGTGCTTTGCCGTCGATCCAAGGTGAGCGTGCTCCATATCGGAGGCTCTCATGTGCAGGCTGATTTCTTCTCCAATCAAGTGCGTTTGAATATGGACTCCTTGAACTTGGATATGAAAACTTCCCGAGGACTGATTTTCCCGTTCTCGGTTGCCAAGACGAACAATCCGACCAATTATAAGGTTAAGTATAAAGGACAATGGAAACCCGCCAGAAATGTTTCCCGTAAGCATAACACAAGGTTGGGAATGACTGGAATCGCGGTTACGACGAAGGATACGATTGCAGAGATTAAAGTGCATCTTAATCCAGCAGATTCTTCCGTGAGTCGAAAGAGATGGGAGTTTGATCAACTTCGCATTTTGGGGTATGCCGAGGAGGGCTTTGTCGTTCCTCGTTTGAAATTGGATTCTGTGCGTTATTTGGATGGAGAGTATGACACACTTACCTCATCTTATCTATTTGAAATGCCTGAGCCGACCGATTCGTTTATTGTCGTTTTCGCACAGCAGGATACGTTGCTTCATCCGTTTACTTTGACAGGTTTCTTGCCTATGAATGAGGAGGATGGCATTGTATATCATTCAATTGGTGTGAACGGAGCTTCCGTGCCTTCTTATTTGAGGTGTGAAGACTTGGAGCGTGATTTGTATCTTATAAAACCGGACTTGGTGGTTTTCGGTATAGGAATTAACGATGCGTCTGGACGTAGTTTTTCCGATTCGATGTTTATTGCCAATTATGGTCGTTTGATTGAACATATAGAGGCAGTCTCTCCTAATTGTGCATTCATCTTTGTGACCAATAACGACTCATATCGCAGAATAAGGAGAGGGCGTTACCAGGTTAACAAGAATGGCCTATTGGCGCGTCAAGCCTTTTTCAAATTGGCTGAGCGTCATAAAGGAGGCGTTTGGGATTTGTTTGAAATCATGGGTGGTTTGAGCTCTATGCCGAAGTGGGAGAAGGCAGGCTTGGCCAAGAAAGATAAAATTCATTTCACATCGAAAGGCTATGCGTTGATAGGCGATATGTTTTACAACGCTTTGATTAGTTCTTACTTAAAAAAAGAGTAAAAGTATGATTGATAGTATAGTACAGTTTATTTCCGTACAGTTCATTCTTATAGTACAGTTCGTCTTGAATTTGTTTTCGTTCGACGAAAGTAATCCGTTGCTTTTTACTCAGTTCCAATTCTGGGCTTTCTTCGCATTGGTCTTTGCAGGCTTCAGTTTGGTGCACAGCAGGGTGTTGTTGAGAAACTCTTTTCTCTTCTTCGTCAGTCTCTTCTTCTATTACAAGACGAGTGGTTGGTTTACGCTGATTCTATTGTTTACTACGATTTTCAACTATTTTGATGCCTTTGGTATTGAGAAGACGAAGAGTGATGGAGGCAAGAAATTCTTTTTGATTATAGGTCTGATAGTCAACTTGATGACACTCTGCTATTTCAAGTATGCTTACCTATTTGTGGATATGGTGCATAGTATATTTGGCGTAGAGTTGAAAGTTTTCAACGCCTTTGCATGGATGGGTAATCAGATTGCGGGTGCTCCTGCGTTCAATGTGGATGCCATATTGCTTCCAGTGGGTATATCGTTCTTTACATTCCAAAGCATCAGTTATTTGATGGACATCTTCCGCAAACGAATCACGCCTGTGACCAATTTGTTGGATTTTGGATTCTATATCAGTTTCTTCCCTCAGTTGGTGGCTGGACCGATTGTTCGTGCCAAGGATTTCATACCTCAGTTGCATAAGAAGTTTTTCCTTTCTCGCCGCCAGTTCGGTGTCGCCATATTCTGGATTTTGAATGGTATGGCCAAGAAGATTATCTTGAGCGACTATATTGCGGTGAACTTTGTGGATCGTGTGTTCGAAAACCCAACGATGTATTCGGGTTTTGAAAACCTTACAGCGTTGTTTGAATACTCCTTGCAGGTCTATGCAGACTTTTCGGGTTACACGGATATCGCTATTGGTGTGGCAATGTTGATGGGTTTCTATTTGCCTAAGAACTTTAATTCGCCTTATAAAGCCCGTAATGCGGGTAATTTCTGGAAGCGTTGGCACATCTCCCTTTCCAAGTGGTTGCAAGATTATCTTTACATCCCGATGGGCGGTAATCGAAACGCTACGTTTGGCACCTATTTCTGGATTATAACAATTGCTTTGATTGCCGTCATTCTTTCGGGTAATTTGTGGGTGGCAGTGGTCTTTGTCTCTATTGCTTTGGTTTTGGCTATTGTTGTTGCTTTCCGTCCTGAAAAGTTGTTGAAGATTCATACCAATATGAACTCGATGAATACGATGTTGTTGGGTGGTCTTTGGCATGGTGCAAGTTGTAACTTCGTAATTTGGGGTGGATTGAACGGTGTAGGAATGATTATCTTCAAGTTCTGGAGGGATATGAACATTTATGTTCGTACGTTGACCATCTTCATCATCACTTCGATATTCGTGACTTTGGACTATTTCTTCCCAATGCCAATCTTTAATATTGCCGTTATTTGGACGGGCATCATCTTCATTGGAACCTTCTTGCGTATGCTCTACAATTTGTGTGGAATTGCTGCAGAGTTGAAATGGCTGGAGACCTCATGGGCTGTATTGCAGACATTCGCCTTCATTACATGGACGCGTCTCTTTTTCCGTGCAGGTTCTAATTTGGATCCGGCCGAGGCGAACGAGGCAGCATGGAACACAGCCAAGGACATGGTTACGCAAATCGGAAGTCCGTGGAACCTTGATGTTATTCCAGACATGGTTTATGCATATCGTTATGTTTTCTCATTGTTTGTGATAGGAATGATTATCCATTGGCTTCCTGAGAATTTCAAGCGTAGATATCGTTTGAGTTTTGCAATGTTGCCGTTGCCTGTCATGGCGTTGGTAGTTGTGGTTTCCGTATTCATCATCTATCAGTTTATCACGGCAGATTTGCAGAAGTTTATATACTTCCAGTTCTAAGAAGGAAACATTAGATAAACAAAAACGGATGAGCCAAAGCTCATCCGTTTTTGTTGGTTTATTTGCCATCTACTTGATTATATTCTTCTATATATTCTATTCCTATTCCGCCAATAGATTCCAAGTAATCACGATCAACTAAATGGTGCAAATATCGTTTGATGGTAGTGGCTGTTACGTTCCTTTTGTATTCTGACTAAATCAATTAGTGAGTCATTCTCCAATCGATGCAGCGTTGTAGGTAATCTACGTAGGCTGGATCTTTGCATGTGGATTTGCCTTTTGTGTCGGAGATTTTGGCCACAGGGCTGTAGTTGGCTTCCGTCACCTTCATTACGATGTTCAACGGCTTTTCGCAAGTGTCGTTTGAAAGGAATGTGCCGATACCGAATGCCACTTTAGCCTTTCCTTTGAAATATTTGTAGATGGCTGTTGCACGCTCAAAGTCCAAAGAGTCGCTGAAAAGCAACGTTTTGTCTGCAGGGTTGATGCCCAAGTCGCGATAGTGACGCAACATCTTGTCGCCCCATTCGTATGGATCTCCACTGTCGTGTCTAACACCGTCGAAGAGTTTGGAGTAGGTGAGACGGAAATCCTTGAGGAAGCAATCCGTTGTGATTGTGTCTGTTAGTGCAATACCGTTCAATACGCCATATTCTTTTACCCACGCATCAAGGGCGAACTTGTTAGAGTAGGCTGGGTTGTGTTCGTGGTAGCCTTGACCTACGGTCATGATCCATTCGTGAGCCATGGTGC
The DNA here is from genome assembly GCA_024401475.1 of Paludibacteraceae bacterium. GTDB lineage: Bacteria > Bacteroidota > Bacteroidia > Bacteroidales > Paludibacteraceae > RGIG10190. Next base: position 6,674 of record JAKSKZ010000024.1, on the reverse strand, counting down.
CCATTGCCTTTAGTCCGTATTTCTTGGCCAGATATACGTTGGATGTTCCGATGAATCCAGGGAATTCACTCTCCTTCAAAGTCTTCACCACCAAATCTTGGGCCTCGAAAGAGAGTCTTCTTCTCATGCCGAATTCGGAGAAACTGCCAATTTCGTAGATGCCCGATTTCAACTTGGATACTTTGTCGTTCAAACGTTGCTTGAATGAGTCGAAAAGGACATTGTAGTCGAAATTCATTCTGAAATAGACCTCGTTTACGATGGCCAAAACGGGCGTTTCGTATTGGGAAGTGTTGAACCAACTTCCGCAAGTCTCGATGAATAGACCACAGTCTCCCTCTTGGCGAATGTCGAAATCTTCGTAGCGAGGGTGCCAATATCTCAAGAAATCGACATAGCTCTCTTTGAACCAAGCTTGCTTGTCGAGCAAATACATAAGTTCCTCTTCTGAGAAGGAGAGTGTGCAGTACAACTTGATTTGACGTTTAATCTCTTCCACCATTTCTGTTGTGAACTTCACGTCCTTGTTGCGGCAAGTGAAAGTCCAAGTCGTTTTGGCATCGTTGAATTGGTGAAATATGGCTTGGCCCATAGAAAATTTGTATAGGTCAGTGTCTAATAGTGAATTAATTATCTGTTCCATCATTTTTATAGGTTTTGATAAATGTGGTACTATGAATATAGGATAAATATCACCTATGGTTTATCTATTCGTGTTTAAGCGCAAATAAAAGAACGAAGGCGCAACTGGAGTTCTGTCTTCGTTACGTCTTCGTTTTATTTTTAGTTGTTGTTTTCTTTAGTCAACAACTTCGACTTGACAGGATTTCATCACCTCAAGGGCGGCTTGATGTTTTTCCAGAGTCAATCCGGCACAACACTTGCCGTCCACCTTGACCGTCAATTCCGGGAAAGCAGCCTTGATGGCCAATGCGTTGCTAACTACGCAAATGTCAGTGCAAGTTCCGACCAACTCCACCTCTTGGAAAGATTTCAGTTTGGTCTTCTTCCATTTGCTCCACCCAAAAGTTGGCTTGTTGATTATTTTTGACTGTTTGCGAGAAGGCTTCAACTCATTCACGATTTGCCATCCCCAAGTGCCTTCGATGCAGTGAGCCACAGGTAATCTTCTACCTTCTTGTGTCTCGGGATAGTCAGATCTGTGCGTGTCGCGCGTAAACCAGACTGGGTTGCCTTCTTGTCTGTAAGCCTCAATTTTCTCTTTAATCAGAGGGATTATCGCTTCTGCCTCCTTGTTGGCCAAAGAACCAGTCACGAAATCATTCTGCATATCGATGACTATTAAACATTTCTTCATGATCATTCCCCTTTATAAGTTTGCCCAAATAAGGATGAGCTTAATTCTTATTGGAATTGAATGTGTGGTTTGTTCACCTTACTTGTTTTACAAAAATAATTCAAATACTTAATATTCACAAGAGACAAGTTCTATTTGTGTTTTTTTATTAATTTTGATTTGAAGCTAAGATATGAAACGAATGATGCTTATGGGAAATCGGCACCAGTAGAAAATTACAATCTAAAGAAAACAAGTTATGAATAAGAAAAAAAAGAAACTCATAAGAACGATTATAATTTGTGTCGCAGTTGGGGTGTTAGGAATTCTATACATGACAATAGGTCCTTTTAAGGGAAGGGCACCGTTGGCTGCTGACGAAATTCTAAGTCCAAGTGTTGTCGTTCCGTATATCCTTATTGTAATCTTCATTTTTGTTCGTTCATATTTCAATGATGATGATGAATGATGGACTTTTTTAGGAGAGACTCTGACTTGGAAGGCGGGTTGTAGTGACCATTTTATTGTCGTTAGGGACATTGGTCATAGATTTATGAGGAAGAAAAAATAAAAAAAGATTTTAATCGTCTGTTTTGTATTGCTTTAAGTGGTTTGTGATTTTGGGCTTTGACTGCTCATTTTTATTTGTTAAAAATTAGGTGTGTTGATTAGTATCTTTACTATATTTGCATTGCATAAAAATTGAACCGACTATTTACATTTATCAAAACTTTAAATAATCATGTCTAATTTTAAGATTAAACGCGCAGATGGAAAGGAGCGCGAAGTTTCAGGTTATATTTATAGTGCGCCACGTCCTGATGTGAAAAGTTATAGTGCATCACGCTATAGCGCTAGTCAGTTGCCAAAGAAAGTGGATTTGCGTCCGTATATGACGGCAGTCGAGGACCAAGGACAAGTGGGAAGTTGTACGGCGAATGCGGTTGCTGGAGCCTACGAGTATTTAGTGAAAAAGAATCAAAATTTGGAATACGACTACGATGTCAGCCGTCTTTTCATCTATTATGGAGCCCGTGCAAAGCGTGGCAACGAGAAGAAGGATTCTGGCTCCGTTATCAGTGACGCCATAGAACTTTTGGAAGATACGGGTGCTTGTTCTGAAGCAACATGGCCTTATTCCGATAACAAATCGATAGTCTTTAAAAAACCAAGTGGTGAGGCTTTTGAAGAGGCCAGCGAACATAAAATAACAGAGGCTCAGTATATTCCTACCACGTTGCAGGCATGGAAGGGAGCCTTGGCCGAGGGATTCCCTATCATTTTCGGTATCTCATTATTCAACTCTTTCGACAACCAGCGAAAGAGAGGTTTCGTTCCTGATCCATCAAGATCGGAAACTTCTCGTGGTTCGCATGGAAGCCACGCTATGCTTTGTGTGGGCTATTCCGACGTTGATAGAGTCTTTATCGTTCGTAACTCTTGGGGTACCAACTGGGGAGACAAGGGCTACTGCTACATGTCATACGATTATGTGATGAATAAGAATTACAATCATGGAGACTCTTGGATTATCCGTGATGCCGAAGAGGTTGAGGGCAATGAGGACTCATGGTATGACGACGATGAGTCGGTGTTGACCGATTTGAACGAGGAGTTTGCCAACATGGACGAAGAGACATGGGAGGAGATGAACGAAAGCATGGGAGATTACCCGTTCCCTCATCGTTTGGGAATCTTGTTTACAGCAGCTGCCGTGATGGATGGTGAAATATCGGAAGAGGAGCAAGAGGTTGCTATAGAGCATATTGGAAATGCCTTCCAATTGTTTGGCTACGATGATTTGGATCCAGAGGGTATCTTTGAGTACGCTTCGGAGGTTATCGAAGAAAACGAGGATATTATTGATGAAAGTATTGAACTTTTTGAGCAATATTTGTCTGGTGAAGCGCTCGCTACTATTTTACAGCAGATGCGCGAGATTGCTGGTGCGGACGGCCTTGATGATGATGAGTCTGAGTTTATTGATGCTGTAGAATCGGCATGGATGGGCGGTGACGACGACGAGGATGATGACGAGGAGGAGGGTGATGAAGAAGACGACGATGAGGAAGAGGAAGAAGAAGACGACGATGACGAGGAGTACGAGTCATTCTCTGTGACTTTGGGAGGCCCTGATTCAGACGAACCTTCTTACTTGTCAATCTGTGCTCAAGAGGCCTATTCGGAAGACGACGATGACGAGTGTTTGGAGAATGTGGAGATTGTCTTCACGGGTACTAAATTCGTCTCGGCAAGCAAGAGTAAGAACGATGTGGTTTCTGAAAATGAATGTGAGGCAGATATCGAAACGTTGGAGAAGGGTTCTGAATATGCTTTTGTAACCAATACGGGTTATGAAGGACGCATTGTAATCGAGGATGGTGATATGGATGGTAAAGATTCAGTTATTGAAGCCACTGTCTATTATTTGGAAACGGAAGAAGAGGAAGAAGACTAATAAGGTCAACCTATAAACGAAAAATGGCGGAGAGTCTATCTTCGCCATTTTTTTTGATTCGTCAATTGCTTTAAATCTATCTATTAGAACTCCACCACCGTGATGCCCGCTCCTCCAAATTGAACATGCTCGTCGTGGTAGCTGGCCACGCCGTGAACAGTTCTGAGGTAGTCACGAATGAGTTGTCGGAGGATGCCTGTTCCCGTTCCATGAAGAATGCGAACTTGGTCCACGTTGGCAATCAATGCATCGTCGATAAAGTAGGTGACGGCTTGTAGGGCTTCGTCGCCGCGCATGCCTCTGACATCAATCTCTCGTTTGAAATTGAGCTTGCGCTGACGTATATCGTCGGAGGTGGAGGTAGAGATGAAGGTGCTTTTCGTACCGAACTCTCGCTTTATTTGATTCTTGCTGATGCGCTCCAACTGGTCGAGTTTGACCGTCGATTTGATGAGGCCGAAGGCCACGACTGCACTCTTGCCTTGAATGGCAATCAACTCGCCTGGCGAACTTTGTCCTTTGACGCGCACGTTGTCGCCCACCTTCAACGGCTCTTCTTTTTGAACTGTTGGCGTTTGGGTGTTGTTGCCTTGTTTCTTGCGTTGCTCTCGTTCTTTGAGCTTCTTTATTTTTGCGTTGATGGCATCGTCGTCGTTGCCTTCCTCTTGAAGTTTCTTCTTGAACTCTTCCAACTCTTTGCGAGCCTCCTTGGTGGCCTCTTTTTCGGCTTGCGCCTCCTTGATTTTTCTGACCGTGTTTTCGATGACGGCGTTGGCTTGTTCCATCAGTCGTTTGGCCTCGGATTTGGCTTCCTTGGCTAACTCCTTCTTTTGAGCAGCAAGGCTGTTGAGTTCTTTTTCGTACTTCTCGGTGATTTCCTCAAGATGCTTCTCCTTTTGACGGATGTTTTGACGTTTGTTCTCCCAATAGCGTTTGTCGCGGGCTATGTCTTGGAGATATTTGTCCATGTTGATGTAGTCGGCACCCACCAGTTCGGAAGCCTCTTGGATGACGATTTCGGGGAGACCGATTTTGCGTGCGATTTCTATAGCAAACGAACTGCCTGGATTGCCTATCTCCAATTGGAAGAGCGGACGCATCATGTGTCGGTCGTAGAGCATGGCACCGTTGACGATGCCCTCCGTCTCGGTGGCGAAGTGCTTCAAGTTGGTGTAGTGGGTGGTGATCACGCCATACGCCCTCTTTTGGTTGAATTGGTCGAGCAGGGCTTCGGCTATGGCGCCACCGATTTGAGGCTCCGTACCGCCACCGAACTCGTCGATGAGGAGGATGGTCTTGCCGTCGCAATGTTTCACGAAGTGCTTCATGTTGGTCAAGTGCGAGCTATAGGTACTGAGGTCGTTTTCGATGGATTGCTCATCGCCAATGTCGATGAATATGCTGCTGAAGATGCCCATCTTGCTGCTTTTGTGCATAGGCACGAGCATGCCGCATTGCAGCATGTATTGTAGTAATCCCACCGTCTTTAGGCAGACGGATTTACCACCTGCGTTTGGTCCTGATATGAGCAGGATGCGTTGCTCTTGGTTGAGCGTGATGTCAAGCGGGACAATCTCTTTGCCAGCTTTCTTGTGAGCCAAATAGAGAAGCGGGTGCGTGGCGTTGGCCCAATCGATGATTTGAGCGTTTTCGATGCCAGGCAAGGTGCTTTCCGTTGTCTCGGCAAAGATGGCCTTGGCACGGATGAAGTCGATTTGGGCGAGAAACTGATAAGAGTCGAGAATTTCAGGAATGCGAGGGCGGATTTCGTTGGTGAAGGACGTCAAGATGCGGATGACCTCACGTTTCTCTTTGGCTTGCAGCTCTCGTATTCTATTGTTTGCTTCAACGACGATTTCTGGTTCGATAAAGACGGTCTTACCTGTGGCAGACTCGTCGTGGACGATACCTCTGATTTTCCTTTTGAAGGCAGGTGAGATAGGGATCACCAATCGGCCATCACGCATGGCTGGGTTGACATCCTTTTCGATGAAGCCGTCCGCTTGGCCTTGACGCACAATGTTTTGCAAACTTTTGGAAATGCTTGCTTCCGTTGTGCTGATGGTCGTACGAATTTCCGCCAAGAGAGGGGAGGCGTTGTCTTTTATCTTGCCAAACTTGTCAAGTATTCTATCGATTTGTTTGATGAGGTCGGGGAAAGTGAATACACCGTTTGCCAAATTCTTCAGGTAGTAGTATTGATCCTCCTCCTTTTGCTCGAAGAATTTAACCAGTAGTCCGATGGTCTCCATGGCTCTGCGTAGTTCGAACAATTCTCTCTCTTCGAGGAATGTTCCTTCCACACGGATTTTCTTCAGGCTGTCACGTCTGTCGTAGTAGGCATCTGTTGGGAACTCGTCCTCTTCTTGCAATATCTGTACGAATTCGGCTGTTTGGTTCGTTTCGTCCAAAATCTTGTCCCTCTCGGTGGAGAAGTTCATTTCGTCTACCAACTCTTTTCCGAGCGTAGAGAGACAGCCCTCTTTTACGAGGGTTCTGATTTTATCGAATCCGGTTTTTGCTTCGAAATTGTCTGGATATATCATCTTTCCCGTTGTTTGACTAAGTTTTATAAGGTGCAAAGTTAGTGAAGAAAGTGCAAATCAAGAAATCTTTATACCAATCCCCTGTGCTTCTGTAATGTAATTGGCCCTTTAGGTATAATCGAGAAAAAAAGTTTTTATTCAAGGATAATTTGTAATTTGTTGATTGATATTGTTTTAGTCTGTTCTATCGTCTGGAATTGTCGAAAAAAACGAGACAACATTGAAGAATTGGCGAAAAAATGTCGGAAAAGTTTTGTCGTTTGGAAAATAGTATCTACCTTTGCATCGCAAAAGAAAAAAGAACTTTTGTTAAATAATTGGCGCTTTCGTCTAGCGGCTAGGACACATGCCTCTCACGCATGGAACACGGGTT
>JAKSKZ010000023.1 GCA_024401475.1 Paludibacteraceae bacterium | reverse complement strand
ATCGAACCTCTGTAGGGGCAATCCCTTGTGGTTGCCCTTTTCGTGTGGGTGCCCTCTTCGTGTGGGTGACACGTTTCGTGTTTGGCACAATTCCAAATTTCGTGCGGACACGACCAAGGGGCGGACACAAGACCGCGCCACAACGAGGATGCCGTTTTGAAAACAGCCCCTCCCAACAGGGCATAAAAAAAGCTGCCCGATAACGGACAGCTTTTCTTGACTTTTAGATTGACTGATTATTTTATAAATCAATTTGCATCATAAATAATAGACTTAAACGTCAAACCACCCCACTTATTACCATTTGCTGCAACAGCAGAATTTAAATGCAATGTTGTTGATGACTTTATAGATATTCTTACATCTCTATTTGCTACATCCAATGGTTCCTCATCCTCTCCCAGTGTTATTGAAGAAGAATAGAACCATACTTCAGAAGGTGCATCCTTAAAATATATCGCACCATCTTCTATATAATTCAATGTTGAAGGGAATTTTATCTTATTAATATTACTTAAAGACAAGTCATCAATAGATGTCAACGATGTACCGCTCAAATCCAAATCACATTTGACATCAAGCTCACTAACGAAATCAACGATTGTCTCCAAATCTTCCTGGTTAATAGAACCTTTGACAATCAATTCATTTCCTTCTCCTAATGCCGTAGACAAATAATCAGGAATAATTTGTCCATCTTTTAAAAGAGTAATAGTATGACTATCCTCATCAATCTGAACATCACTATTCTTTGTCAAATCTATCACATAAGCGGCACACTCTGATTCGTCTATACCATTTGGCAAGTCATATGATTCACCATTAATTATAATAGCAGCATCGTCTCTCCAACTGCAATAAAGAATTACATTACCGTTTTCATTAGCAGTATAAACATTTTCTCCAAAAGCATAAGAATCGTAATATTTTCCCATATGCTTATACAAATTTTTTCCAGAAACCGTTATCTGTTCTCCCTTTACTCCATGAATACGAATGCGAGGAGAACCATGAAATATCAACTTAATTGGCTCATCCAAGCCTTGGCCAGTCACAGCTGAACGCAATAGCATAGAAGTACATTTCGCATCTTTTTTGTATTCATTTACATATTTATTTGCATTATATGTCAATTCGTTTCCTGGATCATAGAAAGCTTCATAATTTACCTCCAAACCTTTTGTTGAAAAAGGCAATACTGTTCCTTCCTTATTTACCCAAGATGAGCCATCATATCTAAATGTGAGAAGAGAATGTTCGTCCTTATATACTTCACCATCATAAAAGTTATTAAGCGTAATTACTATCTCGTCACCGGCTTCCCAACATGTTTTACCTTCTTCATAACCAGCGACAGAACGCAAACCTGTTGAAGGGAAATCACCAACGACAAATTTCAAATCTCCAACAGAAACAACATTTTGTGTTGTTATCTCATCCGCAAGCTCGTCTTTCGAACAAGAAACAAAACCTGTTGACAAAGCGAACAAAAGCAATGAGTTTCTTAATATATTCTTAACAATTTTCATTATCTTCTATATTTATTTCGAATTATTATTTTGTGAGTTCTTCTTCATCTCCATATTGAGGGAATGGTCCTTCTGCGTATTCCTCTTCCGATGCAAATTCCAACTTCAATTCATTATCAATTTCTTCAATTTTCAAATTGAAATAGGTACGTTGACCACGAGGGAAACCATTAGCAAACAATTTCTTCACATTGGCCGACTCATTGGGATTATACACCTTAGGATCGAGAGTAATCGTTACACCTGTCTCAAAATCATAGACCTGTACTTCCACTGTTAGAGTTTTCGTAAGCAATTTCTCTGCAGAAACAGGGAATATAGCCAACAACGCATCGTAAATATCCTCACGGGCTTCGGTAGAATTGTCATCCACCATAGGCGCACACGAATATTCGTCATAATTCAAGTTCTCCCAAGCAAAACTCTTGACATAATCCGCATGGTGTTGGTTGGACGTAACGATCAACTCCTTTGATGCGATTTTGTAATCAGCTCTACTAGCGAACACTTCATCATCTTTGCTTTCTGAAGAAATAGTGATTTTACGCACCATGTACTTATGCGAAGTTGCATTCAAGACATGGAAACGAATCAAACTAGTCAAATGATTAAAGTGTATATTACTTTGAGCCACTCCACCTTTCAATTCGATGGAATCAGTCCTCAAATAGATACAACCCATTTGGTTGTTTATATTTTGAGTGGTTTCCATCGGCAATGAAACCTCAGCAGTATATGCACTGCTATCCGATTGCATTTTTATAGAAGAAGATGGATAAAGGAACCACACCTTACCATCACCAGGCAATTGAACCTTCAAAGTAGCAACATCTCCGCCTTCCTCGGCAGCGACTTTAATACCTCTCTCACAAGTTCCCTTAGGAGATTTTGCATACTTGGACAAAGCAACCAAAGAGTCTCCATCACTCCACTTAAACTTTTCCGGATTCGAATAACTAGGATTAAGAGTATTCAAATCGACTATCGAGAAAGAAGCACGCAATGCATCATCAAAACCATCCACAGTAGCAGTCAAACGCACAAAGGCCTTTTCGTCTTCCACTCTGCCCAAGTCATCCTTATCCGAGCTACAAGACGAGAACAAAAATGAAGCGGCAGCAAGAGAAACCAAGCCACCATAAATTAGATTTCTTTTCATTTTATCTGAGTTGTTTTTATTAATTCCAAAAATCACTTGTACCAGTATCGTTACCACCGAAATCGGTACCATTACCACTGTTATCACTAACAGAATTATTCATATTAAATTCATAAGTTTGACTTCCTGTCAATACACCTTCCTCAAGCTCCAACGACATCACCTCCATTGCAGGCTTCTCATAAGAAGGAATAGACAATTGATTCTTTACTACATCCATATTCATAATATAATAAGTTAATTTAGACACAATTAATTATCTTGTGGACATACCACTACTTTCAATGTGCAAAGATAGGCATATTTTTGCTTTCCAACACTATTTATCTCGTTTTTTATCAACAAAATAAAAAAAATATAGATATTGTCGACTGCCAACCACAAGGGATTGGCCTCCATTTTGGAATGTGCCAACCTCAATGACAAAGGGCAACCACAAGGGATTGCCCCTACGGAGGCCCGACGGGATGATGGGGTTCCGATGGGTGACGTCACCTTCACCAATTCACACCCCTTAATTCATAATTCATATTTTTTCCGTGCTTGTTTCGGAGAATTTTGGTACTTTTGCAAATTGGAATACAAGAATATAATTAGATACATATAATAAATAATAGAACAATATGGAATTGGCAAGCAAGTACAATCCGACCGATGTAGAGTCGAAATGGTACCAGTATTGGATGGAGAACGGCTTCTTCAGCAGTAAGCCTGACGGAAGAGAACCTTATACTATCGTTATCCCTCCACCAAATGTGACAGGTGTGCTCCACATGGGCCACATGCTTAACAATACTATCCAGGATATCCTTGTGCGCCGCGCAAGAATGATGGGCAAGAACGCTCTTTGGGTCCCTGGTACTGACCACGCTTCTATCGCTACTGAGGCTAAGGTTGTAAACAAACTTGCTAGCGAGGGTATCAAGAAGAAGGATCTTACTCGTGAGCAGTTCCTTGGTCACGCTTGGGACTGGACAAGAAAGCACGGTGGTATCATCCTTGAGCAGCTTAAGAAACTTGGTGCTTCTTGCGACTGGAACCGTACTGCGTTCACTATGGATGAGAAGAGATCTGAGTCGGTGCTTAAGGTTTTCGTTGACCTTTACGACAAGGGTTTGATCTACCGTGGTCTTCGTATGGTAAACTGGGATCCTAAGGCTCAGACAGTGCTTTCTACGGAGGAGGTTATCTACCGTGAGGAGAAGAGCAAGCTATACTATCTAAAATATTATGTGCAGGATAGTGCGGCAGTTAAGCCTACTGGTGAGGAAGGTGAAGTTCTTCACAAGGACGAGAAGGGCTACTACGCTGTCGTCGCTACAACTCGTCCTGAGACAATCATGGGTGATACAGCTATGTGTATCAATCCAAAGGATCCTAAGAATCAGTGGTTGAAGGGTCACAAGGTGATCGTTCCATTGGTAAATAGAGTGATTCCTGTGATCGAGGACCGCTACGTAGACGTTGAATTCGGTACCGGATGTTTGAAGGTTACTCCTGCTCACGACGTTAACGACTACGCACTTGGTAAGACTCACGGTCTTGAGACTATCGACATCTTCAATGCAGACGGAACAATTTCAGAGGCTGCCGGCATGTACGTTGGTCAAGACAGATTCGTCGTTCGTAAGCAGATCGCCGTCGACTTAGGAAATGCAGGATTGCTTGAGAAGGTCGAGGATTATGATAATAAGGTAGGATATTCAGAGCGTAATCAGGACACAGCTGTAGAGCCTCGTCTTTGCAAGCAGTGGTTCCTTTCAATGCAGCACTTCGCTGACATCGCTCTTCCACCAGTTGTAAACGGTGAGTTGAAATTCTATCCATCTAAATATGTGTCGACATATAAGAACTGGTTGGAGAATATCCAGGATTGGTGTATCTCTCGTCAGTTGTGGTGGGGACATAGAATTCCAGCATATTTCTTGCCTACAGCTGAGGGTGCAGAGGAGAAATTCGTCGTCGCTCTAACAGTTGAGGATGCTTTGGCAAAGGCTAAAAAGATTGCAGGTTACGAGAATATCACTGCAGATCAGTTGGTTCGCGACGAGGATGCTCTTGACACATGGTTCTCATCTTGGTTGTGGCCAATCTCTTTGTTCGACGGAATCAACAACCCAGGCAACGAGGAGATCAAATACTACTATCCAACATCCGACCTTGTGACTGGTCCGGATATCATCTTCTTCTGGGTAGCACGTATGATCATGGCTGGTTATGAGTACGAGGGCAAGATGCCATTCAAGAATGTATACTTCACAGGTATCGTTCGTGATAAGATTGGACGTAAGATGTCTAAGTCTCTTGGTAACTCGCCTGATCCTCTTGGCTTGATCGAGAAGTTTGGTGCCGACGGAGTACGTATGGGTATGATGCTTTCTGCACCAGCAGGTAATGATATTTTGTTCGACGAGGCTCTTTGTGAGCAGGGTCGTAACTTCAACAACAAGATTTGGAACGCCTTCCGTCTTGTCAAAGGATGGGAAGTAAACGAGCAATTGGAGCAACCAGCCTCTGCTAAGATCGCCACTAAGTGGTTTGGCATGCAACTCAACAAGACCATCGCCGAGATTAACGACTGCTTCGAAAAATATCGTATCAGCGACGCTTTGATGGCCGTTTACAAACTCTTCTGGGACGAGTTCTCTTCTTGGTATTTGGAGATGGTGAAGCCAGCCTACCAACAACCAATCGACAAGGTAACATACGAGACAACTCTCAACTACTTCGAGACTTTGTTGAAGTTGCTCCACCCATTCATGCCGTTCATCACAGAGGAGCTTTATCAAGCCATCAAAGACCGCGACATAAAAGACAGCATCATGGTCAGCCTGTTGCCTAAGGCAGAAGATTTCTGCGAGAAGAATATCAACCGCATGGAATCCACAAAGGAGATCATCGCTGGCATCCGTAACATCCGTGCCGAAAAGGGCATCAGCCCACGCGAGGCATTCGAGATGTTCTATAAGGGCGAACTCGACGAGAAGAACAACGCCATCATCGAGAAGTTGGCCAATGTAAGCAAAATCGAGAAGGCTACAGCCAACCTCGACGGAGCAACAGCCACTTTCATGGTAGGAACCATCGAGATTTCTATCCCTCTTGGCAACAATGTCAATGTAGAAGAAGAAATCAAGAAGATGGAGGATGAAATCAAATATTTGGAAGGATTCCTTATCTCAGTCAACAAGAAACTCGGCAACGAGAAATTCGTAGCCAACGCAAAACCAGAAGTCGTTGAAAACGAGCGTAAGAAGAAAGCCGACGCCGAGAGCAAGATTGCCACATTGAAAGAGAACATCGCTAAATTAGGTAAGAATTAAGAGTTAAGAATTAAGAATTTAAGGCTTACACACTTGGAATAGCATCACGCTTCTTATTCAAGAGTTAAGCTTTAAAACATCACCAAAAGAGGCGTCACGTCGTGGCGTCTCTTTTTTATACGATGAAATGGATAAAAACATACGCCTTATGTCCGAACCAACCACAAAAAAAATGGCAAACACAAAGGATTGGCCCGACATAATCAACCATAGCCCTGGCGGACTACGCTATTACGTATCGCACCTTCGGCACTGGGGGGATGATGCAATAGAAAAGAAATTCTTGATTCTTGATTCTTGATTCTTAATTCTTAATTCTTAATTAAAAGCGTGTCACGAAAAGAACGATTTGCAAAGATTTCCCCACTATTGGAGGAAGCATTCCCGAAGGCTGAATACGAATTAGATTTTCAGTCGCCCTACCAGTTGATGGTAGCCATCACGCTTGCCGCCCGATGTACGGACAAGTTGGTCAACGAGATCACGCCCGGCATATTTCTTCGTTACCCAACAATCATAACGTTAGCCAATGCCAACGAAGAGGATTTGTACAAACAAATATCGGCTGTAACCTACGCAGAGAACAAAGTCAAATACCTGATTGAAGCAGCCAAGATGGTTGTTGAAAATTTCGGAGGAGAAATCCCATGGAACGAAGCCGACTTGCAAAAATTGCCAGGCATAGGGAGGAAATCAGCCAACGCCATTCTATCGCAAGCATTTCACAAGCCAGCCATCACGGTAGACACGCACGTTGCACGCGTCAGCCAACGACTGAGAATTGCAGCTGCGACCACCCCCGAAGGCATTGAACGAGAACTATGCTCTATCATCGAACGCAACCGATGGATTGAAGAATCCAACCGGCTCACTCTTCTCGGCAGAAGAATCTGCACATTTGAGGCCCCAAAATGCGAAATCTGTCCTGTAGCAAACATCTGCCGAACAGAAGAAACCAGCAGCAAACAGTTGGAGTTGTTTTAGAAATTAATAGTCATTCTTATTGCAAAAACGAAACTAATTAGTTACATTTGCGACAAGAACGAGAGAAAAATGGAAGAGAAAAAAAAAATCTTAAGAAATCTGTTATTGTCAAATGAATTTTTAGACTACTATCAAAAGCTAAGTTCACAAGTTCAAAAAAAGTTTGATTATGTGATGAACATTTTAAGGACAGAACCTGTGCCTAGCACAAAATTCATAAAAAAACTAGAAGAGACAGATTTCTACGAGATGAGAGTTTCCATTGGATCCAACGAATATCGTTCTATTATTTTAGCGATTAATCACGATAACATTATAAATGCAACACAAGTGCTTTTATTAAATTCATTTTTAAAGAAGTCAACAAAAGATTACAAGAAGAACTTGAAAATTGCGGAACAAATAATCAATAAATACGAAGAAATATGAGAAAGTTAAATACAGATAAACTAAAACAACTAAAGACAGCAGACAGCCTACTAGACGAAAAATATGGAGAAAATGGAACATCCCAACGTATGGCTTTTGATGCAGACTGCGCAGCTTGGTATTTCGGAGAATTACTAAAAGAACGCAGAAAATCACTAAATATGACGCAAGAAGATTTAGCAGTTCTTGTCAATTCCAAAAGAACATACATCTCTAGAGTAGAAAGAGGCGTAGCAGATATTCAAATGTCCAGCTTTTTCAAATTAGCATCAGCTCTAGGAATTAGATTTATACCCGAATTCGTATAAGAGTTGAGAATTAAGAGTTAGGAGCTTAAGGTTATAGACATTATCAATGTTGATAAAGCCAATGGCAAACAATGCAAAAGACAAATAATCCCTAAAGAATCCTACATTAATTACCATACAATTACAAACGACGAAGAGAATGACATTTTTTTTCAAATTAGAACTTATCGGTTGATAAAAATCATCCAAACCTTTTTAATCGTTGCACTTTTTTCTGTAATTTAGAGGCAAATTAAAAACAACTGAAATGAGCGAGAAAATTGTCATATACCAAGTTTTGCCCCGTTTATTTGGAAATAAGAACACGCAACTAACACAAAACGGGTCTATCAAAGAAAATGGATGTGGAAAGTTTGACGACTTCACAGAAAAAGCATTGAAGGAGATCAAAGATTTGGGTGCCACACACATTTGGTACACAGGTGTCATTGAACACGCCACACAAACCGATTACACAAAGGAAGGCATCGCCAAAGACCACCCTTTCGTCGTAAAAGGCAAAGCCGGCTCCCCTTACGCCATCAAAGACTACTACGATGTAGATCCAGACTTGGCCAACAACGTGAAGGAGAGAATGAACGAATATAAAGCCTTGATCCAACGCACGCACAAAGCAGGCATGAAGGTGATTATGGACTTCGTTCCAAACCACGTGGCTCGCCAATATAAATCGGATGCCAAGCCAAAGGGAGTAAAGGATTTGGGAGAAAACGACATTCAAGAGGTTTTCTTTGACAGAAACAACAACTTCTACTATTTGCCAGGACAAAATTTCGAACCACGCATCAAAGCCTACGAAGGCGACGATCCATACGTGGAATATCCCGCAAAGGCTACAGGAAACGACTATTTCGGAAACAATCCGTCCAATTACGATTGGTATGAAACCGTAAAACTAAACTACGGAGTGGACTACCACAACTACCAATACAAGGATTTCTCAACCACTCCTGAGACTTGGTTGAAGATGGCTGAAATCCTCGGCTTCTGGACCAGTTTGGGCGTTGACGGATTTCGCTGCGACATGGCAGAAATGGTGCCTTCCGAATTTTGGGCTTGGGTGATTCCTCAAATCAAAAAGCAAAACGAAAAGATCATTTTCATTGCTGAGACATACGACCCTAATCAATATTACAAATATATTCATGAAGGTCAATTCGACTACTTATATGACAAGGTAGGCTTGTATGACACCCTTCGTGCCATCGTCCAAGGAGAAGGACATCCTGGCGGAATCACGCACTGTTGGCAACGCTTAGGCGACATCAAAGACAACATGCTCAACTTCTTGGAGAACCACGACGAGCAACGCATCGCCTCTGATTTCTTTGCAGGAAACGGGAAGCGTGCACTTCCTGCCATGATTATATCAGCCACCATGAGTCAAGGTCCTGTCATGATATACAGCGGCCAAGAGTTCGGAGAAAGAGGCATGGACGAAGAGGGCTTCAGCGGCCGAGACGGACGCACAACAATCTTCGACTATTGGGCAGTCGATTCTCTTCAAAAGTGGAACAACAACGGTAAGTTCGACGGAGGAAAGCTGGATAAGGACCAGAAGGAACTACGCAACTTCTACAAGAAACTACTCAATGTTTGTGGGTCAGAGAAGGCCATTTCGGAAGGTCTATTCTTCGACCTCATGTATGTCAACTACGACAATCCGAACTTCAATTCAGGTCGTCAATACGCATTCATGAGAAAAGCAGGCAAGGAGGGATTGCTCATCATCGCAAACTTCGATGCAAACGACGCAGAGATCAAGGTAAATATTCCTCAACACGCCTTCGACTATTTCGAAATGAAATCGGGCAAAGAGCAAACGATTACAGACCTCCTTTCGGGAGAAAAGATCAAAGCTGCACTTTCTGTCGAAACTCCGTTCGAAGTAACAGTAAAAGGCGAATCGGGAGTTATCTTGAAATTCAAAACAGCATAATTTGCTCAATAGAAAATTCAAACGGACATACTGACAATTGTCGGCATGTCCGTTTTTTTTGATAAAAAGGCACGAATTGCCCAATATTCAAACGACGAAAAACGACCTTTTTTTTGTAAGTTTGCAGAAACAGCGGATTTTGAAATTCACGTTTGATAAATCTCTCATTATACAACCAATTAGGTCATGAAACAAGTACAACTGACAGACTTCCTGCCAACCACTAAAAAGGAGTTGGAAATCCGCAAATGGGACGAGGTGGATGTCGTTCTCTTTTCGGGCGATGCCTACATAGACCATCCATCTTTTGCAGGAGCCGTCGTGGGTCGAATCATCGAACACGAAGGATTCAGAGTTGCACTCGTACCCCAACCCAACTGGAGAGACGATCTTCGTGACTTCAAGAAACTCGGTCGCCCTCGCCATTTCTTCGCCGTGAGTGCAGGATGCATGGACTCTATGGTCAACCACTACACCGCGAACAAACGATTACGTTCCGACGACGCCTACTCCCCCGATGGGAAGGCAGGTTTTCGACCAGACCGAGCAACCATCGTCTATTGCAACATTCTAAAGAAACTCTTCCCCGACGTTCCTATCGTCATTGGAGGTATAGAAGCCTCTTTAAGAAGAGTGACCCATTACGACTATTGGGACGACGAACTGAAGCCGACCATATTGGCCGATTGCCATGCCGACTTGCTCATCTACGGAATGGGAGAACTTCCGCTCAAGCATATCATAGCCCGCCTCAAACAAGGCGAGACAATAAACGACCTAAAGGATATCCCCCAAACAGCTTACATAGCACCTAAGAAAGAGATCCCCGACTACCCAGAGGCGGAAACTTTCACGCTATTCAGCCATAAGGAGTGCCTGAAGGACAAGATGAAACAAGCCAAGAATTTCCGTGTCGTGGAGGAAGAGTCCAACAAGATGCACGCCAACAGACTTATTCAAGCCATTGACGACACATCAGCGGTGGTCATCAACCCGCCCTTCCCAACCATGGACAGCAAGACTCTCGACGAATCGTTTGAATTGCCTTACACATGGCAACCTCATCCCAAATACAAAGGCAAGACATTCCCTGCCTACGAGATGATAAAATTCTCCGTCAACATTCACCGAGGTTGTTTTGGAGGATGCTCATTCTGTGCCATTGCAGCCCACCAAGGGAAGCACATTGTTTCGCGCACGGAAGAATCCATCTTGAGAGAGGTGGAACGACTAAAAGAGCATCCAGAATTCAAAGGATACCTCAGTGATTTGGGAGGTCCGTCCGCCAACATGTACGGCATGAAAGGACGTGACGAGTCAAAATGTGCCAAATGCAAACGCTATTCATGCATCCATCCCGTCATCTGCAAAAATTTGGACACAAATCACTCCCGACTCATCGAACTATACAAGAAGGTTGACAACATTCCCGGCATCAAGAAATCCTTTATCGGAAGTGGGGTGCGCTACGACATCATTTTGAACAAAGACAGCGACGAAAAGGTGAACCAAAGTCATCAAAAATATGCCGAAGAATTAATTACCAAACATGTGTCTGGACGCTTGAAAGTTGCCCCCGAGCACACCTCAGACAACGTGCTAAATATGATGAGAAAGCCATCCTTCTCACTCTTCGAACTTTTTGTACGCATCTTCGACCAAATCAACAAAAAGAACGGTTTGAACCAACAAATCATTCCTTATTTCATATCCAGCCACCCAGGTTGCAGACAGGAAGACATGGCCGAACTCGCATGCAAAACCAAGAAACTAAATTTCCGTTTGGAACAGGTACAAGACTTCACGCCAACGCCCATGACACTCTCCACCGAAATCTATTACACGGGCATCCACCCTTACACTTTGGAGAAAGTTTGGACGCCACGCAATCCGCAAGAGAAACTCGACCAACGCAAATTCTTCTTCTGGTATAAACCCGAGTTCAAGAAACAAATCATCAATGACCTACGGAAAATAGGACGCAACGACTTGATCAAGACACTTTTCGGATAAACAAACAGGCAAACAGCCTACGATACAAATTCAGTCAATAGAATACAATTTATGGAACAATACAACCACTTCTTTTTTGTGGGAATTGCAGGAACTGGCATGAGTGCCATTGCACAATACCTACGTGGAATAGGCAAAAGAGTTTCGGGAAGTGACCGACTTTTCAAAAATGAGGGAGAAATCCTCATCAAACAACAATTTGAAGCACAAGGCATACAATGCTATCTACAAGACGCATCCGGCGTGGATGAAAGTGTGGACGTGCTTGTCATCTCCACCGCCATCGAGGAAAGCAACATTGAACTTCAAAAGGCTAAATCCTTGGGGATTCCAGTCATGAAGCGTTCACAACTTCTTGCTGAAATATCCAAGACGAAACGCACAATAGCCGTAGGCGGAACATCCGGAAAATCGACTACGACAGCCATGATCTTCCACATTCTACAATGTTGCGGCAAACAACCCTCTATCATCAGCGGAGCAGGCCTCACCTCCCTCCAAGAGAAAGGTTATCCTGGCAATGCATGGGTTGACAAAGGCGAATGGTTGGTTATCGAGGCCGATGAATCAGATGGCTCTATCGTAGGCTACACACCAGAGGTGGCTCTCTTGCTCAATGTCGACCGAGACCATAAAGAGTATGACGAGTTGATGGAGCTTTTCAGTCAATTCAAATCACACACCAGCCGATGCTTCATCGTCAACCAAAGCCACCCGATGAGCCAAAAACTCTCCCAAGACACGAATTTGGATTTCGGAACAGACAACGAAGCTGCCGGCTTCAACAGTTTGAATTTCAAGCAAGAAGGCTTTTCTATTTCATTCCAATGCAATGGCGTCAAGGTGGAGATTCCCGTCATAGGCAAACACAACATGGAGAATGCTACGGCAGCCATCGCAGCTTGCCATGCCACTGGGCTGACTATAGAAGAGAGTGCACAAGCACTCAAAGACTATAGAGGCATATACCGCCGCACTCAACTTAGCGGAACTGCCAACGGCATTTTCGTCATCGATGACTTTGCTCACAATCCTGCCGAAGTGGTTTGCGCCATGAAGGCTTGTCAAAACGTAGGGAAAAGAATCTTCGCTTGGTTCCAACCTCATGGATTCGGCCCATTGAAGTTCATGCACAAGGAATTGGAGGAAGAGGTGATTGCCGCCCTTAGACCTTGCGACACCTTCCTTCTTTCAGACGTGTACTATGCAGGCGGAACCGTCAGTCGTGAGGTAACGTCGAAAGATGTGGCTACTGCCATGCAAGCCAAGAGCCAACAGGTGGAATTTTTCCCTGACAGGAAAGATATGCTTCCATACCTTAAACAAAATTGCGAGAGTGGAGATGCCATCATCATCATGGGTGCACGTGACACCACCCTCTCCGACTTTGCCAAAGAAATAGTAGAATATTTAGGCTAAGACAACTATAAATAAGGGCAACCGTTTCAAAGGTTGCCCGCCTAAAAACATGGAATTATACGAGGCTATCAAAATCGCTATCGAACAGAACGGATCGGACATCATCAAAGAAGACCGTTTCGCCAATCTTTTGTTGGACATGAACGCCTACGAGCGTCTGCCATCCGCAAGATTCATTCTAAAAATCCTCATCTCCTACAACTTCATCAGCAATGTAATTTACTTGAGCAATGCGTCGGAGAAGAAAAGTTTCGTACACACAGCCTCGGAAAACCTCGGGTTCAAAGAAGACGCCCTACTCTACGTTGTAGAGTGCCTACAATTCGGGTTAGGCCTAACCGCCAAAGAGCCAACGCTAAAAGTCAGGAAAAAACGGACCTCCAAAGAAACAACAGAGAAAACTGAAATAAAAACTGCATCCAAGGGAGAATCCTCGTCCACAAACCCTGTTCCTAAAAAGAGCACGACACCCACCTCTAAAAAAAGAGCCACACCCAAGAATACAGCCCCTAAGGGGAATGCATCTCCAAGTGTGGCACAAGAGATTATTAGTGCTATGATTAGGGCTTTCCTGAAAAAACTATAAGCCCCTTACAAATCAATGCTTAGGCATCATCATGTCTCCACCAACAGTAATGTAGGAAGGAAATTTGACCGTCTCGCCCGCAATAGTGAAATAAGGTTTTAGGGAAACCTTCACCCTGCTTGCGTCAGCATTGTCGGAAGCCAACCCCAATGCAAAATCAGCAATCGACTCAATCTTATCAGACGTCAGCACATCCAACAAATCGACCTTGCAAGGCAAACTGACAACCTGCTCCTCTTTCGCTCCAACAGCGACCTTTTGATCCATCGTACCCTCAGCCACTTGCTTGTCGTCAATCCAAAGGATATAATCCATGCCATCCAACTGAGCAGGCTCGTCGTTAGGATTCTTGACATTCAAATCCACAGTCAAATCCATCTTCAGATCTTTTTTCTGCAGAGCAGCTAATAATTTAGCCGCATCCAGAATATTCAATTTTTTGACACTCTTCACATGGGTGACGTCAACATCAGCCAAAACAACATTCGACACCCTACCGAACTTGAACTCGCAATTCGTAAAATTTTTAGCAGTTCTGAAATAAAAAAACGCCACAAGAGCAAGAACGGCTAAGATTAATACAATTATTTTCTTCATCGATAAATCTGTTTATTTTAGGCAAAAATAACAAATAGTATTCAAAACGAGTAATTATAGGTGACCCCTAAATTTTTCACATTATCTTCCTCCCACAGGCGACATCGCCACCAAATAATCATACTCGCCTTTTTTCAAATTCTTCTCCATTATAGACAAATATTCACTTGCCTCCAATTTGGTATGGCACACCAGAAAGTGTTTTCCATTCTTACCGAACTCATACTCAATCAAAGGAATATCGTCCGTATCCTCTTCCAAAAGGTATTGAGTGACGGCAAATGACTTGTGGGGTTTTATGCCCGCCTCTTCAGCCCAAGCTATAGAGCCATAGATCCAATTGTGGGCCTCCTCATAAGAGACCTCTTGGAGTCGGTCGCTCCACTCTCCTAATAGTCCATCCAGAAAATCCTCCTCAACAGGGATATGGAAGCTCGACGTCTTCACACCACAACAATAGGTATCGACTAAATAGAGCCCTACTGCATATTTTCCGCTCTTGAATTTCCTCACCACTACAACGGAACCAATGCCGCTATTTTTCAACCCCTCCAACATTGCATAACACTTATACATAGGAACTGTCCGCCCCTTCTCCATAACCAATCGCTCCGGAGAGAATGTTGCCTGCTGCTGATTGTTCTTTTTTGTCTTATTTGATGCCATACTATTTTTATAATGTTTTCACAAAAATAAGAAGTTTTGTCCAATGACTATAATTCTATAGAATAATAATGAGATTCAAAAGCAACTACTAAATGTAAGTTATGGCATGGCGGATATAAATATCCGAATCCGATTGCTTGTCACATTAAGCAAATTTATGTTTGGGAAACAGGAACGATTCAATACACAAACAGATTCCCATCATAGATTCGATGAAGAAAACAACTCTAAATATGTCATAAAAAAAAGATCCAACCAATTCCTTCCCTGTCCAGAAATGCACCTGCTCATTTATTATCTAAGAACTGTCAACAAGTATAAAATTTAAGCAAAACGGGGTGAAATGAGTTAAAATCACCTGTAAGAGACAAGTATTTGCTCATTTTTTCCCTATTCAAAACAGTAAAATGAACTAAAAGTACCATCTAATGACAAAATTTTACAAATGAGGAGAAAATTTATTTGCTACATTTGCAATGTATCGAATGAACAAAATTCAACAAATCATTCATCAACTTATATCTAATTTAAAATTTCAAGTCATGAAACACGTAATACTAAAATCATTTGCAGTTGCAGCAATGTTCATGAGCATAGGCTCTGCTCAGGCTCAGCTTGCCAAGGATAATCCTTGTAAGTTTCTTGGTAACATTACAACAAGAGGTAGCATCCCTTCTGATTACGCGACAATGTGGAATCAGTTGACTCCAGAAAATGAAACAAAGTGGGGTTCTATTGCTAATAAAGAGGTTCAGACTGTAGATCAGGCTTTATCTTCTTGGAATTGGGGTGCTGCAGAAAAAGAGTATAATTGGTGCAAGCAGAATGGTGTTCAATTTAAATTCCATTGTTTACTTTGGACTTCACAGTATCCTGGTTATCTAAAAGATTTCACAGGAGACAGATTGAGAAAGCAGATCGACATCTGGTTTGAGGCTTGTTCAAGAAAGTTCCCTGACGTTACAATCATCGACGTTGTTAACGAGGCTATCCCAGGTCACGCTGAGGGAGACAACGGCGGTCAGGCAAAGACATTTAAAAGAAACTTGAGTCAGGCAATGAGTGGTAGCACAAACCCAAGCGACTACAAGTGGATCACAGAGGCGTTTAAGTTGGCTCGTAAGTTCTTCCCTAACGCTACGCTTGTTTACAACGACTATAACACATTCCAGTGGCAGAAGAACGAGTTCATCGACCTTGTATCTACATTGGTTAAGCAAGGAGCTCCAATCGATGCTTACGGACATCAGAGCCACGACTTGAATGATATGAGCGGTTCGGATTTCAAGAGTCGTTTGTATGATATCCACAATCAGATCACACAGAAGTCTGGTCGTGAGTTGGCTTGTTATCTAACAGAGTACGATATCGCTAAGCAAGGAGACAACGGTCAAAAGACACGCTACTCGGAGCAAATCCCGATAGCATGGGAGGCTGATTTCGTAGCTGGTATCACTCTTTGGGGATATGTTCACGGTGCTACTTGGGTAGATGATTCTGGTTTGATCAAGAATGGTCAGGACCGTCCAGCAATGACATGGTTGAGACAATATATGGCTTCAGATGCAGCAAAGAAGGCAACTGCCAGATTCTGCGGTAAGGCTGCAGGCGGACCAAGTTTGACGCTCGCTTCTAACGAATCCACTATTGCGTTGGGTGAGGCTGTTAAGATTTCTGCCACAATGACGGATGCTAAACATGTGAACTTCAAGGCTAATGGCATAGAAATCAAAGACAAGTGGGTTTCTCCATTTGAGTTTGAATGGACTCCAGAAGAGCCAGGCGAATATAAGATTGAAGCTGTAGGTTACGACTCTAAAGACAATAAGGCGACAGCGACCATGACTATCAAGGTTGTTGAGGTTGGCCCTTACGGAGGTACTCCAGCTGAGATTCCTGGTAGAATCGAGGCTGAGAACTACGACAATGGTTTCTCAGGCAAAGCATACTATGACTTGTCTAACGGTAACACTTGTGACGACTACACTAATTACTATCGTAACGACGATGTTGACATCAAGAAAATTCCCGACGGAGTAGCACTTGGTAATTGCCAGAAGGGCGAGTGGATGAACTACACCGTTAACGTTAAGGAGTCTGGAACTTACAAGGCAACAATCCGTGTAGGAGAAGGTAACGACGACGGTAAGTTGACAATCTCTTTGGGTGACATGAAAGAGTCTATTACCGTAGAGAAGACTGGTGCATGGGGTTCATTCGCAGAGGTAGAGCTTCCTAAGGTCACTCTTGTTGAAGGCGAGCATGTGATGAAAATTTCCATCGACCAAGATTGGATTGACATCGACTGGATCGAGTTTGAGCAAGTGTTCACACAAGATCTTGAATCTGCAAAGGCTGAGCCTGTAGCAATTGTTCCAAACCCTGCTGTCAACACAATCTGCATCACAGGTGTCAAATCTCTTAAGAGTGTAGAGATCCTCGACTTGACAGGTTCTGTAGTTCTTGAGTCTGCTGACGAAAAGATCTCTATCGAAGACCTCAACAGCGGCGTTTACGTTGTAAGAGTCACAACTGAGGCTGGCATTTATGTCAAGAAACTTGTAGTTAAGAAATAATTCTTAAACATCAACCTCAAAGAGGGTGTATCAAATGAACTGGACCCTGAAAGTTGGACAAAAAACTTTCGGGGTTCAGTTCAGTTTTGAGGCACCCTCTTTTTTATCTATTGTATTTGATTGACGGCACTACGTCTTGATGCTAACAAGGAGATTTACTATTTGACAATTTCCAACTTACTATTACTACGAACGATAAATCTACCTTTATCAGAAAGCATCATCAAAGAATTCCACAGAATCTTGAAGACAGGCACAGATGATGCAGCCTTATCAAGCACTCCAATTCCCCCTCAATATCATTTCGGAAAATGATTTGATCAAAAAGCGTTTCTTCAGTTTTTTTAACTAATATTGCACTTGCCTCTAGCCTTTCATCTAAAAACCAACAACCTATGTATGAAAGATTCATTCATTTCTCCAAAAAGAGAAAAATTATCGTAAATTTGTATGCTAAATTAGAGAAATAGGAGTTTAACCGCGGGCAATGAAAATTCATTTTCAAAAGTCCCTCAAGAAATATACTATATGTCAAGGAAGAACAAACAACTGCCGTTGATTGAAAACATTGAGATCACCGACGTTGCTGCAGAAGGAAAGGCCATTGCAAAGCAAGACAACATGGTGATTTTCACCCAATACGCTGTACCCGGCGATGTAGTTGACCTTCAAATCACAAGAAAGAAGAACAGCTACATGGAAGGCCGTGTGGTGAAATTCCACAAGTTCGCAGAAAAGAGATGTGAAGCTTTCTGCAAGCACTACGGTACTTGCGGCGGATGCAAATGGCAAATTCTTCCTTACGAGGAGCAAATCAAGCACAAACAAAAGCAGGTGCTCAACAACTTGACCAGAATCGGCAAGGTGGAGTTGCCCGAAATCACTCCAATCATGGGGTCAAAGAACATCATGTACTATCGCAACAAGTTGGAATTCACATTCTCCAACAAAAAATGGTTGACGGAAGAGGTCATCCAATCGGGCGAAGCGGTAGATAACATGAATGCCCTCGGCTTCCACATTCCCGGCAAGTTCGACAAAGTGCTCGACATTGAAGAGTGCCACCTTCAAACTCCGATATCCAACGACATACGCAATGAAATCAAATCGTTCGCCTTGGCCAACGGATTGGAGTTTTTCGACATACGCAACCAAGAAGGTTTTCTAAGAAACATCATCATCCGCACGGCAAGCACGGGCGAGATCATGCTCATCGTCATCTTCTTCAAAGACGATCAAGCAAAGAGAGATTTGTTGATGAACCACCTCGCAGAGAAGTTCCCACAAATCACCTCCCTACTCTACATCATCAACGAGAAGTGCAACGACACCATCACCGACCAAGAGGTACACACCTTCAAAGGCCGCAACCATATCATTGAAGAGATGGAAGGCTTGAAATTCAAGGTCGGCCCTAAATCGTTCTATCAAACCAATAGCGCACAAGCATACGAACTATATAAGGTGGCACGCAACTTTGCCAACCTAAGCGGCAACGAATTGGTTTACGACCTTTACACTGGCACAGGAACCATTGCTTGTTTCGTCTCTAAAATGGCGAAAAAGGTGGTCGGAATTGAATACGTGCCCGAGGCTATCGAGGATGCAAAAGTAAATGCAAGCCTCAACGACATTCAAAACACCATCTTCTACGCAGGCGACATGAAGGAAATTCTAACCGATGAGTTCATCGGAAAACACGGAAAACCTGATGTCATCATCACTGACCCTCCTCGCGACGGAATGCATAAAGATGTGGTTGACACCATTCTAAGAGCCGAGCCTCAACGAATTGTCTATGTCAGTTGCAACCCGGCCACTCAAGCACGCGACCTCAACCTTCTCGACATCAAATACGAGGTAATGGCCGTACAACCTGTGGATATGTTCCCTCACACCCATCACGTAGAGAATGTTGTCCTCCTCAACAAGAGAGAACACTTCAAAGAGGTTGCCATCTCAGACGAAGCTGAGGCTTAACAATATAGGTGAATTCTGTAAGTTCACCATTTATAGTAAAACATAATTACACCTATAAATCAAACATCGGGGAAGGCATCGGTCTTCCCCTTTAACCATTAATAAAATGCAGATATACGGAGTCGTTGTTTTCCTCATACTCTTCCTGGTCATCGCACCAGACACCTATCTGTTTTTACGATTCATGCGTAATCGTGTGAGCAGATCCATCTGCACACTCCATTGGGCCATCTGCGCGTTTTTCGCTTTCTACACGACATTCATTCTGATGAATGTGAACAATATCCATTCACCAGAAACCACCTGCCAACTGATGACATTCGTGGCAACACTCGGAGCCATCTATTTCCCAAAACTCTTCTTCTGTAATTTCGATGTGTTCTACCGCCTTACCAAAAGGCGTTCGAGAAAATTCCACTATTTCGGCTATTTACTGGGCGGAATCTCATTCGTAATGATTCTATATGCCATCCATTTCGGCAAGTTCAATTTCGGGAAAGAGGAATATACGGTCAATATTGCGAACCTTCCCGATGCATTTGACGGATACAAAATCGTTCAAGTCAGCGACTTCCACCTCGGAAGTTTTTCAAATGCAAGGATTCGCACACAGCCTCTTTTCGAAATGCTCCGACAAGAAGATGCCGATTTGGTGGTCTTCACCGGCGACATGGTCAATACGTTTGCAGAGGAGACAATAGGTTGGGACTCGCTATTTCAAACCATTCCTTCCAAAGACACTAAGTTAGGCATCATGGGAAACCACGATTACACGCCTTACTTCAAATGGAAGACGACAGAAGAGAAAGAGCAGAACATCCAAAAGATACGGAACAGCATAGAAAGACTTGGGTTCCAAATACTAAGCAACGAAACGCACATCATCAAGAGAGGATGTGACAGCATCGCGATTTCCGGCATCGAATACAGCAACGGAAGGTCAAACTACATCATTCCTCCATTGAGCAACTTGAACAAATGCGACGAGAACATTTCCGACAGTACAGTCAGAATTCTTCTAATGCACGACCCGTCCATATTCGACGACAGTATTGCCGGCAAACGGAACTATGCACTGACGCTTTCCGGACACACCCATTCCGCACAAATTGGCTTTATAATCGGCTCCTTTAAATGGTCGCCAGCACACATAAAGTTCAAATACTGCGACGGACAATACTACATCGGCAACCAATGCATTATCACAAGCCGAGGCTTGGGTTGCGTAGGCATTCCTGCCAGATTAGGCATGAACCCAGTTTATGAAGTCATCACACTAAAAAAAGGGGAATATGAAGATAAAAGAGATTGCAAAAGAGATTGAGGCGTTTGCCCCGCTCGCTTATCAAGAAGACTACGACAACAGTGGTTTTCAAGTTGGCTCGCCCGACGACGAAATCAAGGGCGTTCTCATCACGATAGATGTAACAGAGTCTGTCATCGACGAAGCCATAGAGAAGCAATGCAACCTTATCATTGCCCACCATCCTCTCATTTTCGGGAAAGTGAAGAAAATCATAGGTAGGAATAGTGTTGAACGATGCATCATCAAGGCTATCAAAAACGACATCACCATATACGCTTGCCACACCAACATCGACAAGATGAGCAATGGCGTAAGTGCGCGTTTTGCCCAAAAATTAGGGCTCGTTAATTGTCACACTCTGGTGGCAGAGAGCGGTCTTTTGGAAAAACTTGTGACATTCGTTCCTCAACAGCAAGCCGAGCATGTACGACAAACCCTATACTCAGCCGGTGCAGGTCACATCGGCAACTACGACCACTGCAGCTACAACATAGATGGAAAAGGAACTTTCCGAGCCTCTAATGGTTGTAATCCCTTTGTGGGCGAAATCGGGGAAGACCACACAGAACCAGAAACCCGTATAGAGGTCATACTCAAGAAGAAGGACGAACACAGAATAATAGAGGCCCTTTTAGCCAATCATCCATACGAAGAGCCAGCCTACGATATTTTCGAACTTAAAAACCGCTACGAGAGTGTAGGTTTAGGGACAATCGGAGAATTGGAGAACGAGGAAGACGAAAAAGAGTTCCTACTCCGCCTGAAAAAGACAATAGACATGGGAGGCATCCGCCACACCGAACTTTTAGGAAAGAAAATCAAGCGAGTAGCCCTATGCGGTGGCTCTGGAGCAGAGTTCTTGCAAGATGCCATTGGCCAGGGCGCGGACATATACATCAGCTGCGACTTCAAGTATCATCAATTTTTTGATGCAGAAAAAAAGATTTTGATTGCCGATGTCGGACATTTTGAGTCAGAAAGATTCACAAAAGAGATATTTTTTGAGATTGTTTCAAAAAATAATCCTAAATTTGCAGTCTATATTTCGAGTTGTAAAACAAATCCGATAAATTACATATAAGTATGTCAGAAACAAAAGATTCAAAAGAGATTTCAGTAGAAGACAAGCTAAGAGCTCTATATGACTTACAGTTGGTAGCGTCTGAGATCGACAAGATCAAGACTTTGCGTGGAGAGCTTCCTTTGGAGGTTCAAGACTTGGAAGATGAGATCGCTGGTCTCAACACCCGCCTCACCAAATATACGGAAGAGATCAAAGAAGCTGAATTTGCAGTTAGCGGAAGAAAGAGAGACATCGAGAATGCAAAATCACTCATCGAGAAGTACAAAGGTCAATTGGACAACGTTAAGAACAACCGTGAGTTCGAGAACCTCGAGAAGGAAATCGAGTTCCAAGGTTTGGAGATTGAGTTGAGCGAGAAGAGAATCCGCGAGAGCAATGCAACCATCAAGGAGAAGCAAGCTGAATTGGAGAAAGTCAACATGCTTATTTCTGACAAGACGATGGATTTGGAACAAAAGAAGGCTGAATTGAACGAAATCGTTTCGGAGACCAAGCAAGAGGAAGAGAAACTTCGCGAGAAAGCAAAGAGCCTCGAAGCAAACATCGAGCAAAGACTTTTGACTGCGTTCAAACGTATCCGTAAGAATGCAAGAAACGGTTTGGCTGTTGTTTACGTTCAACGTGACGCTTGCGGCGGATGCTTCAACAAGATCCCGCCTCAAAGACAAATGGACATCCGTCTTCGCAAGAAGGTTATCGTTTGCGAATATTGCGGCCGTATCCTCATCGACCCAGAATTGGCAGATGCAGAAGCAAGCAATTTCGGAGCATAATCGAAAAATCGATATAAACACAAGAATGCCACAATCCCCTTCGATTGTGGCATTTTTTTTATGAACCACCCCAAACATTCACAAACAAGTTCCTCTTAATCATCGACCCAGTCAACAAAACTGCCTTTTTACCCACAAGACTTGCCGCCTGCCCTTTTATTACAACATTTTGCAACAATATTCCACTTGCTTCATATTTTGTAATAGTACATTTGTCATGCTTATAAAGCACGAACCAAGAAAAAGCACAACACTCAAAACAAAAAAAGATGAAACAATTCAAAACATGGGCATTGCTGCTCGCTGCATTACCAGCATCCATCTTCGCCCAAACAGTAAACGTCGACCTTGGGAAAGAGAAGCAAGTTATCAGAGGTTTCGGAGGAATCAATTTCCCAGGATGGATTGACGACCTAAGTGAATCTCAACGTGCCACCGCATTTGGAAACGGCAACAACCAACTTGGACTTTCTGTTCTTCGTATCCACGTTGATCCTAATGAAAGTGCTTGGTCAAGAGAAGTTGCCACTGCACAATACGCAGTAAAACAAGGTGCATACGTATTCGCCTCCCCTTGGTCTCCTCCTGAATCTATGAGAGAGACTTTCACACGAAACGGCAGAGGCGGACAAGTCAGACTTAGAGCAGACAAATACGCAGACTATGCTCAGCACTTGAACAAGTTTGTCTCTTACATGAAGAACAACGGTGTCAACCTTTATGGTATCTCCGTTCAAAACGAGCCAGACTACGCCTCGGAATGGACATGGTGGACGCCTACGGAAATGGCCACATTTTTGAAAAACAACGCAAAATCCATCAATTGCCGCATCATCGCTCCAGAGTCTTTCCAATACACGAAATCAACGAGCGACCCAATCATCAACGACTCCCAAGCTTGGGCTGAAGTGGACATTTTGGGAACGCACCTTTACGGAACGCAAGTAAGTGCCTTCCAATACCCTCTTTTCGAGAGCAAAAGAGGCAATAGGGAACTTTGGATGACCGAGGTTTATTATCCTAATAGCGACGCAAACTCTGGCAACAAATGGCCTGAAGCTTTGGAAGTAGCAGACCATATCAGCAACGCCATGGTAGTGGGTAACTTCCAAGCTTACGTTTGGTGGTACATCCGACGCACCTATAGCTTCATCGATGACAACGGAAGCATCACAAAGAGAGGCTCCTGCATGGCTCAATTCTCAAAGTTCATTCGCCCTGGATTCGTCCGCGTGGATGCCACTCAACACCCAGGCAGCGACAACAACCTCAACGTTTCTGCCTATAAAAAGGACAACGACGTTGTCATTGTAGCAGTCAACAGAAATACAAGTTCCAAGACATTGACCATCTCCATTCCAAACTGCGAGGTGACAGAATGGGAACGTTATGTAACAGACCAAACAAGAAATGTAAAGAAAGAATCCAGCATCTCTGGCTCTACAAACTTCAAAGTAACCCTTGATGCAAAAAGTGCAGTCACTCTCGTTGGCAAAGGCAAGCAAGGCATGCCAAAGGTAGTTATCACTTCGCCAACAAGTGCAGACGATCTTGAAATTGGTTCAGAAATAAACTTCACAGCGACAGCAACCGACGAAGACGGAACCATCAAATCGGTCAAATTCTATAACGGCACAACGCTACTCGGCGAGAGAACAAGCGAACCTTACTCATTTACTGTGTCAGACCTTACAGAAGGATCACACACGCTTAAAGCTGTAGCCACGGACAACGAAGGCAACGAGTCGTCGGCTTCCATCACTATCAAAGTCAATGAGAAGCGAGCTCCATTCGGAGGCACTCCTCAAACCATTCCAGGAAGAATTGAGGCTGAGAACTACGACCTTGGTGGAAACGGCCGTGCATACTATGACACCGACGAAGGCAACAAAGGCGAAGTCTATCGTAACGACGATGTCGACCTCGACGTGGCAGAAAGTGGATACGCAACAGGATGGAATGTCAAAGGCGAATGGTGGGAATATACGGTCAACGTAGAACTGACCGACATCTACGAATGGGTCGCTAGAGTCTCTTGTTCAAACGACGAGTCTGCATTCCACCTTTACATTGACGGAAAAGAGATTACGGGAAGCATTAAAGTGCCAAATTACAAAGATTGGACCGCTTACAACACGCTAAAAGGCAAGACAACCACAAAAATAGAGAAAGGCACACATATTCTTCGCATCGAAGTGGATGGTAGCTACTTCAACCTCGATTGGATTGAGTTCAACGCCGAGACAACAGGCAACAAGTCAATTGTAATTGAGACAGAGAAACATCAAGGCGAATACACTGTATTCACACTCGACGGCAAGAATCTCGGTACTATTTCTATCAAAAACAGTTCAGAAACAAAAACTGAAATGAAGAAATTGGGCATTTCCAATGGAACATACGTTCTCTCTTCTCAATCAGACACTTTCAAGGTTGAGATTAACGAGTAATATAGAAACCTTCAATCCCGACTGACTTTAAGTTCAATCGGGATTGCCCAAACAAAAAAACGGAGCAAGACATTTTACATCTTGCTCCGTTTTTTCTATCTAAATCAACATTATCAAATGCCCGCACCATCAAAGAACGAAAGCGTATCAGCCTTATGTTGCAAAATTTTCGAATAAGCAGGTACACTATTCGTCAACCAAACGTTACCACCAACCACTGTATGATGACCTATGGTAACCCTTCCCAAGATAGAAGAGTTGGAATAAACCGTAACATTGTCCTCCAATATCGGGTGACGAGGCGTATTGATAGGCGTACCAGACTCATCGAACGTAAAGCTCTTAGCTCCCAAAGTCACGCCTTGATAAAGCATCACATGATTTCCGATAATACAAGTCTCTCCAACGACAACACCCGTGCCATGATCTATACAGAAATATTCGCCGATTTGCGCACCTGGATGGATATCCACACCCGTCTTAGAGTGGGCCATCTCAGAAATGATACGAGGAATGACCGGAACGCCCAACTTCAATAACGCATGGGCAATTCTGTGGTGAATCATCACCTGGACAACTGGGTAACACAAAATAATCTCTGAGTAGGCCGTAACCGCAGGGTCTGAATGGAACATCGCATCCACATCCGTATAAAGAACCCTTTTCAATTCCGGAATACAATCAATAAACTGAAGGGCAATATAATCAGACTCCTCATCCGACTTCAACTCACCACGGAAAGCGAGGAAACTCTTTGAAATTTGTTCACGAAGCAAGACACGCAAATCAGACATATCCACTCCAATATGATAATACCGTCCATTTTCGCAACGGCAGTTTCTATCAAAATATCCTGGGAAAATCACTCGCGTACACAAATCCACGATACGCTGCAAATCTTCTACAGAAGGCAGTGTCCACGATTTACTCTGCATTCTTTTCTCCTCAGAAGAGACCTCCGAAAGAAGTTTTACCGTTTTCTCAATCACATCTATTTTTTCCATATCAGAGAACTATCAAATTATATTGCAAATTTAATCAAAGGATTTTATTTACGAAATGACATGGATATGGTAAAAACAAATAGACATTCCTTTCATGCATCAAAAAGAGCCTTCTGTACGTAAATATAGCCCATTCATCTTGCAAAATCACCACAATACCGATTTTTAAGTTTTTTTCATTCCTTTTATTGCACGCAATTCTCTCATTTCCTTACTTTTGCCTATCTATTTAATAACTACATACATTCAATAAAATCAATATGACATTAATCTCACTTTTCAAAAACATTTACCCTTACGTAAAGCCCTATCGTTGGCTTGTATTTGCAACATTAGCCCTCACGCTAATCGGTTCTTTGGCGGCTCAGGTCAACGCCGTCGTACTCGACAAGACCGTCGACTCCATCAACGAACTTGTTCAAAACAAAAATTTCGAGTGGTTAGAGGCCTCTAAAATCTTGACAACCATATCCATCATCCTTCTTGGCAAGGAATTGTTATCGGCAATCATCACCTTCCTTCGGAGCTTCTACGGGGAAAGAATGCGTATTCTCATCTCTCAAGACCTTGCACAATCGTGCATTGAAAAGATGTTGACCTTCCGCATGGCTTTCTTCACAGCCAACGACAACGAGCCTGGCAAACTACAAACAAGAATCGACCGTGGCGTAGAAAGTCTGACACGCACCGTGCAAAACTTCTTCATCGACATTTTGCCACTATTCACAAGTGCCATCTTGGCTCTATTTTTGATGTTCGCAGCTAATGTTTATGTAGGATTAACTGCACTATTCATCGTCCCCATCTATTTCCTAATCACCCGAGCACAAGCCAACAAATTGAAAGGATGGAGAACTCAGCGACGTGGATTCAGAGAGAGCAAAAGCCACGGTATCATGAACATTTTGGAGTCCATCAATGTTATCAAGTCATTCAACAGGGAACAAATCGAGGCAAAAAAACAATTGGATTTGCAGCACCGACTCACAGACAACCAAATGACCACAAGGAAGTATAGTTTCTTCTTTGACGGAGCAAAAAGTTTCGTAGAGCAAATCGGAACGGTTTTAATCATCATCCTCACCGCTTATTTGGTGTTGATTGACTACCCTGGCATGTCCATCGGTAAAATCATGTACCACGTCATGCTCTTCAGTAACGTCTCGGCTCCTATCCGTCAATTGCACCGCATCTATGACGACATCAACGATGCTCTCATCTATGCCGAAAGTTTCTTTGGAATCATCAAAGCCGACGACCAAATTGAACAAAGCGGCGAGTACAAGACAAAAGAGATAAAAGGAACCTTCGAAATCAAGGGTGTTGACTTCACCTACCCTAACGGCACAAAGGCGTTACACGATATAAACATGAAAATCGAGGCGGGGAAAATCACGGCCTTAGTAGGACTTTCGGGGGCGGGCAAGAGTACGATTGTCAACCTCTTGGATAAATTCTATGCTCCCGACTGCGGTCAAATCACCCTCGACGGTGTTGATTTGAAAGATTACGACACAAAATTCCTTCGTGAGAACATCGGTCTCGTCCTTCAGAAAAACCATATCTTTGATGGAACAATCGAAGAGAATATCCGTTATGGCAATCCCAATGCATCCCAAGAGGAGGTTATCGAAGCCGCAAAAAAAGCCTACATCTACGACCAAATCATGGAATTGCCACAACAATTCGAGAGCAAGGCCTTGCTTCTTTCGGGCGGACAGCAACAACGCATCGCCATTGCAAGAATGTTCTTAAAGAACCCTCCGATCATCTTCCTCGACGAGCCAACAGCCAGCCTCGATGCCATTGCAACCGAACAAATCAAGAACAGTTTGGACGCCATCAAAAAAGACAGGACCGTCATCATCATCTCCCATAGCATATCTCAAATCATAGACAGCGATGAAATCTACGCCCTACGAAAAGGGTGCGTTGAACAACACGGAAACCCAGACGAGATCTACAAACAAGGAGGTGTTTATAAAGAGATTCTCGACGCCTCTGCACGAAGCCTCAACATAGAAAAGATTGCACAAACGATAAAGAGTTGACACCCGACAACCAACAGAAAGAGGGAGGTTTCACACAATGTTTGAAGCCTCCCTCGTTTTTTCACCTATAAAAACTGCCTACCAATTCAAAATCAATACCTGTCCTTCCTTCACCTCTTCGCCCTTTTCCATATTATTATGGCGTCTGACCCCATATCGCCTAACACCAAATTTCTGACAAATAGAGAGAAGTGTATCTCCTTTCTTCACCGTATAGGTTGGATAATCAGGATTCTTACGTTGTTTTCTCTCCAAGAACAAATATTCGCCCGCCTTCAAGACATAATCTTCTGGGAAATTATTAAAGTAACGAAGCTTGTCTATTGATATGCCATGTCTGCGAGAAAGTCCGTAGAATGTATCGCCCGACTTAACCACCACACAAGTAGTACCATTCAATTTACCATCAATAATCTTCGGCTCTTCATTTTGAATTGGACCCTCCGTTTTTTGTTGAGGCTGAGACTGGTCATCCAACGTAAGGTTTTCTGCGTCTTTCTTGGTCAAGTATTTCTCCGGATTACGATCATATTCATACAATTTATTCTGCTCAATCACCGCAATCAACAAACTTGGATATTTAGGATTGGTAGCATATCCAGCCGCCTTCAAGCCATTCGCCCAACCTTTGTAATCGGTTATAGACAATTTAAAAAGACTTGAATAATGCTTACGAGTGGTCAAGAACAACGAGTGGTCTCGATACGAACCTTCAGCATGTTCGTATACACGAAAACAGTCATCCTTTTTGTTGTCATCCTTCAAAAAATGCTTTCCTGTATAGTCACTTGTACACTTTATTCCGAAATGGTTATTGGCGATTGTTGACAAATCACTACGTCCACTGCCCGACTCCAAAATGCCTTGTGCAAGCGTGATACTGGCAGGGATACTATACTTATACATCTCACGAATAGCCACTTTATGATATTGCTCAATGTAGGCAATCGTCTCCGCCGAACGGTAGGATTGAGATAATGCCGTTTGGAACATAAACATTGACCCAAGCACATAAAAAATATATTTGATACGCTTCATAATCTTTTATCTTGAATACATATACAAAAATAAGATTTATCAAATCGATTACCAAAGAGTTAGCAAATGAAATAGAGCAAAACTATTAGATAAATAAACAAAAACCCTCAGAAGCAATAAAGCCTCCAAGGGTTACAATTATCGAAATCCGTCCAACTTAATCTGTTGAAGATTCAGACAAATAATCCTCTATTTTCTTCTTCAAATCTTCCATCAACCACTTTGGCGTTGACGTGGCTCCACAAATGCCCACAGAAGAGACTCCTTTCAGCAAAGAGAAATCTAATTCGTCCAAATCGGATATCATATAAATATGATCGTTGACCTTTCTGCATTCATCAAAAAGGACTTTGCCATTAGAACTTTTCTTTCCGCTGACAAAAAAGACTAATTCATGCTTCGAGACAAAATTTATTATCTTCGGTATTCGATTAGCCACTTGACGGCAAATGGTGTCATTATACTCGAAATCATCACTATTGGCGATTCTTTTTCGTATCTCACTAACGATTTGGTTGAAGCCGTCAATGGATTTTGTCGTTTGAGAGAACAATTTAACCTTTTTGGCAAAATCGATTTTCGACAAATCCTGGAGATTCTCCACTACAATCGCATGACCGCCCGTCTGCCCAACGAGGCCATTGACCTCCGCATGCCCAATCTTTCCGTAGATGACAATCTGCGTATCTTCCACATTACAGCTATCAAAAGCATTCTTGATATTTTTTTGCAGATTAAGAACTACTGGGCAAGTCGCATCAATGATTTCTATGCCATTCTTTTTTGCAATACCATAGGTTGCTGGAGGTTCGCCATGAGCTCGAAGAAGAACCTTTACATCTCGTAGATTTTCAAAACGATCATGGTCTATCGTAACCAAACCTTTTTGAGAGAGACGATCCACCTCCATACTGTTGTGGACAATATCACCCAAACAATACAAAGGGCTTCCTGTCGCAAGTTCCTCCTCGGCCTTAGAGATAGCTTTCACCACTCCAAAGCAAAATCCCGAATTTGAATCAATCTCTACAACCATATCACGCATTTGCTTTTTTCAAAGCCTCATTAAAACGATCTATCAACCATTGCTTTTGACCTTCGATGGTCATCGTTCCATTATCGAGCAAGATAGCATCATCTGCCTGTCGCAAAGGACTTTCGGCTCTGTTTTGATCGATATAGTCTCTTTTTTTGACGTTTTCCAAAATATCCTCATACTTTTCCTCTTGACCTTTGGCCTTCAACTCATCATAACGACGTTGCGCTCTGATTTCAGGAGAAGCGGTAAGGAATATCTTCAATTCAGCATCTGGGAAAACCGTGGTTCCAATGTCACGGCCATCCATAACAATTCCTTTATCCTTGCTATATGCTTGTTGTTGAAGCACCATCGCCTTTCGAACAAAAGGTATTGCACTAACGATGCTCACCTGGTTAGAAACAGCCAACGAACGAATTTCCGACTCGACATTCTCTCCATTCAAGAATGTCTCGTTCTTTTTCGTCTCTGCATTGAGTCGGAACTCAATCTTGATAGTGTCAATAACAGCGGCCAATGCGGCCTCGTCAACCACATCATTCTTTATAAAACCATTTCTTTGGCAGAACAACGTTACCGAACGATACATTGCTCCACTATCAACATAGGCATAACCCACCTCTTTCGCCAAATCCTTTGCCATCGTACTTTTTCCGCAAGAGGAAAAGCCATCAATGGCCACTATAATCTTATTCATATTTTTCTATAATTATCTTACTAACCTTCCTGTTATTTTCTGAACTCGTCTAATGACGTAGCCAATGAAACAGTCAACGTGTTGCCGGCTGTCGCATATTGTGCATAGGCCACGCCCAACTTAAACTTATAGACATTTAAGAATCCACCAAAAGAGAATCCATTAAACGACTTCGTATCTTCCAAATCATACTCTTGGCTACGACGATGGTTATAGGCTGCCATCAACGAAAAACTTTTCGTTGGAATAAACTCCAAGCCTATCAAGGTATGACGCAACAACATATCACCCCAACTAATATCATCGTCCTTGCCGCCTACACTTTTAGGCGATCTATAATAATCCAAATCCCAACGATTCAAATCCACGAATGTCAACGAGAATCGGAAAGGTGCATGGGCCAAACGCTTCGACAAGCCGAATTGAAGTTCCCAAGGAAGACGTTCACGATGCTCAGAATCTTCATCATCATAATAGCCCGTCAACTGGACTCCCACATTCTTCAACGTCAACCCCATCGTAAAATCATGCAAGGTATCACTATAGCAAGCACCCACATCGACAGCCAAACCGAAACTGCTATAAGAGTCAATATACGAATAGATAGGCTTCAAGGCCATACCCGCTCTGATTCTATCAAACAATTGGCGAGAATAAAGAGCCGTGATGCAAATATCTCCAGCCGAAAATTCACCGGTCGCCACGTCATCCTCCGTATAGCCATCCAATGTTCCATAATTAAGATAGGTCACCCCTATCGCCCAAGCATTATAGCTGTTGATGTTTCGAGAATAGCCTACCGAACCATAGTTCACGTCCGACAAATAGTTGACATAATTGAGTGCGATGGCATTATTCATCTCATTGTCCAAAAGAGATGGATTTTGAAAGGCCATATTCACATCTCCGTTTTTCAAAGAGATGTTGCTTCCTCCCAATGCTGAAACTTGAGCAGAATTCGGCAACGACAAAAATTTGTACACATTACTACCGCCATCGCAGAAAGCCTCAACGACACTCAACAAAGAAAATACAAATATTAAATAATATCTCATGAATTCTATCCTATTAATTTTAGCAACCTTGCAATCAACAATTTAACACATCAACTTAAAAAAAAATTGCCGCAGATTGCACACTCATCCAAAAATCCTCTAATTCTCTATAAAAATCAAAGGGAAATCTATGATAACAGCATCCAAAAATAATAAATTCTTTGGTTTTAGCAAAAGACAAAGAATGTTTGAAAAGAGAAGATTTGTTCTAACACCCAAAACAGCAAAGCTCAAAAAAGAATAATTCAACAGAAACACAAGAGCAATCAATTCTTAAAGATTTTGTCAAAACAGAATAGGTTTCTATCTTTGCAGTAAAGAAAATCCCCAAAAACAACTAAAATTCAATCTTATGGATGCATCAAAAGAACGCGAAAAAGAAATCACGAAAGTTACTCTTTACGGTTCCGTCGTCAACCTCCTATTGACAATAGGCAAAATCTTAGCTGGTGTTTTTGGACATAGTGCGGCCATGCTTGCAGATGGTATCCATTCCTTATCTGATTTCGTTTCCGACTTGGTTGTCATTGCCTGCGTCCGCATATCATCGAAAGGGAAAGATGTAAACCACGATTATGGCCACGGCAAATACGAAACGATGGCTACCCTTTTCGTCAGCCTGATACTTGTAGCCGTAGGCATTGAAATGTTGATTACAGGAATTTCTCATGTGAAAAGTTTTTTTGATGGAGAAAAATTGACAACACCAAGTTCCATCGCCCTCTGGGCCGCCCTCTGCTCCATCGTTCTTAAAGAACTCCTCTACCAATATACCGCAAGGATGAGCAAGAAAAACAGCAGCCCCGTACTATTGGCCAACGCTTGGCACCATAGGTCAGACGCACTCTCATCCATAGGATCCGCAATCGGTATTGGATGTGCCATACTCTTCGGAAAAGAATGGGTTGTATTAGACCCCATCGTATGCTGTTGCATCAGCATCGCCATCTTGTCAGCTGCCATCAACATGGCCATTCCTTCGCTCAACGAATTATTAGAAGTTTCATTGCCCGCAGAGATGGAGCAAGAGATGATAAAAATAGCAACCGAGGTGGAAGGTGTGGAAGGAATACACGAATTAAAGACTCGCCGCAATGGCCCAAGCATTATTCTCGACGCCCACCTTGTTGTGGCACCTACCATGACCATTGTCGAGGCTCACAACATCTCCACCCAAGTGGAAAAAGCCTTGCGTGCTCATTTCGGCAATGATTTACAAATACATATTCATCAAGAACCGGACGAAGACGCCGAATGACAAACCCAGACCATAGGGAACAAGTCAAAACGATAGCATCTCAAACCCCATCGCGATTGCTCATTTATGATGCAAACCCGATGGGGTTCTTTGGTGATTTCGTATGTTTCATTATCCATTAACGGATTATCGCCAATTGGGCAATAGATCCGATTAAACCTCCGCCAACAAAGGGAACTTCAGATAGAAGGTCGTTCCCTTGTTCAAGATTGACTCAAACCAAATGGAACCATTAGACGAATTGACAATGTTCTTCGTAATCGCCAAGCCCAACCCCATTCCACTCGTCTTCGTCGTGAAATTCGGCAAAAACAGATTCTCTTTTATATCATCAGGAATACCACTACCATTATCATGAATCTCAATCAATGCCGTACCCTCTTCTTGGCGATAAACCACATGCACTCTACCCTCTCTGTCAGAAGGGATCGCCTGTATTGCATTTCGGAACAAGTTGTTAAACACCTGGAGCAACTGTTTGCCATCCGACAAGAAATAGGCATGTTCATAGCCATTCAAATCCAAAGAGAAGAGAACGCCCTCCATATTGTTTTCAAAAAGATCAACAGCAGAAATCAATTTCGCCACCAAATCAATGCGTTCCACCGTCCCCTGCGTTGTTTTAGCGAAATTAGAAAATTCGGAAGCTATACGAGAAAGGTTGTCTATCTGCTCAATCAAAACGGCTGCAGTCTTCTTGAAATAGTCATCAAACCCTTCCGGATCCAACTCTTTCTTACGCAAAGTCAACTGTACGCTCAACTTCATCGGAGTTAGTGGATTTTTGATTTCATGGGCAATACGTCGAGCCATCTCCCGCCATGCAAATTCACGCTCCGACTTAGCCAACTTCCCCGCACTGACCATCAACTCATCCACCATCTTATTGTATTGATGCACCAACCGACCAATCTCATCGTCATAAGCATATTCAATTTTGGCGTTCTCCCCAGTCAATTTCACTTGGTCAAAACTTTCCGACAATGCGACAAGCGGCTTTGTCACCTTCTTGTTAATCAACCAAAGAACAAAAATAGAAAGCAACATGATGACTAAATACAAATCAACCACAATAACCACATTGTTCATCATGTCACTCTTCATTTGAGTAGCCACTGCAGACGAAAGCAGATTGATATAACCCAAATGAGCGTTCTTTCGATTGTAGGCACGCACAAAATAAGATGCACAATCCACCCCAATTTTATTATCCATTTGGAAATAGTAAGGCAAACGCGCGAATCGAGCACGAGGAGACATCAAAACGCCTCCCACACTACCGCCCCTCATCATATCGGACGACGAGAGCGAAGAAGAGCACAAAACACCATTCTTGTCATAAAGAATAACATCCAAACGGAAAAGGTTAGAAATATCATGAAGGAACATTCGAAGTTCATCCTCGGGCATTTCCGAAAGTTCATCTATCATACCAATTCGGTCCTGCAAACTTTGTTGCACAGAGTCTGCCATTCTTCCCAACCCAGCCATTTGATTGTTACGATACTGCCAATAAGAATAGTAAATCGATATAGATCCCAAGATGACAGAGGAGCAAAGCAAAGGAATGACAAACAAAGTTTGCATACGCGTCAACAACGATCGCCCGTTTTTTCTGTTTTTCAGTCTAAACACAAGAATCCCCATCAATGCCACCAACAGATAGGTGGAAAACATATAAGAGAGCAAAAGAATATAAGCGTAACTCTGCATCCTCTCCTTACTTACCACAACCACACAGTCTGCATCAAATCGACAAACATAATGGTCATAACCATTCTGTGAGAATTTTGCAGATGCAGGCAAATTATCAGGAATCCAAGAGGTCCCGTTCGGATATCGATAGTCGCCAGAAATAAAGAGAAGATCATTCTTATAGTATTTTGCCGAAGAGAGTTTTTCGGCATTAGAGGCGTCTGCACGAGAAAGACGCTCTATGAAGCTCATCCGATTATAGAATATATTTGGGAACAACTTTACATATAAATGATATTCTCCATACGGGAAATCACCTATATAACAAAGAGACAAGTGTTCATCCTTGTTTATGTAGAAATTGGTATTCTCTAATGCAACAAACCTAGCCGTATCAGAAAGAATGGAAGCTGGGCAACTCACAACATCCCCGTAAACGCCCTTGCGAATATCGATATCTTCCGATTCCCGACATATTTGAACACTCATGTCAAATACATTCCAAAACTTCTCAAAGTAATGATTGCGAACTATATATTCAATTTTTTCTGCAGATTGTTCCGAAAGTGAATCCGTCATTAGCTGGTTTATCGCTCTATCATTAACGAAGTCTGAATTCTTCGCTCTCAAAACAATCTCGGCCGACCTATCTTGCATAAACGTATCCCCAGAGTATAGTTTTTTCGCCAACGCAAAACTATTCATATCATTATTTATCTCACTATGCCAATACGAGATAGCAATAATGACATTGAGGAAAAGGAATACCAAAGCGGTCAAATAAATAAATGTAGTATTCCTATAATAGTGCTTATAAATATCAATAAAGAATGTTATAACAAAAAATGAACCGTAGAGAAACAAATCCACATTCGAGCCCCAAACAATCACGGGTGCAAGCCAAAAGGCCGCCAAGGCCGCCCTAACTAACAATACTTGCTTCAACGACAATCCTTCAGCATAAATCCTTCTAATTTTAGAATTACACAATCCCCAAAAGAAGAACCAAGAAGAGATCAACACGACAGAGACAATCGTCTCCACCGAAACATTCTTCACGAAAACGAATGCCACATCAATCTTCGAATTATATATCAGATTGACAGAGAGCAAATACACAAAGAAAAAAATCAAGGATGAAAAGAGCTGCAATCCAAAAGCACAAATCGTCCGATTCTTCTCATCACATCTCGACAACGGTGCAGGCGCACAAACATAACGATAGGCCAAGACCATGCAAGAGAAGGCATATATCGTATAAAGCAAAAGATGTCCAAACGACGGGGCAAAAGAAGAGGCATAATAACCCTCTGTGAACAACACCCCTGAATATAGGATTTCTGGTATTCGAATGTATGAAAGCAAAAACAACAAAACAAAACCTAAAAATGCACAAGGCAAAAAGAACTTCAACCTTGTAATATAGGATTTATACTGAGAACCCAACATTCTCAGCATCCGGAACGCCAGCATCAAGACAATGAACCAAGAAATGACACACAACCAATAAAGGAGTTTGTCAAAATGCAAAATAGGCGTTTGTATCAACGAAAAAATTTGAGTTCCCTCATCGTTATAGATAGGGCAAACATCTTTGTCTCCCTCTTCAGCAATCAGCACATTGCCTGGCAAGTCAAAACCTTTTGCGTATTTATTATTTTTGCTATACGATTTCGGATAAAGGCAATCCTTTATCTTTATCAAAGCCACACATCGATAATTTTTCGTGAAAAGTTGCATACACTCGTTATAAGAGGTGTTAGTACGCAACATGAATCCTCGCTTGAACGGGAAGCGGCTTACTTGGTAAACATCAATGATATCGTTTGACCAATAAAGAAGTGTATCGCCTTGATAAACGAAGAAAGAGATTTCATTATCTTCCGACAATTGGAAAAGATGCTCATCTGAATACAAACTCTCCAAATCACCAGACTCCACTCTGCTTTTTATTTTAGACAACGTACTTTTTGCCAACGATTCCTTTGCATGCAGCACCTCCGAAAAGACGGACACATCCATTTCCGGCTGAGAAGTACCATAATACCGTTGTTCCCAAAAGATACCCAATCCCGAAAAAATCAGAATCAAGACGAGGAATAACATATAACGCCACTTCTTAAATATATTATCAGAGAATATCATTTCTTTTATTATCAAAAGACCTTTTTAGTATTTGTCGGGAAGTCTCTTAAATTCATGCAACAAAATCCATGCCTTAGACTATTCATGATGATAAGGTTCTCCCCTCAAAATTGTCATTGCCCTATATAACTGCTCCACAAATATAAGGCGTACCATCTGATGTGAGAATGTCATCTTTGAAAGAGATATTTTTCCGTTTGCCCGTGAATAGACTGCTTCGCTAAATCCATAAGGACCACCCACCACAAACACAAGGCGGCGGGCACCAGCGGCCATTCGTTTCTCCATAAATGCAGAAAACTGCATGGAAGAGAATTCTTGCCCTTTATCGTCCAACAAAAAGACATCGTCCGAATCAGTCAAAAATTTCAAGATGGAATCACCCTCTTTTTGCTTTTGTTGATCTTCCGATAGGCTTTTAGTGTTTTTGAGTTCAGGCAACTCTTCTATTTCAAATTGTAAATAAAATTTAAGTCTTTTTTGATACTCAGAAATTGCGTTTTTAAAATATATTTCGTTAGTTTTGCCGACGGTTAAGAGTATTACTTTCATTCGTATCTTGTTTAATAAAAGTCAATAATGACACAAAGATACGGCTTGGGCGTCTATTTTTGCCCAATTTAGGCATTATTTTTGTTGTACGGTTTAATACCATATCACACAAATGTCTCACTAAAAATGGAACGACATGAAAAGGGGAACTAT
Organism: Paludibacteraceae bacterium; assembly: GCA_024401475.1. Taxonomy (GTDB): domain Bacteria; phylum Bacteroidota; class Bacteroidia; order Bacteroidales; family Paludibacteraceae; genus RGIG10190. The sequence goes on along the minus strand of JAKSKZ010000023.1, from coordinate 13,940 downwards.
AAGATTACTTTTAATTTTTGCGGCTTGCTTGTCTTATTTCACAGCATCAGCCACACCACTTGACGAAATTCAAAAGCAAGTGAAGGAAGCTCTATGCGACGGAAAGACGCAAAACCTCTCCTCATTGTTTGACAACGAAGTAGAAGTCAACATTCAAGAAAGCAACAAGGCAAAAGGCAAAAGCCAAGCGTTGCCAATCGTACAAGGTTATGTAGGTAGATGCAGACCGTATAATTTCATAGTCACTCACAAGACTGAGAAGATGCAGTCGGGCTATCTCATGGGAAAATTGCAAACAAGTTCAGGACAACACCAGATCCACATCATGTTGAAGAAAGGTGCGTCCAATAACTTTATGATATATCAACTTAGAATAGAAAAAGAACAATGATTGAAAACGATTTGATAGAAAGCTTATTGAATTTAGCTTTCGCAGAAGACATAGGTGACGGCGACCATTCTACTTTATCTTGCATTCCTGCAGACAAAAAAGGAAAAGCCAAATTGCTCATCAAAGAGCCTGGAGTTTTGGCTGGTGTAGAGGTGGCAAAAAAGGTGTTCCACAAATTCGATCCAGATTTAAAGATAGAAGTCTTCATCAACGACGGTGCCGAAGTTAAGCCTGGCGACATTGCTTTCATCGTAGAGGGCAAAGATCAATCTCTTTTGCAAACAGAACGTACCGTTCTCAACATCATGCAAAGAATGAGTGGTATTGCAACCACTACCCGCAAATATGTAAAATTGCTTGACGGTCTTCACACTCGCGTGCTTGACACAAGAAAGACAACTCCAGGCCTTCGTGTGTTGGAGAAGATGGCTGTAAAAATTGGTGGCGGCGTAAACCATAGAATGGGGCTATTCGACATGGTTATGCTTAAAGACAACCATGTGGATTTTGCAGGCGGAATCGAAAAAGCCGTGAACAAGACAAAAGCTTACTTGAAAGAGAAGGGCAAAAACCTTAAGATTGAGGTGGAAGTCCGCAATCTTGATGAGCTTCGCCAAGCTTTGGCAGTCGGAGGTGTTGACCGCGTCATGTTCGACAATTTCGACATTCCGACCACAAAAGAGGCTGTTAAAATCGTCAACGGACAAGTTGAAACCGAGTCTTCTGGCGGCATCACAATCGACACCTTGAGGAGTTACGCTGAATGTGGTGTAGATTTCATCTCGGTAGGTGCACTCACCCACTCCGTAAAAGGTTTGGACATGAGCCTCAAAGCAATGGAATAATTCAGTAAGAAAACAAATAAACGGAGGGTGTGATTCGTTCATCGCCCTCCGTTTCTATTCAAGGAGGAGACATCATCCAACCCTCCTCCTCAATAATCCTATAAAACCAATCCAATGAGCAAATTCATTCTCGCTTCATTATTGTTGACAAGCACACTAATTTCATCTTGTTCGTCCTTCAACAGCACATCGCCTGCTGCAGAGCCCGAGGCTAACGAACTTTTTTCCCAAAAGAGCACAGGAAATGGAGACACGGATAAGAATTCCATAAAAAAGGTCGATAATACAGATTGGGGGAACGACGGGAAATTCACTCACAGCAACAAGAGAGGAACGACCTACCACCATAAACATTACACACTTTCCTATTCGGAAGAAGACGAACAAGCGGAATGGGTTAGTTACGAACTAACCAAAAGTGAAAGCTATGGAGATGAAGAGCGTTCCGACCTTTTTGCAGAAGATCCAATCATCACCACAGGTTCTGCCCATCCTTACGAATATAGAAACTCAGGATACGACAAAGGACATCTTGCTCCATCTGCAGACATGAGATTCGACGAAGAAGCCATGAACGAATGTTTCTACATGAGCAACATCTCTCCCCAACACCATGCCATGAACAAAGGGGCTTGGAATGATTTGGAAATGCAGACTCGCAAATGGGCTCGTTATTACGGACGTGTATATGTCGTTTGCGGTCCCGTTTTAAATTATCCAAATTCGAAAAAGAAAAAACTCTCTTACGACGACAAATACAAAGGAAGAACAACAACTAACATCACCATCCCTGATTATTTTTACAAAATCATTTTTGATTTTTCGAAGAAAGGGAAAGAGAAAATGTTAGCATTCTGCATTCCTAACAAAGAAATCGAAGATTCCTATCTCAACTACGCCGTCACCGTGGATTCTATAGAGACATTGACTGGAATCGACTTCTTTATGAATCTCCCAACCGAGATTCAGACGAAATACGAAAGCAAGATTGACATAAAGAAATGGAAATAAAGCTATTTTTATATGCAGGCACTTCATTGAAGTGACAATTTATTTAACCGCTCCATTTTTGTATAAATATTAAAAAATTGTATTTTTGCAGACCGCTAAAAAGGCGGAAGAAAACACAAATAAAACAGTATATGAAAGCATTCGTTTTTCCTGGTCAAGGTGCCCAATTCACAGGAATGGGTAAAGACCTATATGAGAACGTCCCATTAGCAAAAGAGTTGTTTGAACAAGCTAATGAGATTTTAGGATTCAGAATCACAGACATCATGTTCGAAGGATCAGCTGACGACCTTAAACAAACCAAGGTAACTCAACCAGCAGTTTTCCTTCACTCCGTAATATTAGCAAAATCTTTAGGCGAGGCATTCAACCCAGACATGGTTGCTGGTCACTCTTTGGGTGAATTTTCAGCTCTTGTTGCTGCTGGAGCCATGAGTTTTGAAGACGGACTCAAATTGGTTTCTAAGCGTGCTCAAGCCATGCAAAAAGCATGTGAAGCACAACCCTCTACAATGGCGGCCGTTTTGGCTTTGACAGACGAAAAAGTAGAAGAGCTTTGCGCTTCTATCAAAGACGAGGTTATCGTTCCAGCCAACTATAACTGCCCTGGACAATTAGTTATCTCCGGTTCAATCGCAGGAATTGACAAAGCATGCGAGCTTATGCTTCAAGCCGGAGCTAAGAGAGCGTTGAAACTCTCAGTAGGTGGTGCATTCCACTCTCCATTGATGGAGCCCGCAAAGGTAGAATTGGAAGGTGCTATCCAAGCAACAAAATTCACTAATCCAAGATGCCCAGTTTATCAAAATGTAACGACAAAGGGCGAAACTGATCCAGAAACAATCAAGAAGAACCTCGTTCTCCAATTGACAGCCCCTGTAAAGTGGACACAATCTGTCAACAACATGATTGCAGATGGTGCAACAAGTTTCACGGAAGTTGGTCCTGGTGCCGTTCTTCAAGGATTGGTTAAGAAAATCAACAAAGAAGTAGAGACTGCAGCTGCAGCACTTTAATAGCAATACTCCATAACAAAAAGCGCCACCGAATTTAGATTCAGTGGCGTTTTTTGTTTGACAGGCAATCTATACAATCGTAAGACCCAATCTTGGGTAGTCAAAACAATCCTCCGCAAAGTCGGGAACTATAGGTCCCGTCGCAATGGAGGAGTCCTCCCCACGACGGGTCTTCTGTTGTTCGTAAGTGTATCAGTCTTTTAGCATATTTCAAAAAAGAGGTTACAAAAGTAACATTTTCTATTATTGGTGTCCGCTAAACCTTTTGAACTGACATAAAAAAGGCTGCGTCCTATTTTGTGACCGATAACACACAAGGTTAATCCCCTAACGGGGAATCGGCTTGTTCAACGCATTGTGATTCTACCGACATTAAACGCCTAACGGCGTAATGTAACCGGCCTGCCTTTTTAAATTATATATCAATGAAAATCAATTAAATATCTAAATTATTATTATCTGGTAAAAGTTTTTTAGATAGAAATATTTAGGCTGAATTCGGAATCCGAATTCAGCCTTTTTCGTTTATTGTTTTCACCACAAAAATGCCATAAACGATGAGCAAAAGTACACATTTTAGCGGACTTTACCATTTCTTTTCGATTGAGGGGGGCAAAAAAACAGTCCGCTACGCTTTTTAATTTTTAGCGGACAGCAATAATTTTCTATACAATCATCGATTTGCCACGATTCCATCCGTTATCTTTACAAAATCTTTCATCAAATAAAACTTCACCGAGAATCCCCCACCTGGTGTTGGATAGGCTTGACAAACACCGCCATGCACAGCCACCGCATTTTTCACAATTGCCAACCCCAAACCTGTACCTCCCAATTTTCTAGAGCGACCTTTGTCTACACGATAGAATCGTTCAAAAATATGAGGAAGATGTTCCGTTGGAACGCCTACGCCATTGTCTGAAACAATGAATTCATATCTATCATCCTTTTCCTTACTATCAATATTAATCGTTGTGGCGCCCAAGGCATAAGCTATTGCATTATCCACCAAATTTCGGAATATACTATATACTAGACTGGAGTTTCCCTGTATTTGAATCTTAGCGGGCATGTCCAACATCGTAAAGATGCCTTTTTCTTGCAACTGCAAAGCCACATCTTCAAGCACAGCTCGAACTATCTCATTCACATTAATCGATGTCCAATCAGAGGCATGAATAGCCACGTCCATCTCATCCAATTTTGTCAAGGTGGCCATATCAAACAACAACTTAGACATTCTTTCACTTTGAGCATAACAACGCTCCAAAAAATAAGAACGTTTCTCCTCTGGCATATCTGGATTCTGCAATATTGTCTCCAAGTATCCTTGTATGCTCGCAGCTGGAGTCTTCAATTCATGAGCCGCATTTTGGGTCAACTGACGTTTTATACGCAACTTATCCTCCTCAGAATTGCGTTGTTTCCAATAAAGCGTTGTTATAATCTGAGATATGTCACTCAATTCATCGTTGGGCAAGCGGTCGTCAACTCTCAAATCCAATTGTTCTCCGTTTTCCGCCTTTTGGGCAAAAAGACGCAAATACTCAATATGCTTACCTATACGAGAAGTGTTTTTATAAAGCACCATTATCAATATGATGGTAATGACAAAGGCGTAAAAAAGATAGAAATTATCCACCCTAAGAGATTTTTCCAACTCCGAGGAATATGGAACTGCCGTACGAACAATCAAATCAGGGAAAGAAGTTGCTGCATAAAACATCGACTTACCATCCGAAGACGAAACACGCTTCTTATCATATCCCTTTCCCGTTTTTAGGGCTTTCACAACCTCCTCCCTATCCAAATGGCAGTCTAATTTCTGTATTTCCAAGAAACGACTATCCATCAACACATTTCCCTCCTTAGAAATCAATGTGACACGCAAACTATCCTCTTGCAAACCATCGACAAAACTCAAAAAACTATCACGATTAGCCAAGCCGTTTTCCCTGACATAATGATATGTTTCATAATTATACATCTGTAGCCGATAATTCATTGTATCAACCTTATATTCCTTTTCTCGGTGATATTGATACAATGCAAAGAATAGAGCAAGCAACAAAAAGACACCTACCACACTAAAGAAAAGCGTGCGTTGGAAGGATTTTCTAGTTCTATTTTTCATTCCGACACAATTTCAAAATAGTATCCATAGCCTACTTTTGTCTTCACATGCTTTCCGTAAGCACCAATTTTCTTACGAAGGCGGGTGATATTCACATCCACCGTACGATCGGTAACCAAAGCGTCGCTTGGCCACACCTTCTGTAACAAATCTTCGCGAGAATATAGTTTCCCCTTGTTTTGCAAAAAGACAAGCAACAGTTCAAATTCCAATTTTGTCAAATCAATAGAGGTTTCATCAATCTTCACTGATTTTGTTTGCAAATCAACAGTCAGCCCACCTACTTTCAATAATTTTTCAGAATTCGCAACAAGAGGAGCCTGCTGTCGCGCACGTTGACTACGACGTAACACAGCTCTCACACGAGCCTTCACCTCCTTTATAGAGAGAGGCTTTGCAATATAATCATCCGCCCCTAAATTGAAGCCCTTCAACGTACAATCCTCATTATCTAACGCTGTTATAAAAATGATAGGGAGATCAGCCGTCGCCGGATTAGTTTTCAATTGCCTAGCCATTTGAAAGCCAGAAATCTCCCCCATCATCACATCTAACAAAATCAGACTATACTTCGACAAAGGCAAATTCAAAGCCTCTTCCGCAGAATTGGCGGTATCAACAGAATATCCGTCCATTTCCAAATTAAACTGGAGAATTTCACAGAGATCCTGTTCATCGTCCACCACCAAAATCTTATCAAACCCATCCATACGAAAAGTATTATTTTCTCACAAAAATAACAAATTCCGACATTTCTCAAAATGAGTCCGACATTAATAAGAAGCTTGAACTACATTCACAACATAGTCACCCAACTTCTCACATTCAGCGATAAAATCCATATAAAACACTCCTAATTGATAACTATACGCTCCATCATTGATGTCATGCAAATTCTGGCTTTTCAACTGAGAACGATAATTATTTATCTCGTTCTCCAAATTTAGAGTTCTATTAATGTTGTCCGGTTTTGGCGTAGAATAATCGACAAGACGAACCATCTCATCCAACGAGCCATCTACCAGATTCAGCATGAATCTCATGTGTTCCATCTGCGTTGCAGTAAACATATCTTTACTATTTTGGCGACGACGGTTCAACGTGCGAGCCAAATTACAACAAGCATCACCCACACTCTCCAACTCTGTTATTTGTTTGAACATTTGCTGTAGTCGGAATTTAGACTCGTTTGACAAACGTCCTTCTCCCACCTTTTGTAGATAATTGGCAATCTCCAACTCCATGTCATCGGTAATGCGTTCGTACTTTTCAATTCTGGAATACAACTTATTAAATTCCTCGTCCTTCTCTATTTCCAAAAGTTCAAGTACGAAACCAAACATACGATGGCAACGTTGTGCAAAATTCGTTATCTCCTTTTGAGCCTCCAACAAAGAGAGCTCTGCAGTCGACAGCAAGCCTGAGGAGATAAAACGAAGGCGATATTGCTCCTCATCCTGCTCTTTCATAGGCAAAACCTTGCAAACAAATGCCTCTATTTGATGAACGAAACCAATCAAAACAATCGTATTGAAGATGTTAAAGGCTGTATGGAATGCTGACAATTTATACAAATCATTATCCTCCGAGCCCATAACATCCGTGACGAACCAAGATATCGCAGAACATGCCGGATAGAATATGCACAAAACAGCCACCACACCAAACACATTAAAGAACATGTGAGCCAATGCTGCTCGCCTTGCCTGTGTATTTGCCGTAAGCGACGCCATAAATGCAGTAATTGTCGTACCTATATTTTGACCCATTGCGAGAGCTGCCGCTTGTTCAAATCCAAAGCCTGGAATATGCATGTCAAACAACATCAATGTAATTGCCATCGTCGCAGCACTAGCCTGTACAACTACCGTAACAAGAGCCCCTACTATTACAAAAAGAATGATTACAAGGAAATTATCCGAATTTATGGTAGACAACATATTAGCAACACCAACGCCAATATTCAAATCAGTTGCCGCTACTTGGAGATAATTCAATCCCATGAAGAGGAATGAGAAGCCAAACACGAATTCACCGAAACTCTTTCGCTTTGAATATTTCGAGAATATTAAAGGCATTCCCACAGCCAACAAAGGAATAGCAAAGGCCGCAATATTGACTTTAAATCCGACAAACGATATAATCCATGAAGTAACTGTGGTTCCTATATTCGCACCCATTATGACTCCTATAGATTGCCCCAATGTCATAAGTCCCGCATTTACGAAACTTACAACCATCACTGTTGTCGCACTAGATGATTGGATTAACGCAGTTACCAAAACACCAGTCAGGACACCCATGAAACGGTTCTTTGTCATCGCCGCCAAAATATTTCGCAGGCGGTCGCCGGCGAACTTTTCCAAGCCTTCACTCATAATCTTCATTCCATATAGGAATAGGCCCAAAGAGCCAAGAAGACTCAATACATTCAGAAAAACATCCATAATCCTTTTATTTTATGGTGCAAAAATCGGAAATCAATATTACACAGGAATTGCAGAGATGTTACAATTCTGTTACAAACACGAATAACTGAATCACCCTTTACCACAAAGCATCTCCATAAAATCGTCTTTATAATTTTTACCTATAGACACTTTATGGCCAGCCACAGTCAACACATTCCCCTCCACAGACTCTATTTTCGAGACGGAGACAATGTAGGACTTGTGCACTCTGACAAAATCATTATTAGGCAATTCCTCCTCTAACTTTTTTAAAGAATAGTAAGCTGTCACATTCTTTTTATCTTTCATATGGAAAGTAACATATTCACTTTGGCCCTCAACAAAAAGCAAATCTGCATAATCTATACGATAAAGTTTATGATCAGCCTTCACCATAAAATAATCTTTCGACGCCACAGTAGGCAATGATTGTTGCCGTAATCTAAGACGATCGACCGCTTTGTTTATCGCCTGCATAAAACGAGGGAATGGAATCGGTTTCAAAAGATAATCTACTGCATCCAATTCATAACTATCAATAGCATATTCAGAATAAGCCGTTGTAAAAATGACAAGAGGCTTCTCCTTCATGGAACGAATAAAATCCAAGCCTGACAATTCAGGCATCTGAATATCGGACAAGATCAAGTCAACGGCTTGTTGTTGCAATAAAGATGATGCAGTCATAGCATCTTCACATGCTGCAACCAATTGTAAATTTGGAATTTTCGACACATATTCTGTCAATAGTTTTCGAGCAGGAAATTCGTCATCTATGACTAAAACCCTTATTTGTTCATTATCTGCCATATTATAGATGTAGTTTATTAGTTATTTAAAAGAATATTCAAATCCACAGAAAATTGTTCTTCCATATCATCCACCTCCAATTCATAACTATTCGGATAGAGCAAATCCAAACGTTTCCTCACATTCACCAATCCAACGCCAACTCTTGATTTTTGAATATTTTGATTTTTCTTCTTTTTGCTATTTACAACAGAAAAACGAACACCGTCCAAACCTGCATCTAATCGAATCTTGACAAAAGAATCATTTCCCGAACCAAGTCCACTGTGTTTAAAGGCATTCTCGACAAATGGTTGAAAAAGCATTGGCGATATATAGATATGGTCGGCTCGTATGTTCTTTTCAAACGTCACATTCACAGCTTTCTCATACCTAATTTTCTGGAATCCTAAATAGTTATCCAAATAGGTTATTTCATCTGCCAAATCAATTTTATCAGAACTACTTTCATCCGTTATATAGCGCAGCATTTCTGAAAGGGACAGAACACTATCTGCTGCATTCTTATCTCCCATATAAACCATCGAATATATATTATTCAAGGCATTAAACAAAAAATGAGGGTTAATCTGAGATTTTAGAAATTTCAACTCCATCTCCGTTTTTTCTTGCAAAAGTGCCAAGCGCATTTGTTCATCCTCCCTTTCTTTTTGAAAATAATGTAGCAATGTTGATACCAAGAAGGCTCCTAAAAACAGAACTGCGACCTTAAAATGGAGGCCATTCGTCATCGTCGAATGCGGTGTTTCATCAAAGAACGGCTTTGACTCAGCAGAGGGCAATATACAATCCAATGGCGACCACGTCTCCGGTTGAATCAAATTAGACAAATATGTATCCACTAAGAAGATTTCCAAGGAGGAGACCATAACAATTGCTCCGGCTATAACAAGGAGTGAGAAAATCATGTAGAAGAACATCTTTCGACGCAAAAGGAAATATGGCAAAAGAAAGAATCTATTGACAATGGTTAAAAGGAACATTCCCAACGTCAAGGCAAAAGACAACTCCAGAGACAACAACAAATCAACCGAGATATTGCTCAGTGTCAACAACAAAAGAATTGCCAACCAAACAAATGGTTCTACAATCCAATTTGTCCGAATTTTATTGTTTGACGAATTTTCCTCCATATCGAATCTCTACGAATGTCATGATTTCTAAATCTCATCCTAACAAATTTAACTAAAAACAAATGATTTTTATTGGTTAAAAACAGACATTTGATTGAATTTTTTGATATTTTCACAGAAGCATAGTCAATATAATGTGCTTTTTTCTTATATTTGTAGCATCTAAAGAAGATTTATATTTATATATAAAGATATTCATTCTGGTTTTAGTTTGGTTAAATTTTCAGGACATGAACTCCTAAACATGGATTCTTAATGAAATAACAATGAGAATTGTTTGTCCTTAAAAAGCGGAGAGTTCTCCGCTTTTTTTTATTTTAAATCCTATCCAAAATATCTTGCAATTGTGGTATTAGCGCATGTTCGTCATCATTTAAAACAACAAAATCAGACATAGACTTTTTTTGTTCATCAGACATTTGATTCTGGATACGTGCTCTTATTTGTTCCTCCGTGGCTGCATCTCGAGCAATTGCTCTCTTTATCCTAACCTGCTCTGGTGCATATACCATTAAAACGGCATCGAACAAATCATTCATTTTCGATTCATAAATCAAAGCCGATTCGCACGCCACTAAAGACGATCCTTGATTTTCAGCCCACCTTCTAAAATCTGAAATGACGGCAGGATGAATCAAAGCGTTTACCTTAGCCAACAACTCCTTATCGGAAAATATCATCGAGGCCATTTTTTTTCTATTCAAGACATCTCCCTCATAAATATCTTCACCCAAAAGTCTTTTTAAAGAAGAAACTAAATCAGGATCTGTCGAGAGCAAACTTTTCGAAGCTGCATCTGCATCATAAACAGGTATGTTTAAAATTCTCAGCAACGAAGATACAACTGATTTACCAGACCCAATACCACCCGTGATTCCTATCGCTTTTTTCATTGTTTTGCTTCTACCAAAAAATCAACTTCTGACGGTTTTAAATTCAAATGAAAAGTCTCTTTGGGATTATATGCGACTTTAACTTTCAATTTCTTATTTTTATCCAACACATCTCTGTAATCCACAGAAAGAGAAAAAGAGGAGGCATCTATCTTATCATAAGCACTAATGCCTACATTAAAGGATAAATCCACGCATGACGGAAACAAGCGTAAATTCAATCCAGAGGGAAGGTTCTGCACAAAAACCGGAACTTCCAAGGTCTTCTCCGTGTATTGCTCAGTCCGAACACATAATTCTATTTTGTCTTCAGAATAAGAGATTCCCGTTTGATTTAACATGCCAATCCTAGTCTCTAACGTATCCTTAACATTCTCAAACGTCACATTTTCCGTAAGGGCGAAGGATATCGTATCAAGAACAGATTTAGGTGCATACACTGTAACAACGCTTGGTCTTAGTTCTACGGAATCGCAAAGCATATACTGCCTTTCCATTTCAATATTTCCAGAAAAACGGACTGGGACAACCTTCTCATCCAATTTCAACATTCTGAAATGAATCGAATCAGGATAAAAGCCACGAATAACAGAAGTTGTATTTAATCGATTTTGTACTTCTTCAGCTAAAGACGAAGTGACTAATGTATGTTTATGCACCAAATCTCTCAAATCAACCGGAATCGGTTCGAAACGTTTGCCAATAAGCATGCCTAAAATAGCAGTTCCTCTATCTGTCACACGAACTGTTATATAATCTGGCAACTCCAATGTCTGCACATATCCATTAGGCATATTAACATAGACCAATGGCATCTGAATCTCTTTATCAAAATCTTTGCGCAATGTTCTAATAAACCAAAGCGAAGCTGAAACAAATAGAAAAAACAAAAAGACTAAGGAATCCTTTAAAGAAAAGGATTCCTTAATCTTTTTTCCGATTATCAATAAAGACCGAAGTATTTGATCTTTCTTAAACATGAATTACTTTTTTGCGTCTTTCGCCTCTTCCTTCTCTTGGATAGGATTAACAGCATATCGATTAACTGTGACGACAACATCCTTTGCCACTTCAATAAGGATTTTGTCTTTGTTAATTTGTTTTATTTTTCCATATAGACCTCCATTGGTAAGAACGGTATCACCCTCGCTCAACGAATTTCTAAATGACTCCAATTTCTTTTGCTGATCTCTTTGTGGTTTAAACACCAAAAACCAAAAAATCAGACCCAAAATCAAGAAAAACACCAAATTAAAAACACCACCACCTGCTGGTGATTGTAATAAAATAGAATACATATTTATATCTCTAATTAAAAAAACATTACAGATTAATTGGCAAATGAAACAGCTTTTACTAATTTATTGGATGCTCGTAACTCCTTTACTATAGTATCCAAAAGACCATTAATAAACGTTCCACTTTTTGCAGTACTATAAATCTTTGATATTTCAATGAACTCATTCATTGTCACATTCACTGGGATAGATGGGAAATTGCAAATTTCAGAAAGGGCGGCCTGCATAATAACTACATCCATAAAAGCAATTCTGTCAGAATCCCAATTCTTTGCATTTCGAGAAATCATTTCTCTATACTCATTCTCATTGTATAACGCATAACGAAGCAAATCATTAGCATATTTACGATCTTCATCGTCTTTAAACATCCTAATAAGTTCTTGATTTTCAGCATTAGACTCCTCGAACAATTTTATGGTTTTTATCACAAAACTGACCACCACATCAGCGTCATCGTTCCAATAAATGGACATTTCCTCAAATTCATGACCTAATGTTTCAGAATCAGAAATAACACCTTTAAAAATTGACCTCCACAAATCTTTATCTTTCGCATAAGAAGACTCAGGGTCGGCCATATACGACTGATACGCCTCTGACTCCAAAATCTTAAGATACAATTCTTCCATAAGGAATTCATGTTGGTCCCAAGAAAGATTATGATCTGTTTTATACTGATTCAAAGTCCAGTTATTCGCCAACTGCTGAGCAAACTTGTTCTGAACAAACTTTAAACTTTGTTGCTTTTCTTCTGCTGTAGCCAAATACTTGTTCTTATCGCGCTCTATACGTTTTGCAGCATAAGCTGTAATTTCATTAACTAACATAAGAAGATAAAAATACATCTCGTATGTCTTCTCCAAACTGAAGAAAAGTTCTTTCTCCGCATTGGTTGCATCCGTATTACCTCCCTTATAGAATGAATAAAGGATTTGAATGACCTTAATTCTAATTAGAACACGATTAATCATTTGAACTCAAATATAAATTTCTACAAAATTAGGCTTTTTCGGGGAATAGCACAATAAAAGCAAAGACAATAAAACAAAAAAAGTTTGGAGCATACGCTTCAAACTTTTTTATATAGATAAATTTTAAAATCATCCGAAATCGATTTCAAATCTATTAGGAGCATCATGGCCATTTTCTGAATCATCCGATTCTCCTTCCGAAGATGCCATATTTTGATTAATGAATCCTATGACCTCTTCAAATCCTTCTTTAAACTTCTCAAAATCCTCTTTGTAAAGGAAAATTTTGTGTTTTTCAAAAGAGACTTGAGCATCATCTCCATTCACCTTCTTCTTGCTTTCGGTAATAGCCAAAAACAAATCATCCTTCCTGTTGCGCTTCACGTCAAGATAGTAAATTCTCTTTCCTGCTTTAATTGCTTTAGAATAGACAATTTCTTGATCGCGCTTGTCGCCTTCAAACTTTCTTTTATTCTCTTCCATGGTATCCATACTCACAAGTATTAGTTAAATAGGATTTATTCTTAATTCAAATATGTGATTTTTTTCAAAAAATTGCAAACAAAAATCATTTTTTTTATTGCTGTATGCTAAAGATTTTTGAACAGGCATAAAAAAAAATGGAATATATATAGGATTTAACACCTAATCGATTTTTCTTGTAATATATCCCCTACGGGGAAAACGTCAGGAAACTTCCTCATTTTTCTACCAACATAAAATTTCTTCGGCATAGAATACTCTTTGTTACCATACCCACGCCGTTACGTCCTGCCTCAGACAAAACCTACCTTTTCGATTGAGGGGGATTTCTCAAAACAAACAAGCCTCCAACAAAGAACGGGGAAAAAGAAAAAATCGATAAAAAAAGCAGGCGGTGCAAGTCAACTTGCACCGCCTGCCGATATTTATTAGTCCGTCCGGTCCGTCATCGTCTCAACAACGTGAAGTGGCCGACGTACTGCTTGTCGATCTCCTCGATGTC
>JAKSKZ010000022.1 GCA_024401475.1 Paludibacteraceae bacterium | reverse complement strand
ATCTTGAGAAGTTAGTCCGAAGTGGATGAACTCCTTATATGCTTGCAAGTTGAGAACGTCGAATTTTTCTTTGAGGAAGTACTCTACAGCTTTTACGTCATGATTAGTCACCTTCTCGATGTCCTTGATTTTTTGAGCGTCGGCAGTAGTGAAGTCTTCGTATATTTTTCTCAACGAACCATAAATTTTCTTGTCTATGGAAGAGAGGTTTTTCAAAGGGATGTCGCACAATGCGATGAAGTACTCGACTTCAACCAATACGCGGTAACGGATTAGAGCGTATTCTGAAAAATAAGAAGCCAATTCTTCAGTTTTGTTCCTGTATCGTCCGTCGATGGGCGATATTGCTGTCAATGCATTCAATTCCATAATTTATTTATTTTAAAAATGTTAGACATATTCAATGTAGACTGTCGTGATAGAGGAATCCTCTATTGCTTACATTTATCTGCCTTTGTTGATTTCCGAAAAATGCAAAATTAATCTTTTTGTTGGAAAATTGGGGGATTAGGTCGATGTTTTATCGAAGCTCTGTCCCGATTTTGAGATATCACAATCAATTGGTTATTGTTTGCTTTTCTTCTCTTTCCAATCTTGGATTAGTTGCTCATATTTTTGAGTCTTCTTTTCTCCTTTCACTCTGCGGAACCATTCAGGGACGATGACATTCTCGGGAATGTTGTTAGCGTTGTCCGTCGCGATGGTACGGCCGTTGCTTTTGGTGAGACATACGTCATCATAAAGTTCATGTTGGTCGGTGTAAGTGCGGAATGATAGAGTGTCGCCGTTGATGCTAATCTTCTGATAATAGCGGTTGGCTGTTCCCCAACGTTCGTAGTCGCCGTTAAAGTCTTGGAGGTATGCTTTCTCTGAGAAATAAGAGACAGAGTAGAGCGGAGTGCAATGGCCCACTTCGTCAGTCGTCCTTCTTCGTCCGTACCCATGTTCGTGAGCTTGGAACACGATGTCCACTTTTGACTTTTCGATGACGGAACGGAAGAATCGTTTGACGAACCAGTTGTTCAGTCCTCCCTTGAGGGAGTAGATGGGGTGGTGAAGGACAACAATGTTCCATTGCGCATCTGATTTCTGCAACTCGTTTTTCAACCAAGAACGTTGTTCGAAGAAGTTCCAAAAATCACGGTTGGAGTCAAGGAAATAGAAACGTGCATTTCCGTAAGGGAAAGAGAACACATGGTTCTTCTTTACATTCGATTTCAAGAAATAAGGGAAGGCGTAAGGGTATCTGTCGTCGATTTTTCTCACTATGCCTTTCAAATATTCATGATTGCCAGGGACGGCAAGAATCGGCAACTCTTGAGCCATCTTCCCCAAGCCTTCGTGAGCCATGTTGTAGTATAGATCCATGGGACGTTCGATGAAATCTCCGCCTAATAGGACGAATTGCGATTCTTGGTTTTTCTCGTAAATCTCATTCATTAGTTGTCTCGTGATAGTGCTACTGTCGGAGTCTTGGATGTCTCCGAAATAGAGGAATGAGAAGTTGTTTTTAGCAGAATCGGCCAGCGTGGAGAATTGGTACCATGGGGAAACCTCATTGCCGTTTTTGACGCGATATTTGTAGTCGGCCCCTGGCGTGAGGAAGTCAACGTAAACTCTGAAGTAGGCCGTCTTGCCTGAACGAGATTGGCAGATGTTGCATTCGGCTGGAATGGAAGAAGTGTCAGTACTGCCGACTTTTGTGATGTCAAGCGAACCTTCACTTTGCGACTCTCCGTAAACCCAACTGAATGCTCTGGAGTATTCACCGTTGTTGCCTAAAGTAAGTGTTAGTCGATTGATTTTGTTTGCTGTGGAGTAGGCTGGTTCGTCAGGATTGCCAAACCAAGCATTCCAACGAACAATGGTGAGAATAGCCAACCCCAAAATGATGATGGCAGAGATGGCTATCTTGACGTTGATTTTCTTCATTTTTAATTCTTTATTGAAAGATTCCCGTTTTGTTGTGCGAAATTAGGCAAAAAACGAAAGATGGCAAAATCTAATGTTGTAGAGTCGAGAGACAAGTGCAAAATTATTGGCAGTGGGCTAAAGTACAATAGACACAAAAGGGAAGCACATCTGAGGTTATGGAGGGTGATGGCTCTTAGTAGTGAGGTCCGGAAAATGTGAAGAAAATGTGTTTTTGTCGTCCAAAAAATGTGAGAGTTTGATATGTATAGAATTGTATTAGAGAAACTTAATGAGTGGAAAGAAAAAAGTGATAGTTCGCCTGAATTCATTTCGTAAATAAATCATCCAGCACTACTACGTTTTGAATCCTATCCGAGTGGCTATTCCTGATAAGTCCGTAAGTGGTGATAAGTGTTAAATGGAGACTACTTTTTGTTTTGCTCTCTGCTTGGAATACGGTTAGTTTATTACGCAGTTTCGTTTCATAATCTTTGTCAACCACGAATTCACTGTCCACAAATTTCATCTCGCAGACATTGATGGTACGATCTGCACGTGCGATTAACATATCGATTTGAGCATTGTTGCCTTCGGTTGCATGAGAATGCCAAGGAGATATCTCAGTCTGAACTCCTGCAATGCCAAGTGCTTTCTTAATTTGCCGCGTATGCGAGAAACATAGATCTTCAAAGGCTAAGCCTCTCCAAGCGTTGAGCGAGGGCGAAGTGAGGTTGTCCTGCCAGAAAGATTCGTTTGTAGTCATTTTCTTCGACTTGAAGTAACAATGAAAAAGACAGAATGGGTCAATTAGTTTGTATTTGACATTTCTTGATGATTCTCCCCAATATGTATAGGGCAAGATAAAATCACTCACTTCCAGCACTCTCAACATGTTTGACAATCCACCACCATAAGGGATACCTGTTTGGTCTGAAATCTCTTTCCGTGAGAATCCCTCTCTGCGTTGTGATAATAAGGTCACAATCTTTTTGTAATCAGAGGCATTGGTAAAAAGGGAAGTGAAAAGTCTGTCGAACTCATTAGCAAGCTTACCATTTTTTCTAAATAGAATTTTATCGATATTTTGTGCAAGACTCAGCTCTTTTTCCATACAGTCAATGTAATATGGAATGCCACCTAAGATCATGTACACCTCTGCTTGTGATTGTCTGCTAAGAGAGATGTTCTTGGATTCGTAGAATTGTTCACATTCGTAGAGCGAGAATGGTTGAAGTTTTATTTCCCGTGTCGTGCGGCCATACAATCCGCCGTGGTTGTTGATAAGATTGTCCGTTATCCAAGAGGTGGAGGACCCGCACACTATTAGCATGATGTTCTCTTTCCCTGCAGCCCATCCGTTCCAAAAATGCTCTAACGCAGTGGTAAATCCTGATCGTGGAGTATCCATCCATGGCATTTCATCAATGAAAATCACTTGGCGTTTTTCCTCCTTTTGTTGTTCTAAGAGAGAAATCAGCCTGTCAAATGCTTCAAACCAATCTTGTGGTTGAGAACCTGATTCGGCTCCGTAACGCATTAAAGAAGAGTGGAAACTTAGCAGTTGCTTGTTGCATAGATTTTTCCCTTCTAACTCTATAGGAGATAATGCTGTGTGGTAGAATGCAAATTTCTGTTTGAAATGTTCTCGGATTAGAAAAGTCTTTCCAACTCGTCGTCTGCCATACACGACCACAAACTCAGCCTTCCCAGAATCGTATATTCTTTGGAATTCAGCTAATTCAGATTCTCTTCCTATAATTTTTGCCATACCTTTTGCTTCGCTATTTTGCCACAAATATATAAAAAATATAGTTTGTGGCAGAATAATGGTTGACTATTTTGCCATAATATTGTATTTTGGCTCTTTGTGGCAGAATAGTGAGTCGCTATTTTGCCACAAATGGTACTTTTAATGAGCTTGTGGCAGATTAGTAGATAGGCCACTTCTTATTATGCAGTAAACGATGTTTGAATGTGGCGGATGTTTCTACTTATTGAAATATTTGTCACGTTTTTTTGGAAGACAGTATATTATTATCTATTTTAGAAAAAGAATTTCACATGAAAATCCAAGGATGAAAATAGGAGATTCTTCGGAAGAAAGAAGAAATTGCGTGGAATTTGAAAAATAAGACATTGGGTCTGCCTACATTTGGCACACGTGAAGTCTATATTTGTAAAAAAGTTATTAACGATTTAATCAAATAGTACCATGGAAAAAATTGTAAATAGAGAGGAAGAGCTTAAAAGCAAATTTAATGATGTCATCAATAAAGTTTTAGATGCTAAAATAGGGGGTGATGTTGATGCTAATTTTTACGATAAGATTACTTTTGATGGATTGGTTGAGTTAAAGAAGGCGATAAGTCAGATCAATAACATCATCACA
Source organism: Paludibacteraceae bacterium (assembly GCA_024401475.1). Classification (GTDB taxonomy): domain Bacteria; phylum Bacteroidota; class Bacteroidia; order Bacteroidales; family Paludibacteraceae; genus RGIG10190. The sequence goes on along the minus strand of JAKSKZ010000022.1, from coordinate 52,266 downwards.
TTGAAAGTCACGAATTTTTTTATCTCTAAATTACAAGAAGGTGGCGTCGTTTCTTCTGGACAAGCAGAAGACATGAAACAAGAAGTAAATAAAATCAGTGCCAATGCCAATGGATATGATATTAGATATGAAGCCAAGAAAATATTGGCGGAAGTAAAATGTAACATTCCTGTAAATGGTAAAACATTCGGAGCCAAGCAAGTAGAGGGAATAACGAAGGACATTGATGGCTTATTGGATGGTAAGACTAAAGGAGGAGTTGGAAATACTGGTGGTTATTATAAGTTTATGGTGTTTTTGAATGCCGATGGTGTGCCAGAAAGTGTAGAAGAAATACTCAAAAATGATAAATATAAGGGTAAGATTGATCATTATACTAACCCCGATGGTGATATCAAAATAGAGAAAGAGAGGTTGAACCCCAATGTAGTATATATTGTATTTATTTCGGAAACAAAATCCTGATAGTCGTATGAGAATAACAGATAGCAAAGGGTTACTTTCTCCTGGTCAGATGAAGTTGTTGCAAGATGCAGCTTCGTTGCCTTTCTCTCTTGGCTCTTTTAATTCGCTCGATGATGTATTGTCTGCATTGGGGGTGGATGTTCATGTCGAACCAGGCATTTTGAAACATCCGCTTTCCGATTTCAACAAGGAGGCGGAGGATTTCTGGCGTAAAAAGATGGATGCAGAACGCAAAAAACAGGCCAAAGCGATAGAGGAAGAAAAGAACCCGGATTATTCAAAAATAAATGAGATTGAACGAATTATCTCTGAAATACGCAATTCGCCAGGCCCTTTGACGATGCTCGGATGCTATAAACCAACTGAAAATATTATCGTCTTGTATCCGGATGCCATGAAAGCGACGGATGCTTCAAAGATGGATGAACTTTTGGTGTCGGTACTTGCTCATGAAACGATGCACGCATATTTCAATCGTCCGGGTCATGAAATGTATCCATATGCGCCGTTTGTGGAAGAACCTTTGGCGGAATTTGGCATGTTGCTCTATTTGCATGAAACCATAAGTCCGTACGAAAGTTATGCTTATGGTTTCGTGAAGGGCAAGCGTAGTTGCTATCGTTACGGAGCGGACATATTTGATGCTTATATGGCGGGAAACTCTTTTTATCGCAGATTATTGGAGGGATATAAAATCGAAATGGAAGGTGGCTGTTATGCTGTGTTTAACTGGCATTCTTTCAGATATCCTTCTGCGATAACCGTTGCGAAAAAAGGTTTGTCCAAATCAAAATACACCCTTTCAAGACAGTGTCAGAAAGCGTTGTGGCTCGAGGTTTACGGTCAGTGTAAAAAAACGATAGATTCCAACCGGAATGTGAAATTTGAGCAGGGGGAGATGGTGGGCAATCTCGCCAGAAGTCTTTTCGGTGCGTATGTGGATGTTACCGTGAAAGTAGGTGCTGGCAATCTCGATTTGGGTAGTATGATCCAGAGAACAAATGAGTGCTTGAAGGGTGGTGTTGAAAACATCTGCGAAGCATCTTTTTCATTCAACGATGCCCTACTCGGTCTGAATTATTGTGCTGTTGACATTCTGCATAAGACGGATGACGGATACGACATCTATGAGGTGAAAAGCGGCACCGAAGAGGTTGACAATGATAAGAATGAAGACGATGGTGATGAGAAGAAGAAAGAGGAAGAGAAATTGAAAAAGTACACATTGGACATCTCCTACCAGAAATGGGTGCTCGAAAAATGTGGCGTGAAAGTCAATAACTGCTTCTTGATACGTGTCAATAAGAATTATGTAAGAAAGGGGGTGCTTTCTATTCCCGATCTTTTTGTAATAACCGACATGTCAGGCTTTGTGGCGAAAGAATATCCGAATATGGAAACCAACGTGTTGGAGGCACAACGGACACTCGCTTGTCTGTCCGAACCTAAAGTGAACATAGGCATGCACTGCGATAGTCCGTACAAGTGTGCCTTTAAGGATTATTGCTTCAAGGATGTGCCGAAACCGTCTGTGCTCGAACTCTATTATATGCACCACGAAAAAAGATGGAATTTGTTCAATAGTGGCAAGCGTCTTTTCTCCGATTTGAAAAAAGGGGAATATGACAATTCAAAAGTCAGGAACAGACAGGTGGCAGGACTTCCATATGTCGACAAGGATGGTATTGGAACATTCTTGAAGAAGATTAAATATCCGCTTTACTTCCTCGATTTCGAAACGATGATGTTCGCCATCCCTCCATACGATGGCTTGAAACCTTACCAGCAGATACCTTTCCAGTATTCGCTGCATTTCCAACAGGCAAAAGGAGGCACGCTTTATCATACGGAATATTTAGCGGAATCTGGTGTCGATCCGCGTATAGAGTTGGCAGAACGCCTATGCAAGGATATTCCTCTCGACTCGTGTGTGGTGGCTTACAACAAATCTTTTGAAGAACATCGTTTGAGAGAATTGGCGGCGTTGTTCCCACATTTGTCTGCTCATCTCACAAATATCGCAGACCATCTTGTGGATTTGATAGAACCGTTTAGAGGAGCGCATTACTATTTGCCGGCAATGGGTGGTTCGTTAAGCATCAAAAGCGTACTTCCGGCTTTATTCCCTGATGACCCGTCTTTAGACTATCATAATTTGGTAGGCGGTGTGCAGAATGGAGGTGAAGCCATGTCTGTTTTCCCTAAGATAAAGGATATGGCAGAACCACAGAAGTCGCAGACCAGAAAGGCGCTGCTCGACTATTGCAAACTCGACACTTTGGCGATGGTCAAAATCATGGAGAAACTGTATGATGCTGTATGGTTCGAGCTGTAACTTTCGAAGATCCGTCAGAAGAAAGACATAAACGTGGAATTTGACAAAAAAGAGGCTTGGTGTGTCTATATTTGGCACACTAAGCCTCTATATTTGCAAGAAAGAAATAACAATAACCTAAAATCTAAGGACATGTTGTACGATAAATATAAAAATCTTAGAGAATTGAAAGAGCGTGGAACGGGTGCTGTACTCGGCAATATCGAAACAGATCCGATGCAGTGGGGATTCGTCAATGCGAGAGAATTGATCTCTTGCGTAGATGATGGGAAACCTATCAGAGTGATGGATATGGAAGGTATGGATCCTGCCAAAGTTCTTTTTGAATTAAATCCTACAAATACGGTCATTGCCGAGTATGCAACGATAGAAGAGATGTTGGATGCTGGGTGGAGATTGGATTAACTAACAATATGATATCAAATGGCTACAAACGATTTCGAAATAGAGGTTTACGACCAAGAATGGATTGAATGGCATACTAATACTGAAGGGATAGAACCTGGCAGTTGTGCCATTATCAAGTATCGTGGTAAAGAAAAAGAGGTAGTGATTCCAGAAATGGTGGACGGGCATAAAGTTGTCTCTCTTGGTAAGGGTAGGAGCGGTAACCGTGTGTTTGCGGACGATGCTTCGTCTTCGGATATTACTAGCGTAGTGATACCCAATACGGTGATTTATATCGTAGCCTTTGTTTTTGAGGATTGTACAAAACTAACCAATGTCGTCATTCCAGACAGTGTGACGTATATTGGTCGTGGGGCTTTCTATCATTGTTCTAGTCTGAAAGAGATTTATATTCCCGACAGTGTTACGAAATTGAGCGCAGACGAAAGCAATGATTGGTTCTATCAGAGCTGTGGTACTTTTGAGGGCTGTACGAGTCTTGCAAAGATTCATTTGCCTGCTGGCATATCGGATATTTATCCGAATACTTTCAAGGATTGTAAAAGCCTTTCGGAGATTGACATTCCAGAAAATGTGACATGGATCTATTGGTCTGCGTTCGAAAATTGCAACATGTCGTCTCAATTGTTGCTCTTCAACCAAGGAAAATCGTGCGTGTGGATAGGAAAGAAAGAAGAATGCGTGGATCTTGTCATCCCAGAAGGTGTGACCGGCTTGGAGATGAATGCTTTCAGTGGTTTTTCAAACCTTAAGAAGGTTTATATACCCGACAGTGTTCAAACGATTGATATATATTGTTTCTCTGGTTGTTCCTCGCTTGTTGATGTTCGTTTCCCCAATGGCTTAAAAAGAATTGAAGGATATACTTTTTGGAAGTGTAAGTCACTTGAGCGCATAGTTATTCCTGATAGCGTGGAGGTGATAACTTTCGGTGCCTTTTGTGATTGTGAATCACTTTCAGATGTCACACTTTCCTCAAATTTGCTTTCTATATGTCCAGAAGAAGAATGGAATGAAGAACATGGTGACTATGGCGCATTTCAAGGCTGTGTAAGACTTACAAAGATCGACATTCCTGAAAGTGTTGAAGAGATTGGCACCAGCGCATTTGCTGGATGTGTGAATTTGGAGCATGTTTCTTTGCCCCCAAATGTAGAATATATTTCGAATGATGCTTTTGCCGGTTGCCGTTACGAAATTCCAAGTCGTTTGATAGTCTCAAAGAAGTATTCCATTGAGTGGTGGTTGGGAAAGGATGATTTAAAGTGTTTTTGGCTTGGAAGAAGGGAAGACTGCAAGAATGTCGTTATCCCTGAAGGTGTGAAGCGTATTCCTAACTATGCTTTCGCTGGATGTGCGTCTCTTACGGAAATCACTATTCCCGACTCTGTAACTTTCATCGGAGAAGGAGCCTTCAAGGAATGCTCATCACTGGTTGAAATTTCCATTCCCGACTCTGTAACTTACATCGGAAAAGGTGCCTTCAAGGGTTGCACCTCACTGGTTGAAATCTCCATTCCCGACTCTGTAACTCACATCGGAGAAGGTGCTTTCAAGGGTTGCTATAAAATTCCTGGTTGGTTAGTAACCACAAAGATGAATAATAATGATGAACAAGAGTGTGGTTCAAATTGTTTTTGGCTTGGAAGAAGGGAAGACTGCAAGAGTGTCGTTATCCCCGAAGGTGTGGATACTATTCCAGGTGGAGCCTTCTGTGGTTGTACACATCTAACGAGCATTACTATACCTAAAACTGTCACTCGTATTGGATGCAATGCGTTCAAGGACTGCATTAGTCTTACCAGCATCGTTATTCCAGAAAGTGTGGAAAACATAGGATGCGATGCTTTTGAGGGATGTTGCGAAATCACAGGTCGGTTAATAGTTACAAAGGAGCATTACTGCTATGATGGGCAGCGTACAATATGTTTTTGGCTTGGAAGAAAAGAAGACTGCAAGAGTGTCGTTATTCCCGAAGGGGTGGAGAATATTCCTCAAGGAGCTTTCAAGGGCTGCACTAACCTGACAAGCGTTGTCATTCCTCAAAGTGTGAAAACCATAAGATCCAATGCTTTTGAGGGATGTGCCATGCTGACCGATGTTGTCATTTCAGAAGGTGTGGAATCCATTGAGAGACATGCTTTTTGTGGTTGCTCTTCCTTGACCGATGTCGTTATTCCAAAGACTGTAACCTACTTGGGTGAGCATGCGTTCGAAGATTGTTTAAATCCTACTAATCAAGTTCAATTGATAGAAAAAAAACGTAGCGATAATCTTGCAAATCGGAACCAAACAAAAGGTAAGAAACAAAGCAAACGAAAAAAGCAGAAAGAAACGTATGATTACCCTACTCTCTTTGATCAAGACTTTGTCAAAAAAGAAGAAGAGAAAGATGATAATGGAGATAATATGCTGCCGTTCTAATATGTAAACGGCGAATGCAAAAAAACAAAATGGATGCTTGTATAATTTAATTAATATTGCAGATTCTCGTTGATTTGATTGAACCGTTCAGAACCGGTTGTTATTAGCTCACTGCAATGGGTGGCTCGTTGAGCATCAAGAGCGTGCTTCCTGCGCTATTCCCGAATGATCCGCAGTTTGATTACCATAACTTGTCGGGCGGAGTACAAAATAGAGGGAAGTCTATGACTATTTTCCCTAAGGGATATGTCAGAGCCGCAAAGAACACAGGCTCGTAAAGCGCTTCTCGACTATTGCAAGCTCGACACGTTGGCGATGGCCAAGATATTGGAGCGGTTGTATGAGGTGGTAAAGTGATATCAACAAACCTTTTAATAAAAAATCACTTTGTTGCTGGCTCTTGATGTTAGCCTCACTCCCTTCGCCTCTCTATTTCTTCCGTAAACGCATAAAGAGGAATGCATTCCAGCCAATCCTGTTTGATGTGTTTTTTCATGGAGATACGAATGGCCTCAAGGTCTGGGTTGTTTGAAATGAAGGTTTTCAGCGACTTTGCATGCACATTCTCCTCTGCTTTTACCTCTACAGGGTAAACTTTATTGGCGAGCTGTATTACGAAATCAATCTCAATGGTTGAGTTGTCAACGCTATGGTAATAGAAAGGGATAGCAGTGGTGGTCAATTGACAACAAACAAATAGTTCGGTGAACGCACCCTTATATTCCGAGAAGATTTGGTCGTTGATGAGGATTGTTGATGCTGGAACATCCACCATCGCTCCCATAAGTCCCACGTCGAGCACGAACAACTTAAATGCGGAGAAATCTTCATAGAATTTCAAGGGCATTTTTATAGTATTGACTCGGCTCACTTTGTATATCAAACCTGCGTCAATCAGCCACTGAATGGCAATCTCGAATTCACTGGCACGGGCTCCCTTTTTCATTGCTCCGTATATGAATTTTTTGTTGTCTTTGGCAAGTTGTGACGGAATGCTGTTCCATACCATTTGAATCCTGGGCACTTGGGCTGATGGGGCATGTTTGGAGAAATCACGCGAGTAGTCGAAAAGTATTTGTTTTTGACGGGCGCGGACTTCATTGAGCCCCAAATTTTGGACGAAGGCAAGAACCGCTGAAGGCATTCCTCCCACATAATAATACTGTCGCAAGAGATCCTTGTAAACGTCAGACAACGAATTTATTATCTCCCAATCCCCACGCTTTAGTTCCTCCACCAGTTTTTGTTTATTCAGCGCCAATAGAAATTCTTCAAACGACATTGGGTATAGTCGCAGCATATCCACCTTTCCCACCGGAAACGACACTCCCTCATGCAGAGATATACCCAGCAATGATCCCGCAACAACTATGTGATAATCTGGAGCGTCTTCACAAAAATATTTCAAGGATTCAAGAGCTTGGGGACAATCCTGTATCTCATCAAGAAAAATCAGTGTATCATGTGGTGTTATGTCTATTTCTGACAGTGCAGAAAGATTACGAATGATTTTCCCCGTGTCTCCTCCATGTTCGAACACTTCACGTACGAGCGGTTGCCTGTCTAAACTGAAGAACGCAAATTTCTTGTATTCGTTTCTTGCGAACTCATTGATAAGATATGTTTTCCCTACCTGACGAGCACCATTAAGAATAAGAGGCTTCCTTCCCTCTTTTATCTTCCAGTCTAATAGTGATTTATATAAGGTTCTCTCCATGCCGTTACATTTTTTCTGACGAGTTTCTGATGCAAATTTACATTTTTTCTGACGACAAAATGGTGATTTCTTACACTTTTCCCGACATAGAGTGTCTTTCTCTAAATTTTGAGACCTAAAATCATTCCAATATCCACTTCCAGACGGGTACGACTTCTATCGTCATTCCTTTAGATTCTATTGTTTCTTCACTGTCTCGTGTCACAATCAATGCTCGTTTCAGTGGAATGTGCTCTCCTTTTTGTTGAAAATCCATTTCCATTTCTTTTTGTCAAAATTTTGAAAGCAGACGGATTTTTATCTATATTTGCGTAATACAATAAAGTAAGTAGTATGACGATGGACTATGGACATAAGCATTTCGCTGTTGCGGACAAAACATCCGCACGTCATCTTACTTTTTCTTTTTGATTGCGTTGGTCTTTGCTTCCGACGCATTTTTTTTGTTTGATAGAGAGATAAGAGAGTAAAAACAAACTTATAATAGAATATGATAGAAGGCATTAAAAAAGTCATTTTGCTTGGTTCTGGTGCGTTGAAAATCGGACAAGCAGGAGAATTTGACTACTCAGGCTCGCAAGCTTTGAAGGCTATGCGCGAGGAGGGTATCAGCACAGTGTTGATCAATCCAAACATCGCAACTATCCAGACTTCCGCTGGTGTTGCTGATAAGGTTTATTTCCTACCAATCACTCCATATTTCGTGGAGGAGGTAATCAAGAAGGAGAAACCAGACGGTATTTTGCTTGCTTTTGGTGGTCAGACTGCGCTTAACTGCGGTACTGAACTTTACACTAAGGGTATTTTTGAGAAGTATGGTGTCAAGGTGCTTGGTACATCTGTGGATGCTATCATGATCACTGAGGACCGTGACTTGTTCGTCAAGAAACTTGATGAGATCAAGGCTCTTACTCCTAAGTCGGAGGCTGTTGAGTCGATGGAGGATGCTCTTCGCGTCGCAAACGAGATCGGTTTCCCTATCATGGTTCGCTCGGCTTACGCTCTTGGTGGTCTTGGTTCGGGTGTCTGCCAGAATGAGAAGGAGTTCCGTGAACTTTGTGAAAGTGCGTTGGCTCACTCAAAGCAGATTCTTGTAGAGGAGTCGTTGAAGGGTTGGAAAGAAATCGAGTTTGAGGTTATCCGTGATAAGAACGACCACTGCTTCACTGTAGTGCCTATGGAAAACTTCGATCCACTTGGTATCCACACTGGTGAGTCTATCGTCGTCGCTCCAATCATCTCTTTGACTCAGGAACAGATCACTTTCCTTCAGGAGATTGCAAAGAAGGTTGTCCGCCATATCGGTATCGTTGGTGAGTGTAATATCCAGTACGCTTTCAACGCCCAGACAAACGATTATCGTATCATCGAGATCAACGCTCGTTTGAGCCGTTCGTCTGCTTTGGCTTCTAAGGCTTCTGGTTATCCATTGGCTTTCGTCGCTGCTAAGTTGGCTTTGGGTTACTCTCTTGACCAGATTGGTGAGATGGGCACTCCTAACTCGGCTTACGTCGCTCCTTCTGTTGACTATATGATTGTCAAGATCCCACGTTGGGATTTGACTAAGTTCGTCGGCGTCGACCGTGAGATCGGTACTTCAATGAAGTCAGTCGGAGAAATCATGTCTATCGGTAAGTCTTTCGAGGAGATTATCCAGAAGGGCCTACGTATGATCGGACAGGGTATGCACGGATTCGTTGGTAATAAGGATCTTGAGTTTGACGATCTTGACAAGGAACTTTCTCATCCTACCGACTTGCGTATCTTCGCTATCGCAGCCGCTTTGGAGAAGGGCTACACTGTAGAGAGAATCGAGGAGTTGACTAAGATCGACATCTGGTTCTTGAACAAGTTGAAGAACATCGTTGATTACACTAAGGTAATCGCTAAATATAAGACAATCGAGGATATCCCTGCCGACGTGATGCGTGAGGCTAAACGTCTTGGATTCTCCGACTTCCAGATCGCTCGCTACTGTGAGAATCCATCTGGCAACTTGGAGAAGGAGATCCTACGCGTACGTGCTTCTCGTAAGAAGAACAATATCCTTCCTGCTGTAAGAAGAATCAACACGGTCGCTTCTGAGCATCCGGAGTTGACTAACTATCTATATATGACTTACGGTGTGACAGAGCACTCAATCAGCTACGATTACAAGAATGAGAAGACAATCGTTGTGCTTGGTTCGGGAGCTTACCGTATCGGTTCATCTGTTGAGTTCGACTGGTGTTCAGTCAACGCAGTGCAGACAGCAAGAAAGTTGGGCTACAAGTCTATCATGATCAACTACAACCCAGAGACAGTTTCTACTGACTACGATATGTGCGACAGACTTTACTTCGACGAGTTGAGTTTCGAGCGTGTATTGGATGTGTTGGATTTGGAGACTCCGAGGGGTGTTATCGTATCTGTAGGTGGACAGATTCCAAACAACTTGGCTATGAAGTTGCATCGTCAGAATGTGCCTATCCTTGGTACATCGCCAGTCTCAATCGACCGTGCTGAGAACCGTCATAAGTTCTCTGCTATGCTTGATCAACTTGGCATCGACCAGCCAAGATGGAAGGAACTTACAAGCTTCGACGAGATTGACGCTTTCATCGACGAGGTTGGATTCCCAGTTTTGATCCGTCCTTCATACGTGCTTTCAGGTGCTGCGATGAACGTTTGCTACAACAAGGAGCAGATGCATACATTCTTGAAGGCAGCCGCACAGGTTTCTAAGGAGTATCCTGTAGTCGTATCGTCGTTCATGCAGGAGACAAAGGAGATTGAGTTTGACGCGGTTGCAAAGAACGGTCAGATTGTTGAATACGCTATCTCGGAGCACGTTGAGTACGCAGGCGTTCACTCGGGTGACGCAACAATCGTATTCCCTGCACAAAATATCTATTTGGAGACGGCACGTAGAATAAAGAAGATTAGTAAGAAGATTGCTGAAGAGTTGAACATCAGCGGACCATTCAATATCCAGTTCTTGGCTAAGAATAATGAGGTTAAGGTAATCGAGTGTAACTTGCGTGCTTCACGTAGTTTCCCATTCGTATCAAAGGTATTGAAGAGAAACTTCATCGAGACGGCAACAAAGATTATGCTTGACGTTCCTGTGGAGACTCCAGACTCTTCTACATTCGATATCGACTATGTAGGAGTAAAGGCATCACAGTTCTCTTTCGCACGTCTTCACAAGGCAGATCCAGTGCTTGGTGTAGATATGTCGTCAACAGGAGAGGTTGGATGTATCGGTGCCGACTTCGAGGAGGCATTGTTGACATCAATGATCTCAGTTGGCTATCCAATCCCTACAAAGGGAATCTTGGTATCATCGGGAGACATCCGTGGAAAGGTCGATTTGCTTGACGCATGCAAGATGTTGGCAGGCAAGGGCTACAAGATCTACGCTACAGAGGGCACACAGAAGTTCTTGGGCGAGCACGGAGTTGAGGCTACTGCTGTTTGCTGGCCAGACGAGCAGTGCTGTGGTAAGGCAGACATTGCCAAACTAATGGCAGACCACCAGATCGACTTGGTAATCAACGTGCCAAAGGATCAGACAAAGCGTGAGTTGACAAACGGATACAGAATCCGTCGTTCGGCCATCGACCACAACATTCCATTGATGACAAACGCACGACTTGCAAGCGCATACATCCGTGCAATGGTCAACAAGAGTATTGAGGACATCAAGATCAAGACTTGGCAGGAGTATTGATCGTAGAGACGGGGCATGCTCCGTCTTTTATAAAATAGCCACAGAATTGCAGCGAATCCCATGCTCTATGGTGAGAATAAGAATAAAGTCCCGGTTCAGTTATGAACCGGGACTTTTCTGTTCTCTTTTCACCTGCGAGATAAGATTGATATTATTGATATTAGAATCTGTTTGGGTATTCCTTTATTTAATCTTCTCAATCTTCCACCTTGTGAGACTCTTCTCTGCTGAGTCAAACTCAATGGCAAAAGTGAGTAGTTCCTTGTCTTCTGTCAGGAAAGGTGCGGCATAACAGCGGTCCTTAATCTGCTCGCTTGCAGCGTCCAAGCCACCGTTTGAAGTCATCTTTAACTCAAAAATTGCGTTTCTCCATTTTGTCTTGCAGACGATGTCGACTCTGCCGGTTGAGATCGAGACCTCAGCCTGTGGTTTGAAACCGCATAGAAACAACACTTGTACCAGAATGAACTGGAATCTTTCTTCTATAGCTTTAGACGTGTTGTCCTGCGAATAAGGAGTGCCAGCCACCAATGCCTGAAGAAACTGCATGGCTTTTTCCACGTCGCCAAGGATAAATTCTTTTTTGAATTGGAAAATAGTTGATTCTACTTTATTATCGTCTTTGTTTAATATCCTTGGAATAATCAATTTCGAAATGGCTTCCTTTACCTCATGGTTCGGAACACCCAATCTGTAAGCCTCTAAATCTTTATTGTATTCTTTTATTGTAAGATAGCCTGTCTGATAAAGAGATAAAATAAGATTGCTTCGGTCTGCGTCATTGCCTTCCAACGTGTTCATATCCAAGTACTCACAATCCCAGTTGGGCATCTGATGCTCGCCGCTATCAATGGTGTCCATTAGTACCTTTGTGGCACCTGACGTAACCCAATAGTTGCCAAGTTTGCAGTCGGCAAGTGCATTAAGCAGACTGTATGGATTGATCACCTTTGTCAGATTCTTGCTGAAAGAATAGCTGTCGTATCTGTCTATAATTGACTGATATGCCTGTTCGTAAGTCATTTCGCTTGCGTCGGCAAGTCTTTCCACATGCCTTCTGAAGTATGTTTGTAATTCCTCATGCGTGAATCCACAAACACCAGCGTATTCATCGCTTGCACTTATAATCTTGATGTTATTAAGAACGGAGAATAGACTTAATTGTGTGAACTTCATGATTCCGGTAAGGAAAATCTTGAAGATGTAGTGGCTGTCAGACTTGAATACAGAAAAGAAATCTCTATACTCAGTACGCATCTTCTCATGCTCCACGTCATCATACATCGTTTGCTGGAGAGCAGAGTCGTATTCGTCGATAAGAATCACAACACGTTGGAGTTCTCCTTTAGCAGCAGTTTCTATAAGGTTTGAGAATCTATCTTTTATTTCATACTTTTCAAAATTCTCTATATTATATTTCTGCTCGTATTTTATAATCGTCTTTAAAACTGTGCTTGTAAGTTTTTCAGTCGTACTGCAACCGCTCAAATCGAATCTCAACACCTCATATTTAGTCCATTTTTGTTCAAGCTCCATTACCTTGAGCCCATCAAACAGATCCTTGCGGGCATTGAAATAGCATTCAAGCGTGGAAAGGAAAAGAGATTTGCCGAAGCGACGTGGACGACCTAAGAAATAGCAAAAACTATTTTTGTCGCTCGCCAATTTATAGACATACTCCGTCTTGTCCGCGTAGAGCAGACCATTAGTTCTGATTATCTCAAAATCCTGAACTCCACAAGGCAACGGTTGCAAGTCTTTGTATTTCTCTTTGATGTCCACCATAGTTCAAACCTATTTTGTACAAAAATAATGATTTTCTTATTTTATTTTTTCAATCTTCCATCTTGTGAGACTCTTCTCTGCAGCGTCGAACTCAATGGCGAAAGTGAGCAGTTCCTTATCTTCTGTGAGGAATGGGGCGGCGTATTTTCTGTCGGCGATCTGCTCGCTTGCAGCGTCAAGACCACCGTTTGAAGTCATCTTTAGCTCAAAAATTGCGTTTCTCCATTTTGTCTTGCAGACGATGTCGACTCTGCCGGTTGAGATCGAGACCTCAGCCTGTGGTTTGAAACCGCATAGAAACAACACTTGTACCAGAATGAACTGGAATCTTTCTTCTATAGCTTTAGACGTGTTGTCCTGCGAATAAGGAGTGCCAGCCACCAATGCCTGAAGAAACTGCATGGCTTTTTCCACGTCGCCAAGGATAAATTCTTTTTTGAATTGGAAAATAGTTGATTCTACTTTATTATCGTCTTTGTTTAATATCCTTGGAATAATCAATTTCGAAATGGCTTCCTTTACCTCATGGTTCGGAACACCCAATCTGTAAGCCTCTAAATCTTTATTGTATTCTTTTATTGTAAGATAGCCTGTCTGATAAAGAGATAAAATAAGATTGCTTCGGTCTGCGTCATTGCCTTCCAACGTGTTCATATCCAAGTACTCACAATCCCAGTTGGGCATCTGATGCTCGCCGCTATCAATGGTGTCCATTAGTACCTTTGTGGCACCTGACGTAACCCAATAGTTGCCAAGTTTGCAGTCGGCAAGTGCATTAAGCAGACTGTATGGATTGATCACCTTTGTCAGATTCTTGCTGAAAGAATAGCTGTCGTATCTGTCTATAATTGACTGATATGCCTGTTCGTAAGTCATTTCGCTTGCGTCGGCAAGTCTTTCCACATGCCTTCTGAAGTATGTTTGTAATTCCTCATGCGTGAATCCACAAACACCAGCGTATTCATCGCTTGCACTTATAATCTTGATGTTATTAAGAACGGAGAATAGACTTAATTGTGTGAACTTCATGATTCCGGTAAGGAAAATCTTGAAGATGTAGTGGCTGTCAGACTTGAATACAGAAAAGAAATCTCTATACTCAGTACGCATCTTCTCATGCTCCACGTCATCATACATCGTTTGCTGGAGAGCAGAGTCGTATTCGTCGATAAGAATCACAACACGTTGGAGTTCTCCTTTAGCAGCAGTTTCTATAAGGTTTGAGAATCTATCTTTTATTTCATACTTTTCAAAATTCTCTATATTATATTTCTGCTCGTATTTTATAATCGTCTTTAAAACTGTGCTTGTAAGTTTTTCAGTCGTACTGCAACCGCTCAAATCGAATCTCAACACCTCATATTTAGTCCATTTTTGTTCAAGCTCCATTACCTTGAGACCTTCAAACAAATCCTTGCGGGCATTGAAATAGCATTCCAGAGTGGAAAGAAATAGTGATTTGCCGAAGCGACGTGGACGACCAAGGAAATAGACTTCTCCGTTTGGGTCATTTGCTAGTTTGTGGACATACTCGGTCTTGTCTGCATAGAGCAGACCATTAGTCCGGAGCTTCTCGAAATCTTGAATGCCACAAGGCAACGGTTGCAAGTCTTTGTATTTTTCTTTGATGTCCACCATATTCAAACTTATTTCTGCAAATGTAGTGTTTTTATCGCACAAAGCAGGAGTAAATATTTGAATTTAAAAGAAATTGGTCTGTCTGCTTGAGGCTTGTATGGCAAAAGAATTATAGTAAAATCGTTTTTTTTAGTGTCCGTGGAAATATTGACATTGCTGAAGGATTTCGCATTGTTGAGATGGTTAGGATGTGAGTCCTCGAAAAAGAATTGCTATAAAACAAATAGTAGCAGAAGTTCTCGATGTCCGAGACTTCTGCTACTATTCGTAGTCTTGTATGAAGACTTCCCTATTTTGAATTTGCGTATGGGAAATTGTCCGTTTAGCAAATCTTGCCGTATCCGGTTTCGTCCTTGCCTTTGGTTACGCACTCTTCCAAGTAACTTTGTACGTGGCGGATGCGCTTCTCCTCGAAGATTTCCTGGATGGTAATCATCAGGCCGGTCTCTTCCACATCGCCAAATTCGTCGTTGATGCATGTTCCGAAGGTCCTCATAGAAGGGGAGAGGGACATGTAGGCGTTGATGAGAGGCGGAATGTTTCTGCCGAACTTTCTGACCTGGTCCTTTAGAATAGCATAATCCTCTTTATAGGTCTTCCCGCAGAAGAGTTGCTCCATCTCTTTCTCGTTGTAGTCAACAGGCATTGGCTTGTACGGAAAAACAAGATGGTCGCGGTCAGGGAAGTATTTCTTCATGAAGTAGAGGATCATGTTTCTTGCCTCGATACCAAACGTTGGATACATTGTAGCCTTCCCAAAGAAGTAGTAGGTCTCCGGAATGGTTACGATGAGAGCTCCCAATCCGTCCCAAATGTTGTCCAATGCGAAGAGGCTCTTTGCCCCCATCTTTGTTGATTGGTACTCCGGGCGAACGAAGGAGCGTCCTAACTCAATGGTACGGGGGAGGTAATCTTTGATGAACTCTTCCGAATAGTCGAACAAGTGAGATGAGGTGAGCATCGGTTTGCCGTTGTTGTCAAATGAAACATTGGACCCGTGGATGTAGCGATAGCCGCCGATAATCTCTCTCTCTTCTGGATTCCAAACGATCAGTTGCTCGTAAGGGACGTCCATCGTGTCGTATATGTCGATGTCGCAAGCCAAGCCAGAACCGCCGCCAGATGAGCGGAACGAAATCTCTCTCAAGCGACCAATCTCTCTAAGGGTGTTTGGGGCATTGTGGTAGTTGACCACAAATATTTCGTTGTTGCCTTTGTTCGTCTTTCTGAGACGGCGCTCGGGCGACAATTCGGCTTCAAGCAGTTTCTTATCTATTGGATTTATGATATTCTCCATTTCGATCTGTTCGTTATAAATTATAAACGATGTCTTTTATATAAGTGGCCCATTGAAGGGGTGTCTTCTCTTTTGTGAATGTCTGCCAAGGAATTGGTTTGCCGATTCGGGCAGTAAACACAGCGTTTTTGTTCTTGAACAACTCGTCAACCAAGTAGAGCATCTCAATGTTGGCTTTAATGCCTAGTTTTGTGCGATAGTAGGCCAAGTTGTAGAAGAACTTGGAATTGTGTCCGATGAAGTGCAGCGGAACAATGTCTCTTTGATATTGGACGGATTTGGCAATGAAGGTCTTTTTCCACTCCAAGTCTTTGATTTCACCGTTGGGTTGGCGGCGTGAAACCATTCCTGCAGGGAAATAGAGAATGGTGGCGTCCGACTCGTAGGTCTGGTTGATCTCTACGGTTGTCTCTTTTGCTTGTCCTCCAAATTTATTGATGGGAATGAAAAACTCTTGCATGTTTTCGACGTGCATAAGCAAGTCGTTTACAGGGGCTTTCACTGTGTTGTATCGTCTGCTTAGAAAGTCTAATAAGACAACGCCGTCGGCACCTCCGAGCGGATGGTTAGACGCAAAAATGACACGACCATTCTCGGGAAGGTTTTCTTCCCCTTCGATGTTCAGTTTCCAATTGAATCGAATCATGTTCGATCCAGTAAACTCGTTGCCCATTTTGTCTTTGTCGGCTCTGAATATCTCATTCAGGTCGTCTTGGTGAATCGTCTTTTTAAGATATGAAATGACGAAGTTGGGCAATCTCTTTTTCAAGCCGGGAGCCTTGCTTTCGAGAATAGCGTCTATATCAACCTTTTTCTTGTCGATGTTAGTCATTTTATTAGACATTAATTAATGTGACTTCAAATTTATATCTTTTTTGTCATTCAAATGAATAATTCTACTTAAAATTGGTTTAAACGTCGAGATTATGAAACAATGTCATTGTTTGCGTGCCCCCAAGAGGACAGTTTTTTTACTTTTTTTTATCGGTTGACAATTGTGCGTTGCCTTTTCGCTTCATCTTCACTCCACTTTCCTCCACTTTTTGAAAAGATATTAGTAAATGCAAGATTTTTATGTAGTTGCAGATTCCTTCCCGATGTTAAAATGGTATGGATTTTGTTGATAACTTGTTAATAACAAGTTGAAGTGTTGTGTAAAAAAATGATTGTGGGGGATTGTGGGGGATTGTGAATTAATTACTATCTTTGACACATTGAAAATTGGCACAAGTTGGATATGCTAAAATTTTTGGGAAATATTGAAGCAAAGGCAGATAGCAAAGGGCGCTTGTTCGTCCCTGCTCTCTACCGTAAGTCGCTGGAGAAGTCTGGCGAAGCATCCCTTATATTGAAGGCAGACCCGATTAACAAATGTGTGCAGCTTTACCCTGAATCAGTTTGGGAGAAGATGGACGCCGAGTTTACGGCCAATTTGAATTTATGGGATCGAAAAGATTTGGCCCTCTATCGTCAGTTCACGGCAAGTGTAGAGCCTGTAGAGTTGGATAGTAATGGTCGTGTCTTGATTGCGAAAAAGCATTTGGAGATGATTGGCGTCGAGACGGATGCTCTCTTTGTCGGAATTGGTAACTATTTCGAGATATGGAACAAAGAGACGTTCGAGGCCAGCTTGTGTGGTTTGGAAGATTTCGCTGCCGCAATGCAAAGTAAAATGGGGAACGGAACCCCCGCATTATAAAATGTTATGGATGAAGTAAAAGTGACATATCATGTTCCTGCACTCTTGTTGCCTTGCATGGATGCCTTGGATATTAAGCCGGATGGTGTCTATGTGGATGTTACATTTGGCGGCGGAGGCCATTCTCGTGAAATCGTGAGTCGATTGGGAAAAGACGGTCGTCTTTTAGGTTTCGATCAAGACGAGGATGCTTTGCAGAATGCTATAGATGATAGTCGCTTTACGTTTGTTCGCAGTAATTTCTGCTACCTCTCTAACTTCTTGAAATATTATGGAGCGGAGAAGGTGGATGGGATATTGGCTGATTTGGGCGTCTCTTTCCATCATTTTGATGACCCCGAACGAGGGTTCTCTTTCCGTTTTGACGGGAAGCTGGACATGCGTATGAATCAAAAGGCCTCGATGACCGCGGCTGATTTGTTGGAGTCATATACGGAAGAGCAGCTGGCTAACATGTTCTATCTCTACGGAGAATTGTCGAATGCTCGAAAATTGGCTTCTGCCATCGTAAAGGCTCGAAGCATGAAAAGAATTGAGCGCATCTCTGATTTGTTGGCGGTGCTTGACCCGTTTTTCTCTCGCGATAAGCAAAAGAAAGATATGGCCAAGGTTTTCCAGGCAATTCGTATTGAGGTCAATCATGAGATGGACGTCCTAAAACGTTTTTTGATGCAGGCAAAAGACTCATTGAAGCCCGGAGGACGATTGGTCATCTTGACTTACCATTCTTTGGAAGATCGTCTGGTGAAGAATTTCTTTCGTGCTGGAAATTTTGAAGGGAAAGTGGAGCAAGATTTCTTCGGGAATAGAATGACTCCGTTCCGTTTGGTCAATAATAAGGTGATTGTGCCCGACGATGACGAGGTAGCTCGTAATCCAAGGTCGCGTAGCGCTAAGTTGCGTGCTGCGGAACTTGTTTAAGAAGGTTGGATATGTTCGGATGGTCTAAAAAAGCATTGGATAACGTTAAGGAGTTCTCGGATTTGACGGGATCCTCTGCTCGTGATGTCATAGCTGGCAACTTTTTTAAGAAGGAGTTCTTCCTACGCCAGGGATGGCTTTTTTTGATGATTTTGGCTTTGCTTTTCTGCTATGTTGGCAATCGTTACGTTTGCCAACAGAAGATAGTGGAGATAGACCGATTGCAGAAACAACTCATCGACGTGAAGTTGGATGCTTTGACTCGTACGTCAGATTTGATGTTGATAAGCAGACAATCGCAAGTGAAAAAGATTATTAAGAATCATGGTGTGGATTTGACTGAGTCAACTACGCCACCATTCCGAATTGAATAAAAGAGGGAGATTTAGTCGTGTCTGTAAAGAAAGGTATCATAGTCCGCTTTTTTATCGTTTACGCTTTTGCGTTTCTGATGCTCTTTTTGATTCTTGGAGCTGCAGTGCGCACAATTGCGTGTGACGGAGAAAGATGGCGTCAAGAGGGTGCTCGATACAAACGCGACAGTTTGGTGATAAGTCCGAATCGAGGAAACATTCTGGCTTGCGACGGAAAGTTGTTGGCCAGTACGATTCCATCATATACGTTGTTTATGGACTTCAAGGCGGATGGAATGAATAAGGATACTTTATATAAGTATGTAGATTCTCTCTCCATCTGTTTGTCTCGTATCTATACGGACAAAAGTGCGGGTTTTTTGAAAAAACATATCTTGGAGGGCTTCAGCCGCGGAAAGAGATGGTATAGGATAGACGCTCGTAAGTTGACCTATAACGAGAAGAAGGAGATTGAGAACTTCCCTTTCTACCGTTTGGGTAGAAATAAAAGTGGTTACTCTTTTTACGAGCAGGTGTCCAGAAAGAAACCTTTGGGATCGTTGGCGTCTCGTACGATTGGTAATATCTATGCCGAGTCTGATAAGGGTGGTAGCTGCGGATTGGAGATGCAATACGACTCTTATCTGAGAGGTAAGAGTGGTGTTATTTCCAAGCAGAAGATTGCAGGTCGATTCCGTTCTGTCAATTTGATAGACCCTGAGGATGGTTATGATGTGAAGACGACAATTGATGTCAATATTCAGGATATTACCGAGTCGGCTTTGCTGAATAAATTGATGGAGGTGGAAGCTGACAGGGGCTGTGCGGTGGTGATGGAGACAGAAACAGGGGAGGTGAAAGCCATCAGTAATTTGCAGAGAAGAGAGGATGGTAATTATGTGGAACGGCAAAATTTTGCAGTCAGTAGCGAAACGGAGCCTGGTTCCACGTTTAAAGTCGCTTCTGTAATGGTGGCCCTTGAAGATGGGGTGGCAGATACTTCTTATAGGGTGGATACCGGTAATGGTATCTGGGATTATAAGGGTGTTAAGTTGAAAGACCATAACTGGAATAAAGGTGGTTATGGTACTATTTCGATGAAACAAGCCATTGCTTATTCTTCTAACATCGGCGTGGCAAAGGTCATTGATACTTACTATGGTGATAATCCGAGTCGATTCGTGGATCGTCTTTATGAGATGAAACTCAATGAACCAATGGATTTGGAGATTCCTGGAGCCGGAAAACCGAAGATTAAGTACACCTCTTCCTCTAATTGGTCGGGAACTTCGTTGGCTTGGATGTCTTTCGGTTATGAAACGCAAATACCGCCAATCTATATGTTGACATTCTATAATGCGATTGCCAACAACGGAAAGATGATAAAGCCATATTTCGTGAAGGCTATTTGTAAGGATGGTGTGGAGAAGAAGAAATTTTCCACCAGCGTGATAAATCCTTCTGTCTGTAGCCCAAAGACCTTGAAAAAGGTGAAAGAGATGTTGGTTGGTGTTGTGGAATTTGGAACAGCAAGAAATGTCCATTCCGATCATTTCCTAATTGCAGGAAAGACAGGTACGGCTCAAGTGGACTATGGTAAGCGTGGCGTGCGTAAATCGCATCAGCTTACCTTTTGTGGTTTCTTTCCAGCAGATGATCCGAAGTATTCGATGATAGTCGTGGTCTGGAGCCCTCAGAAGGGGTATCCTTCGGCGGGTGCAATTTCGGGAGGTGTGTTTAAGACAATCGCAGAGAGAGTTTATGCCCAAAGTCCTCTCATCCATACGGATCCATTCTCTTCGGATGTTGACAACTGCAAAATTCCGATAACAAAGGATGGCGATTTGCAAAGTTTGAAACTGGTTATGGATGATTTGTCCATCCCGTATCAAGAGAAAGATGCTGATAAAAAGCACCCTTGCCGTTGGGCTTTCTCTGAAGGAAGAAAGAACGACGTCCTTTTGAAACCTCATAAAATCAGTGGCAATTATATGCCTGATGTACGTGGAATGGGAGCAAAGGATGCTATATATGTTTTGGAAAATATAGGGCTGCAAGTCAATTTGTCAGGACGAGGTCGCGTGGCCTCTCAGTCAAGAAATCCTGGCGATAGATTTACTCCTAACGAGACTGTTGTCCTAGAACTAAAGTAATGATTAGAAAATGAAGACATTAAAAGAGATATTACGCACGTTGGATGTGTTGCAATGCACAGGGTCCATGGAGGTGGAAGTGCAAGGCGTACGTTCGGATTCCCGCAAGGTGGAGAAGGGTGACCTTTTCGTCGCTACTGTTGGAACAAAGGTGGATGGTCATGATTTTATTCCTTCTGTTATTGATAAGGGGGCTTCCGTGATTGTCTGCGAAAAGTTGCCAGAAAATTTGAATGGAGCGGTTGTTTTTGTTCAAGTTCCGGATGCTAATGAGGCTTTAGGTCGCTTGGCTTCTGCTTGGTATGATTATCCGTCTTCTCATTTGCGTCTTGTCGGCGTGACTGGAACGAACGGAAAAACAACGACGGCGACTTTGCTCTATCAATTGTTCGGCCGCTTTGGCCATCGTTGCGGATTGCTTTCCACCGTATGCAATTATATTGCAGGGGAGGCTCGCCCGTCAACTCATACTACTCCAGATCCTATCTCTTTGAACGCTTTGTTGGCCGATATGGTGGCCGCGGGCTGTGAATATGCGTTTATGGAGGTGAGCTCTCACTCTATAGATCAACGCCGTATTGCTGGCCTCTCTTTTGTCGGTGGCGTTTTCTCGAATATAACTCGTGACCATTTGGATTATCACAAGACGTTCGCCAATTATTTGGCTGTGAAGAAACGCTTCTTTGATGAACTGCCTTCTGATGCTTTCGCCTTGACGAATGCAGATGATAAGAATGGCTTGGTGATGTTGCAAAACACAAAAGCTTCCAGACATACCTATTCCACTCGCTCATTGGCTAATTTCAAGGCTAAGGTTTTGGAGGACAACTTTGACGGAATGTTGTTGGAGATGAACGGACGAGAAGTGGTTGTTCCATTTATTGGACGTTTTAATGCTTCTAATTTGTTGGCTGTTTTCGGAACGGCTGTTCTATTGGGTAAGCCCGAAGAGGAGGTTTTGGTGCATTTGAGTGCTCTTCGTTCTGTTTCTGGTCGATTTGAGGTGGTGAAGTCAGCTGATGGTTATCGTGCGATAGTTGATTATGCGCATACGCCAGATGCGTTGATGAATGTGATTAATACGATTAACGAGATTCGCTGTGGCGCCGGACGTTTGATTACGGTTGTTGGCTGTGGCGGTGACCGAGATAAGGGCAAGCGCCCAATGATGGCAAAAGAGGCTTTGGCTGGAAGCGACCAAGTGATTTTGACTTCTGATAATCCTCGCAGTGAAGATCCTCAAGCAATTTTGGATGATATGATGGAGGGGGTTGAGGCTGCCGACAAACGACGTGTATTGGTGGTGGTGGATCGCTATCAAGCCATAAAAACGGCTTGTATGTTGGCTCAGTCGGGAGATGTTATCTTGGTGGCAGGCAAGGGCCACGAGAACTATCAAGAAATAAAAGGTGTTAAGCATCATTTTGATGATAAAGAGGTGCTTGCAGAGGTAATGTAAATTTATAATAGAAGATATATGTTGTACCAGTTTTTCCATTATTTGTCAGAATTGAATGTCACTGGAGCAGGAATGTTTAAATACGTTTCTTTCCGTTCTGCTTTGGCATTTATTCTATCATTGCTTATCGCAACGATTATAGGAAAGAAGATCATTCGAATGTTGCAGAAACGTCAAATCGGAGAGATTATCCGTGATTTGGATTTGGAAGGACAGATGAGCAAGAAGGGCACACCTACGATGGGTGGTGTCATAATTATCATATCCATCTTGATCCCATGTCTTTTGTTGGGTAAGTTGGATAATGTTTATATGATCTTGTTGATGATTGCTACCGTTTGGTTAGGTTGCATCGGATTTCTCGACGACTATATCAAAGTTTTTAAGAAGGACAAAGAGGGATTGCATGGCCGTTTCAAGATTGTTGGCCAAGTGGGATTAGGACTTATAGTTGGTCTTACGCTTTATCTTAATGACAGTGTGGTAATGCGAGAGAACACCAAAACAGTTGTCAAGACAGAAAATGTGGTTCAATATTCAGATTATGAGAAATCGACTAAGACGACCATCCCTTTCGTGAAGAATAACAATTTTGATTATGCTGATTTGTTCACTTTCATGGGAGATAAGGCTCAAGCATGTGGTTGGGTGTTGTTTGTCTTGGTGACTATTTTCATCGTGACGGCCGTTTCCAACGGAGCAAACCTTACGGATGGCTTGGATGGGTTGGCTACAGGAACGTCGGCCATTATAGGCACGACGCTGGGCGTCCTTGCTTATTTGTCGAGCCATGTGGAATATGCGAGTTATTTGAACATTATGTATATCCCATATTCAGAAGAGATGGTGATTTTCATCTGTGCCTTCGTGGGTGCAACCATTGGTTTCTTGTGGTATAATTCTTATCCGGCTCAGGTGTTTATGGGTGATACGGGTAGCCTTACGTTGGGTGGTGTTATCGCTGTTTTTGCTATCATCATCCATAAGGAGTTGTTGATTCCTGTCTTGTGTGGAATCTTTTTGGTGGAGAATCTTTCGGTGATGATTCAAGTATATTATTTCAAATATACGAAGAAGAAATATGGAGAGGGCAGACGTATTTTCCGAATGGCTCCTCTTCACCACCATTTCCAAAAATTGGGTATGCCAGAGGCGAAAATCGTATCTCGTTTCTGGATCGTAGGAGTTCTTTTGGCAATGCTTACGATTGTGACTTTGAAGATGCGTTAATAACTTTTGAATAAAAGTTCTAAGATATGAAGATAGTAGTGTTGGGTGCTGGCGAGAGTGGTGTAGGCTCCGCTATACTGGCAAAAGAAAAGGGTTTTGAGGTTTTTGTCTCAGATAAGTCTGAGATAAAAGAGAAGTACAAGAAGGAGTTGAACGACCACGCCATTGAGTGGGAGGAGAAACAGCATACGGAAGAACGAATTCTTGCCGCTGATGAAGTGATAAAGAGTCCTGGTATTCCTGAAAAGGCTCCTATCATTAAGATGTTGAGAGAAAAAGGTACTCCTATCATTTCTGAAGTTGAGTTTGCTGGCCGTTATTCAAAATCGAAAATGATTTGTATCACGGGAAGTAACGGAAAAACCACAACTACGACTCTTGTTCACCACATCTTGACAAAGGCAGGTCTGGACGCAAGCTTGGCTGGTAATGTTGGATTTAGTTTGGCAAGGCAAGTGGCTATTGACCCGCACGACTACTACGTCATTGAGTTGAGTAGTTTCCAATTGGACGGAATGTATGAGTTCAAGGCTGATGTCGCAATCTTGTTGAACATTACTCCAGATCATTTGGATCGATATGAGTATAAGTTCCAAAACTATATTGATTCTAAATTCCGAATCGTCCAGAATATGACGGAGAATGATTATTTCATTTACTGGAATGACGATCCTGTGATTCAACAGGAGTTGGCAAAGAGGGACATCAAAGCAACCAAATGTCCATTTGCTTTGGAAAAGAAAGAGGGCTTAGCCGCATATATTGAAGATGAATTATTAAAAATAACAGTTAAAGATAGCGAATTTGATATGGAACTAAATAAATTGTCGTTGAAGGGTCAGCATAATGTTTATAACTCTATGGCTGCAGGTATTACGTCTTGCATCTCGGAGATTAACAAGTCAAGCATCCGTGAGTCGTTGAGCGATTTCCGTGGAGTTGAGCATAGACTCGAACCAGTGGCAAAAGTTCGCAATGTCTTGTTCGTTAATGATTCTAAGGCAACGAATGTAAACTCATGCTGGTATGCATTGCAATGCATGAAGACTCCTGTTGTCTTGATTTTGGGCGGTACAGACAAGGGTAACGATTATACTGAAATCGAGGATTTGGTAAAGGAGAAGGTTCGTGCTATCGTATGCTTAGGTGTTGATAATGCTAAACTTCATGCATTCTTTGACGGTAAGGTTCCTGCAATATCTGATGCTCTTTCTATGAAGGAGGCTGTTGACAAGTGTTTCGCTTATGCTCAAAAGGGCGACACTGTATTGCTCTCTCCTTGTTGTGCAAGTTTCGACTTGTTCCAAAGTTATGAGGATAGAGGTCGCCAATTCAAGGAGCAAGTTAGAAATCTTTAATTAATAGTTGGTATAACCGAGTTCTACGAGGATTGTGATTTATGAAAGAGTTTTTGTGTAATACGTTTAGGGGCGATAAGATCCTATGGGTGATCTTTGGATTATTCTTGGCTCTTTCTGCTTTGGAAATGTATAGCGCGTCTAGTTCGCTTGCCTACAAGCAGTCTAGTTATTTCATGCCCGTATGGAGCCATATTACATTCCTTTGTGTAGGTTTCTTGGTTGCGTTCGTAATGCATCTCTTTTCGCCCAAGGTTCTGATGGTGATGGGGCCCGTCCTTTATGTCTTTGCCTTGTTTATGTTGGTTTACGTGCTGTTTTCAGGAGTCTCTGTAAATGAAGCTTCACGATGGGCCAGTATCATGGGCGTCAGATTTCAACCTTCAGAGCTGGCAAAATTGGCTTTGGTGATAAATTTGGCAATAATGCTGCAACTCTTTACGAGAGAAAACATTTTTTCTAAGAAAGTCGCATTTGGCATTTCTCTTGGATTGGCGGGCTTGCTATGTATGTTGATCTTCCCTGAGAATTTCTCTACGGCGATCTTGTGTGGAGGTGTGACTTTTACGATGATGTTTTATGCCCGGGTGCCATTGAAGTGGTTGGGAAAGACTATAGCTGCGTTGGTTATCATGGTCGTGCTGTTTTTTGGTATAGCACAGATTTTGCCGGAGAACGCAGTTACCCACCGTACTAGTGTATGGGTTCATCGTCTATCGAATTTCCATAGCGGCTCGGAAGAGGATAAATTCGTTATCGACGATAAGAATTATCAGGAGGCTCATGCTAAAATTGCGATATCTAATAGCAATTATGTTGGGAAGGGCATTGGTAACAGTATAGAACGAGATTTCTTGCCGCAGGCATTCTCTGATTTCATCTTCGCTATAATCATTGAAGAGATGGGCATCGGGGGCGCTTTGGTTGTGTTGCTCTTGTATATGATACTCTTATACCGAGCCGCCATAATAGCCAGGGATTGCGATAGCGTATATTCGGCAATACTTGTTCTGGGGCTTTCGACGATGATTGTTTTCCAAGCCTTTATTAACATGGCGGTGGCGGTTGGATTATTCCCGGTGACCGGACAGCCGCTTCCTCTGATCAGTAGGGGTGGAACGTCTATCGTTATCACGAGTGCCTATTTTGGCCTCATGTTAGGTGTTAGTCGTGATTCTCTTCAAAAAGAGTCGTCAGGAGGACAAAAAGAGAAAAAAGTAAAAAAAGAAAAGACTGAAAAAAATGAGTAAGTTGAAATTTATAATCAGTGGAGGAGGCACGGGTGGCCATATCTTCCCTGCAATTTCTATAGCGAATGCGTTGAAAAAACGTGTTCCAGACGCAGAATTCCTCTTTGTCGGAGCAGAAGGTCGTATGGAAATGGAGAAGGTCCCAGCGGCTGGATATCAGATAAAGGGGCTTCCCGTTTTTGGCTTTGACAGAAAGAACATGTTGAAAAACATTAAGGTGCTGTTCTGTTTGGCGAAGAGTTTGTTCATGGCTAAGCGCATAGTTAAGGAGTTCAAACCTAATGCAGTGGTTGGCGTGGGTGGTTATGCTAGCGGTCCTACTTTGTATGCTGCAAATTCATTGGGCATCCCAACCGTTTTGCAGGAGCAAAACTCTTATGCGGGTGTGACGAATAAATTGTTGGCGAAGAAAGCAGCCAAGATATGTGTGGCTTATGATGGAATGGAGAAGTTCTTCCCTAAAGAGGCTATTTTGCTTACGGGAAACCCTGTCCGTCAAGATTTTTTGGAGGTGGCTCCAAAATCGGAAGAGGCTTACAAGTTTTTCAACTTCTCGCCATCTAAACGTACATTGTTGATTATCGGTGGTAGTCTTGGTGCGCGCACGTTGAACAAGAGTACATTGCTTGGCCTTAAAAAGTTGAGTGATGCAGGCATCCAAGTGTTGTGGCAAACAGGTAAGTATTACTTTGAGGATATGAAGAAACAATCGGAGGCTTTTGCTTCTGATTCTCTCTTGGTGACTGATTTTGTGAAAAGAATGGATTATGCCTATTCCATAGCGGATTTGGTTATTTCAAGGGCGGGTGCAAGTTCGATTTCTGAATTGTGTCTGTTGGGCAAGCCTTCAGTTCTTGTTCCATCTCCAAACGTGGCTGAAGATCATCAAACAAAGAATGCAATGGCATTGGCCAATCGTGATGCGGCAGTGATGATTACGGATGCGGAGGCTCCTGATAAGATGGTGGATGCCGCTTTGTCGTTGATTTTTGATGACGAACGATTGGCTCTTATATCTAAGAATTCGCTTGCTATGGCTCAGTTGGACTCGGCCGACCGCATTGCATCTGAAATCTTGGCTTTGGTCTGATATAAAGGTTTTGACATGGAAAAGAAAAACATATTTTTCATTGGTATCGGTGGTATCGGGATGAGTGCCTTGGCTCGCTATTTTAATGCGAAGGGCTTCTCTGTGGCTGGCTATGATCGTACTGCTTCTGTTTTGACAAAGGAGTTGCAGTCTGAGGGTATTGCTATCCATTATGAGGATGATTGTTCGTTGATACCAGCCTCGTTCAAGGATAAGGAGGCAACCTTGGTGGTTGTTACGCCTGCCATTCCACAGACGAATACGGAGCTTTTATATTTTAAGGAGAATGGGTTCACCTTGATGAAGCGCTCCCAAGTATTGGGCGAAATTACGCGTATGCAGCGTGGAATCTGTATTTCTGGTACGCATGGAAAGACAACGACGTCAACAATGACGGCTCATCTTTTGCGTAATTCTCACCTCGATTGTAATGCGTTCTTGGGTGGCATTTCTAAAAACTTCAAGCAGAATTTGCTTTTGTCCGACAAAAGTGACCTTGTGGTGATCGAGGCGGATGAATATGACCGTTCGTTCCTCACCCTAACTCCATATATGGCTGTAGTGACAGCTGTTGATGCCGACCATTTGGACATATATGGCACTGAAAAGGAGTATCGTGCAGGATTTGAATCATTCACCTCTCTTGTTCGCGATGGGGGAGTTTTGTTGATAAAGAAAGGATTGCCTATAAATCCTAAATCTTCTGCATCTGTTAGGGTTTATTCCTACTCTTCATCCGAGGGTGATTTCCATGCGGAGAATATTCGTGTGGGCAATGGCGACTTGATCTTCGACTTTGTGGCTCCTGATGCAGTGGTGAAAGATGTAAAGTTGGGAGTTCCTGTCATGATAAATGTGGAGAATGCTGTTGCAGCTATGGCCATGGCTCATCTGAATGGAGCTACGGCAGATGAAATGCGTGCGGCGATGGCATCTTTTGCGGGAGTGAAGCGTCGTTTCGATTTCCATATCAAACAAGATGATATTGTCTTTATGGATGATTATGCACATCATCCGATGGAGTTGAAGTCGTGCATAGAGTCCGTCCGAGCTTTGTATGCAGACAAACATATATGTGGTGTTTTTCAACCACATCTTTATACTCGTACGCGTGATTTCGCAGATGATTTTGCCCGTAGCTTGTCTTTGCTTGACGAGGTGGTTCTGTTGGATATATATCCTGCTAGAGAATTGCCAATCGAAGGGGTTAGTTCCCAAATGTTGCTTGATAAAATTACGATTCCCAATAAGCGTATTTGTTCCAAGCCAGAACTTTTGGAATATCTCCGAACAAACAAGCAAGAGGTGTTTTTGACCGTAGGCGCGGGAGATATTGATTTAATGATTCCTGAGATAAAACAAATACTATTGGATAAGGCTAATGCGTGAGAAATGGACTAAAATAGCAGTGTTGATTGTCATATTCGGCTATATGATCTTTTCGGTCTATGCGTTTACGTATAGGTCGAATGTTCAAGTCTGCCGAGCTGTGTCCGTTGAAATCCAAGATAGTGCGACGCTCAGATTTATTTCTAAACGAGATGTGGCACGTTTGTTGGAGCGCGAGAATGTGAATCCAGTAGGGAGCACTATGAAGGATGTGAAATTGGATAAGTTGGAGGCTATCCTCAAAAAGCAACCCAGAATAAAGAGTGCAGAATGTTTTAAGACTCCCGGAGGACAGGTCGGAATCGTTATTATGCAGCGTGAACCCGTTTTGCGCGTGATGAATGGAGGTCATGGTTATTATATAGATAGCGATGGCTTTGTCATGCCAGTGTCTAACGAGTTTACTGCATACGTGCCGATAGCCTCTGGCTATATATCGGAGAATATGGCGAAAAATGAGTTGTATGATTTCGCTATGTTTCTTCGTAAACATGAGTTTTGGAATGCTCAGGTAGAACAGATATATGTTGACTCTCATAATGAGATAGAACTTGTGCCGAGAGTAGGTGATCAGGTTATTCTCTTGGGCTCGTTGGACAATTACGAGTACAAATTGGAGAAGTTGCTTTCTGTCTATAAGAATGGATTCAGCCGAACAGGTTGGAATAAGTACAGAAAGATTAATTTGAAGTTTGACAACCAAGTGGTTTGTACGAAAAGGTAGAAGAAAATAAAAGAATTGATATATGACGAATTTGAATGACATTGCAGTTGAAGACTTGGTCGTAGTCATGGATTTGGGCTCTTCTAAATTCAGAGCGGCGGCTGGCGTTCGTGTCTCAGATGCTGACGAAGGTAACTCGGTAGAACTTTTATGTTATAACTCCGTGCCATCTCAGGGAGTTAAGCGAGGTTGTGTCTTTAATTTGGAAACTTCAGCTTTCGCAATTAAAACACTTCTTCAAGGGTTGGAAAACCAATTGAATAAGGTGATTAATGACGAACGGGAAGATAAAGATAGACTCAAACTTAAGATTAAAAAGGTTTGTGTCGGATTGAACGGAAAGTCTATTAAAACCACAGAAAATCAAGTTCTTCGCACTTTGGGATCGGAACAAATAGAGGTGACGCAAGAGTTGATGGATTCTTTGTATGATGAAGCAAAGAACGTGAAGATGGTCAATTCTGAAATATTGAAAATCGTCCCTCAGGAATTCTCCATAGACGATGATGATGAATTGGCTCCAATTGGATGTTTGGCAAATAGAATATCGGGTCGTTATAAGATAGTGTCAGGAGATCTTAAATTGCGTAAGAATTTGGAAGCATGTGTCAAAAGGGCTGGATATGAATTGGCAAATGCTCCGCTTGCTATAGAAGCCGCTGCAATGTCTGTTTTGTCTGACGAAGAGATGAAGTCGGGTTGTGCTCTTTTCGATTTTGGAGGCGGTACGACTTCAGTTGCCGTATATAGCAAAGGCGTGCTTCGTAATTTGTTAGTTGCTCCTTTCGGAGGAAAGGTTATCACGACAGACATCACATGTTTGAAACTGCAGGAGAACGTGGCTGAAAAGCTAAAGAAGAGGTTCGGCTCTACTTTGCCTAGTGAGACGGAGGACATGGATATTGCAATTGGAAACATGACCGTCAATACTAAATTTTTGGCCGAAGTTGTTGAGTCTCGTGTGGATGAAATTATAGATTCCATTTGGCAATATTTAGAGTCAACCTACTCGCTAAATCATATTAATGAAATAGTGATGACTGGCGAAGGTGCTTTGCTTAAAAATTTGCAAAAGAAGATGACCTTGCGAACGGGCGTAGACGTTCGTATCGGCGAACCGGATTATGGTAATGTACGTGTGGATGAGACGTCATTTGGTTCATTTGCCAAAAGACCGGAATTTGCTCAAATATTGGGTTTGTTGGAATTGGTAGAAGCGGCTTGCGTGGAAGAACAGCCTGTTCAATCAGTGGAGAGTTCTAAACCTGTGAGAAAGCCAGCAACAAACAAGACAGAGAAAACTAAACAAGATTCACCGAATTTATTTTCTCGTTTTAAAAAATCAATAGCGGAATTTGCTGATAAGGTATATTCCGACGGTGACCAAAATTAAGGAAATAGGAAATAGAAAAATATAGGCGTATGGAAGATCAAAGCGTAAATATTCAATTACAGGGAATCTCTGAGGATAAACCGATTATTAAGGTTATTGGTGTCGGTGGAGGTGGTGGCAATGCAGCGAACCACATGTTTGACCAAGGAATCTGTGATGTCGATTTTGTTATCTGTAATACGGATAAGATGGCATTGGAAAACTCTCCAATTCCAGTAAAGGTCCAACTTGGAGAGAAAGGTCTTGGTGCTGGTAATAAACCTCAAAATGGTGCGGCTGCGGCTATTGAATCTCTTCCTAAGATTCAAGAGATTTTGGAAGACTCAACTGAGATGGTATTCATTACTGCAGGTATGGGCGGTGGTACAGGTACGGGTGCTGCTCCGATAATTGCCCAGGCTGCCAAGGATATGGGCATTTTGACGATTGGTATTGTTACTATCCCATTCTTGTTTGAGGGAAGGAGACGTGTGCAACAAGCCATCGCCGGAGTCGAAGAGATGCGTAAGCATGTCGATGCCATCTTGGTTGTCAATACGGAGCGTATCAATAACTTGTACTCTGATCTAAGTCTTGAAAATGCTTTCGCTAAGGCTGATGATGTTTTGACAATCGCCGCTAAAGGTATTGCCGAGTTGATTACGGTCCACGGAAAAGTCAACGTCGATTTGGAAGATGTAAAGACGGTGATGAAGGATAGCGGTGATGCTGTCATGGGTTCTGCAAGGTGCACGGGTGAACATCGTGCGAGTGATGCTATTGAGGCTGCTTTGCATTCCCCTCTTCTACAACGAACGAATTTGGAGGGTGCGAGAAACGTCCTCATGAATATCGCCTACAGCAATGAATATCCTCTTATGGTGAATGAATTGCAAGCAATCACTGCCTTTATTGATGAACAAATCGACACCAATGAGACGGAGACGATTTGGGGATGTACGGTTGATAATACGTTGGGAGATGCGGTTAATGTTACGATTGTGGCTACAGGCTTCGATTTGACAAATGCAGAGCGCTATGGAGAAGAAACAGCAGGAAAATATGCTCCTAAACCAGAGCCTAAGCCTGAGGTTGTCCGACCTACTGTTAATTTGGAGGATTATTATGGAACTCCGAATATTCAAAGACAACCAAAGAGTCAGTATAATCCTGCTCCTGCAAACAATGTGGCTCCGGTTCAAGATGTCATCGATGTGCCTCAAACACAACCTAAGAGGATGATTAACTTCGATGCGGCAGATGATGAGCTTGAAAATTATGAGTCACAGCCTGCTTTTATGCGAAAGAAAGCAGGAACTGTACAAAAGGGTCTTTATAATGGAGAGGTGTCAAACTTTTCTTTGAGCGGAGACGGTGATTCGGTAGAAATCAAGGATACGAATAACTTCCTCCATAATAACGTAGATTGAAAGTGAATTTAAAATAGACGGTTATGGCATTATTTGATCAAATCAGTGAGGATATAAAGCAAGCTATGCTTGCGAAGGACAAAGTCAGATTGGAGGCTTTGCGTGGTGTTAAGAAAGAGTTCTTGGAGGCTAAGACTGCTAAAGGAAACGATGGTGAATTGTCAGACGAGCAGGCTGTGAAAATCATCCAAAAAATGGTGAAGCAACGCAAGGATTCAGCTGATATTTTTACGCAACAAAATCGTCCGGAATTGGCAGAAAACGAGTTGGCAGAGTTGGCTGTTATAGAGAAGTATTTGCCTAAGCAAATGTCTGACGAGGAACTTACTGCTGAAGTGAAGGCAATCATTGCTGAAGTAGGTGCCACTTCTGCTAAGGAGATGGGCAAGGTGATGGGTGTTGCTTCAAAGAAGTTGGCCGGTCGTGCAGATGGTAAGGCTATCTCTGAAAAGGTGAAATCTTTGTTGGCATAATAGTCCATAGAAAAGCAAAATAGGCCCGTTAGGATGTTCCTGACGGGCCTATTTATATGTGGCGACACATCATTATATGATTGAGGGAATCATTCTTCTGATTCGCCTTCTTTGCCGCTTTTGAAAACAGTAGGGGACACACCTGTGTATTCTTTGAATACGCGGTTGAAGTGCTGTACGTTGTTGTAACCTACCGAGAAGGCTATGCTTGATATTTGTTGTTTGCTCTCTTTTAAAAGTCGCTTAGCCTCTTCCATACGGATTTGGTTGAGGTATTGGCGGAATGTCTTGTCGCAATACTCTTTGAGGATGTCAGAAACCTCGTTCTCTGTTAGTTTGAAGTGGTTGGCAACGTCGCTCACCTTGAAATCGGGGTTAGGGTAGTTCTCTCCGATGAAAGATACAATATCCACATCTTTCCCCTTTGCCTTTTCTCCTTTCGTTTCAATTTCTTTGATTGGCACCACCACATATTTTACTTCGCTTTTCGCTTTGGCACGCTTAATGAAATAGAAGGTGGCAAAAATGATATAGTAGAGAAGCAGTGCGATGAGGTATGGTGAAAATGCACTGCTGTCATAAACCATTTTGAATTCTTGAATGTCGATCAAGATGTCTTTCCCAAGGGGTACGCCATTTTCGAAAACTAGTGTCAATTCACTAATTTCAGATTTTTCTGTATGTATATCTTTGGTTGCCCATGCTTGATTGATTGCATACCACCAATTGGGAGTCTCGTTGATGTCCTTCACCTTTAGACGGATTTCATTTTCTCCTTTGGTAATGCTTTCTGTTTTCGAACATAAAAGGTATGTGTCCCAACGATTTTTGTCGGTGTAGTCTTCTATGTATTCGTTTATGCGGAAAATTAAAGGTACATTCTCTTCACTTCTTAATTTGATTCGTAATTCGTAATTGGTGAGAGAAAAAAGAGGCTCAATCTTATTGGCTACGCTCAAACCTGCATAAGCATTAGGAAGTGAGTCGGAAAGATTGAATTTGAAAGAGGCTTTTCCGTCATGCCATCTGAATTCTGTTGTGGCAAATCCCTTGGCCATAGGCTCATCCCACATTTCCAATTGAAATGCCTCGTCGGACAAAACATTGATGGTCGGTTTCCTAATCAACGAGTATAGAACCGCAAATAGGATAACCGGCAATAGGATTAGAGCGATATATAATGTTCTTTTTATGGACATTTCTCTGTCTTATGTTTTCCTTGCAAATATAAGGTAAGTTTTTTTTCAAAACAACAAAAAAAGGGAACCTAAAGGTCCCCTTTTGGTAGAATTAGTTGGTTTTGGTTAATTAGATCGATTTCCGATAGATGTTTGAACCATAAAACACTTATATTTGAATAGTGACCGAATGACGATATCCATCGTCGTTCTTACATTGCAAATGTATTTTATCTTTTTCGCTTTAGATTCACATTATGATTTAAATGCTTCACATCATGCGTATTTCAGCTATTGTTAAGTGTGATGTTAATCTTTTTTGTTCATCTTTAGAGTCTCATTATTTTCGTTTTCTCGATGAAATGGCCTTTTTTGAAGAGTGGCAATATGTTCATCTCTTTTCTTGATGAAAAGGGAATTTTATAGGCATTTGTTTGATGGCGCATTTCAAGTTTTTAAGATTTTGATTGATGATTTATGGGGCATGGTTAATTAGTAGGAAGTTTTCGTTGGGTGTAGTGTGCTATGAGCATCCTGGTAACTCTTAAAATAAGAAGGAGGCGTAACCGTCTCGGTCTTCGCCTCCTCCTTTCTCAGATAGAACAATGGGAAATTCCATCTCTAATACATTTATACTTGATAGTGACCAACCAACTTTTGCAGTTGTCCTTTGTTTTTTTCTTTGATACAAATTTAGAAGTTATATCACTCTTTTTGTTCACATAATGTGAGAATGGGTTAACAAATGGCGAGAAAAGCGAAATGTTCATCGATTTGTTCATTGAAAAATATGGCTGTCCGTTAAATATTTTTGAACAGACATAAGAAATGGAATATGTATAGGGTTTAATGCTCGCAGATGTTGTTGCCCTTTATGTACGCCCTCAGACCCTTGTGGCACCAAAATTGACGAAGAACCGTTATCATTCGAAATATGCAGGGAATACAGTCATGACGTAATACTACATATTTGACGCTTTATATATTTTCTTTTTGATTATTTTCAATTCGTGTAGGATTCTATAGTTTTCCTTTATTTTTCTATTGGCCGATTTCTTGTAGCTTTTGCTTACCATCTTTCTATAATGGTTGTTGGCTATATTGAGGTCTGTCTCACAAGAGGTTATCAGCTGTTTGATGACGGTGAGGTTTTCGGGTTTTATGTTATTCCCACTGCTCATGGTGTATGCCTTATTGAACGATTTTAAGGCAAGAGCAGTCATTTTCACCCCCTCTTGGTAAAAATGATTGTCTATTTTCGTTTCAAGGTATTGCTTGCGCTCTCTAACATAGGTGTTGCCAATGCCTTTTTCCGCATTCATTCTCTTAAGGCAGTCTATGTCTTGCTCTATTTCACTTTTGTAATAATGGCAATTCAGGGCATATCGGTAGGCAGAATCGGGTAGAACTATGTTCCTTTCGGCTGCATATTTGTTCTTTTTATATCCTCTTTCATAAAAATGGTCGAAACGGAAATTGCTATATGGCTTTTTCTGGAATCTGTATATTGGATCGAACGGTTGTAGGTTCATGTAGTGCCATTTGTTGTCTTCGCACATAAAGTAGTAGAACTTATTCCTTCTGTTAATGACTGTGGTGTCTTTTGAAAGCGAAACAGACTCGTTGCTTATTTTCTTGGTATTCACAGTCTTATTTTCTTTGCGTATTTCCAGGAAACAGTATCTCACATTGTCGTAGGTCTTTGTTTCTATCCTAGCCTGGTATTTGTATTTTTCCATGGCAGCCCAAGTCGGATCGAAAACATGATAGTTGTCTCCTAATTTGCACACACTCCATACATGGCCATTCCGGTCATTCTTACCTTGGCTGAATTTAATGGTGAATGGAATAAATGTCTTTCTCCATTTTGGGTATTTGGAGTCGTAATAAGTCCCGAAATCTCTTAACCAATGTATTCCGACCCTTTTATGCAGATTCTCTCTGGTATACCCTTTGACAGTGTGACTCTCAATGCCCATATGTTTCGCAGTGAAAGAAAACAATGCCTCAAAATGAGCACAGACTCCTTTCTTATGCTTTAGGGTCCATTCCGCAAGCTGTTTTTGAGATTTATTCGACTGGGTGCTCGACAAATTGATGTCGTACCTCACATTGTTGGAAATCCAATCCATCAGTACCCAAAGCCGCATGGTGTCAGACGGGTACTTCTCCATAATGTAGTTGGCTAGGTCATAAGTAGTGGTGAGGTGCTCTTTGGGAATGTCAACATCTTGTATGTTGTTTTCTGGGCGGAAGGGATTGTTCTTGAATTCTAATCTGAAGTTTTCCTTAGAGGAAGAATCTTGGCCGATTGTTCTGATTAAGGCTTTTTGGGCGAAATCTCTATAGTATTTCTTGTCAGGGGCTGAATGAAGCAATGAAGGCACGGCTAAAAATAAAGCGCATAGTATTATTTTTATCGAAGAGTTACTCATTGGAACGATTCTTTCTTGACCGAGGATTCTGTTGTTTTAGTATGGAAAAATGTTGCTTTAAATTTGTTCTTCATTATTGCAAAAATAGCAAATAACCATATATAAATCTAAATTACGTAAATAATTTACTTGGGTTTATTTAACACATTGCCTTGTGGAGTGATGGATTGATTGACTCATTATTTTTAAAATTACTTATCATACCACATCTTGAGCAAGGATTTTACTTCCGGCTCGTCTTTGCATTTGAAAAGCCAGTAGGCATCATAGTTGATGGCGATATTCTCATCTTCCATTGATAAGCCCCCTAAATGTTTGTCGAACCCAATATTGTCATCCCATTCATTTAATGATTCTTTGCGAGAGATGAAATGATTTCGCAGAGTTGTTCTCTTGTCATTTTATTACTCTTTGGTTACTATTCCTTTTATAATTCGCATGATATTAATGACAGCATCAATGGAGAGTTCTGATTTTCCAACTCCTATAGAGAGTTTTGAACCCTCGACTTTGCATTGATATGCTTTTTTTATTTCACTATGGGCCGATTTAAAGACATCTCCACTTATGTCTATCCTTTCGGGATCAAAAAAGAACTGAAGTAGTTCGTCTTTCGTGTCATTGGTATAAACCTCTACTTG
Organism: Paludibacteraceae bacterium; assembly: GCA_024401475.1. Classification (GTDB taxonomy): domain Bacteria; phylum Bacteroidota; class Bacteroidia; order Bacteroidales; family Paludibacteraceae; genus RGIG10190. Next base: position 15,330 of record JAKSKZ010000022.1, on the reverse strand, counting down.
CTTCTCAAAGAGATAAAGTCCTCGATTGCGGGGTTTCCTGCCTTCTCCTTCGGGCGACTCGCTATAAGTATAATTTTTTTCGAAAAGTGTCATTATCTCTTTGGCGCGCTGCTGCCTATACGCTTTGTCGCTGAGGAATTTTGCTTTTTGTTCTGATACTCTGCGGACGTATGCCTCGACATCTTTATTATATAATTGATTGATGATTTCTGGAGAAACAATGGGGTTGTCGTTAAGTGAATAGCCTATGACTTTTCCTATCAGCTTCATCTCTTCGTTGGTGTATTTGAAGGCTGTATGTTTTATGGCGAGATAGAGCGTTCCCGCTTCTGTATAATAAGAGATGCTGCCTGCTACGAGGTCAGAGAGTTTATTGCCTGTGGCCTTTTCGTAGAGTTTCCCGCAACCATTAAGAAGGATTACTTTGGGTTTTAGCAAAGGAACGAGTTTAAGCGTCCAACGAGCACAGTCGGCCGCGTACTGGCTAATTGCTTTGGGTATTTCTGCTTCGGTCTCTGTGCCGAAGAATACCATGTTTGTGAAAGCGAAATTCTTTAAGTCCTCAAGGAACGCGCCTTTGCCTGCATAGGATAGCATCTTGTGTATCTTTTTCCAGATGTCCCAATTTGACTTGTACATTTGTAGCCAATCCTCATCATTCAATGACCAATAGGAAACGTTGCCTTTTAAGAGGTAATCGTCATTAAGTCTATCCTTTAATTCCCAATTTCTGAAATAGCAACCTGCTCCAGGATTATAGCCAATAACTAATAAAGAAGGATTAAACCCTTCATATAGTTTGCTTTGGTTGTAGAAAGAAACGGCATTTGCTTCTCCTACTTCTTTCACTATACTCAAATAAAATTGTAGGGTTTGTTTTGCCCAATTGTCCAAGTTCATAGGTGGTGCTATATTTTTTTATTTGTTTACAAAACTACTGCTTTTTTATTGAAATGTAAACCTGTTTTTAGGTTTTGCTTTTTTTGATCGGACTCTGTCATTTTTATTTTGTCCGATTTTTCCTAAAGTTCTTTAATCATGTGTATGGTGGTTGCCGTGTGCCCTGAGTTTCCCAACCGAGTAGGTAAATGGGTAAATCCATATTTCTCGTAAATGGCAACAGCATTTCCACACTGAGGAAAGCTTTCGATATAGAGGTGGGTGTAGCCTTCCGTTTTTGCCTTATCTATTACCTTTTTCAGCAAAATGCTTCCTAACCCTTTGCCTCGGGCCATAGGCTTGAAATAGTATTTTACTAACTCGGCGCACCCGTCTGGTAATCCTTCGGTAGGGTAGTAACCACATCCTCCTAACAGAACCCCGTCTTCTTCTGCCACGAAATAACCTGATTTTCTTGTTCGGAACACTTCGTACAGACGATTGGTTTGTGGATCGTCGTACACCGAATGTGTGAGTGGCAATTGCAATTCTTCGAAAACCGAACGAACCAAATTTGCCAACTCTCGGTTGTCGGTTGCTTGTATTTCTCGAATGACAATCATAATAAGTTTTTGCCCGTAAATGTTCTTATCCTTCGTATATGAAAAAAGCGGAAACATTATCTTTGAATGTATCCGCTTCTTCTATTAGTCAATATCGCTTTTTATTCGAATTTCTCGTAAACAACAGATTTGCGTTTGTTCTCTAAAGAGTAGGAGAGCATCAACTCGTGTGATGTACCGGAAAGTCTAGAGACTTTTCCGAATGCATAATCGAATGTGTAACCGATACGGAACGAACGATATTCAACACCTAAAGTGATAGCCAAAGGGTTGGTGTCGAAGTCTCCATTGATGTCTGGGTGGTAAGTCAATCCTCCCCAAATAAATCTATTGTAGAAAGCTGTCGCACTTAGTTCTGTTACATCAATCAAATCTTTGTGCATATACACGAGAGCAGGGGCTAAGTCCCATGTGTCGTTCAATGTGAACATATAGCGGCCATAAGCGTAGAAGTGGCGGCCTGCTGTCAATGTGGTTGACTCATTGTTGTTCAAGTGTGTGACGGATGCACCCACCAATAGTCTTGGAGTGGAAAACTCAAATCCGAAATCGAAGTCAGGATTGAGTTTAGTCATCTTTTCACTTGGAGCTTCTCCGTCGTCCACCTCGCTATAGTCTTCGTATGTGTATTCCGCAGCATTGAAATAGCCATATTGAACACCTGCACCCAAACCGAAGGTCAACAAGGCTGTCTCGTTCAATTTCATGCTGTAGGCATAGACAAGTTTGGCGTTGGTCGTACTTTTGGCAACACCCATATTGTCGTACGATAATGAGAATCCGACACCTGAATTGTATTGCTCTAAGAACGATTGAACGTTGAATACAAGTGATTTTGGAGCATCTTTAACATCAATATATTGATAATGTCCCAAAAGGAAAAAATCGTAATCGGGCACGTTACCAGTTCCCGCAGGGTTCTTGTTGATACGGGAATAGAATTGTTGAGACAAAAGCAAATCTTGTTGCGCTTGTGTGGCAACACCAATCATCATTAGGCAAATAAGTGCCAATACTTTTTTCATTATGCAGTCTCCTCTTATTATTCGTTAATAATCTTGATGTCAACACGTCTGTTTTGCTCGTGCTCTTCCTCCTCTTTCGCATCAGGAATGACAGGGTCGCTCATGCCTCGGCCAACAGCAACCAAGTCTTCGTAAGGAATACCTCTCTTGACCAACATTTCTTTGATGTATTCGGCACGTTTTTGCGAAAGTTTTTTGTTGTAATCTTCAGAACCACGAGAGTCGGTATGTCCGCTGATTTCGAATTTGCCACCTGGGAATTCTTTCATGGCAGAAACCAACTCGTCAACTTGTGCTTCATATTCAGGCTTCATGGAGGTCATGTTGAAGTCGAAGAAGAATAGCACCCAATTGAATCCCTTCGGTTCCTCGATTGTCATATTGGCAAGCAACTCTTTCTCTCTTACAGGGTTGATCCAAATAGGGCGATAAATATCGGCCTTTCCTTTTCCGCTTGCTCTGTTGGAGATGAAGTATGCAGAAACTTTGTTGAATGCTACGTTGTAATCGGAAGCAGAAGAGTTGATGTGCTCGCCCAAGTTCTCAGGAGCCCCCCAAACTGTATCTTTCCTGCTCTTATGTGAAACATAGATATCCATGTCTCCGTAACCACCCGCTTTTGTTGATCCAAAATAGAGAGCAGTGTCACCGACTACATATGCGAAGTCTTCTTTCGCTTCTGTGTTGATTGAATCACCAATGCTTTTTGGCCGGCTCCATAAATCATCTTCTTCTGCATCAATATACCAAAGGTCTCGGTTTCCTTTTCCGGCTAAGAATGTACCAGAGAAGTAAATTCTTTTGCCACCTTTGCCAAGAGAAGGATTGAAGAATCCGGTTGTTCCTTTTACGGAATGGTTCCAACGACCAGCGGCAAGGGAAGATCCCTTGATTACTGCTTTGCTTGGCATTACACCTTTTATCTTAAGTTTCTTTACGTCAGTCCATCTATCCCCAGAGTAGCTTGCTTCGTGAAGTTCGGCATTGCCGGCTCCGTCATTTCTAGAGAAATAGATTTTGTTGGCGTTCTTATCGAAAGCAAATGTTCCTTCAATGCCTAATCCCATCAATTCTTGACAGACGATAGGGGTGTCCAATTCCAAATCCATTCTTGGATAGAACATATAGGCTGTGTCGTTTCTGAAGAATACGATGGATCCTTTTCTATAAGGAGACATTGGGCACTCTTCTGCTTTCGTGTTTTTGTTGGATGATATGAATTCGTACTTTCCTTCGCTGAATTTATCTTCAGTGGTGGCGCTGATGTTGTGGACCAACGCAATCATCATCACAATATAAATTAATTTTCTCATGTCCTTTTTGTTTACATGGATTCTTATCTATTTCTTTTTTAGAATTTGGCAACTTCAAGAGTTCCTTTGAATACTCGGCCGTCCTTCATGAATACACGATAGAAGTATGTTCCAGGCTCAGCCAAATAACCTCTATAGATGCCGTCCCAACCATCTTCGCCTTCGAATATCATTTGTTGGTAACGGTTGTAAATCTCTACCTTGTAACCAGGCTTTCCGTCTTTTGGACCCATGAAGACATCGTTCTTTCCATTGTCGTTGTATGGAGTGATGATGTTTGGAATAACGGTGTAGTCGGCTACGGTTATCTTTCTCTTTCCAGACTCAATGTCGCCGCAATACATGTTGTCAACAACAACACCGAACTTAAATGTTCCGTAAGCATCCTCGTCAAGTTGATAAGTGAATCTGTTGTCGTCTGTCTCACCCAACAATTCTCCTGTCTCGGTGTTGTACCAACGGATGGTTTCATATTCGTTGTTGGATGTGTGAGCAATCAAGACAACCTCTTCTCCCATTTGGAACTCAGGCTTCTCGATTTCCAATTCAACAGAGAGCTTGTTAGAAACTTTTATCTCCTTCGTATAAATCTTGTCTGAATTCTTGCAGACATCGTCAGTACCATAAGCCCAGTATGTAGTGTTCTCGTTAGGGGCAACAAGAATATGCGTTGTGTTAGAGGTGTCAATTCTTGTCGTGTCACCTGTTGACCAGATAACGGAGTTTGGCCAACCGCTATTGATGCCGACCGTCAATCTAATGTATTGGGTCGTATCTTCTCTTTGGCAAAGCGTCATCTTGTCTGGAGAAATGCGCAAACGCAATGAGTCTTGTGCTGAAATAACAGCAGTCTCTACTGTTGCTGGACAAATGCTTGAGTTGGCATCTGCGACGCTTACGCTGATGCTTTGAGAACCTACGGAAGGCTTGAATGATTCAGAGTATTGTCCGTTTGTTGCATTGTTCACCGTAGCTCCGTCAGACCATTTGATGATGGATGCAGAACCTGCATGAGTGTTTTTAATGTCAGCCGTAGCCTTAATCTTGTTGCCTATGCAGACCAAACTATGATCTAAGAACAAGTCAACTGCGATTGGCTCTCTTGTTTCGATAGAGTTGGTTGCACTTGCTTCAGACTCGTTCTTCTTGTTGCAGACGTCATCTGTTGCTGTGACAGAGAATGTATTGGTTCCCTCTTCCAATTGGATAGTTCTGACGGTATCTTTTCTGGATCCAATCTTTCCGTCATTCCAAATGAATTGGTTAGGGTTACCTTTCTTGACATTGATTGTAAGGTTGGCCACACTGCTTGCTGGATTTTTCATACAAATCTTGCCTCCTGCAATGTCTGAAACCAATTGAATGTTTACTTTCATGTAAACATTGTAGTTGACCGTAACCGCAGTGTCTCGTTGACAAACAGCATCGGTTGCTTTGACCGTAGCATACGATGTTTGCATTGTCTTGCCAGTCTTGGTGGTCTTTGCCGTGTAAGAAGCAGGGTTGCCGATTGTCTTTGAGCCAACCGCGATGTCGTCACCTTCCCAAAGGATGGTGATGTTGTCGTTAAGTGCATCTGTGAGTGTTGCTGTAAGCTTGATGCTTTCGCCTTCACAAATGTTAGCATCTTTAGGGTTCAAGTCCAAACCTAATAGATGTCTTGCCTTGATAGGGACAACCACGGAACTGGTGTCGGCACAAACGCCGTCGCTTGCGATAACCTTATATTGGTTTGTTCCCACTCCAATTGTGAGCGATGTGTCTGCCTTGGTTGCTGAGCCGAGAGCTGTGCCGTCCTTAAACCAAGCATACTTAGTAGGAACACCTTTCTTTACGTCAACTTTCAAATTGATTTTGTCCTCACCTTCGTTTGCAGTCAAACAGAAGAGTCCATCTGTACGGTCGGCCAAAATGGCGATGTCCATCTTGTTGTGGATTTCGTAGCTTGTGGTTGCTTTGACAGGCTCACCTGCGCTACATACAGAATCTGCAGTGCTGATAGTGATGGAACGTTTTTCTGTCAATGTGTTGCTCTTGATAGGTTTGATTGCTAATGTGCAATTTTCACCTTTGATAGTGGAGTCTTTTACGAGGTCGTCTCCTGACCATAGAACAGGAACGTTGACCTTATCCAAAGCATTTGTCACCGTAGCACGGAATGTAACTGTTGTGCCCTCGCAGAATATTGTGTCCTTAGGATTGATGTCGATGGTGATTGGCAAACGAGCCTCCGTGTTCATCACTTCAGAAGTTTTGCTTGCACAAACACTGTCGCTTGCAATGACTGTGTATGCGTTTGAACCTTCTTTGATGCTTACGCGTGCACTGTTCGTGTCAGTTGAATCGAGTCTGGTTGAGCCCTCCATCCATACATATTTAGTAGGAACACCTGCAGCAACTGTAGCGGTCAAGTTAATCTTGTCTCCGTCGCTCAAACAGAATGTGTTGATTGGGTCAATGCTCAATTCGATATTGTTGTGTACTTCGTAGTTGACATTTGCATAAATTGGCTTGTTACAAATCTCGTCAACAACAGAAACTTTCAATACACGCTTGTCTGTAAATTTAGTGCTCTTGGTTGGAGTGATGGTAACACCGCTTTTGAAATTAACAGTCTTTGTGATTTTCTTTCCGCCTTCGAAATCATCACATTCCCAAGTGACATCTTTGTCGTCCAAAGCGTTGCCGATTTCAAGATTGAAATCGATTGACGATCCTTCACAAATGACAGCGTTTTCAGGGTTCGCAATGATTGTCATGTCCAAGGTGCGGCTTGCAGAGATGGTGTCAGTTGTGGCAGGAGCATTAGCCGTGTCTTTGTAACATACATCGTCTGTTGACTTGACCATGAATTTGTACTTGCCATTCTCTGTGATTTCGATTTGGTAAGTAGGCTCGCTGCTTTCCCCCACATATACACCATTGTTATACCAATAGAATTTGCTTGGAAGAGCGGTCGCTGGAGTGACTACTGCTGTTAAAGTGATGTTGCTGTTGTTCGCATTGAAACACAAGTGGTCGTCTTCAACATCAGTGTCAAGACTCAATTTGTACTTTTTGTGGATGATGTACTTGATAGTCCTTGTAGAGTCACAGAATCCTTCTGCCGAACCTGTTACTTTGATTGTACCTTCCAATGGGGCAGTAGCAGGAATCTTAAACTTACTGCTGGTTTGCTCCGCATCGATTGTTCCGTTCAACTCCCAAGTAAAGGTTGGAGTGGCTGTAGAGTTTTTAAGAACTACATCAGTCAATGTCAAGGAAGAATCGAACTCACATATGATAAACTCTTCTGGAGCGTCGAACCATACGTTCTCTTTCTTTCTTACATGAACTTTTTGAGTGTCGGCACAACCTAATTTTTCAGTACCGATGAAATAGAAATAGTAATCATCTTTGGTGTTGTCGATAAGGAATGTCAACTCTTTGGTGTTTTCAGAGATGAGTGTGTCTGCTTCTGCATCAACCCATCTGAATTCTGGTTTGTCAGAAGCATCTCCAATGATAGTCATTGTCTCACCGATACAACCTGCTGTGTCGATGGCAGGACCCATAGGACCGCTGTAATGGAAGATGATGACGAAAGCAGAGTCGATTGCGTAAACGTGGTCGCAGTCAACTGGCATGGTGATTCCTCCTGTTGTGTTTTCTTCGTCGATGATGTCGTTAAGAATTTCCTTGCTTGATGCAACGATAGCTCTGAATTTTGTTGTTCCAAAGAAACGTGCATCCGTACTATCCAATTTGATTTGGGTGTTATCGATGTCTGAAAAATGAAGACCTTCGCCACCTACTTCAACGTCTTGCCATTTAGAACCAATATTGTCAACTTTCTTGTATTGGAAGAGATATACTGGCTCGTCAATGTAATTTTTGATGCCGTTTTCATTGAATGCGTAAAGATTGATGACTGTATCCAATACGCAAGTTTCAACAGTGTCCTTAGACTTGTTTGAGAAATCGGTAATCAAATTCACGTTAGGGTAGCAGATGGTAATGGAGATATCATCAATCAAAATATCATTACCGTAGTTTTGGGCACCACCCTCGTTGTTGTTTGTCAATTGAATAGTGTATTTCTTTTTACCTGTTGATTTGAATTGGAATGTCATGTTTGTCCATTTCTTGCCCGATGTACGAGGCATGATGTCGCCAGATGCAACAGAGTGAACCAAGTTCATCTCTTCGTCGCGAATGTCCAGACGTACGTTTACAGGTTTTTGTCCACCCTTGATTGTGGCATTGCTGATGTAAGCGGAGAACAACAATTGAACGTTGTCACATTCATTGCTGAGTGTCAAATCGCGTTGGTAAATGATGGTGTTCTTACTGTTGTCACTACAGTTTACGAAAAGCATACCACCGTTCTTGTTGCCGGTGTGGTCGGAGCCGTCCCAATAGTCACGGTCTGACTTGCCACAGTTACTGATGTTTGGATTGGTGAGGATTGCGTAGTAACCGTCTTCAACACGAATACCGTTACACTCTTTCCAACAAGCGTAGTGCTTATATCCATCAGAGGCACAATCGTCTGCTTCGTATGGACCAAATAGTGGGTCTAATGCAGCAAAGTCATGTCTCTTTACAAAGAAATTAGGATCGGCTGACATGTAGTTGGCAATCGGACATTCATTGTCTTTCTCGTCAGTGATAGATTCAGTGTGGGTTTGCTCCACACCATCAGCATCTTTGGTGATGTATGTGTTGGCGTCAGAGAAACGACCGAAATCATCGTGCCACAAAGTGTCTGTTGCGGCGTTTTCGTCGCAACGGTGAATAATGCGGATGATGTATTCTTTAGAGATGGTGCCTTTCACGTTCGTATTGTTGAGCGTTCCTGTCGCTTGGATTTTGTAGACTAAATTTTGTTTGGGCTCGAATGTCCAGACGTTATCCTCGCCCAAAGTGGTGTCTCTCCAAGTGGAGGATGAGAAATCCTTTATCTTAACGCTAAATACTGCATCGCTCATTCTTTCTGCCCAAACCTTCATGTTTACTACTTCGTGGTTTGGAATCTCGTATTCTACATCGTTGATTTTTTCTGCATTGCCAATTTCTGCAAAGATGCGGGATGGCTCAAAGACAAGCGTAATGGGGGTAGAATTGCTTGTTAGAGTGCCATTAGATGCAACAACTCTAATTCTTGTACTATCGATGGTTGAAGCGAAATCTTCCAGTGTGCTGTTGGTTGCTCCGTCAATGTTGTCCCACGTTTTGCCATTGTCCGTACTGCTTTGCCATTGATAAGTAATGTTGTCTGAAGAACTTTTGCAGACTTCTGAGGCGAAAGAAACTAGTTCGCCACGTTCGATTTCCGCACTTCCTTTTGTTTGTGAAATAGATGCAACAATGAATTCGCTATTTTCTATTTGGTTTGTCAATTTGATTGGGGTCGTTCTTGCGTCAATATAGAAAACAGCAGTTTTGCCACTGACGCCGTTGTTCGTGATTCTCCAACCAGGAGTGCCGTCGTCACCCGCTTTTTTAGCGATGGTATAGTCTGTTTCGTTGGTGATTTCGTCGGTTGCTTTGCCGTCTATGTTAATAGTGAATTGGGGTTCGTTGTTGTTGAATCTGAGTTCTACTTTGTAGACAGAATTGCAATATCCTACAATTTCTGTGGTCTCGCTTGAACCAATACCCCACCAAGGCGTGATGGTGTATTTCTTGTTTGTTCCTAATGTTTGGATTGTTTTGGTATCACTTTTTACAACACTTCCCCCCTTGCTTACTTCTAATTTGAAAGTGCTGAGTGGTGTTTTAGGAGTGTAGTAGGATAGAATGGCAGAGGTTTCTCCTTCGATAGCCGTTCCGTTTTCATACCACTGATAAGTATAATCGTCGGTAGGGCAGATTTCGCCCGTGAAGTTTACCTTGTCCCCTTCGTTAATAACGGTTTCCCCGTTGATTTTCATGAATACCTCGTTCAATGATGGTGTTTCAGACGAGAAAACATAAGGTTTGCCACTTCTTGTGTTCAAATAGAATGTGGTAGGTCTATCTCCGTAAGATCCGGTGTTGAATTTGATGTTGTTGTATTCATTGAACTGAAAAACGCTGGCTTCTCCATCAAAAGTGATGTCACTTGAGGTTAGCTTGACGTTGTTCTCCGTAATGTAGAAGTCGAAATAGTATTCATCGGAAGGTGACAAAGAAACTTTTAGAATGGATGAACAATCGTCGTAGTTTTGTGTCGAGATGGATACTTTCGTGTTCTCTTTGATGGAAACTGATTGGGCTTGAACTCCAGAATAGAAGATTGACATCAATGCGGTGATGAACAACGCGGAGCGTTTCGCGAAACCTTTTTTCGCAGTCTTTTGTCCCTGGGACAAATGAGTAGAACTGAGATATTGCCTGTTTCTCATTTCAGTATTTTGAATTTATTGTTTTTCAAGTTTTTTAGACTCTTGCCTATAAGTGTTCTCGTCTGAACAACTATGCCATAATTTTAAACTGCGACTAAATGTATAGCTGCTTTTGAATGACAATCGGTTCTCTGGAACATTTCTTTTTTATGGCTTGTATTTGTCAAAAGAAACGTACTTTTTCACTACAAGCCCCCAAAATTAATCATAGTTATTAAAAAAAACAAAAAAGTTGATTTAAATTATTAATTTGAACGAATATTTGCTTTCTTGTCATTTGTTTAAAGTAGAGAGTACAAAAAAAGTGTGTCCGGAAATCCGAACACACTTTTTTCTTTTGTCAGATTGTTTCTTATTTGTTCTTCTCAATCCACTTTCTCGCATTGACAAATGCTTCCATCCAAGGTGTAATCTCATCGCTCTTGATGCGATCTGATGGATAGTAAGCCCATTGCCAAGGGAATATTGCTCTCTCCAAGTGTGGCATCATTGCCAAGTGACGACCGTCTTTTGAACAAACGCCTGCTACGCCGAATTGCGAACCGTTAGGGTTGGCTGGATAACCGTCGTAGTTGTATTTTGCGATGATGTTGTACTCGTTTTCTCCGTAAGGGAAGTCGAACTTTCCTTCTCCGTGAGCCACCCAAATACCCAATTTAGTTCCTGACAAAGAACCGAACATTACTGAGTCGTTGGTTGGAATTTCCAAACCTACGAAGCAAGACTCAAACTTATGTGAGTTGTTGTGCAACATCTTGTGCTTCTTCTCGTGCTCAGGGTAAACCAATCCGAGTTCGGCCATGACTTGACATCCGTTGCAGACGCCCAAACTGAGTGTGTCTTTGCGAGCATAGAACTTGTCGAGGGCTTGTTTTGCCTTTTCGTTGAAGAGGAATCCTCCTGCCCAACCTTTGGCAGAACCCAAAACGTCTGAGTTAGAGAAACCACCGCAGAAGACAATCATGTTGACATCTTCCAAAGTCTCCCTTCCTGTTGCCAAGTCGGTCATGTGAACGTCCTTTACATCGAAACCTGCCAACCACAAAGAATAAGCCATCTCTCGGTCGCCATTCGTACCCTTGTCGCGGATGATGGCTGCCTTGATGCCGCTCTTCTCTTTTCTGTCTGCAGAAATGCCTAACTTGGAAAGCTTGCCTGCGAAGTTTTGGAAGTTGTATTGAAGTGGTTGGTTCTTGTAGTTCTCGTAACGCTCTTTTGCACATTGCTCGCCACTTTGCTTTCTATCCAACAAGTAAGAAGAACGGAACCAAACATCACGCAATGCGTCGATGTCGAATGAATAGTGCTTGCCGTCTTTGTCGAGTTCGATGCTTCTCTCTTCAACAACCGTTGCAATCTTAGCATATCCGATACCTTCTTTCTTCAAAATCTTCTCAACTTCTGCCTCTTTCTCCACTTGGATGAGAACACCTGGGTTTTCGCTGAAGAGAACCTTGACTAAGTTCTTCTCCGGAATTTCGTCCAAGTTAACCTTCAAACCGCAAGTCTTGTTGGCGAAGCACATTTCAAGAAGGGTGGTGATCATACCACCGGCAGAGATGTCGTGACCGGCAAGGATGAGTTCCTTGTCGATGAGGTCTTGGATGGCTTCGAATGCGTCAACGAAATATTCTGTGTTCTTAACTGTTGGTGCCTTTGCTCCAATCTTGTTGAGTGTTTGCGCTAAAGCGGAACCTCCGAGTTGAAGTTCGTCGAATGAGAAGTCGATGTGGTAAATGCTTGTGCCAATCTTCTTTTCGATAACTGGACCGACGATCTTGCGAACGTCTGAAACCTCACCTCCGGCAGAGATGATGACTGTTCCTGGAGAATATACCTTGTCTGCTCCATATTTTTGTGTCATGGAGAGGGAGTCTTTTCCTGTTGGAATGTTTACACCCAATGCACAAGCGAACTTGCTACAAGCATCTACTGCTTTGTAGAGACGAGCATCTTCGCCTTCGTTCTTACATGGCCACATCCAGTTGGCACTCAAAGAAACGCTGCTGATGCCGTCCTTCATAGGGGCCCAAACGATGTTGGTCAAAGCCTCTGCAATGGCAAGGACAGAACCTGTTGCGGGGTTGATCATGGCTGCCATCGGTGCGTGGCCAATGGAAGTTGCAATACCAGATTTATAACGATAATCCAATGCAACAGCACCCAAGTCGTTCAACGGAAGCTGAATCTCGCCGGCACATTGTTGCTTAGCAATTTTACCTGTGATGGAGCGGTCCACCTTGTTGGTCAACCAGTCTTTACAAGCAACTGATTCCAATTGGAGGACGTTGTTCAAATATTCGTTCAACTTGCTTGCGTCAGTCTTCACATCCTCGTATTTCTCAACAACAGTCTTGTCTGTGATGACAGTGCGAGGTGGCTTGCCGATCATGTAATCCAAACGCAAGTCGATTGGCTTTTCGCCGTTTGCTTTCTCAAATACGAAACGCATGTCGCCAGTGGTTTCGCCCACTACATACATAGGAGCACGCTCGCGGTCTGCGATTCTCTTGATAAGGTCGATATCTTTCTCGTTAACAAGGCAGCCCATGCGCTCCTGGCTCTCGTTACCGATAATCTCTTTTGCCGAAAGAGTAGGGTCTCCGACAGGCAACTTGTCCATATCGATTTTTCCACCGGTGCTCTCTACCAACTCCGATAGACAGTTCAAGTGACCACCAGCGCCGTGGTCGTGGATAGAAACGATAGGGTTGTTGTCAGACTCTGCCAATGTTCTGATGACATTGGAAACACGCTTTTGCATTTCTGGGTTGGCACGTTGAACAGCGTTCAACTCGATGGCGTTGTTGTATTGTCCTGTATCTACAGAAGAAACGGCACCACCACCCATACCGATGCGGTAGTTGTCACCACCCATGACGATGACTTTTTGACCAGGAACAGGCTCGCCCTTGAGACTGTCTTTCATCTTCGCAAAACCGATACCGCCGGCAAGCATGATGACCTTGTCGTAAGCGAACTTCTTGTAGTTCTCTGCGTGCTCAAAAGTGAGGAGCGAACCGCAGATAAGCGGTTGTCCGTACTTGTTACCGAAATCGCTGGCACCGTTAGAAGCCTTGATCAAGATTTGTTCTGGTGTTTGATACAACCACTTACGTTCGTCCATGCCGTTCTCCCATTCGCGGCCTTCTGCTGTGCGTGGGTAAGAAGTCATATAGACGGCAGTACCTGCCATTGGCAAACTGGCCTTACCTCCGCCGAGGCGGTCACGGATTTCACCACCCGAACCGGTAGCAGCACCGTTGAATGGCTCCACGGTAGTAGGGAAGTTGTGCGTCTCTGCTTTTAGGGAGATGACAGATTTGATCTTCTTCACCTCGAAGAAATCTGGTTTGTCGCCGCTTGCAGGCGCAAATTGTTCGATTTCAGGACCTTCGTTGAAGGCAACGTTGTCCTTGTATGCTGAAACCAATTTGTTAGGGTTGGTCTCGGAAGTCTTCTTGATGAGTTTGAAGAGGGAGCTCTCCATCTCCTTCCCGTCGATGACGTAAAGACCGTTGAAGATTTTGTGGCGGCAGTGCTCTGAGTTTACTTGAGAGAAACCGAACACTTCGCTATCTGTCAATTTTCTTCCGATCTTTTCGCTGATGCCGTTCAAGTAAGCGATTTCGTCTGGGTTGAGAGCCAAACCTTCTTTCTTATTGTATTCTTCAATATCGTCAATGTGGACGATGGCATCAGGTTGCTTGTCTATCGTGAAGATGTTTTGGTCCAACTTCGGATAGATGCGTTGAAGCATCGGGTCGTGCTCTGAATCTGCACCTTTGGCAGCAAAGTACTCCTCGATTCTTAGCAATCCGTTCAAGCCCATGTTTTGGGTGATCTCGACTGCGTTAGTACTCCATGGGGTTATCATTTCGCGGCGCGGACCGATAAACCATCCATTAATCTCTTTTTCCTCCGTGAATTTTGCTCCGCTGAACAACCAAGTCAATTTCTCGATGTCCTGTGCGTTAAGTGCAGACTTTGAATCGACTGCGATTATGCCTGCATCCTCTTTTTTGAAGAATAGAATCATATTGTATGATTAAATTAGTATTTCCTAATTTGAATGAACGGACAAGTTTGTGCCACGCCCAATATATCTTTTGCAAAGTTAAATAATAAATCTAAAATGGGGTAATTTTTAGGAAGAGAGTTGGAAAAGAAAATTTGGGACGGTGTTGGATGATGGGCGGGGTCGTGTGGTCGTCGTCTCGACTTGTTACTAAAATTTTAAATACAGCGAATTTATAGGGTCACCTTTAGGTAATCTTTGATGTTGCTTGTCTATATCCCCGAAAATAGTAGGAAGAAAGAAAAACTCCTTTGCTGCGTATAGGACACGCGTCGTGAGGAAAGTGATGTGTCCGTCTGAGAACTGGGAAACTGACCTATATGAGTTTTACAGAACTCAGACCGCTTTTGCATCCTATCACATAGTTGTCTATTTGTTGGTTGTTCGCCGTTTCGAGATCAAATATGTATAAAGGCTCGTTTTGTACAAAGTTGGAGCATTTGAATTTGTCTCCGACTTTCAATTTTGAATTTTCTGAGTCGATGATTTCAAATTGGGAGTTGCCGATGTGTATGATGACGCATCTTCTATTCGGATTCCATCTCAATTCGATTTTTGCGTATTTGTCCAATTTTTCAGATCTGATGAAATCAGAAGCAATGAACTTAGACTCTTCTTCGTTGTCATTTTTGAGATATTCAATGAACGAGTTGAAGTCTCGATGATTTAAGTATCTTGCCAATATGTTGAGAGTTGTTGAACGTGGAACTGTGGGTTCGTTTACGTATCCCCATAAGCGCATCAGAGTCTTGGGACTGATATACTCTTTGGTATGTTTGAAAATAGAACTGGCAGAAATCTCAAAATCAGAAGGAGAAATAGGCTTTCTGTTCAACTTGTTTTCTACCATTGTTTTAAGCAAGTTAATATGTTCTTTGTTTGTTTCCATGCAATCTTGTAGCCGTGTTTTTTTGAAATTATATTGCAAAGTAAAATATTTTATTTTTGTTCTAAAATTCCATTTTGTTCCATTTTATTCCGCATTGTTCCATTTTTTTTTTTTTTTTTTTTTTTTTTTTTTTTTTTTTTTTTTTTTTTTTTTTT
>JAKSKZ010000021.1 GCA_024401475.1 Paludibacteraceae bacterium | reverse complement strand
TTAATTCTTAATTCTTAATTCTTAATTCTTAATTCTTAATTCTTAATTCTTAATTAAAATGTTAGGCACCATTGTCAATACTATAAGTATCATAGCAGGTACAGCCATAGGCTCTACATTCAAGCAAAGCGTAGGTGAGCGTTATCGTAAAGTTCTTTTTGACGCTTTAGGTTTGGCCACAATCATGTTGGGTGTAAATGCTTCCATAAGCAACATGCCCAAGAGTGAATACCCCGTTCTCTTCATCATCAGTCTCGCCATTGGTGGAATAATCGGAACGAAGCTCGATTTTGCAGGACGATTGGAACGATTCGAGGAGAAGCGGAGAGCCAAGAAAAATCAAAGCGACGACCAACCCAAACTAATCGAAGGATTGACAACCGGCTGTTTGCTCTACTGCATCGGCACCTTTTCCATCGTAGGTCCAGTCCTCTCCGCCCTGTCGCCAAGCCAAGGCTGGGCATTCAGCGAAGCAGGCAACACCTATCTCTACACGAATGCCACTCTCGATTTTGTTTCGAGTGCCGTCCTTGCCGCAGTATATGGTTGGGGAATGGCACTTGCCGCGCCGATTCTATTTTGTTGGCAAGGAATGTTCTACACCATAGCCATCATTTTTCGCGACGCGATGCCAGAACAGATGCGCATAGAGCTGTGCATTGTAGGTGGAGTGTTGATCCTCTGCTCTGGATTATCGCTACTCAAGATAAGAGATTGTAAGACAATCAATCTATTGCCTTCCCTACTAATCCCCGTAATTTATTATGCCATTAAAAGTTTATTCGCATGATTAAGATTCGCACAGCTACACTCGACGATGCCGAAAAATTAGTTGCAATCTACGCACCCTATGTAGAACAGACGGCCATCACCTTTGAATACGTAGCCCCAAGCATAGAAGAATTTAGGAAACGCATTGGAGCAGTTCTTGAGAAACTGCCCTATTTAGTGGCCGAAATTGACGATGAAATCGTGGGTTACATCTATGCCAGCCCCTTCAAAGCCCGCCCAGCCTACAACCGAACAGTGGAAACCTCCATTTATGTAAAGATGGACAACCGTAAGCATGGCGTCGGCAGAGCTCTTTACGATGAAATGGAGAAAAAACTAAAGGGAATGGGCATTTTGAATATGAATGCCTGCACCACCTGGATTGATACACCCAACCAATATCTCACCCACAACAGTCCTGAGTTTCACCAACATTTAGGTTTCACCCAATGTGCCCATTTTCATAAATGCGGCTACAAATTCGGAATATGGTTCGACATCCTCTGGTTTGAAAAGATGTTGGGTGAACATGAAGAGGGATAAGGCAAATCCCTTCGCATTTCCCATTCAGCATCTCGAATCACCTATTACACCTTAAGTTTTATGTTCAAAAACATAAAACTCATGGCAACAACATAAACCAACTTACCTTAACTTTGTAGGCGATGTATTGCATAAACGAAGCGAAAAGAGATAACCATTAAGTATAACTTACATTTATTAGTTTATATGAAAAAAAGTTTATTAACTGCGGTGTCAGCAGCCGCATTGAGTTTCCTATCTGCCTCCGCGCAAGAGATTGCGACCTGGGAAGATTGGAAGAAGGCAGCAGTAACATTCACCTTTGATGACGCTGCCCGAGAGTATAATACAGACGCGTTCGCTGCGGATGCTCTCTCAAAAAAGGGTTTTGTAGGAACTTTTTATATGGTAACCGGATGGGCTAATGGTCTATGGTCGAAGTACCAAGATTTTGCCAAGGAGGGGCATGAGATCGGAAGCCATACAGATTCGCATACGTCTCAAGATTCAGAATTGGCTTCTTCCAAAAACACAATCAACAACAACATCAAGAACCAAGAGTGCATCACAATCGCTTATCCGAATTGTAATGTGCCAACTGAAAGTCAAGTTTTGGCCAACTACATCGGTGGACGTATCTGCGGTGGCCAGATAAACTCCAAATCACCATCCAACTTTGCACGTTTGGACTGTATCATCTGTGGTACGCAAGGTATTAACAGCACCAATCAGTTCACAAGCAAGATTGATCAGGCCAAAGGAATGGGCGGCTGGGTCGTATTCTTGATCCATGGTATTTCAGGAATGGAGGCAAGCGGTAGCTACTCTCCAACAGATCAAAAAGCCTTCACGGGAACTCTTGATTACTTGTCGCAAAACGAAAGCTCTTACTGGGTGACCTCTTTCCGCAACGCTTGTATGTACATCAAGGAGCGTGATAACTCAACATTGAAAAAGGTAGGCGGTGATTCTTCAAGCGACACCTATTCTTTGACTTTGAACACCCAATTATCCAACAATAAGATCTGTAAATGGAACTATCCGTTGTCTATTCGTGTCCCTATGCAGGATGGATGGGCTAACATCAAGGTTACCCAGAACGATCAAGAGATTGAGAGCGAAGTGAGCGGCGGCTACGTCTATTTCAAGGCAGTGCCAAACGGCGGCGACATTGTCGTAGGCTCAGGTGCTCCTGCTGTTCCAGATCCTGTATTCTCATTCAAGGATCCTTCTGCAGCGCAATCTTGGTGCAAGGATTCATCTTACACAATCTCTTGGACAATGGATGGCGACACCAACGGAAAAGATTTCACGTTGAACTGGAGCACGGGTTCTTCTGCCGATGAAATCGATGTTAATGACGTTAGCGCATCTTCAGAGTGGGCTACAGAGAATGGAGATTTCTCTTGGTCTGTAAACAACATTCTAAGCAATGACGGAAGCCACGGAGAGAGCCAACGTTGGGGATCAGTTTCCGGTAAAAACGAATACGTCGTATTCACCTTCTCATCCGTACAAACGGTAGGTGGTGTTAAGATCGACGAGTTTACAAAATATGGCAACGTCGCTGAGTTTGAAATCCAATATGACGACAATGGTTCTTGGAAGACAGCCTACAAAGGAACAACCATTGGAGAAGACTTCGAGGCAACTTTCCCTCCTGTTTCATCTAAAAAGATGCGTTTCTTCATCAATGAGGCTGGAGATGGAGCCAACATCAACTATGTTGCCTTCACAGGTGTGGCTGGAATGGAATTGAAGAGCGGCATCACCGCTTCCGGCTCTTTCGTATGGAAACCTAATACTACAGGTAACGGTACTTTGACTATCACAAAATCAAATGGCAAGACAATTGCCACTTCTGCTGCCATCAAGATTGCAGACTGCGGTGGTGGTTCTGTAAATCCTGGCGAAACACCTGGAACTATAGCATCAGGTTCATTCTTCGATGAAAACGGCGCTTATTTCGGTCCTGACTGCGACGAAACAAATTATACGGGTGCTTATTACACAGGTAACTACACAAGTCCATTTATGACCATTCTCGGAAAGACCGAGACTCAAATCCAAGAGAAATTGGATCAGTTGTGGAACCACTACTTCGTAAGTAGCAACAAGGTTTACTACGAAAGCAACAACGGTGAGGCTTACATCCTCGACACAGGTAACAACGACGTTCGTTCAGAGGGTATGTCTTACGGTATGATGATCAGCGTTCAAACCAACCACAAGGACGAGTTCGCTAAGATTTGGAAATGGGCTAAGAACCACATGTGGCACAACCCTAACTCAGGCGGCGACGGATACTTCTCTTGGTCTTGCGGAACAGACGGTAGTGCAAAAGATAGAGGCTGTGCCCCTGATGGTGAAATGTACTTTATGACATCATTGTTGTTGGCTGCTAACCGTTGGAACGACAGCGGCTATATGAAAGATGCTCAAGACATTTTGAAGAGCATGTGGAAGAATGGAAACGGTTATTCATTGTTCAACGAGTCAACTAAGATCGTTACTTTCCAACCATCAGCAGGTAACTCAGACTTCTCTGACCCATCTTACGACTTGCCAGCATTCTTGGAGATGTTCTCTCGCTGGTCTGACACAAACAATGACAAATGGAGCCAAGCTCTTTCTGCAACACGCGATCACTTGTATAAGTCTTGCAACACCTCTTCAGGCTTGTTCTCAGACTACAACAACTTCGACGGTACTCCTCACTCTGTTAACTTT
The DNA here is from genome assembly GCA_024401475.1 of Paludibacteraceae bacterium. Lineage (GTDB taxonomy): Bacteria > Bacteroidota > Bacteroidia > Bacteroidales > Paludibacteraceae > RGIG10190. Next base: position 53,751 of record JAKSKZ010000021.1, on the reverse strand, counting down.
AACGAGCACGCCACTCAATACATGTACGATGCTATGCGTTGTGCGATGAACTACGGTATGGACTACTATTTGTTCGGTAAGGATGCCAAGAGACAAACAGAGATGGCAAAGAGAATCATCGACTTCTTCGAGAAGGACGGATACAGACATGCACGTTTCAACTGGGATGGTTCTAATCCACAAGAAAATTACACATTGGGTGAAACTGGTGCCAACGCTGTTGCTTGCTACGCTTTGATGGACGACCCATCTTACGAAAAACAAGTAAAGACTAACTTGAACAAAGCTTGGAGTGCAGGTTTGGCAACAGGTCAATATCGTTACTACGACGGTTTGGTTCACTACTTGTCAATGCTTCACTTGTGCGGAAGCTTCAAGATTTGGAAGCCTGCTCCTGACATCAAGGAGAAGACCGTAGAAGGAGGTCAATACCAAGGAGTTACATACACAGAAGAGACTACAATCACCACATTTGAAGATTGCCAACTCTACAATGTAACCATCAAGGGCGACGCATCAACTATCCACAAACTTAACAATGTTAGCGGTGGTATCGGTATTGCACCAAACCCAGCAAAAGATTATTTCGTAATCGTCAGCAATGAAGAGATCGGTGCTGTTGAACTCATCGGAATTGACGGAAGAGTCATTGTAAGCGACCACAGTGGTAACCAAAGATTTGAAACATCCGACATTCCTGCAGGTGCCTACATCGTTAGAGTAGCATTGGCAAATGGCAAGGGCGTTGAACATCTTCGCTTGGTAATCAGCAAATAATAAGGAGATTTAATTTAATCATAAAGAGGTTGTCCGTTGGGCAACCTCTTTTTTCTTGACTACAAATTTCAACCTTGGCCTTTCGAGCAAGGCCTATTGGGTGTCGCATCTTCAACCTTGACCTCACGGACAAGGCTATGGAGTGTCGCGCTTTCAGTGCTCGAATGTGGTGTTAGAAAAAAAATCGGCGTATAGGTCAAAAATTCTTAACTCTTAATTCAAAATTCTTAATTAACAATAGGCGGTCAAGGTCTTTCACAAGAGCTTGCCGCCTATTTCATTCACTTGTCCTTATGTGTTAACCATTCGAGGTGAAGACATATATTTATTATGGCTTACGATGTGATTAGAACTTCACCTAAAAGAATGGTATTCTGTTTATCTTTAAGACATTGCAAAGATACAAGGAGTATTCAAGTCATGAAATCGCTTGTTTTGGGTATTTATGCCATATGCTCTCACTATTTGTTGGTAGAAGAAGTAAGATTCATAGATATTATCTAACAATAGATAGAGAAATTTTATCCATTAAAAGAAATGCTAAACTATGTTCCCTTTTTTTTGCTTGTTTATTAAAATTTTTCTATAACTTGCGTTGTCGTATATTTTATCGACATAAGAAACGAGCAATATAAACCTTAAAAATTATTTAAAAAAAATGAGTGGTCTAATTGATGTATTAGGTACAGTACTTGCCAACAGCGGCAAAACTACTACTGCAGCTTCGAACGGAGGCGGCATTGATATCATGAGCATCATCCAAATGTTCAACCAAAGCAGAGGCGGAAGTAGCATGAATATGAATGTAAATGGCGGCAGCATTGATATTGGTTCTATTTTAGGCCAGTTGGCTGGCGGATCAAAAAGTGGAAGCTCAGATCTTATCAGCATGATCCTCAAGCAAGTGTTGGGTGGCGCCATGAGCGGCATGGGAGCTAACAGTTCTATCCAAACAGGCTCTACAACAAGCTCAAGCAGTGCAGGCCCACTAGGCAATATGTCTATGACTGACATCGCTACTATGGCACAAGGTGCAGCTGTGATTTTGAACAAAATTTTGAAAAAATAAACAAAAACGATAATGGATCAGAAAGTAAAATTCGCCACTTTGATGGCAAAACTAGGCGTATATTTCGGTGCAGCAGATGGCGACTATAGCGATAAGGAAAAGGCATTTGTCAATTTGTTTATTGGATTACTTAAAACTCAAGGCAATATCGATATGGGAATCGAGGAGGTGATTCGTAGCACTACCGATAAGACCTACACTCTCGATGAATTGGTGGCAGAAGCTAAAGAATTCCTTCAACAAAAGGATACCGATCCTGCTGAAGTCAAAACAACCATCAAGACCATGAACCAGTTTATCGAAACTGTCATCCAAATTGATGGAACAAGAACAAGCGAAGAAGATGCGGAATTTGCAAAATGGCAAAAGGCCATTGGCGCATAACCCTCGACATAATCTAAAGGGCTCCGATTGTTGAAAGACATTCGGAGTCTTTTCATTTATAAAAAACACCAGACAACATGAAGACAAAACTATTCGCACTTTTGCTTACAAGCATGTTTTTAAGCTGTACAAGCAACTCAAACACCACCAACGAGACAACGACTGGTCCCCAAGCCCCAGAGACGACAAAAACAGCCTCGGAAGCGAAAGCAGAATGTGCAGGCGAAGTTCAGCCCCGCATTTCAATAGAGTGGACCGACAACGTGGATGCCAATATAGACGAAGAGAAGATACAACGGGTCATTCTCAACGAAAGAGGCGTCTCCAAGTTCTCTATAACCACAGACAACCAAATCTCAGACCTCAAGCTTCTATCACTCGAATTCGTAGAAGCTGATAACAACGGAAAGATAAAATTCAACACAGAAGAGATTGAGAAATGGGAAACTTTCTCTGCCAACGAACGTATTGACGTCCGCGGCGATATGATAGGAAGCATCCCCAACTATGGCATATCCTATAAGCAAGGCAGCATGACGCTCAAATATGCCATCGTGGAGAGTGGTGAAGATGGTTCTTTAAGCCTAATGTCAATCGAATAACAATATGGTCACCTTCCAAAATATTGGATGGAATGGCATTTTTTAGATTAAACATTTACAAAAACATATCTATAAAGATGAAGAAACTTTTATACCCCGCCATTGCCTTGATGGCTCTTAGTTCATGCACAGGCAACAAAAACGAAACTCCTACAGCAACCCCAACCGAAAACGCCGTGGAGACAGCAACTGCTAACACTCCCGCGAAGGAAGGCACTTCCGTCCAACTGTCGGCCCAGGACGAACAAAAAATCAAAGACTACATCAAGTCGTTCTATTCCCAAGATGGACCTTCTTTGTATGAGGATGGATGGATGAAGGCACATTGCACCCCAGCGTTGATAAAAGCACTCAAGGAGGATTGTCCATACGAAGGAGATTGCTACGCTCTTTGGCAATTTGAAGGGCAAGGAGATGGAGAAGACAGCATAAAGAGATTACACTCGTTAGACAAGCAAAATGATGGTTCATTCTTAGCAACCGTCTATTTATGCTATGAAAACAATTCACAATTGAATGGCATTCGATACGTTCGCTATGCAGCATCCGTGATTAATAATGAAGTTGTATTCAGCGAATGTAACTATAACCCACAAGGCACTCTCGGCGAAAGCGAAAAAATCTGGAAGAACAACATTCCGCAATTGGAGAAGATGGCAAAAGAGTTCAACGAATTTGGGAAATTGGAAAAAATTGCTTTCATTGATGTCGATGAAGACGGCATTTTTGAACTCTTCGCTTCCGACGGGTCAACTAATTGTTGCTTCACATTAGCAGACGCAGAAGGCAAAGTAGATGGATTTAAAAACGCTAAAATGATAGCCATAGACCCAACTAAACATGTGAAGATTAAAGTCAAACCAGATGCCCACATGGTATTCTATTCAGGCGGCATCGGTATGGGAGCAACCTCTGAAGACTATAGTATCATCAAGAACAGCCATGTGGCCGAACTTTACCAATATACCAAAGAGTTGAACCCTTTGGATGAAAACGAATTCTCGGAAGAGGCAACCGTATCGTTTGGCGAATCAACCAGAACCAGTTCCAACGATGAAATCAACAAAAACTGCCGCACAAAAGGCCAATATGTGTTAACCCTTGATCTGAATTGGAAATATTTAGTTGATTGACAACGATTGGAATACAAAATAGAAGAAAATAACAAAGGCTGCCTGTAGGTGGCCTTTGTTGTTATTAAAATGAACTCATAAATTCGCTGCCTAATCTCTCATAAAACAAATGGAATCTATAGAAAGGCAGTTCTTACTAATCTCAATTCTCCTGTAAAAAGATCTTCATTTCGCACTCAGCCCAAAGCGTTTCAGCCGTACGAACTGTGGCAGAGATAAGGGAGACACCCCCGAATTCACTCTCTATCTTGATAGTCGTGCAAAGTTTGTCTCCTTCCGATGGCAAATCATAAATTTTGAAATTCTTCAATTGTCCGATGAAACCGACAGGAACAGGACGATTCTCCTGCTGGCAGACGTATCCCACACGGGCAGCTGCCGACTGAGCCACATGCTCCACCAACCCAGGCTCCCTCAACTTTCCATCTTCAAAAAAAACATTCGAAGCCTCAACGGTCAGACCTGAGTATGAACAAATATCCTCAACACCATAAAAGGAATCTACCATGACAATAGGGGGACGCTGTGGAATTAGTTCAAAAATGGCCTCTCCCGACACTATAGGCTCAATGAAAAGACTTGGGTGGGACAATGTATCTCCTTGCATAAATAATCGTTTAAATGGGCTAAATTAGGCCAATTCCGGCCAAAATGGATAAAAGTTGAACCACTGTTCAGGATGAGCCTTCATTCGCTCCTCCAAGACAGCAACATATTGTGCCAACAAGGCATCTTCGGGCTTCATCCCTTTGGTTCGTTTCACTGGCTCTGCAATGAAGAAGCGGAAACTATATTTGTCGCGACTCTCTTTCTCTGAAAAATAGAAAACTACAGGCACCTTGAAGCGTGAAGCTATTTGGAACGGTCCGGCAGGAAATTGTGCCTCCCTACCCATCAAGTTGGCAGACAAAAGATGTTTTTCGTTAATGGAACGATCGCCTTGGAAACAAACATATTCGCAGTTGTCCAAAGCCTCCTTAATCTTAAAGACATGGGAAAACTCGTCTTCGTTGACAGGAATAACATGATAGGCTTTCTCACCCATCACCTGCTCTAACTTAGACTTTATTTTCTGATATTCAGCATCATACATCACCAAATTAAGTTTAGGTGCATAATCGCCGAAGAACTGTCCGCCTATCTCCCAATTGCCTAAATGAGCTCCTATCATCACGACACCTGTACCACCATCCAAAATGTTAAGGAACGCGTCATAATTGCAGAAGTCGTACTCAAAATGAGAATCCATGCCCGATATGGCCGCTATCTTATCAATGATAATTTGGCCGAAGCGGTAATAGTGCAGAAAGAGTTTACGAAAAGAGGCAAACCTACCCAAATGATGTATGCGACGCCAATATCGCCAACTAGCCTTCGTAGATTTCGGAGCAAATAAGACATAATAAGGCACAACGAAAATCAAAAAAAGATAGGCCACGCCTCTCCCACAATGAGAAATCAAAGCAATGAAGAAACAATGGCCAAAATTTCCGCCGCGCGACTTACCTGTCCACTCCGACATATCAATCAGCTAATTTAGAATTCAATAAATCGTAAAACTCTTGGAAAGTAGTAATACCGACGAAGTCTGAATTTTTCAAACGGATACCAAAGTTTTGCTCAACAAGAACTACTACGTCAACCAAATCCAAGCTATCCAAATCAAGAGTCTTCATTAATGGAGCCTCAGGAGAGATAACAGACTCTTCTACTTCGAATTCATCCGCCAAAACTGCGTTAATTTTCTCGATAACTTCTTCTTTTGTCATATGATTATTATTAAATGTTCTTTATAATTAAACTTGAATTAGTTCCACCAAAACCAAACGAATTGGAAAGAATCGTTTTAATCGACACCTCCTTTGTATCAGCCACAATATTCAACTTTGCAGAATATTCATCTGGATTCTCAAAATTGAGATTTCGAGCCACAAAGCCCCTCTTCATCATCAAAATGGAGTAAACCACCTCACTAGCACCTGACATCCACAACTCATGACCTGTCATAGACTTTGTTGACGAAACCATTGGCGTTTTATCTCCCCACAAGGCTGAGATTGCCTTCGCCTCGTTGGAGTCGCCTACCGATGTTGATGTGGCATGCGCATTGATATAATCAATATCACTCAACTTCAATCCAGCCCGCTGAATGGCCATCTCCATAGCCGACTGAGGTCCATTGACGTTAGGGATGGAGATGTGATCGGCACAAGAAGAAAATCCGTAGCCTACCACTTCGGCTAAAATATTAGCCCCACGGCGAACGGCCGAATCATAAGATTCCAACACGAGAGCCGCCGCTCCACCACTCGGCACCAATCCGTCACGATCTCGATCGAACGGTCTGGAAGCCTTTTCCGGAGCATCTTCGCGAACCGAAAAGGTGCTGATTCCGTCAAAACTTGCCACCGAATATTTGTTCACCTCTTGCGAACCACCGCAAAGAATGCAATCTTGTAGTCCACTTTGAATCAGTGTATATCCAATGCCAATAGCGTGAGAACCGCTCGCGCATGCCCCTGCTATTGAGAAATTAATTCCCTTCAGTTTAAAAATGACTGAAAGATTCATGGAAACAGTGGAAGTCATAGATTGGAAAACAGAACCCGAACCTACCAGAAGAGTAGTCCCTTTTTCTCTAATTCCATCGATTCCATCGATGATTGGAGCTGCACTTGAGTCACCTCCCATCAAAACTCCTACCACGTTATCCTTGATGAAATCAGCATCAATTCCCGACATGGCAAATGCCTCCTGAGCTGCTACGCAAGCATAATAACCTTGCTCGGGAAGACTATGACGTTGACGCCTATCTACAAAGCTACGAATGTCGGGAAGGGTCAATAAACCAGTCAACGAAGAACGATAGCCCATCGCCTTGCGTTCAGGATCCAAGCCAATGCCCGAACGGCCATAATACAACGAATCGGCCACTTCATCCACATTTTTACCAATAGATGAATAGGCCCCTATTCCGGTTATGACAACTCTACGCAACATCTTCTCTATCTACTATGTATATAAACCACCATTTACTGAAACCACTTGGCCAGTCACATAAGATGCCTCCTTAGACGCAAGGAAGCCAACTACTGCGGCAACCTCTTCTGGATTTCCAAAACGATGCATTGGTATTTGAACCTTCAATTGTGCCTCGTCCAAGTCTTGCGTCATATCCGTTTTAATGAAACCAGGAGCAACTGCATTGACTGTGACATTCTTTCTTGCAGTCTCTTGAGCAAGAGCTTTCGTTGCCGAAATCACAGCACCTTTGGCAGCTGAATAGTTAGTCTGACCAGGCAACCCCTTCAAACCAGAAAGAGAAACCATATTAACGATTCGGCCAAACTTCTTCACCAACATATTCTTCAATACTGCGCGAGTCGTGAACATGAAACCGTTGAGGGTTGTTCCCAAAACCTTGTCCCATTCCTCATCCGTCATCCAAATCAAAAGATTATCACGACGGATACCGGCGTTGTTCACCAATACCTCGATGTAAGTATCTGGATGCTCGTCTTGCCATTTTGCAATAGCCCCTTCAACTTCCTCCTTTTGAGATACGTCGAAACGGATGATTTCTCCATCCGAACCTTTCTCACGAACCAAAGCCAACGTATTGTTAGCCTCAGCCTCGTTTGATTGATAGTTTATCAATATATAATAACCCATCTCGGCGAGTTTCACAGAGCAAGCACGACCTATGCCTCTAGAACCACCTGTTACAAGTGCTACCTTCATATCTATAATTAGGTTTTTTTCGATTAAATCAAAGCTTTCTTCAAATATGCTTGAACATGTTCAATGTCCTCATACTTTGTAGTGTCATCCTTGAAGACTGGGAAGAAAGCACGAATCTCGTCATAAATCTTCTTTGTCTCTACAGAAAGCTTATCTTGGATTCCCAAACAATCAACAGCCTGAACAATCGCCATAAAGTGAATAGACATCACTTGGTAAGAGTTCTCCAACACACGTTTAGCAATCAACGCTGAGTTAGTACCCATGCTGACAATATCTTGATTGTCGTTGTTATTAGGAATTGAGTGGACATACATTGGATTTGACAAAGTCTGGCACTCCGCAGTAGTTGACGTAGCTGTAAACTGAGAAGCTTGCAAACCGTAGTTCAAGCCCAAAACACCCAAGTTGACAAATGGAGGCAAAATACCGTTGATACGATCATGGAACAAATAGTTCATCTGACGCTCCATCAACATTGTCATCTTAGTAACAGCAATCTTCAACTTATCCATTTCGAATGAAACGTAGTCACCATGGAAGTTACCACCATGATAAACCGTTTGATTCTCAACATCCACAATCGGATTATCAGTAGCAGAGTTCACCTCATTTACCAAGACACGCTCAACATTCTCAATCACCTCAAGCACAGGACCCAAGATTTGAGGAACGCAACGCAAAGAGTAGTAAGGTTGAACCTTGTGCTTAAACACACTCTGTTGTTGTTCGCTTGTATTCTTATATAAATAATCGTCACGCTTCAACATACATTTGCTAGTAGCTGCAATATCTCTCAACATCTTAGCCACTTTTTGTTGACCATCTTGACGACGAACTTGATTCAATTTCTCATGCATGAAATCATCATACGAAGAAGCGATTTCATTCAACATCACAGATGCGTAAATTGCCCATTTGAAGAGGTTTTTAGCATCGAAGAGATTTACCAAACCGATACCTGTCATGAAAGAAGTACCATTGGTAACAGAAAGACCTTCTCGAACATGTACGCCGAAAGGCTTGATACCCAATTCCTTCATCACCTTTGATGCTGGTTGGCGTTCGCCCTTATAGAAGACTTCACCCTCGCCGATCAAAGTCAAAGCAAGATGAGCCAATTGCACCAAGTCACCACTTGCGCCCACACTACCATGCTCGGGGATAAATGGGATAATACCAGTATTGATAAATTCTGTAAGAAGTTGTACCAACTCTGGATGAACACCAGACTCGCCCTGAATAAATGTACCAACACGAGCAATCATTGCTGCTCTTACATAAATATCAGGCAATGGAGCTCCAGCCCCAGTTGAGTGGCTACGGATGATATTATATTGGAGTTGAATACGCTCGTCGTCGCTCACCTTATATTGAGCCATCGGACCGAAACCTGTATTAATTCCGTAAATTACACGCTCTTTGGAAAATTTATCCAAAAATTCGAAACTGTCCTTTACTCTCTTGTAAATATTGTCGCTGAACGACAATTTTTCACCATTAAATAGAATCTTCTTAATATCATCAATAGATATAAACTCAATACCTTGTGCCATATTATAAAACATTATTGACATGCAAAGATAAAAAGAATTAGAACGTTATGTTAATTTTAATCAAAGGAAATTATAATCTTATGGAAATATAATCTTTTAACAATGATTTTTGAGGTATAATAGGATGAATTTTTAACATTTCTATCGGAAATGGCTATCGAAATAGCGTCTGATTTTCTGCATAAGATGAACTCGGTCTGGACCCTGCACATTATGCTGATGTCCTGGATAGAGAGCATAATCTATCTGCTTCCCATTTTTAATAGCCTCTTTCAGTAATAAAAGAGTGTTCTGCCAAAGAACCACCGGATCATTATCACAATGGATAAATAACATATCGTTGGTAAGATTCTTAACAAACCGTTTCATATCATTTTCTGCAAATCCATCGGAATTCTGCTTAGGAGTTTCCATATACCGTTCAGTGTACATCACTTCGTACGATGCCCAATCTATCACCGCCCCGCCAGCCACGCCAAGCTTGAACAATTTAGGACAACGCAACATCAATCGAGTAGCCATAAATCCGCCAAAACTCCAACCATATACCCCCATCCGTTTAGAATCAACATACTCTTTGTTCTTCAATAGCCACTCTATCGAATATTGATAATCTTCCATTTGAACAGCACCAATGTTACGCCAAATTTTTTGTTCAAACTCCTTACCTCTATTGTCCGACCCATGAGGATCAATAGACATCACTATATAGCCATTGAGGGCCATCATATATTCAAAACCCTTCGTACCCGCCAACCACTCATTGCGAATAAGTTGGACGTGAGGACCACCGTAAACATAGTAGGCCAAAGGATAACGGACACCCTTCTCCAAAGTGGCAGGACGGACAATGCGATAAAAAATCTCCTCCCCGTCTTTTTCATACGAGCCAATCTCCGTCACAGGCATTTCGTAATCTTTATAGGGATTGTCCGCCTCACATAATAGGGACTCAGAATCATCGATGAAATTCCGAAGAAACGATTTCCCTGGCACAACAGCAGAAGAGAAACTATCGATGAAACAGCCATTTTTAGAAGAAATAGCCACCGAGTGAGTTCCCTTCTCTTTGGATAAAATACGAACACACCCGCCACTGATTTTTACTGCACAGAGATCTCGGTTGAGAGGCGACGATTGAGTAGAAATGAAAACCAGTTCATCAGTAGCCCCAACCTTTCCGCACAACTGTGTCACTTCAAAAGTGCCTTGGGTAAGTTGGCGAATCAGATTTCCCCTAACATCATACAAATAAAGATGGTTGTATCCATCTCGACGGCTTTGCCAAACGAAGTGTTCATCATCCAAGAAAAACAAAGGATGCTGCGGCTCGACATATTTCTCATCGCACTCCTCAAAAAGTGTTCGTTCACAATGCCCGTCGCAAACATCGTAGGCCAATAGACGGCAATGCTTCTGCGATCGATCGACCTCAGCACAATAGAGATGCTTCGCATCCAAACTCCAAGTGACGCAAGTAAGATAACTCTCCTCCCAATCTGAAGGCTGCAACATTATCGTCTTGTCTCTTTCCACATCATAAACAGCCAACCTGACGGTTTCGCTATTTGCACCAGCCATCGGATATTTTATAGATTCAAGAGTTGCCATCGGCTCCTGAACTTTAACTAAAGGATAAGAAGAAATGCCCGTTTGATCGACAATATAGAAGGCTAACTTACTACCATCGGGCGACCAAAACGCTCCTTGCTCAATTCCAAATTCATTACGAGAAGGCACGGCTCCAGAAAGCACTGACCGATTCTTTTCTTTATGAAGCAATCTCTTTCCCCCATTCAAATCAAGCAACCACAAAGCATTCTTGGAAGCGAAAGAAAAAAGGCCCTTTTCTTCGTTGAAAAGGATATTTTCCCAATCCGGCTTAATCTTTATTTTACGAATAATCGAACAGGAATGGCAATCTATAAAACAGATAAAGTCGGACAATTTCACCCAAGCCACCTCATCCGCATTTTTCAAAAAATGGAAAGTGGGCAATGACGTTACTGCCTTAACTCCTATTCCCTCCAATAATTCGCCAAAAGAAAATAATGAAATAGACCAAACCGAATGTTGATCACGTACTGATTTTGCACAATAAAATTCATTCTTCTTATAACGATAAATCTCCCCAGATTGAGAAAAAGATATCTCCTCCATACGCAAAGGAAGAAACTGCCTATAAAACATTCCACCAGGAATAAGCTCCTCCTCAGTCAATTGATTCTTCGATGAATTGGTCATTATTTAAAACAATTAATATTTTTTTGTTGAACCTATGTAATTTGTCATCGCTTCATTAAAATTTACTAACAACAACACATACCTATAAATTCACAAAACTAACATATATCAAATTCTTTTACAAAACAGAAATACTTAAAGACTAAGCAAACATAATGTCCATAAAAATACATTTCGGAAAATACGCATACACATTCAGAAGTTCCGACAAAACATCAAATAAATCAACATATATTATGTATTTTTACATCATAATTCACCTGGTAATTATATCTTTATGTATTTTTTGAAAAAATAATTTGCAATATAATACGAATATATGTATTTTTGCAGAAAAATAAAAATTTCCATTACTGAGGACAGATAATTATATATCATTATTTTTGAAATTTAAGTGTTCAGTCGGTATATATTAAGTTTTTTATTCGTTAATTAAAAAAGAAAATTAAGAAAAAATGAAAAAGAATTTTCAAAGAGTAGCATTCTGGGGAGGAATTGTTATGTCTGCATCATTAGCTTTGTCTTCATGTGACAAAGATTATGAATCATCAAACGGAGTTGGCTCTGAGGCAACTGAAGGCGAGGACTATTTAGTTCCTTTCTTCGAGGTAGCAAAAGGCGACTCAATTTCTAAAGACATTTATCGTGCTAAGCCTTACTCAGAGGATGAGGCTTCTGATGAAGTAGTTACTTCTGAAGATGACACTAATTCAGAGGCATTGCGTTATCTTTATACAGGGACTACAAAGTATAAATATATTACTGGAATACAAGCTCGTGCTTTTAACTCAGCTTCAGAAGCACCTAGTTATTATTACTCTTGTACCTTCATAGGCGGACAAGTTGTTCCTTTTTATAAATTTAACTATGATCTTAATGCTGGTTCTGGTGGTAAGCATATTTATTTCTACTACTGCCCAGAGCAACTCGTTGACGCTAATGCCGTTAACATGCGAGACAGATCTAATTCTCTTCTTCGCGATATAACTGACTATAGTGCAAGAAAAAAAGGCGATTATCTCAGTGCAGTTAAGTCAGACGCAAAAAGATATTATGGAGGTTATGATTATGAATGGCACCATGAAGGTACAGATGGATGTGCAAATGTGATATCTGCTTTAGAAGCTAGTGCCTTCCCGTCTTGGGCATATAAAGGTACTGGTAAGCAGACTGACCTTAACGAAGGAGCTGGTGGTAAGTACATTTATCTTTTCGGTTCTAGCAATTGTAAACATCACTCACCTATTACATCAATAGCTATCAGTGAAAAGAAAAATGTCAGCGGCTATCGTCGTGTCTCAAATGATTTGAATGATGGGGCTGGTGGTAAGTACATTTATCTCTTCGCAAAACATAGCTTCTAAATATTAGACACCCCTATTGATTTCGAGTAATCTGGGGCAATTTTGAGTTTTTTGATTGAACACAAAATAATGAGGGTACATCATTGATGTGCCCTCATTTCGTAAACATATTTAGGATATTTCAATAAAGTCTTATAAAATTCAGAAAAGCATGAAAAAGATGAAATGGTTGATGGTAGTAGCAATACTACAACTTGTATGCTCATGCCACAATCAAACAAATCAAATAGAAGAAAAGAAAACGCTCCTTCACTCCACAAAAGATTCCGTAAGCTATTATTGCGGTTATAAGTCAGCAGATATCCTATTAAAGCAAATGGCTTTTTATCCTGATACAATGACATTAAAAAGTCAAATTATCATTAAAGGTTTTATAGATGCTCTAACAACTGACTCATTCTTCATGTCGCGCGACGATGCAGAAATGATGTTGAATGGTTTGCATGAATTCCTTAATAAACAGAAGAATAAAGATTATATTGCTGTGGGAGATAGTCTATTGAACGAATATTCAAAGAATGACAGTGTTATAAAAATGAATAACGGCGTTCTTTATAAAATAATTTCTAAAGGGTCAGGCCTAATTCCAACTACGGAATCTGAAGTCTTGATTAAATATGTAGGAAAGGAATATAATGGTAAAAAATTCGATGGCACACCTAAGGAAGAACCTACGTGGATTAAAGTGGAGTTATTTAATGACTGTTTTACGCAACTAATAACAACCATGCCTATAGGTTCTAAATGGCAAATGGTTATACCTCCAACTTTGTTTAACACATTGAGTTTCGGCGAAAATTCTAAAGTTAAGCCATATACCACACTTGTTTATGATTTTGAAATGACTGACATAAAGAAATGAAAACAATTAAATATATAACTACAGTAGTTTTAATAGTAGCTACTCTCTGCTCTTGCGAGCAGAAACAGAAAACAGAGAGAGCTGTTCCTTTGTCAAAAATTGAATTAGATAGCTATATTGATTCTATTAACTATATTTTGGGGCATCGTTCAGGAGAATTATGTTTACAATTTCTGCAAGCTGCCAAAATTGATAACGACGAGAACAACCAAAAGGTTGTCAGAGATGGATTTATTGCGGGACTAAAACAAGATTCTGTCAGTGTTTCTATTAGTTCAATTGCTGCTATTCTAGAAAAAATGAGAGAAGAAGCAAAAGACGAAAAGCAAGCAAAAGAATAATTTTATTAAAGCGATAAAATAAATTTTCTTCATACTAGCAAGAGGGTGCATCAAAACATAAAATTAAGATGCACCCTTTTTCATATTACTGATTTCTGTAGTTTCTCTTTTTTATTTCCTCCCATTTGATTATTACCCCACTTTTCTTATTTTTGTATATAGGGTTGATATTTACTAACCCAATGTCACACATCAATCAAATTATTCATGAAGGAAGATGTTTATGGTGATGGCTTGAAAGCCTATCAAAATGGCGATAAAAAGGCGGTTTTTGTTGTTGAAAGCGATATTGCTGAGACAGAGGAATGGCCAATTTCTACGTTTTTCAGAGATTATAAAGAGATGCCTCAGGCCGAACGTACTGCTTTAAAACGTTGTTCGGGAAACGTGCTTGACGTGGGTGCTGGTGCAGGAAGCCATTCGCTCTACCTTCAAGATCATGGATTAGACGTCACCGCCCTCGATATTTCGGAAGGTGCCATTGAGGTAATGCAACAACGTGGTATCAAAAAAACTGTCTTGAACGACTTTTTCAAATACGAAGGTGCCACATACGACACCATCTTAATGTTGATGAATGGCATTGGTATTGTGGGCAAGTTGAACAACCTTTCTTCATTCTTCAAACAAGCAAAGAAATTGCTTAATCCTGGAGGTAAAATCTTATTGGATTCCTCCGATCTTATCTATCTTTACGAAGAAGAAGATGGTAGCGTCTTAGTCGATTTGAACGGAAGTTATTACGGTGAATTGGAGTATTCTTTCGAATTCAACGGAAAAAAAGGCAACCCTTTCAACTGGGTCTTTGTCGATTACGAGAAATTGGAAGATTGCGCAAAACTCCACGGATTTTCGTGCAAGAAAATATACGAAGACGACCATTACCTCTATTTGGCAGAATTAAAATTGCTATGATAAAGAGTTACAATAAACACCCATAAAAAGAGGATTATGAAAGCTATTCTCGACGTACATACACATACGGTGATGAGCGGACATGCTTATAGTACCATCCAAGAAATGGTACAAGCGGCCGCCATGAAAGGTCTGAAAGTGCTCGGCATAACTGACCATGGTCCTGCCATGCCTGATGCTTGCCATCCAATGTATTTTCACAACTTTGGAATCATTCCTCGAGAAATGTACGGAGTGAAGCTCCTTATGGGTGCGGAATTGAATATTTTAAACTATAAGGGTGAACTAGACCTCGTTGAGGAGGACATCGATAAATTGGATATTCGTATAGCGGGCATCCATGGCCGCTGCTACCAAAAAGGCACGATGGAAGAAAATACGGCTGGAATGATTAACGTCATCAAAAACAGAAAGATAGATATCATCAGCCACCCAGGAGATGGAACAGCCGAACTGCTGTTCGAACCTATCGTCTTAGCCTCTAAAGAGTACGGCACTATTTTGGAAATCAATAATAGTTCTCTTAATCCCGATCGAAAAAAGAAGTATGCAAAAAGCAACAATGTGGAAATACTCCAACTATGCAAGAAATACGAAGTTCCGATTATAATGGGAAGTGATGCTCACATCTCTTTCGATGTGGGCCGCCATGAACGTGTTTTAGAATTGATTCAAGAGACTGAATTTCCCGATGAATTGATACTAAACGATAAAATAGATAGGTTTTTTAAAATATTGGCTCTTCACGAAGGGTAATCAAGATTTTATTGATTACCACTTTGGGCAACCACAAGGGTTGCCCCTACTGAGCCTCAACAATAGAGATAGAACTTTGGACATGGGTTAACTCCTTGATCTTCTCGCTCTCTCCCACTATCCATACGACATCACCACTTTGGAAAATGGTGGAAACATCCGGATTCATCGTCAAAACGCCAGCTCGCTCTATGCCGACCACAAGACATTTTGCCTTGTCCCTTATACCTGACTGCAAGATGCTCTTACCTATCAAAACCGAATTGTTTTCGACTTCAACCTGTTCGAGTCCAACCTCCTTATTTTCAGAAACAGTCCGCTTCAATGCAAGTTCCGTTTCAAAAGCTTTCAGTTGATCATCAGTTCCCAATGCTAATAATTTATCGGCCGGAAATATTTGCTCGGTTCCTCCAGGAATATTAATGCGGTCTTCTCCTCGAATGATGGAAACGACATGAATGCCTAAACGCTTCCTGAAATTCAAAGCCTTCAACTCTTTTCCTACACAGACTGAATCTGCAGGCACTTCGAAATCTGCCAAATGCAAGTCATACACGGAAAGGTGCATTGCCAAATTGCCTTTGTTGAAAGGAGAAATCACCCCAGAATCCAACTTAGACAACTCATACTCGCGAGAATTCAAATTATAGAAGAACTTACGCTCTATAACAATCGAATGGAACTTCAACCGCTTGGAAATCATCATCAGCACCACCAACAAACCCGCAACGACAATCAAAAGTCCTATCGCCACATCGAAAGTACGCATCAAGACGAAACATATAAACGCCATCGCCAACATGAATCGAAGCACAATGAGAATGATAAGCGGCGCACGATTATAGCGCGAGACATTCCACAAATACCTATACTCTTTCGAATGGTTCTTCTTCGCCACCATGGCACGCAAGAATGGTGATATGATGAGAATCGTCAACGACGACGCCAACAAAGCGCCAATCCAGCCATCTATATTTCCTTTAACAAAAGGAATGAAATAATTGACTGCCAAAATGATGATTGCCACTACCAAAGCTGAATAGACCAACACAATGCGAAGCATCTGCTTCAACAGGCTATGCCACACATTTTCAGCAATAGCCTCCTTGTTGGCCAACGAACGGCGCTCAATAAAGACTTTCCATTCAGCCGGCATATTGGCCTCGATAAACATATAGGCCGGCATCGCTAATTTTATCATAAACGGCGTGATGAAAATCGTAATCACCGAAACCGCCACAATAACAGGATAAAGGAAGCCGTCTATCAAATGCAAATCTGTTCCTAACTGAGCAATAATGAATGCGAACTCACCAATCTGCGTAAGGCTAAAACTCGATTGAATCGCTATTTTCAGCGGTTGCCCCGATAGTAAAATACCACATGTGGCAAAAAAGACTTGTCCGCATATTACCGTGAGCGTAATGATCAAAATTGGAAAGGCATAATCAACCAAGACAGAAAAATCTATCATCATGCCCACCGACACAAAGAAGATGGCGCCAAACAGGTTTTTTACCGGTTTGATGATTCGTTCAATATAATCAGCCTCAACCGTTTCCGCCAATATAGAACCCATCACGAAAGCACCCAAGGCTGCCGAGAAATTAACCTCGATGGCAAACATCACCATCGCCAAGCACATACCCAACGACACGATCAACATCGTCTCCTCATTCAGATATTTCTTGGTTATCTTAAAGAAAGTAGGTACAAAGAAAATTCCGAAAATCAACCAAACGGTAAGGAAGAAGAGCAGTTTAAGAAGATTCCAGAACGGAGAATCCATGTCCGTCAACAGTTCGCCGCCAGCAAACGATTTGTTCGCTCCCATCGTAGAAACAAGTACCAACAGCAGAATCGCCATCAAATCCTCCAAGATAAGAATACCAAACACCACATTAGTAAACTTCTGCGAACGTAAGCCCAAATCATCCAAGGCCTTAATGATAATCGTGGTGGAAGACATACAAATCATACTACCCAACAAGACACTATTCGTCAAGCCCCAACCCAATGCCAAACCAACAAGAGTTCCCAAAATAATCATCGAAAAGATGATGACCAACGAAGCTATCAAGGCCGTCTTGCCCATATTGAGCAATTTCTTGAAACTGAACTCCAAACCTAAAGCAAACAACAAGAAGATCACGCCTATTTCAGACCAGTTACCGATATCCTCCGTCGATCCAACCGTCGGGGTCAATGTGATATGTGTTCCGATAAGACAACCAGCCACGATATAACCCAATACCACTGGTTGCTTCAGCCATTTGAACAAGATTGTAGTGATACCGGCCGAAACCAATATCAAAGCCAAATCCGATATGAGGTGTGAAGTATGCATATACTATTTGTTTCTCGTACAAAATTAAACATTAAATAAGGGAAATTGGTTGCTGACAACCTATATTTTTTATCCATCCAGAAGTTTAAAATGCTCTTCCGTAAAACATAAGCTACAAGTTATTTTAACATATGGTCATTTCCTCCGATGAAATCGCAACTTTTATCATATTCCCTGAAACATTATTGTTATGACAAAAATTCATTGAAATATAGAAATGAACCTTGCTTTCTCTGCCTTAAATAAAGTTAAGGCGGAGAAATGTTAAAATCCTTTTTTTATATTTGCTATATGAAAAAGAAAAGCATCATATTATTGGGCATCATTATGGCTGTGTCATTCTTCGGATTGATAATCTTGCAGGCCAAATATATGAAACTGACAGCAGACATGCGGTCAGAGCAATTCGATGAATCTGTCAAAAAAAGTCTATATGGCGTTGTGCGTATGCTTGAGGAAGAGGAGACACTTCAATATTTGAACAAAAACCTCACAACTCCCTCCAACCGAACAAAGATTACAACCTCGTCCAACTTCAATTTCGACCCAAACGGAATTGCCCGACTGATTGACACGACAAAAAAATATTCATGCACGAGGGTGAAACCTAAAGTGTTCATCTCCATGAAGCATGGTTCGAACACCATTCAAGAATCCTCACGCATACTACAAAATAAGTTGAGAGAAAGATATATTCACGAAAGAGCTCTTCTCGACGACATTCTAATCCGATTGCTTAGCGAATCGTATGTACGCCCAATCGAAGAACGAATAGATTTTCAGCAAGTGAATGAAATATTGGATAAGGAATTGGATTTCAACGGCCTAAACCTTCCCCACTATTTCAGCGTAATAGATAAAGACGGTAAGGAACTCTATAAAAGTAAAGGCTTTGACGAAGAGGGCGAAAACGACTCCGAGTATTATACTCAGATTCTATTTCCCAACGACCCTAATCCTCAATCCAACTACTTGAGAGTCTATTTTCCAACAAAGAACAATTACATCAGAAGCTCGCTCACTTTGCTGATTCCATCGGTGATTTTTACTATTCTGCTGCTCTTTACATTCATCTATGCGATGATTATCATCTCCCGACAAAAGCGATTGTCAGAGATGAGGACAGACTTTATGAATAATATGACTCACGAACTTAAAACGCCCGTTTCATCGATTTCTTTGGCAGCTCAAATGCTAAACGATAAAAGCGTTCCAAAAACTCCAGCCATGATCGAACAGTTATCGGGCGTGGTCAGCAGCGAAACAAAAAGATTGACGCAACAAATAGAGAAAGTTCTTCAAATGTCCATTTTTGAAAAAGAGAGTTCGGCTCTCAAACTAATCGAAATGGATATCAATGACATGATTATCAACATCTCAAGCAACTTCGCCATCAAAGTGGAAAACACAGGAGGAACGATAGAAACTGACTTGGACGCCGAAGATTGCTACGCCCTTGTAGATGAAATCCATTTCACCAACATCATCTACAATTTGATGGACAATGCGTTGAAATATAGCAAAGGTCCTCTCAACCTCCATCTGAAAACATGGAACGAGAAGAATAATCTCCTCATCTCTGTAGAAGACAACGGTATTGGTATCAAAAAGAGCGACCAAAAGAGAATATTCGACAAATTCTATCGCGTCTCTACCGGCAACGTCCATAACGTGAAGGGATTCGGTTTGGGCCTCGCCTATGTAAAGAAAGTGGTGACAGACCACAAAGGCACTATCCGAGTAGAGAGCGAACTAAATAAAGGAACAAAATTTATTATATCTATACCATTAAAAAAGTAACGTCATGGAAGAAAAGACAAGAATTTTACTATGCGAAGATGACGAGAACCTCGGTATGCTATTGAGGGAGTATCTTCAAGCAAAAGGATATGCAACAGACTTGCTACCAGACGGTGATGCCGGCTATAAAGCTTTCGTGAAGACAAAGTATGACATTTGCGTATTGGACGTTATGATGCCTATCAAAGACGGCTTCGAACTAGCAAAAGAGATAAGACAAATTAATACAGAGGTGCCTATCCTTTTCCTTACGGCAAAAACATTGAAGGAAGACATCCTCGAAGGCTTCAAGATCGGCGCGGACGACTATATGACCAAGCCTTTCAGCATGGAGGAACTTCTTCTCCGCATCGAGGCTATCCTTAGACGCGTAAAAGGCAAGAAGAATAAAGACGGTGCTATCTACAAGATGGGAAAGTTTACTTTCGACACTCAAAAGCAAGTGCTCACCATCGACGACCAAGTGAAGAAATTGACAACCAAGGAGTCGGAACTTCTCTCTCTTCTTTGTGCCCACGCCAACGATATCCTGGAGAGAAACCATGCTTTGAAGACCATCTGGATTGATGACAACTACTTCAACGCAAGAAGCATGGATGTTTATATCACAAAATTGAGAAAACACCTAAAAGATGACCCATCCATCGAGATTATCAACATTCACGGTAAAGGTTATAAAATCATCATCCCTGAATCAAACAATTAATCGGGAGAGTTGAAAAATAGAAAGCGGTTTGCTCTATGGGCAAACCGCTTTTGTTCTATTTGTTGCCACCTAACAAAATAAATACTTGTATGAAGCTAATCATAACCAGTGAAAATTTGCTAGTTATGTCATAATTCATACCTTTGTAAAAACATAAAACAACTGATACCCATGCAAAAAAACACAATGATGGCCGCCCTATTGGGATTGGCCGCCCTACAACCTGCCTCAACGCAAGTTGAAATCAAGATTGACGCAAACGCCGACAATCGTCCTATCTCCCCTTATATTTACGGAAAGAATGGTGCTGCCAGCGATAATGACACACCGACCAGTACAGAAGACATGCTTCGCAACCGCGAATCAGGCTTGCGTTTCTCCCGTCAAAACAATGGTAACAATGCAACTAAATACAATTGGCGTAAAAAACTGACCTGCCATCCCGACTGGTATAACAACATCTATGGATGCGACTGGGACAAATCAGCTAAAACACTTCAAGATGAGTTGCCTAATGTACAAGGAATGTACGCTTTCCAATTAATCGGAAAGGCGGCCAAAACTTCAGCATACAACTTCAACGACTGGGAATACAATCATAGTCAATGGGGCGAATGGTGTAGCCTCGACGTCTGTGGTGGCGGAGAACTTGATGCCAACGGAAAGTTGGTCAAAAAGGGCGACCCTACGCTCTATCTCGAAGATTGGCCAGCCGACTCTACAGTAGGCATCTACAAACACTGGCGCGACAATCTTGGTTTGGATATGAGCCAATTCAAATATTGGAACATGGACAACGAATTTGAAATGTGGCCTTGGACTCATAGCGACCTCGTAGAAAAAAACACCAACGAAGTGTTTGAAATGATGATGCAAAACTATTTTGCCACAGCCAAAGCCATCCGTGCCATCGATCCAACCGTCAAACTAACCGGCCCTGTAGCAGGTAGCGAATGGACATGGTACACGCCTGCTGATGTTCAACCAACCTACAACGGAAAGAAATATTGCTGGCTAGAATATTTCATCATGCGTTGTGCCGAAGAAGAGAAAGCCACAGGCATCAATATGCTCGACGTAATCGACATCCATTTCTATCCTGGCGACAAGTCAGTGGCAGACGTCTTGCAAACGCACCGCGTTCTTTGGGACACTGAATTTGTCTATCCATTGGCCAATGGTGTGAAAACCGTCAACGGTGGCTGGGATAACAATCAAAACAAAGAGTACATCTTCGTACGTTGCCAAGAATGGGTTAAGAAATATTTCGGTGAAAACCGCCAAATCTCTTTCGGTATTTCTGAGTACAATAACACAGAATCTTTCAACTCCACTATCACAGCTTTGAGTTACGCCTCCTTCTTGGGAGAAGGTGCACGCAACGGCATGGAATACTTCACCCCTTGGACTTGGAAAACTGGTATGTGGGAAACTTTGCACCTCTTCGGTCGCTATGCTAAAAATATCAATATCGGTGCCACTTCGAGCAACGAGAAGATGATTTCAGCCTATTCATCGATGAATACAAGCAAGGACTCGATTACAATCATCCTAGTCAACCGTTTCGAGAAGGAGGAACAAACCGTCAATCTTCAATTAAGCAACATCGACATTGCGGACGGCGATTACGAGACGCTCACGCTTTCTAATCTCCCAGACGGGGAAACCTTCGTCTCGCATTCAGAAAATGCTTTGAAGAGCCAAAAAGCATCTTTAAAAGCGAACGCCATGAGCATTACGCTTCCGCCACTATCCCTCACAGCCGTTGTCCTTTCCAACAACAGCACTTCGGAAGAGGATGTCCTGGATGCAACCAGTAACATTATCATCAGCCCTAACCCATCCAACGGACACTTCATCGTATCCAACGCAAAGAAGATTGAAAGTGTCGAAATCTTCGATTGTATGGGACAAAAGGTATTGCAGAAAGAAAACATCGGATTTGACGAAATACGCATAGACGCCAGCTATTTGAATGCGGGCATTTACTTAGTGCGCCTTTCTGGAAAGACAGGTGTGTCCACTCATAAAATCAACATCAGACAATAAAACAAAGGTAGGATGCATGGATTAGTTAGGTCCGTGCATCCTTTGTAAATTTATTTCATTTTCTGTTTGGATTTTAAAATTTCTTTACTACCTTTGCAATGAGGTTCAAATCTAAAGTTAGGCTCAGAGAAAATCTGAGCCCTGAATAGCTTGAGATTTAGAACCTTTTTTTATGTATATCAGTTTACCTACTCATCCCATTTAATCATACTTCAGCATCTTTTGGGAAAATAATAGAAAATCAAAATTTATGAAACACGCGTTTACTAAATTCCTTACACCAACGCTCCTATCATTGGCAACCGCTTCATTTGCCCAAGACACACTTGTCATCGATGACTTTGAAGATGGATTGAAGAAATGGAGCGGCATCGAAAATGTCAGTTTTCAAATTGTTGACAACCCATCTCCTGATGCTGTGAATAACAGCAGCAAGGTATTGAAATGCACACGAAAATCGGGTACAAAAAACTGGGCTGGCGTCATCCTTCGAGACGCCCTCACGGCCAATATAAATGCCGATGAATCGGGCTATTCTTACGCAACTGTCAAATTCAAGAAAGAATCGCGTGGCAATGTCTCCTTCAAATTGGAATCAGGCCCTGGCAACGAAACTTTTGAATCGACCGTAGCCTATCCCGGCACAAATGATTGGACCACCGTCACGTTCGACCTGAAGAGCGCACTCTACGGCTCTTATGCCGACTTCTTCGTCATGGTGGACCGTGCCGAGAGCCTCAACTCAGACATCACCATCTATATCGACGACATCACTCTCCTCAAAACAAAGAAGTTGGAGGAGGTGAACGTCGATCCTAAAGCACAGAAAGGCACAGGGGAAAAGGATGGCTACCACCTTGTTTGGCAAGACCTTTTCGACAACAACATGCTCGACAATGAGGCGTGGAACGTGGAAGTGCGCAACGACGGAGGCGGAAACAACGAACTGCAATACTACATCAAGGAGAATGTCAGCGTAGGCAATGATGGCCAAGGTAATGGTTGTCTTATCATCACAGCCAAAAGACAAAACTACGGCAACAAAAACTTCACATCAGGCCGACTCACAACTCAAAACAAAGTGAGGTTCTGCCATGGCAAATTGGAAGCCAGCATCCGCCTTCCTAAAACGGCCAATGGCCTTTGGCCCGCTTTCTGGCTCTTGGGTAACGACATACAAAGCAACAACTGGCCCAACTGCGGTGAAATCGACGTTATAGAGTTTGGGCATTCCGACGCCTTCAACAAAGGTACGCAAGACCGCTACTTCAATGGTGCTTGCCACTGGGGACCAAAGAACGGAGATGCGCACCCCAACTACTCAAAGTCAAACACTTGGAATTATTCACTTCAAGATGGTGAATTCCACCTCTATACGATGTATTGGGACGAACAGAAAATCGCAATGTATGTGGATCAAGACCGCTTCCCTGACGTAAGCCCGTACTACGAATTGAACATTTCAGACAAGAGCAATTACAACAGTGCCGGCAACTTCTTCCATCACGAGTTTTTCATTCTATTCAACCTTGCTGTCGGCGGTGATTTCTCGCACATTTATGATGCGAACGGCATTACGGCCCTCGCCCAAGGAGAGGCAAAGATGTATGTGAACTATGTGAAGATATATCAAAAGGGCATCAGCGGAGAAACCTATAACGGACCCGCTTTGCAAGAAACAGAGACCACTGTGGAATCAATCGTAAATTGTTCCGACAAGTTCGGAAAATCCGGACGAATTTTCAATGCATCAGGTATCCACATAGCCAACTATGCCGACAATGATGTGAACGAACTACCATTGCCCCAAGGCATCTACATCATAGCGCCGGACAATGGAAAAGCTTGGAAATTGAAAATCCCGTGATACGGCCCTTATAGGCGTATCATATACGCAATGCAAGGGTTCAATACATTCCTCAACAAAAAGGCGACAAAACGGTTTTAAAGCCGTTTCATCGCCTTTTTTGGTATTGAGACTCCCCATGGGAACGTCTCTACCAGTGGAAACCCCACCAAATTCTTAATTCTTAACTCTTAATTAAAAAGGTCTCTACGCAGGAATAAAATTAAACACCTTGTCGGCATCTATTTTTTTAATGGTCTCTACCAACAAAGCGATGATTTCATCGACATCTCGCAAGTCGCAAACCTCGACAGGCGTATGCATATATCGGTTTGGAATACTCAAGAGAGCCGTAGCCACACCATTTTGGGCCAACTGAATCTTGCAAGTGTCCGTTCCGCCCGTAGCACTTCCATTGGCTACATTCTGAATTTTAATCTCTTTTTCTGCAGCGACATCCTGCAACAATCTGACCAAAAGAACATTGTTATCAGCACTATGACGAATGACGGCACCACCACCCAAATTCATCTCACCATATTTCTTCTTTTCAATGCCGGGAACATCGGTTGCAAAGCCTACATCCAAACAGAAACCTACCTGCGGATTGATGCTATATGAACTTGTCACCGCGCCGCGACAACCTACCTCCTCTTGTGAAGATGCCACGCCATAGACACCAACTGAAATTCCTTCGGACGAAAGGACACGAAGCACCTCAGCCACGATGAAAGCGCCGATTTTATCGTCTAACGCTTTGGACATGATGCGGTTTTCTCCCATGAAAAGGCAGTTATCCTTCACTGCAATCGGATCACCTATCGAAACCAATGCTTCCGCCTCTTCCCTCGTCTCCACACCAATATCTACCCAAAGATCATCCAATTCAACGGCCTTTTGTCGGTCGCTGACACTCTGCAAATGAATCGGCTTTTTGCCAATGACACCCGGAACACGACCCTTGCGAGTAAGGATCATCACCTCCGTACCAGGAACCGTCAACGCATCAATACCACCCAACTTACGGAAATAAATCAGACCCTCCTTGCTGATATACATCACTTGAAGACCGATTTCATCGAGGTGACCGCAAAGCATAATCTTAAAATCCGCATCGGGATTTATCACACCCACAGTATTGCAAAGAACATCCGTTTTCGCTGGAACAAACTGAGATACATACTCTCGCCAAACAACGGCTGCCTCCATCTCATAACCCGAAGGCGAATAAGTTGATAAGAATCTTTTTAGAAAATCTAAATTCTTATCGTTTAAATACTTGTATTTCATATCTGCCTATATTTATCATTAAAAAATTAAATTTTTGATTACAAATAGGGTTTACACCCTATTCTATAAAATGCCGCCCTTTCAGGACTAAATAATATCGGAACAAAAAATTCTTAATTCTTAATTAAAAATTCACCGTGCCCACCGTATAAACCTCTTTTGTCTTACCCAACTGGATGGTCAAGACTTGTTTTTCCTGGTTAGGCATTCCAAAGTGAGTATAAATGGTCGCCTGTACTACAACTGGTTGCAATTGTTTTTGATTTCTCGTTCCGTAATAGTCGGCTTGTATTTTGTATTCACCCTTAATGGCCTTTTTCAAACAGAACTCTTCTGGTCCGTAACCTTGAGTAATATCGTCTGAATTTCTACCTCCGATGGCTGTCTCCTTATGTTGATAATAACATTTCTCACCGTTCGGATCGGTCACCCAAAGATCTATGTCACAATCATTTGTATTCCAAGTAAGGATGATTCTAATATCAACAGGACAGTTACCCAACAATCGCTTATCGTAGGCAGACGTATCTATCTTGCCTGGGTTCAACTCAATCAATGCATTCAACTCATTGATAGCAATTTGCTGAATATTTCTAAATCGCGGATCCCATTTGGAAGAACTGACCTTATAGAGCAAATCGGCTGCTTTTTGATATTGACCTAACTCACTATAAACCATTGCCAAGTCACGATAAGACTGAGGCTCCTCTCCACGCATTTTGACTACCCGCTCGTAAACAGAAGCAGCCAAACCGAACTCCTTAAACTCTACCAACTTGTTGGCACAAGAACGAGCCACCTCCGCATCTTCCAATTTCAACTCCGCCAAATTAGATAGAATACGAATAGCCTCCTCCGTCAGTTTTTCACGATGGAAGTATTCAGCCACATCCAAATAGAAAGATGGCGAAAGTGAATACTCTTTCTTTAGTTCCAAATACTGCTCATACATTTTTGCGTTCGGAACGGACTTCAATTTAGAAAGATAAGGAACATCGGGCGTCCAATATTGAACTTCTATAGACGATACATCATTCGAAATAGCAGGTTCATTTAGACCTGTTAAGGATGATACACCCCTTATTCTTATAGTCGGAGCAGCACCTGGCTGACCACTCGATGATGCTTGAACACCTGATCCACCACCTACAAGACCCAATGCGGCTGTTCTATGCGATTGTCGTCGCCTTCCATAACCAACTTCTACCGCTTCTTCCACTGCGGGCGACTCAACAGACATATTTTCCGTCCTTTCGTCAACTACTACCGCCAGATCCTCTTCAACCTCCATCATAAATGCCACTTTAGATTTCGTTACTTTCTTAGGTTTTGCATTGGAATCAAAATCTGTTTTCCACCACTTCAAAAACTCGCCTCTCGCAGTCACGACATCCTTCATGTGAAGCGTATCATTAAGTACCTTTTTCGGCTTATTGGCCATGAGCCTTAAATATTCATCCTTCAACTCGTCAGGAGGAGTAATCTCATAGCGCACATAATCGCGAACAGTCTCCAAGACAATAAGCGAAGTATTGCGGGTGACAATACCAAATTCTTTCGATAAATCGATGATTTCTTGCTTATTCTTCTCAGCTTCTAAATCTAAATCAGCCAATTTGCGTTGTGCCCACAAGCGCTTCACATTATTGGCAGAAGTAGGATTAATAGCAGAAATATGGCATTTCACGCTATCCGTCACCTGGTTGCCATAACCAAAATAAAAAGTAATGTCAGCCTCCTTTGATTTCATTATTCCCGAAGAACTGAACGACTCATTGACACGAGTAGGAACAGATGGATAAACTTCTGATATCTGGCTACCGTCATATTTAGCCTTGATGAAGCGATACTCCACATTGGTCAAAACTTTCAAAGCCTCGTCGGCATTCAAATTACAAAGATTGATGTAGGAGCCGCCATTTTTCAAGGCCAACATCTTGAGATAGAGATGGTCGGCCACAGGATTAGAATTGATAGTTATAACCGTGGCTTTTGACGATGAAATGGCGTCTTTTCCAATATTGCCCAATCCGTCGGAGAAGAAAAGAACTTCATCGTTGCCAAACTTTGAAAGATCAAGGCAACCCATCTGCGTACCACCATCAAAATTAGGCTTATTAGGATTGATAATCTTCTTTACATCAGATACTTGACATAAAGTATCCAGATGCTGTTTATAACTGAACGTCACCAAACGAATTTTAGAAAGTCCCAAATAATTGGCATAGCGCTCTAAAAGTTCAAAATCTTTGTTCAAATTTCTGTTATCCGACGATGAAGAAACATCATAAACAACGGTCAGCCCTTTTGCCTTTTCCCTTGCCATAGACTCCTTAGGTTTTACCGATGAATAGAGGTAAAAATAGGTGTCAATACCTGCATTCTCCGTATAGATGTTCGGAAATTCAGTATTAGGTATTTCAAAGAAAAGACCTTTCTTCAAAGTGATATTTTTACGAGTCAAATAAGATGTATAACCTTGATCCTTAGGATTAAAATAGACATCGTCCATAGAACCTTTCGAAACAACAGGTTTGTCTTGCTCATTTCGGACATTGATTTCAAGCGTAAAATTGTTAATGTGCTGATTCGAATTGATTGGCAAACGGTAGAAGCGTTTACCGCCAGAAGTAGATAACTCCTGCTCGCAAGCCACAACTATATGGCGCGTATTTTGGGGTTGAAAAGGATAAATACGGGTTCGGAAATTGTTTCCAGCCGTCATTTCGAGCAAGCCCGGATCAACATTTTCACGCACCTTGCTTTCAAAAACCGTACGTCCCTTCTCCTTCTCCACTACTACGCCTTCGCGAAGCTTTCCATCAATGTCGAGCGCATAGCGAGAAACTGTCTGCCCTTCGGCCAACGGAAACTCAAACTCACCTTCCAAAACTTGTTTGCTGGTGTTTAGAAAAGTCATATCGAATGTAGTAGTTGCCACATTTCCAACTACATCCACACTAATTTTCAAATCGCTAAGTTCAATAGCTCCTTTGTTAGATGAATTAGTGACCGTTGGAATATCTAACTGAGCAAATGCACCCAAAGAGAGGGATGCCCAAACCGAAAATAATAAACCAAATCTTTTATTTACCATAGATAAAACGATTAATAACACCTTAACTTTTTCCAAAAGGAAACTTACATAAAAATAGACGAATATAAGATTTTAGATTGAAAATAATTAAAGATCAAAAGAAAATTTGAAAACGGTGAATTTATAGAGGCATAAAGGGATTTTAAATTCTTTTAGAAAGGCTTCCTATCAAGATGAAAATGAGTTTTCCAAAAAGACTAAAATACAATGACTCTGTCATAGTTTATGACTGATTTATTTGCTTGAGTAACGAGAATCAATCCGTTAATTTCCTAACGGAAAAATATTTTAGATATTTATTTGATTTTCATCGACATATAATCCATTAAGGAAAGTCGGTTTCAATACGCCGTTAGGCGTTTAATGTTGGTAGAATCACAATGCGCTGAACAAACCGATTCCCCGTTAGGGGATTAACCTTGTGTGTTATCAGTCACAAAATAGGACACAACCAATATAATTATAACCCCTCTCGCCTTTTTTATTTCAGAATTATTGAGTAAGTTTGTTAGAGGAGGGTTTGATTATGGAAACGGAGATTAACTACAATCAAGAGAAAAAGGACAGAAGAGAGTGGGCTGTAATGCAGATTTTCCGCTCAGAATATCCTGTGTTTCCGTTGGGCGAATTAAGTAAGTCTGAACGACCTGACTTCCTTTTGCAATCCAAGAAAGGTCTGATAGGCATAGAGTTAACTGAACTGAAATACGAACGACAAGACAAAAAATTCAACTTGCGTGCTCACGAAGATTTTCTTAGCGAAATCATGGAGGGAGCCCAAGAGATTTTTGAATCAAAATGTGATCAAAAATTGGTCGTTGACGTACATTTTGCAAACGAATTAGGCCCCATTCTATCGGCTCCCTATTTTCCTGAAAAAGATGAAACCTTGATGAAACAAGGCCTTATGGAAGCAATTGCCAAAATAGTCATTGACAATATGCCTGAATCAACAGGCGTGAAATACAAAGTAGATAGAACTTCAAAATATGGCGATTTGAATCTCCCATCAAAGATTGAATCAATTTACATTCTGAATGTCACTGGACGATTTGAAGAAGCACTATGGTATGCTGGCATTTCCACTATGGTAAAACCCCTTTCCATCGAAAGTATTTCGCAAAGATTGCGTGCAAAAGACCTTAAATTACCCTTCTACAATAGTGAAAGTGTGGAAAATTGGCTCATCATCATCCAAAACAGTTTCTTGATGTCAAGTTCCTACGATCCTATCACAGCTCAAAAGGCTTTAAAACATTGCTATAGCAGTCAATTTGACCGCGTATTTGTATTTGAACGAAGCGAAGGTGGCATAACTCAACTTCGCACCAAAAAACGGCCTAAAAAGGGCTAAAAACAGGCTGTATTGGACTGCCATCTCAACTAAAAGTTCATTTAATAAAAAACTGAAAGAAATTACCATTAAAGAATTATTTCAACTATTTTCAATAGTTTATTTTAATCAAAATATCATATCAAATATATCTTTTTATACAAATACTATTAATAATTTATACTAAAACTGCCAATTTTGTGATGAAATGGGTATTTTCTATCTAGTTCACGACTTTTTTCATCAATAAAAATAGTGATAAATTAAATATCTAAATAATTGATTTTCAATTAAATATAATTTTAAAACGATATTTTTAACCCTCCGTAGATAAGCTGAGAATTGGATATATGACCAACGGACAAGGTTGATTTTCAAATATGAGATTCTCACGAAGTTAAAAATGGAGAATTTTGTAAATAAAAGATGAAACAGAGTTTTTTGGAAAAATAGAGAATTCTACGAAGATTTTGAACCCGAATAATTAGAACGAAAAAGAAAATTCAAGGAGTATTCATCTTAATTTTCTAAATTTGCAAATTGAGCAATTTTACTCCGAAATTTATGGAAGAAGTAGCAAATACAAAAATTAGAGAGATCGTTCTTTCGTTACCAGAGAGTCCGGGCGTATATCAATATTTCAACAATAAAAATGAAATTATATATGTCGGAAAAGCTGTTAACCTAAAAAGGCGTGTTTCTTCTTACTTCAATAAATTTCATGATTCGATAAAAGTAAGAGTTTTAGTAAAACAGATTGCCGACATCAAATATATTGTTGTCCCAACTGAACAAGACGCTCTCCTACTGGAGAACAGCTTGATAAAGAAACACCAACCTCGCTACAATATCTTGCTAAAAGATGACAAAACGTATCCTTGGATTTGTGTCAAAAATGAACCCTTTCCAAGAGTTTTCAAAACAAGAAATGTAGTAAAAGATGGTTCCTACTATTTCGGTCCTTACACTTACATTCCTGCGATGAAAACGGTACTTGAGTTGGTTCACAATCTTTATCAACTTCGCACTTGCAAATTGAATCTTACCGACGAGGGCATAAAACAAGGACGGTTCAAGGTATGCTTGCAATATCACATCAAGAAATGCAAAGGCTGCTGCGAAGGTATGCAAGAACGCGAGGAATATGACAAAAACATCGAAGAGATAAAATACATTTTGAAAGGAGAACTCGACAAGATCGAAGATTATCTGAAAAACGAGATGATGAAAGCTGCTGAAGAACTTCGATTTGAAGATGCTCAGTTAATGAAAGAAAAGCTCGTTTCCATCGAGAATTATCGTTCTAAGTCGACCATCGTCACCCCTACTCTAACCAATATTGATACATTCGGAATTGAGATAGAAGATGATGAAGCATTTGTCAACTACCTCAAAGTAACTAACGGCACGATATCGCAAGCCTACACTTTTGAGTACAAAATTCGAGCCGATGAAGAGAAAGAAGAGATTTTGGCAAGCGCCATTACCGAAATGCGAAAGCGTTTTGATAGTCACGCACGCGAAATTTTAGTTCCCTTCGAAATAGGTTTTCAATTTGACAATGCCACAGTCAGTGTTCCACAAAGAGGAGATAAGAAAAAATTGTTAGATCTTTCTCTTCAAAACGTGAAACAATACAAATTCGACCGAATGAAACAGATGGAAAAGTTCAACCCCGAACAACGAGCAACAAAACTTTTAAAGGCTGTTCAAGACATTTTAAAACTGAAAGAACTCCCAATTCATATCGAATGTTTTGATAACTCCAACATCCAAGGATCGGATGCCGTAGCTGGATGTGTAGTCTATAAAATGGCCAAACCATCGAAAAAAGATTACAGAAAATATATCATCAAAACGGTGGAAGGACCTGACGATTATGCTTCAATGAAAGAGGTAGTACACCGTAGATATAAGAGAATGATAGAAGAAGAATCACCATTGCCGAACTTAATCATTGCCGACGGAGGCATCGGCCAAATGGAGGTGATTCGACAAGTGATAGAAGACGAACTTCACTTAAACATTCCTATAGCTGGACTGGCAAAGAACGACAAACATAAGACGCAAGAACTCTTGTTTGGTTTTCCCCCATTGGCAGTTGGACTAGACCCAAGCAACCAAACATTCAAATTCTTCGCCTCTATTCAAGATGAAGTTCACCGTTTTGCCATCCAATTTCATCGAGATAAACGAAGCAAAAATCAAATCAAATCTGAATTGGAAATTTCAGGTATTGGTCCAAAAACACAAGAGCAACTCATTAAAAAATTCAAAAGCGTTAAAAGAATAAAGGCTCTTACATTGGAAGAAATTGCTGAAGAGATTGGTCCAGCCAAAGCAAAAATCATATTTGATCACTTCCAACAAAATAAAAAAGAATTAATCAATGACTAAAATATTGCAATGTTCCACGTGGAACATAAACCAAAATATTTAAAATATGAGAATCGTAATTCAAAGAGTAGCGCATGCCTCAGTTACAATAGAAGGAAAGGTAAAGTCAAAAATAGGGAAAGGATTATTGGTCTTGGTTGGAATTGAAGACCGAGATACTAAAGAGGATGCTGAATGGTTGGCTGGTAAAATAGCAAACATCCGCATTTTTGACGATGAAAACGGTGTTATGAACAAATCAGTTATTGATATAGAAGGAGATATAATAGTGGTCAGCCAATTCACATTGCAAGCCATGACGAAAAAAGGTAATCGACCATCTTATATAAAAGCATCTAAACACGACTTTGCCATTCCAATGTATGAATACTTTTGCGATAAAGTAAGAGAACAAATCAAAAAAGAAATCGGAACTGGAGAATTTGGAGCCGACATGAAAGTAGAACTTTTAAACGATGGTCCAGTGACTATCTGGATTGACTCACAAAATAGAGAATAAATAGAAATAAAAACAAAATAGAATGCAATTTAAAAGAGAAGACTTTGAAATAATGGCACCAGTAGGCTCTTACGAGAGTTTACAAGCAGCCATTCAAGCAGGAGCAAACTCAGTCTATTTCGGTATTGAAAAATTGAATATGCGTTCGCGTTCGGCCAGCAATTTCAATACAGACGATTTAAGGGAGATTGTTAGAATCTGTAAAGAAAACAACATCAAAAGTTATCTAACGGTCAACACTGTCATTTACAACAATGATTTAGAGTTGATGAGAGAGATTGTTGACACTGCCAAAGAAGTGGAAGTTTCAGCAATCATTGCAGCAGATGTTGCCGTAATGTTATATGCCTACCAACAAGGTGTAGAAGTACATCTTTCCACACAACTTAACATTGCCAATGTAGAAGCACTCAAATTCTATTCGAAATTCGCAGATGTGGTTGTTTTGGCACGCGAACTAAACATGGACCAAGTAGCTTCCATCTGGAAGGCAATCAACGAAGAACAAATCAAAGGCCCAAAAGGTGAACTAATCCGTATTGAAATGTTCTGCCATGGAGCTTTATGTATGGCAGTTTCTGGAAAGTGCTACTTGAGCCTTCACGAATTAAACGCTTCTGCCAACAGAGGTGCATGTTATCAAGTTTGCCGACACGGATATCGATTATATGACGATGAAAGAGATATTGAAATCAAGGTAGATAATCAATATTTAATGTCTCCTAAAGATCTAAAGACTATTCATTTCATCAACAAACTGATAGATTCAGGAGTTCGCGTAATGAAGATTGAAGGAAGAGCAAGAGGTCCAGAATACGTCAAGACTGTTGTCGGATGTTATAACGAAGCCATAAACTCATACTTGGACGGAACATTTAGTGAAGAGAAGATAGCTGGATGGGATGAACGATTAAAAACTGTATTCAACAGAGGTTTCTGGAATGGCTACTATTTAGGTCAAAGATTGGGCGAATGGAGTTCTACATACGGATCTGAAGCAACCAAAAGAAAAGTATATGTCGGCAAAGGAATGAAATACTATTCAAAATTAGGAGTGGCGGAATTCTTGGTTGAAACGAAATTTGGAATAGAAAAAGGTGACGACATCATCATCATGGGCCCTACCACAGGTGTAATCGAATTAAAAGTTGACGAATTGCAAGTCGATTGCAAAAGTGCAGAAAGATGCGAACGCGGCACTGCCTTTTCAATAGCAGTCCCTTGTAAAATTCGTCCTTCGGACAAACTTTACAAAATGGTGGACGCTTCAGAAGTTCCAAACAATCAATAAAAGTGTTCCACGTGGAACACTACCCTATTATTTTTTTTAAAAAAATTCGACTGCATTCTTCGAATGCAGTCTTCTAATATAACAATATGTTCCACGTGGAACATGAATACATTAATACAAAATGAAAATTGGAAATATAGAATTCGATAAATATCCGCTATTTTTAGCACCGATGGAAGATGTAACCGATCCTGCATTTAGATTGGCCTGCAAACAATTTGGCGCTGATATGGTATATTCGGAATTTGTCTCTGCAGATGCTTTGATACGCAATGTGGAAAGTACCGAGAAAAAACTGACTATTAGCGAAGACGAACGCCCAGTAGTTATCCAACTTTACGGAAGAGAACCGGAACCTATAGCTGAAGCAGCTAAAAAAGCCGCTGAAGCAAAACCTGACATTATAGATTTGAATTTTGGTTGTCCCGTAAAAAAAGTAGCAGGTAAAGGTGGAGGTGCAGGATTATTGAAAGATATTCCAAAACTATTAGAAATAGTTAAGGCTGTAGTCAAAGCAGTAGATATACCAGTGACTGTCAAAACTAGATTGGGCTGGGATGAAAATAACAAAATCATAGTCTCTCTTGCAGAACAAATTCAAGATTGTGGTGCTCAGGCTTTAGCTATTCACGGAAGAACTAGATCGCAAATGTACACTGGCGAAGCTGACTGGACTTTAATTGGTGAGGTGAAAAATAATCCAAGAATGCATATTCCCATCATAGGAAATGGAGATGTCACAACACCAGAACGAGCTAAAGAGTGTTTCGACAAATACGGTGTTGATGCTATTATGATTGGAAGAGGAAGTATTGGCCGACCTTGGATATTTGAAGAAATAAAACATTTTCTTGAAACA
Organism: Paludibacteraceae bacterium; assembly: GCA_024401475.1. Taxonomy (GTDB): domain Bacteria; phylum Bacteroidota; class Bacteroidia; order Bacteroidales; family Paludibacteraceae; genus RGIG10190. The sequence goes on along the minus strand of JAKSKZ010000021.1, from coordinate 18,493 downwards.
GGTAGTTTAATAGAAAAACGACCATTTAATCACTATCTATCAATTATTAAAAATTGTGTTGAAAAGAATATAGAATGGTTGGACGAGCAAAGAGGAATTACGCACTCAAGAAGACATTTAGCAGCATCACCACTTTTCAAGGGAATTGACAATTTCAAACAAACAAGAATTGCCATGCTGCGTGCTTCTACTAAAGAAGAACTTTTTCAAATTTTGGACAACATTGAAAAAGAATTCGAAGTCTGAGGTAGATTGAGAAATTTTCACTGCGTGAGAATGCAATATTTGAAATCAAGTTGATGTTCCACGTGGAACATCAAAATTTCATTTTTTATGGTACAAAAAAAGGGATAGCTTTTGACTATCCCTTTTTATTTCAAAATTCATTAATGAGCAACTAACCAATTATCACCCACCCCACACTCTGCAATCAAAGGTACTGACAACTTGATAGCAGACTGCATCTCAGAAACAACTATATGTTTAACCATATATAATTCGTCTTGGTAAACATTAAAGTTCAATTCGTCATGAACTTGAAGTGTCATCTGAGAACGTAATCCATTCTCGTCAAATTTTCGCTGAATATTAACCATGGCAATTTTAATGATGTCAGCTGCAGTTCCTTGAATTGGTGCATTGATGGCATTTCGCTCTGCAAAACCACGAACTACACTATTGCGAGAATTAATGTCGGACAAATATCTCTTCCTACCAAATAGTGTTTCAACATATCCATTTTGCTGAGCAACTTTAATACAATTATCCATATATGTTTTAATCTGTGGATAGGTTTCAAAATATCCATCAATAAGCTCTTTAGCTTCAGATCGTGGAATGGACAACCTTTCGGCTAAACCAAAAACTGAAATTCCATATATGATACCAAAATTGGCGGTCTTAGCTTTTCTACGCATATCCTTCGTAACTTCTTCCAAAGGTACTTTATAAATTTTAGCGGCAGTTGCTGCATGAATATCTTGTCCCAAATTAAATGCCTCCAACATATTTTTATCTTGACTAAGATGTGCCATCAATCTCAATTCGATTTGAGAATAATCGGCTGAAAAAAATGTACATCCTTCATCAGCAATAAATGCTTTGCGAATCTCCCTACCCTCTTCATCTCTAATCGGAATATTCTGCAAATTTGGATTGCTGGAACTCAAACGACCAGTAGATGTTACAGTTTGATTATATGATGTATGGATTTTTCCTGTACGGGAATTAATCAATAACGGAAGAGAATCTATGTAAGTAGAAAGTAATTTTTTTAGACCTCTATATTCCAAAATCAAATCTATAATCTCGTGCTTACCCCTTAATGATTCCAGTACCTCTTCGGAAGTAGAATATTGACCTGTCTTTGTTTTCTTAGCCTTTTCAACAATTTTCAATCTATCAAAAATCAATTCGCCCACTTGCCTAGGAGAACTAACATTAAACTCATAGCCGGCAAGTTCATATATTTTTCGCTCGATTTCTATCAGTTTTTCAGTAAAATCAATTGACGACTGCTTAAGCGATTCCACATCTATTCTAACTCCATTGAACTCCATTTGAGCTAAAACCTGCATCAAAGGCATTTCAATATCATAAAAAAGTTTTTCAAGACCATTCTTTTCAATTTCCTTTTCCAGAATATTCTTCAACTTCAAAGTAACATCAGCATCTTCTGCAGCATAATCGCAAAGTTTGTTGATATCAACACTACGAATTGATGTTTGATTTTTTCCTTTTGGACCACAAAGATCCTCGTATGTAATTGTTTTATACTTTAAATAAATCTCTGCCAAATAATCCATTCCATGTCGAAGCTCAGGCTGAATCAAATAATGAGCAATCATTGTATCAAACAACTTACCTTTTAATTCAACACCATACTGCTTTAACATCAACAAATCGAATTTTATATTTTGACCAATCTTTGCAATTGCATCGTTTTCAAAAACCGACTTGAAACTATCAACAATTTTTTGCGCTTTCTCACGATTTTCGGGTATTGGAACGTAATAGGCCTCGCCTTCCTTCCAAGCAAACGACATTCCCACCAATTCTGCTGAAAAAACGTCAGTTCCTGTCGTTTCTGTGTCAAAACAGAAAAAATTCTGACTAGAAATTTCAACCAAAAAATGAGCTATTTTCTCCTCATTATCAATAAGTTGATAGTTATGAGGAGTGGAAGTTAAGTCGCTGAGATTTGAATATTTAATTTCGCCTGACTCATTGTCCACGAATTCTTCAAATAGAGAAGGTTGAAGAGACTCTTTTTTGACAACTTTTGCAGAAGGTTCAAGTTTTGTCAATAAATTTTTAAACTCTAATTCAGAATACAACTTTTTCAACTCTTCCTTGTTAGAAGGTTTTAGTTGCAACAGTTCTTCATCAAATTCAATTGGGACATCCTGACGAATGGTTGCTAAAAATTTAGAAAAGTTGATTTGCTCAACATTTTCTTCAACTTTCTTTTTAAGCGCCCCTTTTAACTGGTCGGTCGATTTTAGCAAATTATCAATTGAGCCAAACTCAGTCAACAATTTTGCAGCCGTCTTCTCTCCCACCCCAGGACAACCAGGAATATTATCAGAAGAGTCACCCATCAAACCTAAAAGATCGATAACCTGTTCTGGTGAAGTAAGTCCCCACTTTTCCTTGACACCCTCAATACCTAAAGTTTCGTAACCACCACCATGTTTTGGACGATAAATTAAAATATTGTCAGTAACAAGTTGAGCATAATCCTTATCTGGAGTTAACATAAAGACTTTAAAACCTTGTTTTTCAGCCATTTTTGCAACTGTACCAACTACATCGTCTGCCTCGAAACCAGCAGCCTCCAATATTGGAATATTATATGCTCTAACAACATCCTTAATGATTGGAACAGAGGCCTTTATATCTTCTGGAGTAGCCTCACGCTGTGCTTTATAAGCTTCAAAGGCTTCATGACGAAAAGTAGGTCCTGCAGGATCAAAACATACAGCAATATGAGTTGGAGACTGAGTTTTCAACACATCCTCCAAGGTATTAACAAAACCCAAGATGGCAGAGGTATTCATACCTTTGGAATTTATTCTTGGATTTTTAATAAATGCATAATATGAACGATATATCAACGCATAAGCGTCAATAAGAAAGAGTTTTTTCTCCATAAAAAGAACTTTATTTAAGACAAAGATAGGAAAAAATGAACTTATCCTTCCGACGAAAATTTGATAATTAAAATGAAATATGGCATAAATAAAACGTAATAATGGCGGAGTTGACAAGTTTTTAAGAGATTATTCTTAATTTTGCAAAAAAGAAGAGATAGGCTGATGATTTCAATAGAACAGATAAAAGATCCCGTAAAAGAGGAATTCATAAAATTTGATGAAAGTTTCAAAAAAGCTTTTGAATCAAAGAATGAAATTCTGTCTGTAGTGAACAACTATATTTACGGAAATAAAGGCAAGCAAATCAGACCGTTACTTACTTTTTTGAGTGCTAAGATTTGCAACCAAACAACAGATTCAACAATCAATACAGCTATCTCTTTGGAACTTTTGCACACTGCAAGTTTGATTCACGACGACATTGTAGACGATACTTTCGAACGCAGAGGAAAGGAATCAGTTAATGCATTGTGGAAAAACAAAATAGCAGTTCTAGTTGGCGACTATCTGCTTTCTCAATCTCTATATATTGCAGGAAAAACAAGGAGCATAGATATTCTTGACCGAATTACGAATTTAGGAAAAGAACTCTCTGATGGTGAGCTTCTTCAAATAACTAATGCTAAAAATATTGAAACAGATGAGGTTAAGTATTTAGAAGTTATTAGAAAGAAAACGGCTGCTCTCTTCTCAGTCTGCACAAGTTGCGGCGCTATTTCCGTGAATGCAAATAAAGATCAAGTTGAAAAATTGAACGAATTTGGAAACATTTATGGAATTTGTTTTCAAATCAAAGATGACATTTTCGACTATGTTTCAACAGAAAAAGAGATAGGCAAACCTGTAGGCAACGACATACGAGAAGGAAAAATCACTCTTCCCCTACTTTATGCACTAAATATAGCACAAGGCACTGAAAAAGAAGAGCATATAAAAATCCTGAAAGAAAAGGATTTTAGTAAAGAAAATGTTGATAAGTTGATTCGATTTGCAATTGAAAAAGGCGGCATTGAATATGCTAAGAAAAGAATGAACGATTTTCAACAAGAGGCTGTCAAAACATTGGACATTTTTGCAGATGGCCCATTGAAACAATCATTGTTGCTATTGCTTCAACACACTATAGAAAGAAATAAATAACGAATACTTACAAATAAACGAAAAAGGTTGCTGACATCGATTCAACAACCTTTTTTCGTATCTATATCTAACTAAATTAGAAATACTTAACCTCTTTACCAATGATAGATGTAAGCAAGTTATTAACAAGACGACTTGCTCCAATACGGAAAAGCTCCGGAGTTAACCAAGAATCTCCCAAGACATTCTTAACAATCGTATAATACTTAACAGCATCCTCGGTTTGAGAAACACCACCTGCCACTTTCACACCCACTTTGGAGCCATTTTTAGCATTAAATTCCTTTACAGCTTGGCACATTACATAAAAAGCCTCTGGAGTGGCTCCCTGAGGCCCTTTTCCGGTCGATGTTTTAATGAAATCCGCTCCAGCGACCATTGACACCAGTGCAGCCTTTTTAATCGTCTCAGCGTTCTTTAAAAGGCCTGTCTCAAGAATGACCTTTAACTTGGCATCTCTGCACGATTGTTTGATTTCAGAAAGTTCACTATAAACCTCGTCATAACTGCCCGAAAGCAACTTTCCAACAGGAATAACAACGTCAATTTCAGTCGCACCCTCCATAACTGCCATAGCCACCTCTGCAATCTTCACCTCTACAAATGTTTGTGAATGAGGGAAACCTGCGGCAACTGCCACTATATCAACATCTTCTTGCAAGTTATCTTTGACAATAGGAACCAAAGCTGGATATACGCAAATTCCTGCTGGATGTGGTAAAATATCAAACTGCTCATCAAATTGATTTACCTTTTCAACCATCTCCGTGATTTTATCAACCGTGTCCTCTGTATTAAGAGAAGTTAGATCAACAAAACTAAGTAATTGACTATAAACAGCCTTCTCCATATTTTGGGAGCAATGTTCACCTAAAATTTTTTCAACGCTCTCAGCAACAGCTCTATCTGTCATTGAAAAGTCGTATTCTTTTAAAACTGCTTCAAATCTTTCCACTGTATGTAAATATTAATTCTAATTTATTATCCAATAATGATATATATGAAAAAAGAGAACTAATTCTTAGCAGGAGTTTTCAATTTCTCGTTCTCCAAATGGCGAGTTGCGTCTCTTTTCGTTTTCTTCTCCAAATTCTTCTTAAAAGCTTCAGTTAAGTTCACGCCCGTTTGATTGGCTAAACAAACCAAAACCCAGAGTACATCGGCCATTTCATCTTCCAAATGATATTTAAGATCACTCTCTTTGGATGACTGGTCGCCATACTTTCTAGCCATTACACGAGCCAACTCTCCTACCTCTTCCATAAGCACGGCTGTATTAGTCAATTCGCTGAAATAACGAACTCCGTACTCCTTGATCCACTTATCAACAGATTGTTGAACTTCTTCTAATGTCATCTTCTTTTAGAAAAAAAATTCTGCAACCGAACATAGAAAGTCCGACTGCAGAATTAACTATGTTGTTAATTAAAGTCCTAATTGAGCACTAATCTCGAGCATACGACGAATTGACTTAACAGCCTTTTCTGCCAAAGCCCTATCCACCAATATTTCAGGCTGTTCATTAAGCAATGCGTTGTAAACCTTCTCCACTGTATTCAACTTCATATAATTACAGTCGTTGCAAGCACAAGTGCTATCGTTGGCAGGTGCTGGAATGAAGATTTTATCTGGAGCCTGCTTCTGCATTTCATGCAAAATACCGCTCTCGGTAGCCACGATAAACTCTTTCTTGCCAGAGTTGACAGCGAACTTCAATAATGCGGCCGTAGAACCAACATGATCTGCCAACGTAAGAACTGTCTTCTTACACTCAGGATGCGCCAAAACCAAAGCCTCTGGATAGACTTGCTTTAATTGAGCGATTTTCTCCACTGAGAACTGCTCATGGACATGACAAGCACCATCCCAAAGAAGCATATTACGACCAGTAATGCTGTTGATATAATTTCCCAAGTTACGATCTGGACCAAAGATGATCTTCTCATCTTTTGGAAAACTCTCGACAATCTGCTTTGCATTTGAAGATGTTACGACTACATCCGTCAAAGCCTTTACGGCAGCTGTAGTATTTACATAAGATATAACCTTGTAACCAGGATGTTCATCAATAAATTTTTTAAAGTCATCTGCATTGCAACTGTCAGCAAGAGAACAACCAGCATTCATGTCAGGCACCAATACCTTCTTATCAGGACAAAGCACCTTGGCTGTTTCTCCCATAAAATGAACGCCACAAAGTACGATGATGTCAGCATCCGTTTTAGCCGCATATTGAGCAAGTGCAAGACTATCGCCTATATAATCTGAAATATCTTGAATTTCACCTTTCTGATAGTAATGCCCCATTATGACGGCATTCTTCTCTTTTTTTAATCTCTCGATTTCTTTAATATAATCCACCATAAACCTATCTATTTATGTTTTTGAACATTCTCCTTTTCCCTAATCATATTTATATTCTTTCTTTTTTTAAAAATAAAATATGATGATAATAATAAGCTGTTAATAAGGTTGATATTTTTTTCAGATTTCTCTTGTATAATTCGTTATTAAAAATCTAATCGAAGTTATCAAAAGCCCCTTTTCATCTAAGTATTTAAATATTAGGTTCAATTGATAGTTATCAACAATATTAACAACAGAACAAAGATAATCAATAATTCCTTTTTCTTTGACCTCAACTGTGTATAAAATCGGTTGATTACTTTTCTAAAAAAAGAAGTAAATAATTTGGAAATTTGACCCCGACGATGCTATATCCAAGTTTTTCAATTATGAAAATATAGTTTTCAGTTTTTTTAATCGAGTTATCACAAGTTATTAACACCCTTTTCATCGAGTTTTTCCACAATTTTTGTCTCTTTTATGAAACTAATCAGTAAGAATTGCGTTTAATGTGATATTTAACGCCAAATACCCGTTTTCATCGATAATAATGAGAAAGAACTCAATGATAATCTTCTTTGTTGAAAATTTGCTTCTTTTGGAGTACATTACTCTATGAAGCAAGTACTCCTTCCTTGCACTTAATAAATATAGGAAAAAAATCTCATATAATTCGTAGATAATGGTTTTTAAAACAGATATTGTTCATATATAGGGCTTTCAGATTCTTTTTTGGCTTCAAATACCTCATTTTTCTATGAAAAATGGGGAAAAAAGAAGATATAAGCCTATCTTTACAAATTGAAAGGATTTTATCTTTGGTATATTCAGGTAACAAAGCAGTCTGTGACAATTTTGTTGATAAACTTTGAATTTACGACTATAAAGAAGTTGGATAATAAAATAGACACTAATATGAAGCATTTTATTTATACAGTTGGAATTTTCATCGCAATGTTGATGAGTTCGTGTGCAACAACGCCAGGTGAGTATGTTGAGCAGTTGTCAGACGAGGCTGCAAAAATGGAGGCTCAGAACAAACTTATAGTAGAGTGCTTATCCAAGCGTGACATTGCAGGTGCTGAATCTGCTCTTCAAACAGCTAAAATACAAGCTGACAAGTCATTAGAAAAACTTCAAAGTATGAAAGATTTTGAAGGTAATGATGCTGTTCGTCAAAGCTGCATAGAGTTTGTAGATTTTTATAAGACTATTTTCAATAATGAGTACGAGCAGGCATTCGATGTTTTACGCAAGACAGACAAACGTACGACAGAAGATGTTCAGAAGTTGTCAGAGATTTTGTTGAGTGTCACAACCGAAAATAATTTTGTTAAGGCAGATTTGATGAAATCTATTAAAAAATTCTGCAACGATTACGAGTTGACTATCACTAACGGAGAAAACTAAATAGATTTTGGTAACAATCAAAGTCGATAAAAAGGGTAAAAAATGGCAATATCAGTAGTTATTAACACATATAATGCTGAAAAGTTCTTACGCGAGGTTCTTGAAACTGTGAAAAGTTTCGATGAAATCGTCATTTGTGATATGGAGAGCAAAGATCATACTTTGGAGATAGCTCAAGAGTATGGGTGCAAGATCGTGACATTTGAAAAAAAGAACTATGTCAGTGCCGAGCCAGCTCGAACTTTTGCCATACAGAGTGCTTCGAGCGATTGGGTTTTGGTGGTAGATGCCGATGAATTGGTGACAAAAGAGTTGCGTGATTATCTATATAAACACATCGAGGATCCCAATTGTGCAGCTGGGCTTTACATACCCCGTAAGAATTATATGATGGACTATTTTATGAAGTCGTCATATCCTGATTATCAGTTGCGTTTTTTCCGTAGGGAAGGTACTGTTTGGCCGCCACATGTCCATACTTTTCCGCAAGTGCAAGGAAGAGTTGATAAAATTCCGATGAACAGGGAAGATTTAGCATTCATACACTTGGCCGACACAGCTTACAATACGATTAACAAGATGAATCAGTATTCTGAAAATGAGATAGTAAAGCGCAAAGGTATGCATGTAACGATGGCAAAGATGATATTCTCGCCATTCTTCCGTTTTTTCAAGACCTACATTTTGAAAGGGTCCATTCGATATGGAAAAGTAGGTTTTATTCAGGCTTGTAATAACGCTTACTATAAGTATGTGGTGCTCTATAAGGCTTTAGAGCGCGAACGTATGGAGAAGATGATTCAAAAATGATTCCGTCACAAGGATAAAAATATAAGTAATGGAGCAGAATGTATTTTCAATATTTATTCCTTCATGGAATAACCTTCCTTTCTTAAAATTATGTGTTGAGAGCATAAAGAAAAATTCCACTTATCAACATCAAATCATCATTCATGTGAATGAAGGAAAAGATGGAACTTTGGAGTGGGTGAAGGAACAAGGATTTGACTATACGTATAGTCCGCAAAATATAGGTGTCTGTTTTTCCATGAACATGATGCGTACGAAAGTCAAGACCGATTACATTCTTTTTCTCAACGATGATATGTATGTTTTGCCAGAGTGGGATAAAGTGCTTTATGATGAAATTAAGGCGCAGAAAGACAATATGTTCTTCCTTTCTGCAACGACTATTCAGCCACATACGCAAGGCAGTTCAATCATTGTAGCCGATTATGGTGATACAATAGAGTCTTTCCAAGAGGAGAAATTATTGAAGGAGTATAAGGACTATCCGTTGGCCGACTGGTTTGGTGCTACGCTTCCACCGAATGTGGTGCATCGTGATGTATGGGACATCATCGGTGGATATAGTGTTGAATACTCTCCTGGAATGTACAGTGATCCCGATTTCACCGCAAAACTTTGGTTTTATGGCGTGAGGTATTTTAAAGGTTTATCAGCAAGTAGGGTATATCACTTTGAGACAAAATCAACAACACGCATCAAGAAAAACTTTGGTCAAATGCAGTTTTTGATGAAATGGGGAATCACTAATTCAAAGTTTAGACGTCTGGTAACTCGTCGTGACGAGTCTTTCGTTCCTGAGTTAGTAGGAACTACTCATCCCGAGTCTGAGATAAAAAAGAGTGCCTTTTATAGTCGTCTGAAAGCTATATATTATTTATTAACAAAGAGTTTTGGCCCTTTGTGGAAATTTATGCCACCGCATAAATAAGGGTTTAGTAATATTTTATTGTATGGGCATATCTGTAGTCATAAATACCTACAACGCAGAAAGATATCTGGAAAAAGTGTTGCAGTCGGTGAGCGGTTTCGATGAAATCGTGGTTTGCGACATGGAGAGTACAGATGGAACTGTGGAGATAGCAAAGAGATATGATTGCAAAATCATCACTTTTGAGAAGGGGAACCACAAGAGTGCTGAACCTGCCCGTACCTATGCTATTCAATCGGCTACGAACGATTGGGTGTTGGTGGTGGATGCCGACGAATTGGTGACTCCTGCCTTGCGCGACTATCTTTACGAGCAAATCAAGAAGCCTGATTGTCCGTCGGGATTATATATTCCTCGAAAAAACTATATGTTAGGCCAATGGATGAAGTGTCTTTATCCTGATCAACAATTACGCTTTTTTAAGCGCGCTGGAACCGTTTGGCCACCTTATGTGCATACTTTCCCTAAAGTAGAGGGGAAAGTGGCTAAAATCTCGAAGGAAAGGTATGATTTGGCTTTTATTCATCTTCCGCATGACTTGTCAGGCGTATTCAGAAGGTTGAATTCCTATTCGGACAATGAAGTCGATAAGCGCAAAGGCACTCATGTAGGTTATGTACAACTGTTATTACATCCTGCTTTCCAATTTTTCAAGTTTTATATTCTGAAAGGAGGCATCTTTCAGGGAAAATTGGGCGTAATTCAAGCGCAGCGCGTTGCTTTCTACAAGTTTATGGTGATGGCTAAAATATACGAAAACGAAATGAAGAGGAAGAACCCAATGAACGAATGGAAAGAGTAGGCTTATGAAAAGGTATTCGACATTTTTAGTTATTCTTTTCTCTGCAATGCTATCCTTTGGATACAATATGCAGATTCATTCTCATCAAGAAGGCGAAAACAGCCTCTCTGTGGACGTTTTTGACAACGACTCGATAAAGTTTATCAACGATAGCATTTATTTCTTAGGATCGTCTTATAATGCCTTTAAAATAGAAGATGTCGATAGCCTTACCTTTTCAAAAGGTTCAGGAAGCACAATAACGGCAGATTCGGTGGGCAATAATGGTGGAATTTCTTGGTGATTTTTGAAGGACAGGTTCTGTTTATTTGATATCGTTTTGGCTTATCAAATTATTGAGTAGGGCATAGACAGTCAAGCCGGCGATGGATTTGATACCAGTTTTTTTAGTAATATTTTTGCGGTGAGCCATAACCGTGTAAACAGAAATATTGAGTTGATCTGCTATCTCTTTGTTTTGCAATCCTTTGGCTACAGCCACTAAGACATCTTTTTCTCTAACAGAGAGTTCAAAATTTTCGTTGCTTTCGTTTGAATTTTCTTTACATACTACATTTTTTAGCTTGCTTAAAATGACTTGTACGTCATCATCCAATTCAATAATTTCGTCGAATAGTGAACTGACTTGTGTGGAAATGTAGGAGGTTTGCAAAGCTACGATGTTCAACGATTCGTTTTCCTCTTTCCAATCGTGCATGAGTTTAGTGAGTTGGCTTTCGCCAAAGAGACGTGGATTGACGATTAGGATGTCAATAGAGGAGAGAACTAAGTTTTGAGGGTTGGTGAGTGATCGGAATATTTTAGTCAGTTTAAATTCCAAACCATTTTCGATGACTTTCTCCATTCCCTCGGTCAAAATATTGGAACTTTCTAAAATAGCTACATTATATTTATTCATCATTTACCTCCTCTCTTTTGTTCAGTGTAAGGCACAAGGATTTTCTCTTCGATTATGGCATGCTTCCCTAAGTCTTTAGATAGTTGACAAATGTCGAACCAGACGCCTATTCGTTCGTTGGGCATGATTTCGGCGGGAAGATATTTTATGATGATGTTGGTGAGGTCGCTGAGCTTGTCGCCTATTGAGTCGTGGCTGCCTTCAATCTCTTTAAGATTGAACTTATAATCGCCTGACAACTCTTCAGAAAGGATAGGGAAGAGCGAACTCTCTTCTTGCTTGAAATGGTTTTCCACCTCGTTGCTATATTCTTTGAAGAAGTTGATCAAAACCTCGCCTATATTGCCTGATTCGGTAGCTATTTTTTCTATGTGTTTTCCGATATGTTTCAATCGGTGATTGAGATAGTAGTCGTGAGAGGCTATGAGGTATTTGATAAGTATTTTGCCGTCTATAGCGGCTATTTCCTCATCTGTGGGCACATAAGTGTCGAAAGTATAAACATTGCAAAGCAACAAGAAAAGTTGAGTTGGTATGCCGCTTGTTTGGCATATTTCGCCTACACGTTTCTCACCAAATCCCAATTTCATATCGAAACGGGGTAACATCAGAATCAGTTGAGGGTTGGCCTCAAGCAGTTCGGTCATTTTTTGTTTTTCTGTGAATCTTGTATGCATTGTTTATCTTGTTTTTTGCATGAGTTTAATAATTGACAGTTGGAGCAAGATTGGCAGTTGTCAGTAGAACCACATCCACAGCCCTTTTTTTTAGCGAAGAATAATCGCCAAATGCACCAAGCAACGGAAGCTGCAACAATGATGCCAACAACAATATTTTGAGCCATTTCGCTCATAATAAAGAGCCAATTTGGTGGATTAGGAAAGCAAAAATCCAGGCCACTGTTGTGGTATATATGATGGAGAATCCTGCCCATTTCCAATTTGATTCCTTAGCAATGGCTGTAATGCTGGCTATGCAAGGATAGTAGAGAAGCACGAACACCATGAATCCGAATCCTACCAAAGGCGTGATTGGAGCAATAGGATTGTTGCTTCGCTCACGAATGGCACTGACCAATTTCGACGATGTGTTATCAGCCTCTTTGTCGGCATGATAAAGGATACCCATGGATGAGACGACAATCTCTTTGGCAGCGGCGCCTGTCAGGATGCTGACACCCATTTCCCAATCAAATCCCAATGGACGTACAACAGGCTCGATAATCTTTCCTATTTGTCCAATGTATGAATTTTTATTTTGTGCTGCTGCTTTATCTATTTCCAATTGTGCTAATTTTTCATCCTTATCAGATTGATTGATAGAAGAATCCTCTTCTATTTGTGCTATTGTAGTGTCTATTTGTTCCATTTCTGGGTTGGAAGTTGGAAAGTAGCAGAGCACCCAGATGATAATAGAAGCAACTAAGATGACCGAACCCATTTTCTTGAGGTATTGCACTGCCTTTTCCCACATGTGGATAATTGTATTGCGAGCTGACGGAATACGGTAAGGCGGGAGTTCCATTACAAATTGGTCGGAATTATCCTTGAATTTTGTCTTCTTTAAAAGAAGGGCTGTAACGATAGCCATGATGATTCCTATCAAATAGATGCTTAGCAAAACTAAAGCTTGGTTGGATTCAAAGAATGCCGACACGAAAAGCAAATAGACGGGTAGGCGGGCTGAACACGACATGAAAGGGATGGACATCATCGTGATGAGTCTGTCTTTCGGATTTTCGAGTGTACGAGTGGCCATAATAGCAGGAACGCTACAGCCAAATCCTGTTAGCAAGGGAATGAACGACTTTCCATGCAACCCTATTTTATGCATCACCTTGTCCATAATGAAAGCGGCACGGGCCATGTAGCCTGTATCTTCCAATAGTGAGATGAAGAAGAAGAGAATCAATATGTTTGGAAGGAAGACTATCACGCCTCCCACGCCTGCTATGATTCCATCAACAATCAAGTCGGAAAGAATTCCTTCGCCCAATAGACTTTGAGCCATTTCGCTGAGCCATTTCACCCCCTCTTCAATCCAGCCTTGAGGGTATTGTCCGATAGTAAACGTACATTCAAACATCAACCAAAGGAATAGTCCGAGAATAGGGAAACCTAACCATTTGTTGGTCAATACGACATCAATAGCGTAGGAGAGTTCTTCTTTTTCCTCTTTGGTCCTTGTTAAAGTTTCCTTCAAGGCACCACGTATGAAACCATATTTAGCATTAGTGATGACGCTTACAGTATCTTCCGCATACTCTTTCTCTATTTCTTGTTGGCATTTTTTTACGGTTTCACGGATTTTATCAACATTGCCCAAATGTTTTTCTAAATGTTTGTAAGTAGTCAAATCGTTTTCCAACAATTTGATAATTACATACCTAAAAGGAAAATCGACCACCAATTCGGAGTGTTCGGAAATAAGCGGCTTTATTTTTTTTATCGCATTCTCTATTTCATTTCCGTAATTGATGTGTATGTGTTTTGAAATTTCGTCAGTCTCTTCATAAACAGTGATGATATGATCAAGTACATGATCTATTCCCTTTCCTGACTTAGAATTGGTGGGAGCACAAGGGAATCCGAGCATTTTCTCCAACTGAGATTCATCCAAATGGTGACCTTTTTTTTCCAACTCATCATACATATTGAGTGCCATTACCATACGCACGTTCATGTCAATCAGTTGGGTGGTAAGGAATAGGTTTCTCTCCAAATTGGAGGCATCGACGATGTTAAGCACTACGTCGGGATGTTGTTCGGTGATATATTCACGGACGTAGAGTTCTTCAGGCGTATATTCAGTAATGGAATAAGTGCCTGGCAGATCCACCAAGTTGATGGTGTAGCCATTACGATGAAAAGTTCCAATTTTGGAAGATACTGTCACGCCGCTATAGTTTCCCACATGTTCGTGCAAGCCAGTTGCGTGGTTGAAGAAGGAGGTCTTTCCACAATTGGGATTACCTACCAAGGCAACGGTAATTGTTTTGGTTTTTTCGTGGATAATTCGTTGAACTTCTTCAGAAAAAGTTCCGTTGAATTCATAGAGGCCTTCTATTTTTTCGTCAACTTTTACCACTTCAATATGTTGTGCTTCGCTTCTTCTTAGTGAAACATGGCTTTGCATCACTTTATATTCGATTGGATCTTGAAGCGGAGCGTTTTTTAGGACGGTAACCTTAGTTCCTTTTAAGAATCCCATTTCCATCACACGATGGCGAAATCCTCCATGACCGTTTACTTTAACGATGATACATTCCTCTTTTTCAGGGATGTCTGCTAACGATATCTTCTTACCTTCTTCCATTTTGACGACTGAAAACCCTATTCATTGGATATTTGATACAAAATTAATGCCTTGTCGTATAAAAGACAAATGCTGTAAGAAATACCCAGTTTTATGGCTACAAATTTAAAAGTAGTCTATCAACCCAGTGATTCCCTTTTTTAGCTATTTTTTGTTGAAAACATCCCCAATATTAGTGAATAACCCATTTCATCACGCTATTAATTACTCTTTTTAGAAAAACTTGTTAAAACCTATCATAATTACCTATTTTTGTGTTGAAAACAACGAATTGGCATGGACATATTAACCCCTGAACAACGTAGCAAGACGATGAGTCGGATCCGTAGTCGCAACACTAAGCCAGAGCTTTTAGTGAGGCGTTATCTCTACGAGCATGGTTTTCGTTATAGGGTAAATGTGAAGACACTTCCTGGTACTCCAGACATTGCTTTGCGTAAATATCATACGGTTATATTTATAAATGGTTGCTTTTGGCATGGCCATTCATGTTTGAAAGGGAAGAGGCCTAAGACAAACAGCGAATTTTGGATTCAGAAGATTCTTCGAAACCAAACGCGCGACGAAGAGGTGCGTATCAAATTGCGTCAGTTGGGTTGGCGTACGATGGTTGTTTGGGAATGTCAGTTGACGCCTAAAAGACGAGAAAAGACGCTGGAGGAGATAGTTTATCTGCTCAACAGCGCCTTTTTAGACAAATATCGGAAAAAAACTACCACATATCAGGAAGAGGATGATTCTCTTTCTATCGCAGCAGAAGATTTTCCAATTTATGGGGAATGAAATCCTTTATTTCAAGAAGTTAGGATCTTTCAATATGTTTGTTTCTGGCTCTTTCAATCCCCAATCTTCATATTTGAATTTTGCCTCGATAACATCTTCGATATCATCAGGAAGATTATGGAATAGGTCGAATCCAGTTATTTGCTCTACATCGTCAATGCTAACAGCATAGTAAGCTAATGGAAGATGAGGCTCTTTGTTGGGGAATATGAAACCTGCACCCACATATCCTTTTTCTCTTTTTTGAAGAACGGCTTTGAAAAATCCATTAGGGACTACTACTTTGTTTTTTCCGATTCTTTTAGTCGTATCTTTGACGATAGGTCCGCATACGATGAAGATGCTACCTTCTGACCTTTTTGCCCATTCCCTACATTTATCTTCTAATATTTGCCAGCATCCAGCATTCATCTCTCTGTCTTGTGGACAGATGTTAGTCAAATAGAAGCAACTGTTCATAGCACAGTTGGCCCACTTCATGTCACCAGCAGGTGCTAAATGCCCACGGCTATAACCTGAGTTGGAGTAGTCTGCATTTATTGCTGAGCGACTTATGTTGGGGTCTGGTTGGAAGCGACGTTTTTTTCGGCTTAATGTGCCTTGAGTTTCTTCTTTTGTCAATTCATAAGCTACCCAATTGGGAATGAGCCAATCATTGTTGTAGGAGACATTAAAACCACAATAGGAGATGTATTCTCCTTTTGTTCCAACAGAAAGTTTAGGAAGTTCCATCAATGATTCGTCGAACGGAGCCGATTGTGTAATTGATTCCACTTGTGAACTTTTACAAGCCGATGATAGGGTGGCTAATAAAAAGACTATGGGCAAAACGAATGTTTTTTTCATAAGCGCTGTAAATAGTTTGTTCGTAGGGCGACCTTTTTGTCACCTTAAGTATAAGAAGAGGAGGGCAATGTTACGATTGCTCTCCTCTGTTTTTTATGATTTAGCCGTTAGTGGGCTATATTGATCAATACAAGCTGATGTGATCGTTCTTTTTAGGGTAGTCTATCGTGTAGTGCAATCCACGGCTCTCTTTACGTTGAGAAGCAGCCTTGATGACCAAATAAGCAGTGTTGATAATGTTTCTCAATTCGCAAAGTTCTTTTGAAACCACTGAATGTTGGAAGAGGTTTTCGGTCTCCTTGTAGAGGAGTTCCAAACGGTCGTAAGCTCTCTTCAAGCGTAGATTAGAACGAACGATACCTACATATGCATTCATGATTTGGTTTACCTCTTTCACGCTTTGAGTGATAAGGACCATTTCTTCGTTAAGAGAAGTGCCCTCGTCGTTCCATTCTGGAATATTATCGTTCCAATCAATCTTGCTAATCAATTTCAAGGAGTCTTTTGCTGCAGCATCAGCATAGACGATAGCCTCCAACAAAGAGTTAGATGCCAAACGGTTGCCTCCGTGCAATCCTGTACGTGAGCACTCGCCAGCGGCGTATAGATATTTAATCGTTGTGCGAGCGTTAGTATCTACTTTGATGCCACCACATAGATAGTGGGCAGCTGGTACTACCGGGATATACTCTTTTGTGATATCGATACCCACCTCCAAGCATTTTTTGTAAATGTTAGGGAAGTGTTCTTTGGTTTGTTCAGGATCTTTATGAGTTACATCCAAGTAAACGTGTTCGTCACCCGAGATTTTCATTTCATTATCGATGGCACGGGCAACGATGTCGCGAGGGGCCAAAGAGCCGCGTTGGTCGTATTTAGCCATAAACTCTTCGCCTTTCTTGTTGCGCAATACAGCTCCGTAGCCGCGCATAGCCTCTGTGATGAGGAATGAAGGACGTTCGCCAGGATTGTAAAGGGTTGTAGGGTGGAATTGAACGAACTCCATATCTTCCACCAAACCTTTGGCACGATAAACCATAGAGATACCGTCGCCTGTTGCTACGATAGGGTTGGAGGTGGTTTGATAGATGTTGCCGATTCCTCCTGTTGCCACCATAGTGACCTTTGCCAAGAATGTATGAACGTGGTGAGTACGGATATCCAACACGTAGGCTCCGTAACATTCGATATTAGGTGTGGTATGCTTGATTAGTTGTCCCAAATGGTGTTGGGTGATAATTTCGATAGCGAAATGCTGATCGTAAATATCAATATTTGGGTGATTTTTGATTTTCTCGATGAGGCTCACTTGTACTTCAGCACCTGTGTTATCCTTGTGGTGGAGGATACGGAAGTCGGAGTGTCCACCCTCTTTGTGGAGGTCGTAGTCGCCATTTTCGTTACGGTCAAAATCAACGCCCCAATTGACCAATTCCTTAATTTGGGCAGGAGCATTCTCGATTACCATTTTCACCACTTCCTTGTCGCAGATTCCGTCGCCGGCGATGAGTGTATCTTGGATGTGGTGTTCAAATTGGTCTGTAGGTTTTGTAACAGCGGCGATACCTCCTTGTGCAAAATAAGTATTTGCTTCTTCCAAATTTGTCTTGCAAAGAATAGCAACCTTTCCCTTATCTGCCACTTTCAATGCAAAGCTCATACCTGCTATTCCTGATCCTATCACCAAGAAATCATATTTTTTTATCATAGATGTTGTATTAAATATTAAACATAGGGCGACATTGGCCGCTTTTTTCTACGGTGGGCACTTTTTGTGCGATGAAGCCTTTTATCGTTCTACAAATTTAATAATCTTGTACTATAGTCATTTAAAAATTTACATTTTATTTAGCAAGGTTTCTATAAATTTACTTTTAGGTGGCGCATAGGAGGGATATTGTAAGAATACAAATAGCGTGGAACGATTTGTTTCTAAATGTACTATTGTGTTATGAGCAATATTTATTGGAAAATTCCTATATTTGCTTGATTGATTATCTTAAAGTAACGTGAATTCGACGAATTGTAATTAAAAGATAGTCAGTTGATTATCGAATGTA